>JBBRMI010000035.1:0-49837 GCA_038230915.1 Polyangiales bacterium | reverse complement strand
GCGGGCCCCAGCCAGGTAACCAGCGCGAACGTCAGTGAAAAGAAGGTGTGGAAGATACCCACACCGACTTTGGCCGGCTCCGCGGTGACACTGGCGATGCCGCCGACCGAGCAGATCAAGAGCGCCACCGCCACCGCCACGGTCATGAGGATCACCGGCGTGCGTTGCAGCCGGGCCGACTGGCGCAGCTCGCGCATCCAGACCGGATTCGGATCGCGTGTCAGGCGCGAGAACCCCCAACGACCGCGCGCAAAGACCGACGAGCCTGGCGCCAAGGGCGGGACCGAGGGCGAACCGGACTGGATGCTCATTGCAGATCTCCCCGGGTGACTTCGAGGAAGATGCGCTCAAGCTCGTTGCGCTCCGGTTCGACGCCGACGACGCCGACGCCTTGCCCGACCAGGTGGCGGACCACATCGGCCACGAAGCGCTCGTCGCCGGTGTAGTCGACCGTCAACAGGCCGCCGGGCGAGGGTTCGACCTGATGTACTCCGACGCCACCGGCCAGCAATGGCACCACCAGCCGCGAATCGCCTAGCACGCGCAGCTTGAGCCGCCGCCGCGTCGCCAGTGGGATGGCGGCGCCGCCCGGCGTGAGCAGCGGTTGGGGTGCAACCAAGTCGCCGCTGTGCGGCACGGAGCCGGCGGCGCCGGCATCACCCCGCGCGCGGCGCGCCAGCTCTTCGCCGAGCGCCGCGATCGGGCCTGCCACGACCAACTGGCCGCGCTCCAGGATCCCGACCGAGGTGCAGACGTCCGAAAGCTCGGTGAGGATGTGGCTCGAGAGGAAAATCGTCTTGCCCAGCTCGCGCAGCTCGAGCAAGAGGTCGCGCAATTCGATGCGGGCGCGCGGGTCGAGATCGCTCGCCGGCTCGTCCAAGATCAGCACCTTGGGGTCGTGGAGCAGGATGCGTGCGACCTGCAGCCGCTGCTTCATGCCCTTGCTCAGCTCGGCCACCAAACGGCGGTCGAGCTTGCTCAAATCGGTCAGCTCGAGCACCACATCGACCACGCCCGGATCCGGCACCTGGTAGGCATCGGCGAAGAACTCCAGAAACTCGCGCACCGTGATGCGCTCGTAGACGCCGGCGTGATCGGGCATGTAGCCGATCGCTCGCCGCACCTTGTCCGGATCGATGCTGACGTCGAAGCCGTCGACCTCGACCCGCCCGGTGGCTGGTTCGAGCAGCGTCGCCATGACGCGAATCGTCGTTGTCTTACCGGCGCCGTTCGGGCCGATGAAGCCAAAAATCTCGCCGTGCGCGACGTCGAAGCTCACGTCGCGCAGCACCTCGCGCGCGCCGAAGCGGTGGGAGAGGTGGCGCACACGAATCGCCGGTTGGTCGCTCATCCCATGCCCTTTAGCGAAGCTGCTTTAGCTGCCCGCCCGCCAAGCCTGCTTTCTGGCGAGGCTTTCGCGAGGACCGGAGCGGAGCGTACGTGGGTACGTGAGCACCGGACCGGAGCGAAAACGAAGCCAGAAAGCAGGATCGGCGGGCGTGCTGACAGCTGAAATGAGATGAAAGTCACGGCACGCCTCCTTCGCCGACGACCCTGAGCAGGGTGCGGTCGGCTTCGAGCGGGAAGCCGCTGTCGGTCAGCTTGCCTTCGCCGCCATCGAGCTGCCCGAGCAGCACCGGCACGTCTGCGGGCCAAAAGTCGATGCTGTGCGTGGTTGCCGCTTCGATCGCCGCCCAAGCACTGCTCAGGCCTTTGCTGCAGCTGTCGAGCCGCTCCGCCGACGACTCGAGGTTGAGGCTGGAGCGGCCGAGCGAGCCGCTGCGCGTGATCGACAAGGGTTGGCCGACGCTTTCCGGGACCGCTTCGCCGTCTTTGATGCGGATGAAGAAGCGGGCGCCGCGCGACCCGCCGGGCATCAGCACGACGCCGATCAGATCGCGGCCGAGCCGGTTTTTGATCGTGACGCCGCCGTCGGCCGTTCGCAGCAGGCTGACGCCGCCGCCGAGCCCGATGAAGCCGTCTTCTTCGACCACCACGACCTCCCAGGGGCGGCCGCGCAGGTTGGTCAGGCGTGCGCCGTCACGGTCGACGACCAGGCGGCGCCCGGTCTGTTCGGCGTCGCCGGTTACGTCGAGCAGGTTGCCGCGTGCGCTGACTTGGACGGTACGTTCGCGCGCCGATGACGCATAAAGACCGCGGAAACGCGTGGCTGCTGCGCGTGTCATGCCGGCACCGGCCTCGATCAGCGTCAGCCGGCGCGCACGTCCGCTGACGCCACGACCCGCCATCCCGAGTGCGACGACCAGCACCAGCGCCAGGCCTGACAGCATCGGCAAGCGCAAGAGCGCGCGAAGCGGTTTGCCGGCGCGCCGCGCTAGGTAGAAATTCAGCGGCCCGGCGAGCCCGGCGTACGCCAACAGCAACAGCGCCGACACGACGATTGTCCAACGCGTGCCCTGGTTGGGGTCGAGCTCGCGCCGCACTTGGCTGAGCCGCGATTCGTCGAGCGTAGCCTCGGCGTACGGCAGCGCGATCGCGGCGTCGCGATCCCAAGCGTGACGCGTCAAATCTGCCAGCTTGTGATGCGTCCAAGGATCGCTCACGAACGGCTCGGAGTTCGGGCGAAACCCGAGCAGATGCAGCTCGCCGAGCCCGTAGCTGGCGGCCGCGCCCCACGGCGTCGGGCGCAAGTTACCGCCGCCGTAGCTGCGCAAGCGCGCGCGCGAGTCGGTGCTCGGCGCGAGCCGCAGCTCGGTCAGCCCGGACGGTCGCGCGCCGGATGGCCCGCCGCCCGGATCGATCGGCAGCGTGAAGACGGTGGGTTCACGCAGGGCGTCGGGTGCTAGCTGTTCGTACACCGGGCCGCCTGCCCAAGCTTCCAGGTAGGTGGCGCGCAAATCTTCGGGACGTTCGGGTACCAGCGCCAGCGCACCGCCCGCCAGCAACCAGTCGGACAAGGCGGCTCGCGCCTCTTCACCAATCAGCGCAAGCTCGGCGGAGGTCGCAAGCACGACCGTCGCCGCGGCGTAACCGCTGGCACTGTGGGGCACCACCGGCTCACCGGTGTGCGCGTCCTGGCGCGCGCTCGACACCGACACCATCGGCGAAGTCAGGCCGCCCCAGCGCGAGTTCGACAGCGGCACCCCGAGCATGCGCAGCGCTGGCGCCACGTGGCTCGGCGAGCTGAGGTCGAACACCAGCGGATCGTGCGTCCGCAGCTCGGCGCTCTTGGCTTCGGCCAGCAGCTGACCGTCCACGCCCCGCGCGGCGACGCTCAGGCTCGGCGCCATCCCCGGAAAGCCGTGGATCGGAACCTCGATTGCCACTTGCGAGCGCGCCGCGATCGAGAACGGCACGTCGGTGCCGTTGTGCGGGCCGCCGGAGCCGCGCGCCCAAGCCACCTGGGCTTCGACCGAGAGCGTGCCGCGCACCACCTCGCTCGAGCGGTTTTCGATGTGTACTTGCGTGCTCATCCAGCCGTCGACCGCCGGCGTTCCGACGCCGAGCGTCGGCTCCACGTCAATCGCGAGCGGCGAAGCCGCTCGGGCGCGGCCGCCCACGCTGGCGAGCAAGAGCAGCAGGCACGCCCCGAGCAGCCGCTTCGTGAAAGCCAAACCGGACAGGCGCACCTAGCTTGCCGCCGCCGCGTGAGCGACGTTCGCGGGTAGTGTGTCGACGACCTTCAGCAACTCCGCGACGACGCGATCGGTCGTCACGCCGTCGGCCTCGCCCTCGAAGCTGCGCAAGATGCGGTGCCGGAGCACCGGCGCTGCTGCGCGCTTGAGGTCGTCGAACGACACCTGCGCGCGGCCCTCGAGCAGCGCGATGGCTTTGCCAGCCAGCACCAACGACTGTCCACCGCGTACGCCAGCCCCAAAGCGCACGCTGCGCCGCACCAGCTCGGGCGCCGCTGGCGAGCTAGGATCAGAGCTGGCGACGAGCCGCGCCGCGTAGCGCAGCACCGGTTCAGCCACCTCGACCTCGCGGCACAGCGCGCGCAGACCGAGGACATCGCTCTGCGTGAGCACGCGCTCGGGCGGTGGCGTGGGAGCACCGGTCGTTCGTCGCAAAATTTTTGCAAAATCTTCGTCGCCCGGGCTTTGCACCAGCGCCTTCAGCAAGAAGCGATCGAGCTGCGCTTCGGGCAAGGGGTAGGTGCCCTCCATCTCGATCGGGTTCTCGGTCGCGAGTACGAAGAACGGCTCCTCGAGCGCATGACGCACGCCCGCGATCGTCACCGAGTGCTCTTGCATGGCTTCGAGCAGCGCGCTCTGCGTCTTGGGCGTGGCGCGGTTGATCTCGTCGGCCAAGACCACTTGGCCGAAGATCGGACCGCGATGCAGCTCGAAGCGCCCGCCCGCCATCGAAGCTTCGCCCATCACCAGCACGTTGGTGCCCGTGATGTCGCTCGGCATCAGATCAGGCGTGAATTGAATCCGCGAGAAGCGCAGATCGAGGCAGCTCGACAAGGTGCGAACGAGCAAGGTCTTGCCCAGGCCCGGGTTGCCTTCGAGCAGCACGTGGCCGCCCGCGACCAGACCCCACAGCACCTGCTCGACCACGTCACGCTGACCGACGATCACGCTGGCGACGGCCGTCATCAGCTCTTCGGTCGCCTGTCGCGCCGCCGCGAGCCTTGCCTGGAACGATTCGCTCATGCGGGCCCGGATGCTAGCAAACTCGGCTCAACCGGGCACGAGGGACAGCGTGAGTCGAACGCCGCGAGCCTGGGCGCGCTCCAACAGCCATTCACGTTGTCGCTGAACTGTCGCCTCGTCCATGTGAAATGATAGGCGGAGCGTCCCGGCCGAATAGCTGGCTTCCAAGTTGACCGCGTGCGGCGAGGGAGCGTCCGGAAGCTGGAGATCGACGGCGTGCGGCCCGTAGCTCACGAGCAAAAGGTCCGACTCGCTCTTCAAAATTGCGAGCACCCGCTCTGCGTCCGGCTCGGTGAGTGGGGCCACGTAGGTTGCGCCCATGGTTACGGCTCGAAGTAACGCCCGACGTGCTCGCGGTATTCTTCGGGAACTTCGGACTGCTCGACCGCGCCGATTTCGCCCGGTGCGACGCTGCCCAAGCTGCCGGTACCGCGCTGGTTGGCGGTGTCCCCGGGACGCGCCGGGGCACGGCCGAGCGTCGCGGCGTGCATCGGACCTTTGCCGCTCCGCCGCACTTCGGCTTTGGCGCGTAGCTCCGGAGCCGCGACGGCCTGGCTCTGCCCGCTGTGGTCGCCGGTGCCGGTGTCGTGGGCGGAGCCAGGGCCGCCGCTCGGATCCTTGCCGTTGGCTGGTTTGCCCGGCGTGCCAGCGGGGTCGCCGCTCGGATCACCGGCGCCATTCGCACCACCGGGCATTGGCATTGGCATCCCGCCCATCCCGCGCTCGGCGTCGCCCAGGCCGCGCTCGGCGTCGTTGAGCGCGCCGTCGCGCTGCGCTTCGCGCGAAGCGTCGGGGTTGGCGAGCTTTCGCAGCTGCTCTTCTAGGTCTTTTTGGCCTTCGGCGGACGCCAAACGCCGCGCCATGTCTGCTAGCTCTTGGCGCGTCATCGGTGACGCGGCGCCGCCCGGACTTTGGTCGAGCTGCTTTTTCATCTGCTCGGCTAGCCGCTTGCGTTCGTCTTCGCTGAGCTTGGACAGCGCTTTGCCCATCGCTTGGGCCAGGCGGCGCGCGGCCTTCGGATCACCGCCGCTGCCGAACTCTTTCAAGTCTTCGAGCGCCTCCGGATCGAGCTTGCCGCCGAGCGCCTTGGCTAGCTCGCGCAGTGCGTCGGCGTCGGCCGAGCGCTGGTCGAAGCTGTCGCGCTGCTCCTTCAAGGCGTCGGCTAGGCGCGGCGCGCCTTTCTCGCGCGCTGCGCGCTCGGCGGCTTCGAGCGCGTGCTTGGCGCTGTCACGCGATTGCTTCTCGGCTTGGTTGGCCAGCCGCCGCATCTCTTGGTCGAACGCCGTGACGTCGCCATCACCGAGCGCGCGCGCCGCTTTGCGCAGCTCCGGATGCTCGCTCAAGGCGCCGATCGCCGCTTCGAGGCCTTGGCGATTTTGCGATTTGCCGAACTCGGAGCGCAGCTCGGCGATCGTGTCGCGCAGCTTGGCCATCCGCGACAACGCTTCGCGCTTCTCCATGCCTTGCGCCAAATCGCCGCGCAGCTTCTTGGCTTCGTCGGCCAGCGCGCGCAGTCGCCGTTCGTCTTCGGGTGTGCGGCCTTTTTGATCGCGTAGCGCCTCGATGCGCTCGAGCCCCTGCACGTCGGTTTGCTTCACGCGCTCGACGCCCGGCGCCTGCGCGACCGGCGGCGCTTTCGGCAAGGGCGCTACGCACAGCCACACGATCACGGCTGCCGCGACCGGTCCCAGAATCTGTGGCGCGTCCCACACCTTCGGTCCCCGCAACTTGGCCGCGCCTGCGCTCAGCAACTGAGCGGCGTTCTGCTTCAGATGCGCCGCCGCTTCACTCGTCTGTGCACCGAGCCCGAGCGCCGTAACGATCTGCTCGCGACCGCCGAGCTTCTCATCCAAATACAGCGCGACGTCTTCGTCGCTCCAACGTTTGCGCGCGGCCAACAGCGCGCCCACCCCTGCGCCGAGCAATCCCAAGCCGCCCGCGAACGGCCGCAGCTCGCCCTGACGCAGCCACCACAAGGCACCCGCCGAAAGCGCACCCGCGCATAGCCCGAACGCGGCGCCGCTCAGCGCTCGCCGGAGCCCCAGCCGCCCGCGTACCTTGCGCGCCGCCCGCCCGAACGAACGCTCGAGCTCAAGGGTTGCTACCGAATCGACCACGTCCACCCAGCCTAGCGTCCCCCCAACAGGCTCGCCAGGCCCCGCACGACCGAGATTTTCACAGGGAGGGTGGGAGTCGGGGAGGATTTTTGGGTGGGCTACCTGCCGTCTCGAGGTCTCAGCCCCGAGTTGAGGTCACCTCGACAGCCGATCCCGGGGGCATCGATTTCTTGTTTGGCCTCCGTCAAACGAGAAATGCGTTCTCGTCCCTCCCGGACTCCCTGTGAATCTCGAATCGCGCGCCGCTCTGCGTAGGTGTTTGGACCGCAAACTGCGCGGGAAGTTGCGACGGCGCATGCTAACTTCGCCTCGTCATGTCTTCTGCGAAAATCACGGTGCCGGCGTTGCGTGCGAGGAAGACGCATGGGCCCAAGATTGCGATGGTGACGGCGTACGACGCGACGATGGCCAAGCTGCTCGAGGCCGGCGGCGCCGACGTGCTTTTGGTTGGCGATTCCCTGGGTATGGTCGTGCAGGGGCTCGCGAATACGCTGCCGGTGACGCTCGATGAGATGTGTTACCACGGCCGCGCGGTGTCGCGCGCCGCGGTGCGGGCGCATGTGATGGGCGACCTGCCGTTCATGAGCTACCAATCCTCGCCGGAGCGGGCGGTGGAGTCGGCGGGCAAGCTGCTGAAAGAAGGTGGCTTTGAGTCGGTGAAGCTCGAGGGCGGGCGCGATTTTGCCGACCACGTTCGGCGAATTGTAGCGGCTGGCATTCCGGTGATGGGGCACATCGGGCTCACGCCGCAGAGCGTGCATGCGATGGGCGGCTTTCGCGTTCAGGGCAGGGGCAGCGATGCCGCAGAGCGGTTGCTGCTTGACGCCAAAATCCTGGAACAGGCGGGCGCTTTCGGGCTCGTGCTCGAAGGTATCCCGAGCGAGCTGGGAGCGCAGATTACCGCTTCAATCGGCATCCCGACCGTCGGCATCGGGGCTGGCCCGAGCTGCGACGGACAAGTGTTGGTTTGTTACGATTTTTTGGGCATGTATCCGGATTTGCGCCCGCGGTTCGTGAAGCGCTTCGCCGAAGTGGGCGAAGCGATCGTCGACGCAACGCGCGCCTACGTGGCGGAGGTGCAGGGCGGCGCGTTTCCGACCGACGCGCACTCGTTTGGTGCTGGGCCGAAGGCGGAAGCGACCGGCAACAAGCCCGTCATCGGCACGTTACCGCCCGGCTATGGCCCGGCGAGCGGGGACTGAAGCGTATGACTCAGCCGGCGATTTGCCCGACAAACGCGGAGTTTCGGGCGGCGTGTGATGCCGTGCGTGCCGACGGCGCACGACTCGGCTTCGTGCCGACGATGGGCGCCTTGCACGCGGGGCATTTGCATTTGGTGCGCGTGGCGCGCCGGTACGCCGAACGCGTCGCGGTAAGCATCTTCGTCAACCCGACGCAGTTTGGACCGAACGAAGACTTCGCCAAGTATCCGCGCAATCTCGAGCGCGATGTCGAGCTCTTGGGCGGCGCGGGCGCCGATCTGGTTTTGGCGCCAACACCGGAGGAGATGTACCCGCCGGGTGAGAAGACGCGCGTGCGGGTCGCCGGGCTGACCGACCACCTGTGCGGCCCGTTGCGACCCGGACATTTCGAAGGCGTCGCCACGGTCGTAACGAAGCTTTTCGCCGTCGCTGGCCCATGCACGGCGGTGTTCGGCCGCAAGGACTACCAGCAACTGAAGGTGATCGAGCGGCTGGCGCGCGATCTGCTGCTGCCCGTTCAGGTCGTGGGCGAGCCGACGGTGCGCGACGCGGATGGCTTGGCGCTGAGCTCACGCAACGCCTACCTGTCGGCAGACGAGCGGACACGCGCGCTTTCTATCCCGCGTGCGCTTGCAGCGTCGGCGGCGGCCTACGGCGCGGGCGAACGCCGCGCGGGCGCCCTGATCGACCCAGTGCGGGTCGCGCTCGCTGCAGCCGGACTCCGCGCCGACTACGCCGAGATCGCCGATCCGGATGAGCTTTTCCCGCTCGAGCCGCACGCCAAGGTGGGGGACCGAGCCCTGATCGCGCTGGCGGCCTTCTGTGGCACCACCCGCCTGATCGACAATCTGGTACTGGGGGAGGACACGGCACCGATGGCGGTGCCGCTGGAGGCACGATGAGCGAAGCAGAGCCAGCACTTGAGCGGCGTTTCTCCGGCATTTTCGTGGTCGTCGAGGGTATCGATGGCTCGGGCAGCACCACCCACACCAAGCTGCTCGGCAAATCCCTACGCCAGCGTGGGCTCAAAGTCGTCGAGACGTGCGAGCCGAGCCCGGGGCCGATCGGCGCCTTGATCCGCCAGGTGTTGCAGCGGCGCTTGTTCGTCGCCGACGCGACCGGACCGCGCGCGTTTGCGTGGTCGACGATGGCGCTGCTGTTCGCGGCGGACCGCATGGACCATCTCGATTCGACGATCGTTCCCGCGCTGCGCGAAGGGGCGGTCGTACTGAGCGATCGCTACGATTTATCGAGCCTGGCCTACCAGTCGGTGACCGCGCCGAACGGCGAGAAGGTGGTGCCGTGGATCCGCGAGCTGAACGCGGCGGCGCTGCGTCCCGATTTGACGATCGTGATCGACGTGCCGTTCGAGGTCGCTGAAGAGCGCCGGCGTTCGCGCGGCGGGCTCGAGGAGATGTTCGAGTCACGCGAGCTGCAAACGCGGCTGTGCGCGGTCTACGGCGCGGCAGAAAGACTGGTGCCGACCGATCGCGTTCAGCACGTCAGCGGGGTCGGCGTGGTGTCGGACGTCGCGGCCTGCATCTTGAACGCGGTCACCGCGCTCGATCCAGGCTTTTTTCGCGACCGCAGGGCCACCTAGCGCGGCGAAAACTTGCCGCCCCTCGGCCGCACGGCCCATAGTTCAGCCGTGTCTCCGACCCTGCGTCTGCTGGTTTGCTTCGCGCCGCTGGTGGCTGTCGCCTGCGCATCCTCGCCGTATCCGTCCGTCAACGATCCGATGCCCCCCCCCGAGCCGGGGACGATCTCGGATATCAAGGTCGCATCGAAGCCGGCGGTTGCGCCTGCGGCAACGAACGCGGGCACGCTACACCGCGCCGACGTGGAGAGCGTCGTCGACGCTGGGCTTGGCCGCTTCCTCACGCACGTCGTGATCGAGCCGAGTCTCTCGGCGGGCAAATTCTCTGGCTGGAGTATCGTTGGCTTGCAGCCGCCAGAGCTGTGGACGGGCGTCGACCTGCAGCCCGGTGACGTCATCACCCGCGTCAACGGCATGGCGATCGAGCGCGAAATGGATGCCTTCGATGCCTTCCAGGCCGTCCGCCAAGCCCCGTCGCTCGAGGTCACCTACGTTCGCCAAAAACAACCGCGCACGCTGCGCTTCACGATCGTCGGCGCGCCGTCTCCAGCGCTGCCCCAGGCTCCGGCCGCGGCGCCAACGCCGGCCGCGTCGGCCGCGACACCGAGCGCGGGCTGAACGCGTCGAAAGCTCGGGCTACGCGCCGAGCTGAAACGTCGCCAGCGCGTCGAGCAGCGCGTTGAAGCGCATGCGTGAAAAGCGTGCGCCGCTGGTGATCCAGTCGCGATGCGGGCTGTGACCGGCTTTTTTGCCCTCGTCCGCGTCGTCGGCGAAATGACCCAACACGTCGAGGTGGTCGGCTTCGCCAGCCCAAATCAAGGTTCCGTGCAGCATCGACAGCGTCGGCACGATGCCGTCGTTCAGCGAGTCGTCGATCTCCTGGTCGATGCCGGCGCGTAGCAGGCCGAGCTCGCGCTCGCTCGGGCGGCCGTACGGGTAGACGTCGGGAACTTTGCTGGCGAATTGGTAGAGCGTCGAATAGATGGCAGCCGTGAACGCCGCGTACGGGGAGCGGATCCGCCGCGCCAGTCGCATCGAGCGCGGCGGCGGCGCAGCCGAAGCCACGCAGCCGAAGCGCACGCCCGGATCCGGTTCCGTGGAAGCGTTGAACAGGTCAACGGCCTCCGGCATCAGCTGGATGATGCCGCCTTGGTCGACGCGCACCTTGCTCAAAAAATCCCCGATCTCGCTTCGGGCGTCCTTGTCGACGAAGCGCAACACGTTGTCGGTGATTCGGCTGAACAGCCGCAAGTCTCCGCCGAAAATCGAGTCAATCCCGCCCACCCCCGCCAGCACCCGTGAAAAAATCGCCAACGAAGGCTCGCCGATCGACAGCGATATCACCGTGATCAAGCTGAGCGCGTACAACATGCGGGTGCCCGACACGGTCGCAAAGAACCCAGCTACCGGCGTGCCGTAGTGCGGCGCGTTGATCGACACCGCGCTCTGCACGCGCGAGCGCCACTCGAGCAAGCTCGGGTCGAGCCCCAAGCGGACGGTCGGCGACAGCACGAGCCGCAGATCCAAACCGCCCGTCGAATGTCCGACCAGATGGATCGGACCGGCGCTGCCTGCCGTGCGCTCGATCGTCGTCGCGACGATACGCGACCGGTAGCGAAGTGAGGAGGTGGGCGGTGCCGGGATGTCCTCGAACACCACTTCTTGGCCGGCGGCGTTGAAGCGCTCCTCCAACCCAACGCGCACGTGATTGAAGTAATCGTAGCCGGCGAGCCTGCCGAACCCGAAGATGCCTGGGATGAAATAGACGTGGTGCGGGGCGGCGCTCATCGGTCGTCTGCGGACGGCGGTCGAGCTATCGGCTCAGCGAAACGCAACTTCGGCGCTGAGCGCGAAATCGAAGCGAACCTCAGCGCCATCGAGCGCGGGCACGTCGGCCGCGACTTCACGTAAACGGTGGAATGCCAAGCTGCCGACGCCGCTGGCGCCGAACAAGCCGCGCGGCAGCATGCCGCGACCATCGGAGTCGCGGAACGCGCACACGCCCAGGCTGCCGGTGTTGGCCGAGCCGGTGATTTCGACGTAAACCAGGTCACGCGCGTCGCCGGCGCGCCAGGTTACGGGGACCTCACTGCTGCCGTTGACGTTCGCAACGGCGCCGAACGCCGCGCCACCCACCGCGACGTCGCGCAGCTCTTCCGGAGCTTGGACGCGCAGCTCAAGCCCCGGCAATTGGTCGCTGCCGGTGGTCTTCAATACATAAGCGCCACCGCTCGGCAGTGGCTCCGACGCGCGATCACGCGAGGTGTAGACGACGCCCGACAACGGCTCCATCGGCGAGCTGGGGAATGCGCGCGGCGCGAGTAGCGTTGGTGCAGAGCTGGCGCCGAGCAGTACGTCGCCGGCGTCCAAGAACTCGGCCCGGCCCAGATCGCCAGCCGGCGCGGCGTCGCGCTCGTGGCTCGGCGTCATGCATTGACCCGGCGCGGGCAGCGTTGGCCCTTTGCCAGAGAGGCGCAGCAAAGCTTCCGGATCGGCCAGCTCGGGCACGCGCACCACACCGGCGAACGCTGCACCCGTGGCTTGACCCTCGAAGCCGACCTGCGTGCTGCGCTCGACGCGCAAGAGCGCGTGGGTCGACGTGGCGACGGCTTCGTTCGAGCCCGTCGTGCCGCAAGCGCTCGCGAGCAGCAGGAAGCCGAACAGGTGAGGAGCCGTCAGTCGCACGCTGAAATGGTAAGCGCAGGCCCGGGTCGGGGCAAGCGGCCATCGCTCACGCTCAGAATTTTGCCGAGATCGCCATCGCCGGCGTGAGCGACCAGCCGGCCACGTCGCCGGACAGCTCTTCGGCCTGCGTGAGCAGGGTTCCGTGAACGCTTTCATAAGCCGCGTCGACTTCGACACGAACCTCGATCGGCGCGAGGCCGACCGAGAAGCCGACCAAGCCTCCGCCCCACCAGCGCATCGCGGATGCCCGTGTGCCGAGCAGGATGTCCGGCTCCACCATCAGCGAAACGTTGGCGGAGTCGCGCTCGAAGCCAGCGCGCAGCCCCGTCCAAAGCTTCACCACGTCGGCGTCGCTCCGGTAGCCGAACAGCACCGGCAGCTCGAGACCGTAACCGGTCAGGCTCGCGAGCGTCACGTTGCTCAAGCCGGGGTCGCCCCCCGGTTGGTCACTGACGTCGAGCGGCGGCTGCTTGCCGGGGCGGGCCAAGGCTCCCGTTGCCATCAGTCCGAGGCTGAGCGCGAGTTTGGGCCACTCGAAGGCGTGACGCCCATCGATTCGAAAAGCGCGCCCGCTGTAGGTCAGGCCGGCTTCGTTGTGATGGCCTAGCCCGGCGCGCGCGGCGACGAACGGCGCGACGCCCGGTGCGACCGCAAACCGTGACAGCGCACCTTTCACGAAGCCGTCGCGTTCGTCGGGCGTGGTGGCACCGCCGCGCGTCGCGCCAGCAGCGTCCAGTCGGTCTTCGGCACTGCGCAACCCGCCGAGTGTGAAGCGTCCGCTGGTGCCCGCCGCGAAGCTGACGTCGCCGTTAGTTAGCGTGTGCGCGGGGTGGAGTAGTGGTGCGCCCCCGCCGCAGCCGGTGAGCAAGATCGCGGCTGGCGTGACCTTTGCCCAGCCTGCGCGCGGGGTCACTTGCGAAACCGCGAGGCGATCGTGTTCGCGTCGGCGCGCTTCTGCAGCTCGCCGTCGTCGGGGTGAAGTCGAAGCGCGCGCTCCAGCAGGTCCGCCTCGGCTTCGACGTGACTCGGATCCGGTACGCAGCACTCGACCGGGCAGACTGCCTGGCACGCTTCGTGGTCGTAGAAACCGACGCACTCGGTGCATAGCTCCGGGTCGATGATGTAGATGGAGTCACCCTCGGAGATGGCTTCGTTTGGGCACTCCGGCTCGCAGGCGCCGCAGTTGATGCAGTCTTGAGTGATGTGGGTGGCCATGGCTCAGCTGACGTTGTCCAGGCGTTCTGTCCGATGCCCGGCGAATAAGCAAGAATTTCGGCCCACACTGTCGGATCCCGGCTTCCTATGCGCAGTTAATGCTATGGATCCGCCCGCTCATGCTCCGCCTGTCCGAAAAGCTGCTGCTCCTGTGCGCGCTCGCCGCCGTCGCTGCGGGCTGCAAACCGAAGATTGGGGACGAATGCCGGCTCTCTACTGATTGCTCGGCGGCTGGCGATCGCTTGTGTGACATCACCGCCCCGAGCGGCTACTGCACGGTCTACAACTGCGAGCCCGGAACCTGTCCGGCGGAGGAGTCGCTGTGCTTGGAGTTCGGCGCGCAGCGCTCGCCGGTCGCGGCGTGTCTGGACAAGCAATCGCCGTCGCCGTTCGGGCGAGCGTTCTGCATGGCGACCTGTAGCAGCGACAGCGACTGTCGCGCTGGCTACACCTGCGCTGATCTCTCGAACGCTGATCAGAAGAAGAAATGGGGCGCGATCTTGATCGATCGCGACCGTGGCCATCGCGCGTGCCTGGTGCCGACCACGGCCCCGCCGGTAGGCGACGGCGGCCGAGCCGGCGAGATCAACGTGTGTACTTCCGAGCTGGCTCCGGAAATGTCGGTCGACCCGAGCCAGGGCGGCACGGCTGGGAGCGGCGGCAGCGGCGGGACGGACGCGGCCGCCCAAGGTGGCGCCGCTGCGGGAGCTGCCGATCAAGGTGGCGCCGGCGGGTGATGCGATGCTCGGCTTCACGCCGCTTCCGCGCACGCTAGAGGCTGCGCTCCGTGACGCGGAGCACGCGCGCCCGGACGTGCGCCTAGCGGCATTGATTGATTTGAAGCGGCACGCCCGCGGCGGCAGCGACGAGGCGGTTCAGGCGCTGGTCGTGCGCCTGAAATCGGATCCCGAGCCGCAAGTGCGCGCCAACGCCGCGCTCTCGCTGGCTGATATCGACGCTCGCACCGAGCTCGACGTTTTGGTGGCGGCGGCCAGCGACCAGGAACCGGCCGTGCGCCAAATGGCACTGCTCGGCGTGGGCGAGCTGGCCGAGCCCGAGCACCTTGAGGCACGCGCCGCGGCGACCCGCGGCTTGGTCGATCGACTGCCGGCGGTGCGCTACCAGGCAATCGTCGCGTTGGCGCGGCTTCAGGGTGAGGCGGCGCTCGAGGCGTTGCTGGTCGGCTCGCGCGATCACGATCCGGAAGTGCGCCACGTCGCTTTCCGAGTCGCCGAGGAGGTGTTCGGCGGTCGCGCGCCCGAGCAGGTGCCGCTGCCGCTGTTGCAGCGGGCGCGCGGAGCGCTACGCGACGATAACTACGGCGTGCGCGCGGCAGCGGCGATCTTGCTGGCGGTGCTGGGTGAGGCCGCCGGCAACGAACGGTTGGTCGAGATCGTCAACGCCCGGCGCCGCGTCGTTCACGCCGAGGATGAGATCATCGTCGTCGAGCTGTGCGGTCAGCTGCAGCTGGCGGCCGCGACCCCCGGCCTCGAGCGGCGCGCTTTCGGGCTATTCGGGGCGCGCACGCCGGTTTCCTGGCACGCCCGGGTCGCGTTGGCCGAGCTTGGTCACCCGCGCGCCAAATCCGCGATCTTACGTGGCCTCTCGGCCTGGTCGCGCGACGCTCGCACGCTGGCGGTCGCGGCCGCTGGGCGTGCGCGGTTGCTCGAAGCACGCGAGATTTTGGAGCGCATGACCGGCGCTCCGGAACGCGCCGAGCCGGACGCCGTCAACGACGCGCTGGCTTCGATCAACGGCGCGTCGAGCTCGGGCGGGGCGTGACGCGATGAATGGGCGTCGCCTGGAGCTGTACCGGCAGCTGCGGCGGATACGGCTGCTCGACGAGCGGCTGGTGCAACTGCAACGCCAAGGGCGCGTCGGCTTTCACGGTTCATGCGCGGGCCAGGAGGTCGCGCCGGTCGCGGCCGGTCTCGCGCTGCGCGCCGATGATTGGATCTTCCCGGCGCTGCGCGAAAGCTACGTGATGCTGGTGCGAGGCTACCCGCTCGACCGTTACCTGGCCCAAGACTTTGGCTCTTCGCTCGATCCTAGCCTTGGCCGGCAGATGCCGAGCCATCAGAGCGCGCGCTCCGTCAACGTCGTGTCGTGGTCGAGCTGTATCGCGACGCAGCTTCCGCACGCCGTCGGTATGGCGCTGGCCGCGAAAAAACAGGGCCGGAGCGACATCAGCCTGGCGTTCCTGGGCGACGGCGCCACGAGTCATCCCGACTTTCACGCCGCGTTGAACTTCGCCGGCGTGTTTCGCGCGCCGTGCGTTTTCGTCTGTCAGAACAACCAGTTCGCGATCAGCGTGCCGGTTGCGCGCCAATCCGGAAATCCGCTTTTGTTCGAGAAAGCAGCCGCGTATGCCATCCCGGGTGAGCGCGTTGACGGCAACGACGCGGAGATCGTGCTCGACGCGATAGAGCGCGCCGCCGAGCGCGCGCGTGGTGGCGGCGGCCCGAGCTTCATCGAATGCCTGACGTACCGCGTCGGCCCGCACTCGTCGAGCGACGACCCGAGCCGGTACCGCGACGAAGCCGAGGCGCGCGTCTGGGCAGAGCGCGATCCGATCGCGCTGATCCGCGGGCGCCTACGAGCTGACGGCGCCCTCGACGAATCGTTCGACGACGCGCTCACCGTCGAGCTCACGCGCGAGCTGGATCTCGCCGTTGAAGCTGCGGAGTCGGCCCCACCGCCGCCGGTCTCGTCGCTGTTCGACGACGTTTACGCCAAACGTCCGCGCCACCTCGTCGAACAAGCCGAAGCCCTCGAAGCCCTACCGCGCCCGTGAACGAGACCGAGACGAGAACGAGCAAACAGGGAGTCGGGGAGTCGGGGAGGTTTTTTTGATCGAGCAGTCGACCGAGGCCCCATGGCTCCTCGTTGCCTCGAGCCCGTCTGTAATACCCACCCAAAATCTCACTCTCATTCCTCCCCAACTCCCCGGCTCCCTGTTTGCTCGCTGCTCGAGACGTTACGGCTTGGCGTCGGGGCCGGCGGCGAAGCTGTCGCTGATTTCCGTCGCGCTGAGGGCGGCGGCGTAGATGCGAAATTCGTCGTAACTAGCTGACAAATCCTCATCCGCGACGAAGTTGGAGTGGCCGAGCCAGTTGTTGACGTCGTCGATCGCCGAAAGCGGTCGCTTGAGCGGGCACTCGCTCAAGAGCGCGCCGTCTTGATAGAGCGACATGGTTTTAGCGGTCGGATCGATCACGACCGCGACGTGCGTAGCGATGCCGATCGGAAAGGGCACCGAGCTGTAGCAGAGGTCCTCGTCGCCGATGCCGTTCTGCGAGTAGACGACGCGCAGGCTGGGCGGCAACATCCGTACGGTATCGAGGGCCGAAGAAGTAGTGAGAAAGAGGTAGCTCGAGCCGCCTGCCGGCATGTCCTCGCCGCTGGTGCTGCCGCCGAAATCGAAGATGCGCTGCCACGAGCCGCCGCCGTTCCAGGTCAACCACGCCTCGAACGTCGCGTCGTGCAGGCCGGAGACGATGCCGTTCGGCAGGTTCACGTATTCGCCGGTGCGCACCCCTGCCAATGGCAGCACGCCAGTGCCGAGTAATTTCGTGCCGATCAGCTGGCCGTGCGCCGCGCCCTTCGAGTCGAGCACGATCGTGCCTTCACCAGCGAAGCTGTAGCGATGGATGAGCGAGCTGGCGAGTGGGCTCAGCGGCACCGGCGCCTGCATGGAAGCAGGCGGCGGCGGTTCGCGTACGGCGTCGACGACGTTGGCATCGCAGCCAATCGCGCAGGGGAAAACCAGGAACAGGGCCGCCTTGTTCATCAAAACTCCGCCATCAAACCCGCGCTCACCAGCAAAAGGGGCGCCGCGACCTCGGCCGCGTCTTCGCCCGCGATGCGCACGACCGTCTTGCTCCAAGCGTCCATCAGCTGGCTTTCCAAAGACAGACCGACCCCGGTCAGCGGCTGTAGCCAGAGCCCGCCGCTGGCGGTCACGAGCCCCGACAGCGTGCGCTTGGCGCTGTTGCGGTACGGATCCGGCGCGTCGCCAGCCACGTCGAGCGCCAAGAGCCCGCCGCCGAGCGACACGAAAGGCTGCACGCGCCGGCGCGGCATGAAGCGCACGACTGCGTCGAGCCCAACCGCAGTGTGACGCAACGTGGCCGCGCCGGGCCCGTGCTCGACGCGCGCTGTCTGACCCAAGCCGACGAAGCTACCGCGCACGTCGACCGCCAACACTTCGCCGGTCAAGCGCTCGGGCAGCGCGACGCCGAGCCGCAGCACCGGCGTGAGCGCTTGCTGACCCTTGTGGAAGCCTTCGAGCCAGCCCGCGCCGGCGGTTAGGTTGGGGTGCGTGCCGCGCAGCTCACGCGCCGGCGCTGGAGGTGGTGCGGGCTGGGTCGAGGCCGCGGCAGGCTCGTGCTCACGCGTCACCGAAAGCTCGGCCAATCGGGCCTTGACCAGCTCGACCGCCTGCACCGCGACGCGCGCGGCCTCGCGGCTACCGGCTCCGGCGCGATCGATTTTCTCGCTGTCGGCTGGCTTGAGCCGTAACACGACGGTCTTTCGCAGCATCCGATCGGCCAGCCACAGCTCAGAGCCGGTGTCGTGAGCCGAGGCGTTGCCGCTCGCGACCAACCGCTCCACGAGCAGTACCGAAGCCGGATGCAGGTCGTGTCCCGCCGACTCGACGGCTTGCTTCGGATCCTCCTCGGTCACCGGCAACACCACGACGTCGAAGCCCGCCGCCCCGAGCTCGGCGCGCACGCGCGTCGTGATCTCGCGGTCGCGGTCGTCGCCGCTGACGCGCTCCAAGAGCAAGATCCGGTGGCGGTACTCGGCGGCCGCGCCGGCGGTCACGAACACGAAGGCGCTGGCGGCTCCACACGCTGCAAGCCTGGCGAGCCGCCATGCGCGCGTCATGGCTTCGGCGCGGACGGAGACTCCTCGTCGATCTTGCGAGCAGCGGCAGCGTACGGGCCGTTCGGGTAGCGGCTCAGGTATTCGGCAGCGACAGATTTGGCCGCGCTCGCGCCGCGCTGCTTGTACAGCAGCATCATCTTGCGACCGAAGGCTTGCGAAGCGTAGGCGCCGCGCGGGCTCTCCGAAACGTAGCGCTCGTACCATTCGATAGCGCCGCCGCCGCCGTCTTCGGCGATGCGACCCAGGAAGAATGCCGCGTCGTGCGCCGGGCCCGAGCTGGGGAAGCGTTGGCGTTCCGCCAACAGCACACGCTTGGCGACCGGGCTGCGCCCGGCGTAGCGCGCGGCGTCGGCCAATGCGGCCAGCTCTTCGAGCGAGCTGCTGCCGAGTGTGCGATCCAAGCCGCGTTGTTCGGCCTCGTCGATCACGGCCGTGAAGTGACCTTGCGCGACCTCGCGCGTCCAGGCGTGCGCCTCCGAGCTCGGGTGCGGAGCGGCGCTGGGCGCTAGCGGTGCCGGCGCCGGCGCCGCGCTGGGCGGTTCGGCTCGCGGCTCGAGCGCGGCGCCCGCGACGGGCGCAGGGGCGGGCGACGCTGATGCCGCTTCGCCTTCGACCGTCAGGCGGCCTTCAGCGACTCCGCCGAACATGTGCTGTCCGGCGCGCAGCGGAATGCCTGCGACTGCCAGCGGCCCGGTGACGATCACCGCGCCGGTCTCCATCCGCAGATCGAAGGCTTGCGCCTGGTTCGACCAGCTGACGTCGAACGCAGTGCCGGTGACGCGCACGTCGTAAGGACCGGCTGCGACTTTCCACGCAGCTTGCGGTTTCTTCGCGATGTGCACGCGCATGCTGCCGCGCGTGAGCACGACGTCGGCGCCGTGCTCGGTGAGGTTCTGGATCTGCGCTTCGGCGCCCTGAGCCAAGCTCGCCTCGGAGCCGTCGGAGAAGCGGATCCGCGTGCCGTCCTTGCCGACGACGTGCCCGTTGGCGTCGAGCGCGCCGCCCGCTACCTCGAACGTGATGTGAGGCGCGCGGGTAAGCACGAACAATAGAGCGCCAGCCAGCGATGCCACGGAGCCGAGCACCGCCACGCTTGCAACCCAGCCGCGTCCCCAGGCGCTCGGGGGTCGCACCATGCGCGCTTGAAGCCGGGCGAATCCAGCGTCATCGGAAAGGACCGAATCACCGTGGAGCTCGCGCTGGGCCAGGACCACTAGCTGCCCGGTCTGCTTGTCGACTTCGGTCTCCGCCACCTTCATGGGGGTTCTTCAGACGAAGTGACTTCAAGCTTGCCCAAGTAATCAACTAAAAACGGATCTCGCTGGGCGAAGAAGGTAATTCGCTCCCAAGCCCGCGTAAAACAACGCCGCGCGGTGGGAACGGAAACGTCTAGCGCGGCTGCTACCTCGGCCGCTTCCATGCCTTCCACGAAGCGCAATACGAAGGCGGTGCGGTCGCGCTCGTTGATGCGGTTCAAGGCGCGGTAGAAGTGAATCAGCGCATGTTGTGAGCTGGTGTCGGCGTGGACCACGCGCAGATCTGGCAGGTCTGCGGTGCGAGACAGGCCCACCCAGCGCCGCACGCGCGCGCGGCGGATTTCGTAGCGCGCCGTGCGCACCGTGATCGCGATCACGAACGCCTTAAACGCGACCGGATCGCGCAGTGTGTGCACGCGCTCGAACAGACACAAAAACACGTCTTGCACGATGTCTTCGACGTCGTGCTGGGGACCCAGCGAGCGGCGCAGGATGCGGCGGACGAGCGGCGAAAAGCGCGTCCAGGCGACGCGTGGCGCCGCCGGATTCTTCTCGATCAACGCGCAGGCCAGCGTGGCGTCGTCCGCTTGAGCGAGCGCCGCAGGCGGGGCACCGGGGGCTGCCACGTCTTGAGAGACCTGCCTTGTCGCCAAGTACGCCAATGGGGTTTTGCGCGAGGCATGGGCCCCGCGAGCCTGTCCCCATGGGGTAACTCAACCGGTAAGGTCGTGCAATACCTATTTCTAAGGTTTCTTAAGTTTTAAGAAACGGCTCTCAGTTTGTAGAAAGCGAGCGGCGGCTCAGTTGGAAGAGGAGCGCACCGGGCAGCCCACGAATTTTGATCCGTGCGGCGCGCAGGGAACCTCTTCTTTGCTGGCTTCTCCGCCGGAACGTGCAGGCGCGCCGCGTTGGCGCTGGACATTCTCGGGTCGTGGGCGAAGCCTTGCTCTAGGCATCGAACGTGAATCGGAATTTCCTCGTTCCCGCCGCAGCCCTCAGCGCGGCCGCACTTCTCGGGGCGGTGTATTCGAAGCTGACCGCAGCGGCGCCAGCTGCCGCAGCGACGCCGTCGGCGGCCGTGGCGTTGCCGGTGGTCGCAGCACCAGCCTCCGCGGTGATAACGGCGCCGGCGCCCATCGACTCGGCAGCCAGCCCCGAAACTGCGCGTCTCGATGCGCGGCGCCAACTTTACGAGTCGGTCGATGCGCTCGTGCAAGCCTCCGAGTTCGAGAAAGCGCGCAAACTGCTCGACGAAGACCAAGACCGTTACGGCGACGATTTGGCGCCTCAATGGCGCGACCTCGAACAAAGCTACCGGTTGATCGCCGACTGCCTCGAGCATCCCACGCAGAAGCTCCGCGTCCGCGCCGAAGCCTTCCTGCTCGTCACCGAAGCCGCCAGCCTAAAACCGCGCATCTCCGCGGCCTGTAGCAGCAAACGGCACCGCTAAACGGATCGAGAGGAAACAACAGGAAGGCGGGAAGGCGGGAAGATTTGGATTGTTCGAGCGCGCGACTGAGAGCGAGTCGCTGACCTGGCGCGCCGAGCTGGGCCCGCACCACCCACCTAAAAATCAGGCCTTCCCGCCTTCCTGTTCGCTCGTTGGCTCGAATGGCAAAATGCGACGAATGGTCAGAGGAAGGCGGGAAGATTTGGATTGTTCGAGCGCGCGACTGAGAGCGAGTCGCTGACCTGGCGCGCCGAGCTGGGCCCGCACCACCCACCTAAAAATCAGGCCTTCCCGCCTTCCCGCCTTCCTGTTGTCCCGTGCTCGTTTCTCAGCGTTAGATGCACGCCCGCCAGGCGTCGAGCGCGCGCATGTTGCCCAGGGTGTCGGCCCAGGTCATGGCGGGCCAGGGGGCCTCGAGGTTTTGGAGTGAGGTGGCGACGAGCTCGGCTTGGAGCGCGTACGTGGGGCGCTCGGTGCGGATCGAGACGGTCTCGTCGGGTTGGCCTTCACGCTTCACCGTGAAGCTGGTTTCGAGCGCTTGGCGCAGGCCTTGGGGGATCCACGGATCGGGTACGACGATTTGGCCCAGCTCGCCGTAGAGCACAGCTTCGGTGCCGACGCGGTGGTGCACGGCGCAGGTCAGCGTCGCTGAAAGGCCGGAAGCGAACGAGACGAGCGCGGTCGAGACTTCATCGGCGCCGGTCGGGCCGCGGTAACCGACGGCTTCGATACGCGTGGGTTCGGCGAATGGCTGGCCGCTGGCGACCCCCGCCAGGAGGCGCGCGAACGACATGCAGTAACCGCCGACGTCGAGGATTGCGCCGCCGCCGAGCTTCACATCGAACAGCCTTCCGGTCGGATCGCGCTCGACGCGAAAGCCGAAATCAGCCTTGATATGCCGTAGCTCGCCAATCTCGCCGCGCTTCACGCGCTCCAAAAGCGCGCCGAGCAGCGGGTGACAACGGTACATGTAGCCTTCGAGCAGGAAGACTTTGCGCTGGCGAGCGGCTTCGATCACGCGCTGGCTGCCGCCGGCGTCGATCGTCAGCGGCTTCTCGCACAGCACGTGTTTGCCCATTTCGATGCAGGCCAGCGCTTGGGCTTCGTGCAGCGGGTGCGGAGTCGCGACGTAAACGACGTCGACGTCACGATCCGAAAGTAGCTCTGCCAGCGTCGCGGCCGCGCGCGGCAGGCGAAAACGCTGGGCAAACAGCGCGCTTTTCTCGGCGGACGAGCCGAGCGCGCTCACCACCTCGCAAGTCGCAGATTCACGGAGCGCCTCGCAGAAATCACCTGCGATGCCCCCAGTTCCAATCACGCCAAATCGAACTTTGCTCTTCATTTTCTAGACCCTGGCGTCTCGGGCGAAGAGCGGGGCTGGAGCCGGGCCCCAACAGAAAAGCCTGTCGGGGCCGGCCAGTGGCGTTCACTCAGCCGAGAACTTGAACACCATCATGTGCTTGTAGGTGGCGCCAGGCTTGAGGATCACTTCATCTTTCCAAGCCGGCACGTTGATCGAGTTCGGGAACTTCTGCGACTCCAGGCACAGGCCGGTGTACTGCTTGTACACCACGCCGCCCTTGCCCTTGTTGCTGCCGTCCAGGAAATTACCCGAGTAAAACTGCACGCCGGGTTGATCGGCCGACAACTCGAGCACGCGGCCGGACTTGGGATCCTTCAGGCGCGCGACCGGGCGGAGCGCGTGCGGATCGCCCTTCACGACCCAGTTGGCGTCGAAGCCGATCGGCTTGCCGCCGGCTTCCTTCAGGTCTTTGCCGATCAACTTCGGTGACGTGAAGTCGAACGGCGTGCCCTTGACGGCCTTCACTTTGCCGTCCGGAACCGGATCGCTCGCGCTCGGACCGGGCGTGTACTGGTCGGCGTACAACGTCAGCTCTTCCCCGGTGATCGGGCCCGAATCTTGGCCCCCGATGTTCCAGTAAGTGTGGTGCGCCATGCTGACGATCGTCGTCTTGTCAGTCGTGGCGTCCATCTCCACCTTGAACTCGTTGCTGTTGGTCAGCGTGTAGGTGTTGTGAGCCGTGACGGTGCCCGGAAATTTTTCGTCGCCGTCCTTCGACACGTAGGTCAGCTTGAGCGCGGGGCCGTTCGCCGTTTCCATCGGTTCAGCCGTCCAGATCACTTTGTCCCAGCCGACCTTGCCGCCGTGAAGCAGGTTTTTGTCGTTGTTGGCGTCGAGCTTGATCGTCTTGCCTTCCAGCGAAAACTGCGCATTTTTGACGCGATTAGCGACGCGACCGATGATGGCGCCGAAGTACGGCGTGGCTTTGACGTAGTCGTCGACCTTGTCGTAACCGAGCACGATGTCGGCCATCTTCCCGGCCTTGTCGGGCGTGTGCAGCTCGGTGACGATGCCGCCGTAGTTGGTGATCTTCGCGACCAGGCCGTTCTTGTTCTTCAGCGTGTAGAGCTTGACCTCGGTGCCACCGACGCTGCCGTAGGGAGCCTCCGTGATCGATTTGTCTTTCATCAGCTCAGTGGAGGGAGCACCCGCCGCGACGTTGGCGGGAGTCGTGTCTGGCGTGGTGGCCGGAGCGGTGGCGGTCGACGGGGAGGGCGTGGTCGGTTCCGCGGGCTGCGAAGCGCCGCAAGCAGACAACGCAACGCCCAGCAGGGCGCCAAACAACGGGACAGCGGCGGACGAGAGAGCTCTGCGATTTGCCATGGATTGAATCACCTGAAAGGAACGACTAGCCGGGTTTAGTGACGCTAAGGCACCGAACGGAGTCAAAAATTTCTCATGTCTGCCTGGCGGGCGAGCCCGAGGCAGCTGCTGAAATTCCCTGATCGGCGGCCGGGCCGGAGCGTCACTTAGTCTGTGTCGGCCGACAAGCGCGTCCTTCTAATAGAACGCGAAAACTCGCCACGTGACCAATTGAACCATGCCTAGCTCAGCGTCAGGGAGACGACTCAAAGCGCCGCGGGCTCTCATTAATGCAGCCTTGGCGCTGTGCGTCGTGGCTTGCGCGACTTACGAGGCGCCGACCCCGCTCGGGCTGGGGGGCGACCACGGTGAAGGGCCGAACAGCGCGGGAGCCGCGGCGGGGGGCAGCTCGGGCTGCGTGTCGGTCGCTGGTACGGGCGCGACGGCCACCGCGATGGCCGGCATGCCAACGGTTCCGGCGGGGGGCGCGGCGAGCAACGCCGGAAGCTCCGGCAGCGTTGGCGGCGGGGGCCAGATGGCCAGCGCTGGAAGTGCAGGCAGCAGTGGCAGCGCGGGCAAGAGTGGCGGCGGCGGAAGCGCCGGCACGTCGTCGAGCGCAGGGGCAGGCGGAGCCGGTGGCGCAGCGCCGGCCGACGATTGCCCGAATGATCCCGCGAAGACCAAGCCCGGCGTGTGCGGCTGCGGCGTTCCGGACGCCGATACCGCGACGGCAGCCGGTTGCGTCGGGATCAAGGGCGCGCTCGTGCATCGCTACGACTTCGAAGGCACGGGCACGGTCGTAACCGATCGCGTCGGCACGGCGGATGGCGCGATCAAAGGCGGTGCCACGCTGTCGCAGGTCAGCGGCAAGGGCGCGGTCGTGCTCGGCGGTGGCACGAGCGGGCCATACGTCGACTTACCGAATAAGCTGATTTCATCGCTCACCAGCGCGACGCTCGAGGCTTGGGTGACGTGGGGCGGCGGCGATGCGTGGCAGCGCATCTTCGATTTCGGCGACTCCACGAACGCCACGCCCGAGGACAATCCGGCCAACGGCAAGAGTTACTTGTTCCTCACGCCGGCTACGGCTGCGACCGGCGGCGTGATACGCGCGGTGTACTCGCTCGACGGCGGCGCGGCCGCTGCGGAGACGCGCCTCGACGCGACAATGGCGCTGCCGCAGGCCCTGACGCAAGTCGCGCTCGTCGTCGACGCGACCGCAGGCAAGCTCCTGCTGTACGTCAACGGCGCGGCGGCGGGCGAGCAAGCTTTCACCGGCTCGCTTGCGTCGATCAACGACGTGAACGCCTGGCTCGGCCGCAGCCAGTACGACGTCGACCCCGAGCTGACCGGCACGTTTCACGATTTTCGCGTCTACAACGCGGCGCTCACGCCTTTGCAAATTGCTACGAGCTTCGCCGGCGGACCTGATCCAGCATTCCTCTTGAAATGAGTCGAGTGGAACGGACGTTCGAGGAACAGCGCACCTCGAACGCCAGCGGGTTGGCGCATTTCGAAGCTTTTCGTGGCCATCGAGAAAAGCTCACTCAGCTACTCTTGCCGCGTGAGTTGCGCGGCGACGAGCGACTGTGCGTGTTGGGTGCGGGCAACGCGTATGATCTCGAGCTCGAAGAGCTGCTGACCCGATTCGCCGAACTGCACCTGGTAGACATCGACGCCGCGGCCGTCGCGCGCGCTCGCGAACGCGTCCCACAAGCGCCCCGCTCACGCTTGCTGGCGCACGCGCCGCTCGATCTGTCCGGCATGTTCGAGCACATGGAGCGCTGGGCGCGGATGCAGCTCACGCCCGAAGAGCTGGTGGTCGCGCCGGCCCATGGTGCCAAGCGCATCGCCGCGGCGCTGCCTGGCCCGTTCGACGTCGTGGCCTCCACGTGCTTGCTCACGCAGCTGCAGCTCTCGCTTCTCCAGCTGATCGGTGAAGGTCACCAGCTATTCGTTGCCCTGCGCGAGTTCTTGACGCTCACGCATTTGCGTACGCTGGCCGCCCTGACCAAACCCGGCGGTCGCGCGCTCTTGATCACGGATCTGTGCGATGCGTCGTCGTTCCCGCCGGGTCGCCCGCGCGACGAGGCGGATCTGCTGCCGCTGATGCAGGAGCTGGTCGCCACTCGGCGCGTGATCTACTCGTCGCACCCGGAGCCAATCCAGATCGCACTCGGGGATGATCCGGTGCTGCAGCGCGCCTTCGGACCCGCCGAGTACTCCCGACCCTGGCTCTGGCAAAACGGGCCCCAGCGCACCTTCCTCGTCTACGCCCTGACGCTCCCACGCTTGTGAGCGAGCGAGACGAAACAACAGGAAGGCGGTAAGGCGGGAAGGATGTGATTGGTCGAGCAGAGCGAACCGACGCAGCCAAGCGGATCAGAAGCGGCGAGGCGGACGGGCCACACACCCCAAATTTCCTCTGATCTTCCCGCCTCCCCGCCTTCCTGTTCTCTCGCCCGTACGTGTGCTGATCCGGCCGGGGGGTAGGTGCGCTTGAGAACGCGGGTGGCTCAGGCTATGCCCCCAGCATCCAAGATGGCCTCGACGACTGAATTTGACGCGATTGTTTTGGGCGGCGGACCCGGCGGCTACGTCTGTTCGATTCGTTTGGCGCAGCTCGGCGTGAAGACGCTCTGTGTCGAAGAAGAAGAGTTCGGCGGCGTGTGCCTGAACTGGGGCTGCATCCCGTCCAAGGCGCTGATCGCCAACGCGCACTTCGTCGAGAAGTCCAAGCACATCGCCGAAGCAGGAATCGCGGTGTCGGGCGTGTCGGTCGACGTCGGCAAGATGCAAGGCTGGAAGAACGGCATCATCAAGAAGCTGACCACGGGCGTGCGCGGCCTCGTGAAGTCGAATGGCGGCACCACGATGGACGGCCGCGGCAAGTTGGTCTCGAAAGACACCGTCGAGGTCACGCTCAAAGACGGCACCAAGCAGCTCGTCAAAGCCAAGAAGGCGATCGTCATCGCCACCGGCTCGGCCACGATTCAGGTGCCGGGCTTCGAGTTCGACGGCAAAAAAATCATCGGCGCGCGCGAAGCCGTCAGCCTGCAGCAAATCCCCAAGCGCTTGGTCGTGATCGGCGGCGGCGTGATCGGGCTCGAATTGGGCATGGTCTACCAGTCGTTCGGCTCGCAGCTCACGGTGATCGAGATGACGAACACGCTCTTGCCGGGCATCGATCCGGATTGCGTCAAGGTCGTCGAAAAGATGCTCGGCAAGCGTGGCGCCACGGTGCTCAAGGGCGCGCGCGCCGAGAAGTACGAGACGTTGCCGGACGGCTCGGTCGCTGTCGTGGTCACGGTCGATGGCAAGCAGCAAAAGGTCGAAGCTGACGTCGTCTTGGTTGCGGTCGGCATGAAGCCGCGCGGCCGTGGCATCGGCCTCGAAGAAGTCGGGGTAACCGTCGACCAACGCGGGTTCGTTCCCACGAACGAATTCTGTGAGACCAACGTCAAAGGCATCTACGCAATCGGCGACGTCAGCGGCGCGCCGATGTTGGCGCACAAGGCCAGCAAAGAAGGCGAAGTCGCTGCCGAAGTGATCGCCGGTCATCAGGCTGGCAAAGACTGGGTCACGGTCCCCGGCATCGTGTTCACCGATCCGGAAATTGCCACCGTCGGCATCACCGAGACGCAAGCTAAAGAGCAGGGCTACACCGCGAAAGTAGGCAAATTCCCGTTCTCGGTGCTGGGCCGCGCGATGAGCATTGGAGAAACCGAAGGCTTCGTGAAAGTCGTCACCGATACGAAGTCGGGGCGCATTTTGGGAATTCACATCGTCGGCCCAAACGCCTCGGACCTGATCAGCGAAGGCGCGCTGGCGCTCGAAACGGTCGCGACGGCCGAGGATCTGG
This sequence comes from Polyangiales bacterium, assembly GCA_038230915.1. Lineage (GTDB taxonomy): Bacteria > Myxococcota_A > Polyangia > Polyangiales > Polyangiaceae > PMG-095. The sequence continues at coordinate 22,279 of JBBRMI010000035.1, read as the reverse complement.
CGTTGACGATCCACCCGCACCCGACGCTCGGCGAATCGCTGATGGAGGCTGCCGCAGCTTCGATCGGTAAATCCGTGCACATGATGAATCGCTGAGAGCGAGCAGCGAGAGGGGGCTGCCGAGACGCAGCCCCAATCGCAGAAGCTGCTGGGGCGGAGCCAGGTTTCGCTGCGCGGGTGAGAGGGACGATCGGGATCGGGTGGGACGATCGGGATCGGGGTGGGACGATCGGGATCGGTTGGGAACGATCGGGGTCGGTTAGGACGACCGGGATAGGTTGTGGACGATCGGGATGTCCTTTCCCGAGAATTCGACTCCCTTGGCCCCGGACGACGTCGGACCGCTGCTCAGCGACGAGCGCAGTCAGCTCTTCGCCAACCTGGCGAGCGCGCTTCGTGGGGCTACGCGATGAAAGTCCGTCTTACGCTACATGCGATTAGGGGCCCGATTTCGTGCCTGTGATCGTGATCGATCACGAGACCCGCCCTCAGCCCGCTCACGAAATCCTGCCCGCAACTCATTGGCAGCAGGCTCAGAAGACGTCGCTGAACACGACGCCGCTGCACGTGGTGGAATCCCCGAGCACATAGCTGCTGGCAAGTGTTGGGGCGATCACGCCTGCGCTGGCCGCCAGGACCCAGGCATCTCCAGGGTTAGCGTCGATCGTGGATTGGGATAGCGGCGCGTTACCCTTCGGATCGGTCACCGGGTCGATCAGCTTCACTGGTATTTCAGTGCCTGGCTCGAACGCCGTGCAGGAGGCCGGGGCGACCGGCGTGCACGTCCCCGTCTTTGCGGAAATCGATACCAAGTTGGGTGCAGTTCCGATGTCGACACGCAGCGTGATGTCGGTTGGATTTTGCTCGGTCCCGCCGCTGACATCGTTGCAGAACTTCACCAGCGCGAGTTGTGCCGCTGCGCCGCCTTCGCCGCCAGATCCTGAGTTGCCACCGATTACGGAGCTGCCGCTCTGGCCGGCGCTGTCGTCGACACCGGCACCGCCGTTACCGGCGCCATCGTTTGCCCCGCCGCCGTTGACTAAGCCGCGACCGCTGACTCCGCCGCTCTGGTCGCTCGTGGTTCCCGCTACGCCGACCCCGCTTCGCCCAGCCGCTGTGCTCGCGCTACCGGCTGACGCCACGCCCGTCGCGCGCGGTTGCGCCTCGGACCCGCAGGCCACGGCGATCGCAGCGCCGATACCTATGCCCACGAGCCAAAACCCTGGGTTTCTTGAGTACATGTCTCGTCGCGGACGCTAGTCGCGCCGCGAGCACGCGGCAACTCCTGACGAACGACATGGTGTGAATCGCGTTCACGCAATCGCCACACGCCATCGGGGTCGCCGCATGAAATGCTCATTCACCTCCGCGGCTCTCGAAGCCAGTCCTGCAAGACCGAAGACTGGGAGTTTTCCTTCCTATGGAAGGGCAGCCTTGTGCTAGCGTCTGCCGCGTTAAGAGGAGGATCAAAGATGGCCGACTTCAAGAGTCTGACTCGATCGAAACCGCTCCGTATTGCCTCAGCCGGCGTCGGTGGCGTCGTCGCGTTGGGCGCCGCAGTGGCAGTTGCTCAGAGCCTTAGCCCCGACAACGAGATTCACGCTTGCGTTGGCGAGCACGGCCACGTGCGTATCGTCCGCTCGGCTGACGACTGTCGTGGGCACGAAGAGCGCCCGATCTCTTGGAACAAGCAGGGCCCGACGGGCCTTCAGGGTGTGCAAGGGCCGATCGGCTTGACCGGCGCCGTCGGTGCAACCGGCCCTGCCGGCGCAAACGGTGCCGATGGCGCAATCGGCCCGATCGGTCCTCAAGGTTTGACGGGCGCCCAAGGGCCGCTCGGTGTCCCCGGGCGCGACGGGCGCGACGGCGTGTCCGGCGCGGCGAGCGCTGTGACAACCTGTAGCCCGACGCTCAGCAAGGCGACCTCGGGAATTTTCGCGTCCATCACCGGCGTCCCGGGCGACTCGGTTGACGCGAAGCACAAGAACAACACCAATATTACCGCCTTTGGCTGGGGCGGCATCACCAACGCTATCTCGAGCACCAGCGGCGCCCGGACCGGCAGCGCCGAAGTGGGCCGGGTCTGCATCGTGAAAGAGGTCGACGTCGGCAGCACGCAGCTGATCACCGCGGCCGTCACCGGCAAGGCCATCCCTACCGCTACGTTCTTTTTCAACTCCCTGCCCGGGACTTCGAAATTGGGTAGCCAGCTCGGGGACCAGCTGAAGATCAAGCTGTCCCAGGTCATCATCACGTCCTACCAGCCGGGTCAAGCGGGTGACGCCGTGGGCGAGACCGTTGAAATGGCGTTTCAGCGGGCCGACATCACGGTCTGCCCACAGAACGCCAACGACAGCGCGCTCGGGTCGTGTAACACGGTCACGGTCGACAGCACCGGCAGCAAGCTCTGAAGCCAAGCTTGGCGGAGTCCGCTAACCGCTACGATCAAGTGCTGTATCCCGGGCGGGCCTATCCAGAGGCTCACCCGGATCAGTTGGCCGTCTGCGCGCACTTGCTGGGTCTCGAGACCCAACGCGCCGACGCTTGCCGCTTGCTCGAGCTCGGTTGTGGCAACGGCGCTCACCTGCTCGCCCTGGCTTGTGCACTGCCCAATTCTGAGTTCGTGGGCATCGACAGCTCCGAACGCGCGATCGCGACGGGGCTCGAGCTAGCGCAGGAGCTTGGCCTCAGCAACCTCACGCTCAAGCACGCTGATCTCTCAGGCCTGAAGCTCGGCGGACCCAAATTCGACTACGTCGTTGCGCACGGCGTCTATTCTTGGATCCCTCCGGCCGCGCAAGACGCGTTGCTCGCCGCCTGTCGCTACCACCTGGTTGAAAACGGCGTCGCTTACGTGAGCTACAACACCTATCCTGGCGCTCACGCGCGCGAGCTCGTGCGTGAGATGATGCTGTTCCACGCGGGCGAAATCGCTGATCCGCAGGCGAAGGTGGCCCGCGGCATCGAAATCGTGCGCTTCGTCCGGGCCGCGCAGCCAGCAGGCAGCAGCCTAGCTGCCGTGCTCGATCTCGAGCTAGAGCGGCTCACCAAGGGCTCGTCCGAGTACGTCTTTCACGACGATTTTTCCGAGTACAACGTGGCGGTGTACTTCGGCGCGTTCGTCGGCCACGCCGCCGCGCACGGCCTCCAGTATCTGAGCGAGGCTGATTTCTCATTCGTGGAAGATCCGCGAGTGCCGCCCGGAATGCTGGACAAGCTGCGCGAGTATGCCGCAGGCGATCCGATCGCAGAGCAACAGTACGTCGACTTCCTCGTCGGTTGCGCCTTCCGGCGAACACTGCTCGTGCGCGATGACGCGCCGCTCGTCAGGCAAACGGCGGTGCCACCGACTCGGCTACTTGGCCTCCACGCGAGCTCGCCTCTGAAGCCCAAGTCGAGCGCGCCCAACGTGAGCTTGCCGGCAGCGGAGACCTTCGTGCATCCCGAGCACGGCGAAGTCGCGGTCGAAGACCCACTTGCCAAGGCCGCGCTGCTACTACTCGGCCGCGCTTGGCCGCAGGCGATCGAAATCGGCGACCTCGTGGCGCGCGCCCAGGAGTTAACCGGAGCAGCCTATTCGGGCGACCGCGCACAGGCGGTCGAAGCGCTAGGCAGTCTGCTGCTGCGGGCCGCTGCGTTCAAGCAGCTCCACTTCCGCCAAACCCCGGATCACTTCGCTGTGAAAGCTGGTGAGCGCCCGTGCGCGAGCACGCTCGCCCGCGCGCAGATCAAACGCAGCCCTTACGTCACGAGTCTGCGCCACTTGTCGATCCGCCTCGACGACGAACCCTCGCAGCTCTTGCTGGAGCTGCTGGACGGCACGCGCGACCGGAGCGAACTTTTGCGGGATCTGCACACCCGCGTCGACAAAGACTCGCCTCGGATTCGCGCGCGAGATCTCAATCTCGAAAATCTCGACGGCTTGCTCGCGAAGCTTGCGGAGCATGGCATCCTCACGAGCTGAAGGTTGCATTTGCTCGATGCCAGTCGCGCCGCGCCGAACTGGTTGCGGTTGCCGCCGAGGGGGCGTAAGCGGGTCGCCTGCTCGGATTTGCGCTCATCCAAAAGACACATCCTAGTCTTCGAAGCGCGTCCGCGCGGGGTACGACTTCGCCGGTAAGGGCGCGCCAGAAACGCCTTCCCGGACCGCTAGTCGCCAAGGCGAACGGCCGTGATCTTCATGGCTCCCGCCTTCGTGGCCAGGGTACTTGCATTGGACAGCCCGAACTGTTTTTGGGTGACCAGGTTCGGGGAGTTCCAGGATCAGCGCCGGACTTGCCACGCGACCAGCGAGGTTAGCGGACTTCGAACGATGCGCTGACCACGGCCATCACGTCCTTCTCGAGCGTCGTCTTGTCGTTGTTGCCCTCCGACGACACGGCGGTTGAGAATTTCTCGTTGATCTGCAGCACGCCCATCCGCCCGGTGATGAGCTTGCCGAGCACCGAGTCGGTATTGACCGCGATCTGCTCGGCGCGAAGCCGCGCGTCTTTGGAGGCTTCAGCCAGCATCTGGACCTTGAGCGCCGCAAGCTTGGTGTAAATGTAGAGCGGCGGGCTCGACTGCACGTAGACCCCGCGGTCGAGCAGCTGCGTGGCCTCACGCGAGATCTGCTCGACCTTGGCGATGTCCGTAGACTCTACCTCGATCTCTTGCTCCGCGACGTACGCTGCCACCACCGCTTCCTGCTCGATGCCTTGTTCGCTGCGCGGATGCACTTCTCTGATTGACGCGGCCGAGACCGTGATCTGTTGATCGGTCAGGCCGCGCGCCTTGACGAACTCGAGCAACGCCGGCATGTCCGCCGCCAGCTTCTTGTATGCGCCGGTCAGCTCCGTGTTTTGTGCGCGCATGCTCGCACGCCATACGATCAGATCGGAGCGAATCCGCCGAGTTGCGGAGCCTGTCACGGTCACGCGCTTTTCCTGGTGCTTGATCCGAAACGCTTCCACCAAACCATTGCCGAGCACCGCAGCCGTTACGACAATCGCAACCCCGATCACCAGCGCGCGCAGAATGCCAAAGACTGCCGAGCGATCCGAAGCCTGTTCCGCCATGGCTGAGAAGCTAGCACGACGAAATCCCACACTGTCGCCTCAGGGCAGTTTCGACAGCTGCGTCAATACACGCACGATCTCGGTGGCGGGAGGAAAGTCCACGCTGCGGAGTACCAGCGCGCCCTGCCGATTGAAGAAGTACGCTTGCGCGGTGTGCGGATCGGGGCCGGAGGTTCTGGACTTGAGGAAAGCGACCAACGCATCGAGCTGATCTTTGTTTGGCCGCGCCGCGCGCCACAGCGGCGAGGGGCCAAAGCGCTTCAGCCACTCGCGCAGCGCCGCTGGCGTGTCGTGCCCCGGGTCGATGCTGATCGACAGCAATTGGGCGGATTTGGCTTGCTCCCCAAGCTTGCGAGCCGTTTCTGCGAATAGTGCGCCTTGGATCGGGCAAGTGGCTTGGCAGCTGGTGAACATCAACTGTAGCGCCGAAACATGGCCTGCCAGCGCAGCCGTCAGCGTGGAAGCCTGCTCGTCGTCGAAGGTGAGCGCCACTTCCGGTGGTCGCTGGGGCGGACTGACCGCGCCAGCGGAGTTGTGGGCGAACGCCGGTGCTGCGGCGTGCACCAACGCTCCCGCTACCCCGGCTACGAAGGCGCGCCGCCCAAGTCCCGTGTCCGAGCTCTTCAAAGCGAGGTGACGTAGGTCCATAGAGCCTGGCAATCCTGCGACGCGAGCCGATAACGCGGCATGGTTTGTGGGATCATGACGTGCGCCGGGTCAATGCCGCCCGTCAACAAGGCGCAAAAAGCCGCCTGATCGTAGCGTGACGCGGGACCGCCCCGCCGCGGCGCCGGCCTGGTCAGGCTGGCGCGACTCAGGACTGGACCGAACGTTTCGACAGGCGACGCAGAAGCGACGCTTGACGGCTCGCGGGCGCGCAGAGCCTGTGCGGGATGGCAGTTGCTGCAACGCGCAGTGTCACGAGGCAAGTCTTGATCGTGCCCCACGATGCGCGCGCTGAGCGGGACGGCGCCCTGGAACAAAGCGTCGCCTCGCTCGAGCTCCGGGTCCGGCGCCTTTCGACACGAAGCGCCGCTGGCGCTCACGAGCACCCACAGGGCAATCGCGTCCGTGATCGTCGAGTTGGCTTTGACCATCTCAGTCGGGGTAGAGCTGATTTGCCGGCAAGGCCACATAAACGCTTGCTCCGGGTAGTAGCCATTCGAGCTGCAACAGCGCGCTCCCCCCGAGTTCTTCGTAGTCGAGCCGCACGTCGTAACGCTGCCCGGCGAATAGCGTCAGCGCCGGACCGGTGTCGACCGTGGCCGCGTGGGGTGTGAGGTTGTCGACCACGAGCGAGCCGTTGACCCAAAGTCGGACAGCTTCGTCTGAATTGGTGCGGAACGTGACCGCGCCGGTCGCGGTCGGGCTCAGCGTGCCGGTCCAGCGCGCCGAGAAGTTGTCCGCCGGTACTCCCGTCGCGGGCGCGGCCGTGCCCCAATTGAACCAAGGCGACTCGTAGCGCACGAGCGTTGCCGGAGCGCTCAGGGTGCTGTTGGAGAAGTATTGCGCGCGTAGACCAGCGCCCGCGGCCACGAGCTGCGCCGCCGGGATGGCGACGAAGCTGGTCACGCCCGGCAGCTGCCACTTGAGCTGCATCACGGCCGAGCCAGTAAACTCGTTGTACTCGAGCTTGACGTCGTAGAGCTGGCCCGCAATCAGCGTGATGGCGGCGCTGGTGTTGTCGGTGGCGCCGTGCCTGGTCCAGTTGTTGATCACCTGGACGCCGTTCACCCAGAGCCTCACGCCGTCGTCGGAGCGAGTCTGGAACTTGTAGCTGCCGGTAGTCGGCGCGAGCACTTTCCCAGTCCAACGCGCCGAGAAGTTATCGGCCGGCACGCCTGTGGCCGGCGCCCCCGAGCCCCAGCTGAAGTTGACGGCTTCGATGCGGGTAAGGACCGCGGTGCCGGTGAGCGAGGTGTTCGAGAAGTACTGGGCGGTGAGGCCCGACGGGACCGCCACGGCCGGCTCTTCGGCGCCGAGCTGCTGCACGAACGCGGTCACGTTGGCCCGGTCGGTCGTCGAGAGGGTGAGGTTGCCGTGCGCCAAAACGGCTGCGTCGAGGCTGGCAGCAGAGCCGTCGTGCAGGTACGGCGCGGTCGCCCACACGCCGCGCAGCGACGGCGTATCGAGTCCCGTCAGCGTGGCGCCGAGCCGCGTGCCGCTGGTTGCCCGCAGCGTACCGATGTTTCGCACGGCGAGCGCCGCGCTATCCGTGAAATCGGTGCCGCCGTGGCAAACCACGCACTGGCTGGCAAACACGCTGCGGCCTGCCGTAGCAGCCGCCGTCATAGCGCCCGTAGCCGTGCGGTAGGGCGACGCATCGGCCACGCTGAGCGAGGCCAAGTACGCCGCCAGCGCATCGAGATCCTCGCTGAGCCCGGCCTTCGGGTCGCCGAGCGGCTGGCTGCGAGTGCCGACATTGAACAGCGCGTCGCTCATTAGACCCGTACCTTGAGCCAGATTGCGGATCTGGCCCTCGAAGTCCTGAACCTCGTCGAAATTCCCCGTCCAGTGCAAGCGGCCTTGGGCGCCCGCGTGGCCGCGCAGACCAATCGTGTTGCGCAAGCCCTCGCCGACGCCCGTGAAGTCCCAAACGCGGCCGTCTTGGCCGCCGTCGTTGTGGCAGCTGGCGCAGCTCAGGTAAGCGTCGCGAGCCAGCCGCGTGTCGCGCGCGTCGTAGAACAGCTGTTTGCCGCGCAGCACCTGTGGCGAAAGCTTTTCCAGCGCGACGCTGCCCAGCTCGGCCACGAGCGGCAACGTACGCGCGCCGCGGTCGACCAGGCTGCTCAAGTCATACACGCCCAACGTGCGTGCCAATGCGTTGTGGACGTACAGCGAGCGACCGTCGGCCGCGACAGCCAAACCCTGCGGCGCCAGCCCAACGTCGAGTCGGAACAGCTCGCGCTTGCCGTAGGCATCGACCACCGCCACTTGACGGCTAGTTTCGAGCGCGACGAACAGGTACGCGCCGCTCGGGTGGTAGGCGGCCGCGCTCGCCACGCCGGCGTTGTCGTGGTCGACACGCGCCGCGTAGTCTTCGGCCTGCGTCGCCAAATCGATGCGGGAGCTGATGGCTCGCACGGTGTTCTGGAAGTCCAGGTTTTGGCCACTACGCAGCGAGCCGCGCTGAATGTTGTCCTGCTTCGAGGGCACCCAAGCGCTCGCGCCGTCAGGTGAAATCGCCGGCGCACCCAAGTAGTTCGGCACGCCACGCCCGGACACGGTGGTGTCGGGCTTGTCGCTGTGCTGCAGCACGATGCTGCGCGTGAGGGTCAGCGCGCCGGTGTCGACGAGCAGCACCTCGCCGCCCTGCTTCACGCCGGCCACGTTGGTCTCGACCACGGCCGTCACTTCACCGGGCTGCAGCGGCGTGATGAAGCGACTGACCAGCAGTCTGTCGCCGGCGGCGGTAAGCGCCAGGTGACGTGGACTCGACCCCACATCGAGGCTCGCCACCACCGCGCCCGCATTGTCGAGCTTCAGCACGCGGCCGACGCCTTCGAGCGCGACATACGCGAAGCCGTCGGCCCCGAGCACGACGCCGAACGGCTGCGACGCGCGCGGCAGCGCGACGGTTTGAACTACGGCAAGCGTCGTCGGGTCAATGATGCTGAGCGAGCTTGCAGCCTTGTTGCTGACCCAAATCCGACCATCGGGAGCGACGGCGACGCTCCGCGGCTGGGTCCCTACGCTGATTTCAGCCACTTTCGTGGCCGTCGCGCGGTCGAATACCGATACGCTGTCGTTGTCGATGTTGACCACCCAAACGCGCGCCCCGAGCGAACCGCGCGGCTCTTCGACGACAGCGCTCGATGCGCGCGCCGCGCCCGCCACGCTCGGCCCCGCTATCGCCTGCAGGAACTGCGAGGTCACGATCGCGCCTTCTTGATTGCGCACAGCCAGCGTCGCTACGTACACGCCGGGTCCAGCGAAGGCGTGGCTGACTTGCGCCGAAGCGCTGAACGCCGTGTCGAGCGTGCCATCGCCGAAGCTCCATTGATACGCGAGCGTGCCGTCGCCGCTCGCGCTAGCGGTGTAATCGACGCTGAGCCCGCTGGAAACGGGTGCCGCCACCGGCTCCACGACCGGCGGATTCAAGCCGGCGCGCCAGGTGAACTGCGCGCCGGCGCTACCGCCACGCCCGTCGCTCACGCTCGCCGTCACGCTGAAATTGCCCGCCAAGGTTGGCGTGCCGCTGATCACTCCGGTGGCCGCGTCCAGGCTCAGCCCTGGCGGCAAGCCGGTAGCCGCAAAGGTCAGCACGTCGCCGTCCGCGTCGCTCCCGGCGAGCGAAAGGCTAGTCGCGACGCCAAGCGGCAAAGGTCCTGGTGTGGGCTGCACCAACGTGGGCGGCGTGTTGATGGTGGGCGCGGCGAAACGCACCGTCTTCTCGTCGGTCGAAGGTCCGAGATCCATCAAGTTGCCTTCGGCAACGGGACTGCCGAAAGTCACGCCGTCAGTGCTGAGGTAGATACCGTACTGAGCGACGGTTCCGTTGCGCGTGGCGCCCGGTCGCGGCATGTAGCGCAGCCCGCTGAGCTGATACCCGGCGCCCAAGTCGACCAGCAGCCAATGTGGCGGCGGCGGACTCGCAGCTTGCCACTGCGTGTGCCAAAACGTGTTCGGATTGCCGTCGATGGCGTTGGTGGCGGCACCGTTTTCGCCGACCAGCTCTTGCGAATCGGCCGTAATCGTCCAGCCGGTTCGGGGCAAATCGACCCCATTTTGGTCGAGCAGATTCAGCTCAGCCGCCGAAGACCACGGATTGCCGTTGACCTCGGAACGCGCTTCGAAGCGCACGAAGCGCGTGAGGCCCGGCGGGGCCGGCGTCGTCACGCTCCACGTGAATTGCGTGCTCACGGTTTGGATGCCGTCGGTCGCGCTCACCTCGACCAAGGAGCGCCCGAGCGTCGTCGGAGCGCCGCTGATCACACCCGTGACAGGATCGATGGCGAGCCCCGCAGGCAAGCCCGCCGCGCCAAACTGCAGCGGATTTCCGCTCGGGCTCGTCGCCGCCAACGCCAACGTGACGGCCGTGCCGCGCGCCGTATCTTGGTCTGACGGCGAGCGCAGCGGGAGCAGGGTGGTCGAGCCGATGCGCACGATCGTGGCGCGCGACGGCGTCCCCTGCGCGTTCATGGCAAACAGCATGTACTGGCCGGGCACCGCCCAACCGGGGTTGGTCGGCACCTGCACGCTGTAGCTGCCCGGCGCGGAAGTTTGGAACGACAGCGAGAGCCGACGTTGATCGTTGTTGGTGGCGTGCGTGGTCGACGAAGCGCGCACCATCGCGAACGAAGTGACGGCGCTGTCAGTCGTGATGTTCATCAGGCTGCCGTGCACAGCCTGGGTGGGCGCGCTCAAGATCGCCGGGCGCGGCGCGGGCGTGCCGTCAGCGTTGAACAGGTACGGCGGGCTCAAAATCTGCAGATCTTGATGGTTGGCGGCGCAACCGCCACCGCACAAGCCGCCACCCGCCGAGAGCACGCGGGCGTCGGGGAGTAACAGAGCGATGCTGTGGTAGTTGCGCGGCGCCGCCATGGCTGGCAGCACGCTGAACGTCTCGGTAACGGGATCGAACAGCTCGGGAGCAAGCACCGAGTCGTTGTCGGAAAAGCCAACCGCAACCGTCGCGCCGCCGATCACCACCACTTGCCCGTTTGGCAGCACCACCGAATTACTGAACGCGCGGTGATACGCCATCGGCTGCAGCTTGCGCACCGTGGCGTCGGCGCCGAGCTCGATCACGTAGCTATTCGCGTTCGAAGGCACCCCGTCGTAGCCGGGCGCGCCGCCCACCTTCAACACCTTGCCGGTGTCGAACATCACGGTGTTGCCGTTGATGCTGAACTCGTCGTCGCCACGACGACCTGCGGAGCTGACCTGACCCGTGCCGTTCGTATCGATCCAGTGCATGTCGAAGCCGGGGCCAGCGTGAAACACGCGACCGTTGCCGGCTGCGATCAGCCACAAGTGGCTGTCCATGCCGAAGTTGCGCGTGTTGTCGACCGACAGGAACGGGTCGATGCGCACCCCGCTAAGTAGGCGCCAGCCACCGCTCTCAGTCCACACTTCGCCGTGTTTGTTGCCAACGCCGCCCGCCCACGAGCCGCCCAAGGTGAAAACCGAGCCATCTTGCAGTGGCGCCGTACCCTCGTAGGCGCGGGGGATGTTCATCGCCTGAGCGCGCGTCCACGTGGCGGTCGCGGGATCGAAAATGCTCGTCGCCCCGCTGCTCAGGCCACCGTTGACCAGGACCCGGCCATCGGGAAGATTGGCCGTGCCAGGACAGAACATGTCGTGTCCCGTCTCGGAGACCAGGCGTTCCGTAGCCACGCCGGTTGCGGGATCGAACAGTACCGTGTACGTGCGCCCGAGGTTGTTGCCGAAGCTGAAGCGGTCTTCAGCCGACCACAAGAGCACGTTCCCATCAGGCAGATTTGCCGCCGAAACCGGCACAATCGGCAGCGTGACCAGTGGTGCCCATTGCGCGAGCGCGGCTTCGGCGCCGGTGAGGCCTTGGGCGACCTGCTGCACCTGCTCGACAGGGTCGTCGTGCGGCGTGGTGCCTCCACACCCCGACGCCAACAGTGAGAGTCCAGCAACGGAAACGAGAGTGAGTGTTAGCGACGCCCTACCGCCCATGGTGGCTAACCCTTTAGAGTGTTCTCCAAGCCGACGCACTGAAAATTTGGCGTCTTGGCATAAATGCCTACGTCAGATCGGTGCCGCAGGTCGCGCGGGCGCCACGTTTCGGTTTGGCTGCCTGGCGGCAGGCGCACGGCGCGACGCGGTTATGGGCCGTCAGATTGCTGCACGTAGAGTGCGTCAATGACAAGGTCAGCAAACGCTTCGCCGGTTGATGCCGTCACGCCGAGGAAGAAACTATTGCCCAACCTGCTGAGCAGGGAAGTGGTGTAGACGAGCACGGGCTGGTTAGGTTTCTCCGAGGTTGCCGACAGATAGACCGCGAATGTCTGCGACAATTCCGAGTAGTCGACCCAACTGTGGACGGGGTCACCGCTCGCGAGCATGACCGGCAGACTTGCGTTGAGCGAAAGCGACGTCAGCTGCCCGTCGCCGAGCACTGCCAGGTGCTCGGTCGGTGGGTCTTCGAGGCCGATCGAAAAGACGTCGTATTCGACACCCAGACTCGGGTGGATACCGGAATTGCCTAACGCGTAGCCGAGCGCCCCTCCTCGATCGCCCAGCGCTGCGAGACCGAGCGCGTCACTCTGCAGCACGAACACGAAACCATCGGCAGGCGCGGAGCCAGCTACAGGCACCACGCGAAACACGAAGTGAGCTGCAAGGCTACTGTTGGCGGTCCACGCCAAGGGCTGACTAAGGTAAAACGCGCCAACTTGATTCTTGACTGGCGGTGCTACCTCGAGCGTCCCGGACCTGGCTGTCGCGCTGCCAACAAGATGCAAGCCAGCGATCGAATCGAAATTCGGAAACGCCGCGTCGAGCACCAAGGCGGGGGCACCTGCTGCGCCGGTTCCGCCAACCGGGTCAGCGCCACCATTCGCTGCGGTTTGGCTCGCGGTGCCTGCCTGGCCGCCGCTGCCCGCCTGCGCTCCGCTGCCGCCCGTCTGCGCTCCGCTGCCGCCCGTCTGCGCTCCGCTGCCGCCCGCGCTCCCCAACCCTGCGGCGCCCGAGCCGTTCAAGTTGCTGTCGAACAACGGATCATAACCGACGCGGCAGCCCCACGCAGCGCAGAGCAGTGTTACAGCCGGAAGCCAGCGAGAGGACACCAGCCTTCATTATGCTGGTCCTCGCGGGCGACAGCAAGTTGGGGCGACTTGCTTACATCCCCGCATGTTCCGAACGTTCAGTACGCCGTGACTGTCGAGCGCGGTGACGCGAGTTAGATCAACTTACCCTTGGGCCACGCCAAAGCGTAGGCAGCCAGCACCTGCTCGATGAAGGCATCCGCCTGGGGCGGCAGCCGGCGGCGGGACGGTTCGGCGTCGAACCAAGCAAGCGTCCGAGTCACACCTTCGCGGTAGGAGATGCGGGACCGGAAACTTGGCACGACACGGCGCAGCTTGGTGTTGTCAAACACAGCGCTGTGCGACTTGTCGCCGAGGAGCGTCCCCTCCAGCTCGGGGCTCCAAGCGACCAGCAGATCGGAGGGAATGTGGACCAGTTTCGGCGCCGGAGCGCCCGCGGCAGCCGCGGTTTGCAGGTACAGTTCATTCCATGTGAGTGCCTCGTCAGAGGTGATCTGAAAGGCTTCCCCAAGCGCACCGGCGTTGCCGAGAAGGCCGAGGAGACCCTGCGCAAAATCCTCAGCGTGGGTGATCGTCCACAGGCTCGTGCCGTCGCCGGGAACAATCACCGGCTGCCCGCGGCGCATCCGTTCTACGGCGGTGAAACTCTGCGAGCCGCCGATCGGCAGCGGGATCACAGTGGAGTAGGTGTGCGAGGGGCGGACGATTGTGAACGGGAAGCCCGCCTGGCCCGCCATGTGCAAGGCCTGCTCACAGGCGATCTTGTTTAGCGAATATCGCCAGCGCGGGTTCTCCAACGGCGTGCGCTCGGTAATAGGCGTGAAGGCGCGCGGTTTAGCGTAAGCCGAGGCCGAGCTGAGAAAAACGTATTGCTGACACCGGCCAGTGAAGAGTCTTACGTCGCGCTCGATCTGTGCCGGCTCGAAGGCGATGAATTGCACCACAGCGTCGAACTGATGCGCGGCCATTGCAGTAGCGGCTGCCGGCTCGTCGTTGATGTCGCAGGGCAGCTCGTGGGCGCCGGCGATGCCCGGGCGCCCGGGACGATGGAGCAGCCAGAGCTCGTGGCCGAGCTCGAGCGCAAGCCGACTGCAGGACGCACTGATATTGCCGGTACCGCCAACGAAGAGAAGTTTCATGGAATATTGTGGCCGTGTGCCTTCAGCCTACCAGCTCTCGGGTGGCTGCGAGCGGGCGCGAACGGGCGGACAATCTCGAGACAGGCAGGCGACGGAAGCTGGGTCTATGGCTCGCGCCTATTGCCAACGGAATACGCGGATCGCGGTCGCGAATCCGAACACGGCCCACGCCGCTAGCACGGCCAGCTCGAAGCTGATTGATGAGAGGCTGCCGCCTTCGTTGTAGACGCGGCGCAAGGCGTCGTTGACGGCCGTCAACGGCAGGAAACGGATCGGCAACTGGAGCCACGCCGGGAAGCGCTCGTACGAAAAGAACGCGCCGGAGAGCAACCACATCGGCAGTTGAACGAAGTTCATCCAACCCCCGGCGACCTCGGTGCTCGACAGCCGCGCGCCAATCAAGAACCCGATCGCGGCAAAGGCGGCGGCCCCCAGCACGGATGCCGCCAAAAGCCCGGCAATACTGCCTTGAATTTCGGTGCCGAAGATCAGCCGGCCGAAGCTTACCAAGACCATCAGCTCCAGCACCAAGAACATCGAGCGCGAAAAAAAGTACGACAGCAAAAAATGACTGCGCTGCATCGGTGTCACCGCGTAACGACGCAGCAGCTTGCGCTTTCGAGCCAGCACCAGGTTGAAGCCGATGCCCCACATGCTGCTACCCATCAGGTTCAAGCCGATCAGACCTGGCAGTAGGAAGTCGACGTAACGCGAGCCCTTCTCGCTGACGCGGTGCTCGTCGATCTTGATCGCGTCCTGCCGACCGGCAGCGCGCTCGAGCACGTCTTCGGTGACGGCGCGGGCGAGCAGGCTCTTGTCTTGCGCGGTGTCGAGCTTGAAGACGAGCGGCTGGTTCGGGTCGGGTAGGTCGACCACCAGATCGACCTTGGTGCGGGCCAGCTGGCGCTCGGCCTCATGCCGGGCGAGCCGCTCGGCGTGGACGCGCGTGCTCTTCAACAGCGACGCCGCCGTGTCGGCCGGCACGGCATCGGTGACGGCGATTCGTGGAGGTTCTGGCGCCTTGGACCGAAACGCCAGACCCAATCCGATCGCCATCAACAACGGGAAACCGAAGACCCAGAACACGTAGCCGGGCTCGCGCAAGAACTCACGGATGCGAGACTTGATCAGCTCGCGCAGCGGATTGGGGTTTTCCGAGTTGTCGCTCATTTGGTGGCCCCTCCGGCAAGCGGCGCAGCTTCGCCGTTTTTGAGCGCGCGGCCCGTCAGGTGCATGAACACGTCATCGAGCGTCGCCTGATGCGTGCTCAAGCCGATCGGGATCGCCTTTTGACGCTCCAGCTCGCCCAAGACTGCGCTGAGCGCGCTCAAGCTGCGGTCGATGCGTAGCCGGTAGCCTTCACCGCGCCGGTCGACGGTTTCGACCGCCGGCAGTGCCGACATCGCGGTTTCGTCGAGCGCAAGCTTCGCTTCGAACTCGACGAATTGCACGAGGCCGAGGCCGTCGACCAGCGAGCGCGGCGTGCCGAGCGCAATGATTTTTCCGTGGTCCATGACCGCGATCCGGTCGCACAGCGCGGCGGCTTCTTCCATGTAGTGGGTCGTGATCAGCACGCTCCTGCCACGGCTCTGAAAGCCTTGCACGATCTTCCACAGCTGCTGGCGGGCGCGCGGATCGAGGCCTGTCGTCGGCTCGTCGAGAAACAGTAGCTCCGGGTCGCCGGCTAAGGCCGTGCCGAGCGCGACGCGCTGCTTCTGGCCGCCGGAGAGCTTGTGGTACTGCTGCTTTCTCTCGGCTTCGAGATCCAGCTCACGCACCAAGTCGTCGACGCTGCGACCCTTACGATAGAACGAGCGAAACAGCCGCAGCACCTCTTCGACCATCAGCTTGTCGGCCAGCTGGGTGTCTTGAAGCTGCACGCCCAACCGCTCTTGCAGCTCGCGGTCTTGCCCCTTGCCCCAGGCCAAACCGAACAGCTCGACCACGCCCGAATCCGGCTTGGTCAGGCCTTCCAGCATCTCGACCGTCGTGGTCTTGCCGGCGCCGTTTGGACCCAACAGGCCGAAGCATTCGCCCACTTCGACCGTAAGCTCGATGCCCGCGACGGCCAGCTTGTCGCCGTAACATTTGACCAAAGATTGGCAGCGAATTGCCGGGGCTGACATGTGCGCCGCCGAGCCTAGCAGGCAGTGGCGATCTCGGCTTTCATCGCATTTCGGCGGTCAGCACGCGCGCCGATGCTGGCTTCTGGCTTCGTTTTCGCTGCGGTCCGCTGCTCACGTACGCAAGTACGGTCATGTGTCGGCGCCCGCGTGAAACCGGCGCTTGGTCCTCACGAAAGCCTCGCCAGAAGCCAGGCTTGGCGGGCGGGCAGCCGATGGGTTCCGTCGCGGCGTTAGGTGCTTTTCGGAAGCCGTGGCAGATTTCGGGCATGGGCATCTTCGACCGCATGGGCAAGGTCATCTCGTCGAACTTCAACGGCTTGGTCGACAGCCTGCAGGATCCGCGGAAATCCGTCGAGCAGACGCTGCTCGACATGCAGGAGCAGATCCGCGCAGCGCGCCGTGAGGTGGTCAGCGCGGTCGCTGCCGAAAAGCAATTGCGTGGCAAGCTCGACGAGCTAGATGCGCAAGCTCAAAAATGGGCAGGCCGCGCCGAGTTAGCCGTCAAGAGCGGCGACGATGAGTTGGCGCGCGACGCGCTGATGCAGAAGAAGCGCGTCACCGGCGAGCGTGACCGCGCCGAAGCGCTGCGCGGCGAACAGCGCGCCGCCGCCCACGAAATGAAGGACGAGCTTGCGCGGATGGAACAGAAGGTGACGGAGCTCGAGCATCGGAAGGGCACGTTGGCTGCCCAAGCTGCCCAAGCCAAGGCCGGCGGTAGCGCCGACGGTTTGGGCCAAAAGCGCGTCGGCGGCACGGCTTTCGCGGAGTTTCGCCGGATGGAAGATCAGATCGAGGCCGTTGAAACCACCGTGCAGGCTCAGCGCGAGCTCGACGGCGTCTTGAACGAGCCCGGACCGGGCGGCATGACGCGCGATGAAGTCGAAGCCAGGTTCCGCGCCCTGGAAGCCGGCGTCGGCCCAATCGCCGAAAAGCTCAAGCACAGCGAAGTCGACGACGAGCTGCAAGCCATCAAAAAGCGCGTCCGCGTCGAGTGACGCGCTAGGCACGAGAACGAGACAACAGGAAGGCGGCAAGGCGGGAAGGTTTCTTTGGGTGGGCGAGCTGACAGCGTCAACACTGCAGTTGGGCCTGTGCCATCGGTCCGCCGCTCGAACAATCAAATCCTTCCCGCCTTCTCGCCTTCCTGTTGATCCTGCTCGGTTTCGCTCGTGAGCAGCTCGCGCAGTACCTCGGCGACGGCCTCGTAGAGTGCCTCCGGGATCTGCTCGCCGAGTGCTAGCTCACGCAGCGCGTGCGCAATTGGCACGTCGCGTACGACAGGCACGTTGTAGGCGTGGGCGGCTTCGATCAAGCGCTGTGCGAGCTCGCCCTCGCCGTGTGCCAGCACGCTGGGAGCTTCGTCTTCGCTCTCTTGATAGCGGAGGGCGGTCGCCAAATGGGTGGGGTTCACGATCAACACCGTCGCGTCTTTCACGGCCGCGATCATCGAGCCGGCTAAGGCTTCTTGGTGCGCGCGCCGCCGTGCGGCTTTCACTTCGGGGTCGCCCTCGGACTCGCGGTGCTCGCGCTTCACCTCGTCCTTCGACATGCGATGGCGCTTCAGCCACGCGCGTCGGATGAAGAAATAGTCGATCGTGCCCAAGACCAAGCCGACGACTGCCGCGCCCCACAGCAGCCGCCGACCGAGCAACCAAGCCGTGCCCGCGACCGCCTCGCCGCGCCCGACGGTGCTGGCTACGTCACCCAAATGGTCGCGCAGCGCGCCCCAAGCTAGCCAGCCCACTGCTAGCGCCGCCAACAGCGAGCGGGCGAGTGAAAACACGCGCTCCAGCGTGAAGAGGCCCTTGATGCCGTTGAACGGGTCGATTCGCGAAAAATCGGGCGCGAAGCGCGAGCCCGTGAAGCCGCCGCCGGTTTGCACCAAGCCGAGCACGGCTGACACGGCCGCCGACGCGCCGAGCACCGGCGCGCTGAGCGAAACCCAAAGCCAGGCCGCGCCGGCCGCATCGGCTCGGCCACTGGCGATCGCCGAGCGCAGCGCCGTACCCGCTCCGACCGTGAGCGCCAGAAACAGCGCTGGCAAGAGCGCCACCACGACCAGGAAGCCCACGCTTTGACCGAGCGTGGCCGACACGGCGCTGTCGCCTTCTTCGCGCGCTTTCTTTAGCCGCCGTGGCGTTGGCTCTTCTGTCTTGTCGGACATCGGTCAGGCTCGTCGGCGGTCGGGCAGGGGGCCCGGCCTCACAACGTAAATATCGGCAAGCCGACGCCGCCAGTTGCGCGCCAAGTGGCGGCCGTCTGCTGAATGATCGGCGTGCGCAGTTGGGGGGCGGGGTGGTCACGCTCGAAGCCGAACAGAATGTCCTGCGGCGTCAGCTGGTCGAGCCCGGCGAAGAACTGCATCGTCAGCAAGGCGCCGCCTTCAGTCAGGTGGTAATCGGCGCGTCGCGAGCCCATTGTCAGCGTATTGTTGACGCCGACAATGTCGGCCGCGATCTCGTTTGGCTGGTTGAACGCGGGTATGGCGTTCGACAGCACACCGGAGATTTGACCCAAAGTGAGCGCGCCCGCCGCCGTGCAGGGCAGGTGTCCCAAATAGTGATGCCCCAGCTCGTGGCCCATCACGAACGCCAGCTGCTCGTCCAAAATCTGGTACTGGCGGGTCACCTTGCGCGGATCGAGATCGATGCGCGGATCCGTGAAGCCCGCGGGCGTTTCGGGGATCGGTTGTTTCGGGCGGGCGCCGCGGGCGATGACCCCGATGTACTCGCCGACTTTGTTGGTCCCGCCGAGCTCGTCGTAGGCGCGCAAGCGCGCTAGCTGCGATTGGATCTGCAGCAAGCCATCGGTGATCGCCATCGCGGCGCTCGAGCCCGAGCAGGTCGCGAACGCGTTCACCTCGCCTGGCGTCGAATCGACAACCAGCGGAATGCCGTTCACGCGCGCTTGCTGCGGCGGCGGCAAAGCGCTGACCAGCGCGTTCAAGATCTCCGTCGCGCGCTGGCGCAGAAACGTAAGATCGTGGTTGTTGATGGGGTCGTTCGCGCTCACCGGCACGAGGGTTGGTGCGGCCGGCCCGATCGCGCCCGGCGTGGCGACGACCTGTCCCGGTTGGCTCGGCACGCTGCCAGCAGGTGTCCCGGCTGCGGGCTGTCCGTAAGCTGGCCCCCAGGTGTAGACCGGTTGCGGCGGCGGATCGTGCGCACAGCCGACGACTCCCGCGAGCCCCAGCAGTGAGGCGGCCAAGGCGCGGGGGCGGAAACGAATGACCCGGGACATGACCCAAACATAGCGCTGCCGAGCGGGCGCTTGCCACGGCCGGGCATTGCCCCCATCTTCTTTTCTGAATTGATGGCGACGCAGCGTGTACCGCTCCGATTTCGCAAGGTTCACGGCCGTTTCGTGCCGGGCAATGCGGTGCGGCTGCTGCATGACGGCCGGCAAGCCTTTCCGGCCATGCTCGAAGCGATCGGGCAGGCCCGCCGGCAGGTGCTGCTCGAGATGTACTGGTTCGACTCCGACGCGGTCGGACGTCGCTTCGCCGAAGCCCTAACCGCGGCGCGTCGGCGCGGCGTCGAGGTCGCGATCATTTACGACTCAATCGGCTCGATCGGCACGGATCGCGCCATGTTTGCCGCACTCGAAGCCGACGGAGCGCACGTCTTGGAGTTCAACCCGGTGGCGCCTTGGCGGCGGAGGTTCCGGTTTTCGTTCACGCTTCTGTCGCGGCGCGACCACCGAAAGATTCTTGTCGTCGACGGCAACGTCGGCTTCACCGGCGGCATCAACCTGGCACGGCAGTGGTCGCCGCCAGACGAGGATGGGGGCGGGGGTTGGCGCGACGACATGATGCGCATCCAGGGCCCGGCCGTGAACGGCTTGAGTCACTGCTTTCACCGGGTGTGGCGCCGCTACGACCTGCCGCCGATTCAGCACCTGCACGCCGATCCGGTCATCGCCGAGGCCGGGGTTCGACTGCTGCCCGTGCGCATCTTGGGCGAACGCTACTTCCGTCACCGGCATGAGATCGCTCGCGACTACGCCTCGCGCGTCTACGCCGCGAAAAAGACCGTCTACATCTCGAACTCGTACTTCGTACCAGACGCTTCGGTGCGGCGCGCACTGGTGCGAGCCGCGAAACGCGGGGTCGACGTGCGGGTGATCGTGCCCGCACACAGCGACGTCGAAGCCGTGAAGTTCGCCGGCCGCGCGCAATACCCTAAATTACTGGCGGCCGGCGTGCGCATCTTCGAGTGGCAAGAGGGCATGTTCCACGCCAAGACTGCCGTGATCGACGGCGAGTGGTGCACGACGGGCACCTTCAACTTCGACTACATGTCGCTGCACTACAACCTCGAAGTTAACGCCAGCGTGCTCGACGCCGAGCTGGCCGCCGAGGTGGAGCGCTCGTTCTGCGATGATCTCGCCGGTTCACGCGAGGTGCAGCTTCGCGAAGTGGAGCTGCGTTCGCTCTACGATCGCATGGTAGAAAACGGCTTTTATCGCTTGCGAAAGTTCCTTTGAGCGCCCCACCTCCATTCGAACTCCGCACGCACGCCTCGATTCGCGACTTGGGGCAGGCCAACTACGAGCGGCTGCTGCCGCCGGGTCGGCCACCGTTTCTGTCGTTCGCCTGGCTCGACGCGCTCGAACGCACCGGTTGCGTTGGCGAAGAGCGCGGCTGGTTACCGCAGCACATCTCGCTGCACGAGAACGGCGAGTGCGTGGCCGCCGCTCCGGCTTACGTCAAGACGAACAGCGAAGGGGAGTTCGTGTTCGACTACGCCTGGGCGCGCCACTCAGAAGGTGTACTGCGCGCGCCGTACTATCCGAAGCTGCTCTTGGCGGTGCCGTTTACCCCCGCGACCGGGCCGCGCATTTTGATCCGACCCGATCAAGATCGAGGGCGAATCTTGGCCGCGTTCGCGCGCGCCATCCCGCAGCTGTGCCAAGCTTTGCCGGTTTCGGGCGCTCACGTCCTGTTCTTGCCCGAAGCCGACAGCACCGCGCTGGGCGAGCACGGCTTTGCTGAACGCCGCGGCGTGCAATTTCATTGGGAAAACCCCGGTTATGCCAGCTTCGAAGACTTTTTGTCGCGCATGAACAGCAAGAAGCGCAACCAGTTGAAGCGCGAGCGGCGCGAGATGCATGATCGCAAGGTCGACATCGTCGCGCTGTCGGGCCGTGAGCTGACGCCAGAGCTGGTCGACTTCGTTTACGACTTCTACCTCAGCACAGTCGAGAAGTTCGCGTGGGGCCGGCAGTACCTGTGCCGCGAGCTATTCGAAGAGATCGCCAAGACCATGCCCGACGAGCTGCACATCGTCGCAGCCCGGCAAGCCGGCAAGCTCGTCGGCGGTGCCTTCAATTTCTTGGGCGCAGATGCATTGTACGGCCGCTACTGGGGCGCCACCCATGAGGTGCCGTTCCTGCACTTCAACGTCTGCTTCTATTTCGGCATCGAGGAATGCATTCGGCGCGGCCTCAAGAAATTCGAGCCCGGCGCCGGCGGCGAGCACAAAGTCGCGCGTGGCTTCGAGCCAACCGTCACCTACAGCTCACATTTCCTGCGCCACAAACAACTCGACGGTGCCGTCCGCGAGTTCCTCGCCCGCGAACGCGAAGCCGTCAACGAGCACGTCGCCGCCGCCCGCGCCGACGGCGTCCTCAAACCCTTCGAGCACGCCGATACGCTCTGACCGCCGAGACCGAGAGCGAAACAACAGGAAGGCGGCTGACCATTCATCGCATTTTGCGATTCGAGCAACGAGCGAACAGGAAGACGGGAAGGCGGGAAGAATTCCAGGTGTTCGAGCAGGCAACTGGAGGCCCAATTGCTACCCTGGCGTCGAGCTTACCCGTACCACCCACCCCAAATCTGCGGGTTCTCGTCCTTCCCGGCTTCCCGCCTTCCTGTTGTTCCCTGCTCACTCGGGCAAGATGCGATGAGTGGTCAGAGGAAGGCGGGAAGATTCTCGGGGTTGGCGACCGTCGCCCCACGCTTCACTTCCGACAGCAGGTATCGTCGCGGAACGACGCCAAGGCATTTCTTGTTTGCTCTTCCGCAAACAAGAAATGCCTTTTCTCGGCCTTCCCGCCTTCCCGCCTTCCTGTGACCCATTCATCGCATTTTGCGATTCGAGCAACGAGCGAACAGGAAGGCGGGAAGGCGGGAAGAATTCCAGGTGTTCGAGCAGGCAACTGAGGCCCAATTGCTATCCCTAGCGTCGAGCTTACCCGTACCACCCACCCCAATCT
>JBBRMI010000034.1:0-50959 GCA_038230915.1 Polyangiales bacterium | reverse complement strand
TCAAAACGAATCACGCCTTGCGCACGTTGGGGCTCGCTTGTTCGGATCTTGGCCACAGGCCTATTTCAACATCCGAACCTCGTTGTGTCGATCCCCGCCTCGCCCGGCCCTCCCTTTTTCGGTCACGTCTAGGGAGATCGGAAGATCGGGAGATGAGAATGAGACCTGAATTTGGGGCGCAGGTCGGTCACGACGCTCGCGTCGCCCATGGCAGCAACATCAGTGCGCAAGGCGACGCGGGCGCCGAGTCGGCTCGGCGCCCACAAAACTCCCGATCTCTCGATCTCCCTGTGAAAAAATCTCGAGCCGCAGCCGAGACTTACGTCTTGGCGTCGCCGCGCGCGAAGATCGACGCGACGTAGTTCAAGACGTCCGTCGCGCTGACTTCGTTGTAGCCGAAGTAGCGAATCAGCCGCGCCTTGATGATGTCGATCTTCTCTTGGGTTTCGCGATCGACGACGGCGCTAACCAGCGTCTTGAGCTTGATGCTGTCTTTCTGGTCTTCGAACAGCTTGAGCTCCAGCGCGCGGCGCAAACGTTCGTTGGTTTGCCAATCGAACTTCTTGCCCTCGACCGCCTTGGCGCCGATAAAATTCATGATCTCGCGCCGGAAGTCGTCTTTGCGATTCTCGGGGATGTCGATTTTCTCTTCGATCGAGCGCATCAGGCGCTCGTCCGAGTCTTCATCCTGGCCGGTGTACTTGTTTTTGACCTTCTCACGCAGCGTGTAGGCCTTGATGTTGTCGATGTAGTTGGCGGCCAGCTTGGAGATCGCTTCTTCGTCGGCGCTGATCGCGCGCTGGACCTCGTTCTTGACGATTTCCTCATACTCGCGCTTCACGACGCCGATTAAGTCTCGGTATTTTTTCTTGCCGTCTTCGCTGGTGATCAACGAGTGGTGTGACAGGCCCTTTTCGAGCTCGTTCAAGACCATGAACGGGTTGATCGTGCCCTCACCCGAGTCGCTGACCAGCGCGTTGCTGATCTTGTCCTGCACGTAGCGCGGGCTGATGCCTTCCATACCCTCGCGCTTCGATTCTTTACGCAGCTCTTTGACGGTGTCTTGCGTGTAGCCGGGCAAGACCTTGCCGTCGTACAGCTTCATCTTCTGGAGCAGGTGAAGGTTGTGTTTCTTCGGCTCCTCGAGCCGCGAAAGCACCGCCCACATCGAGGCGACTTCCAACGTGTGCGGGGCGATGTGGCGGCCGCGCACTCGCTCGTGGTTGAAGTCTTTCTCGTAGATGCGAATCTCGTCCGACAGCCGCGTGATGTAAGGCACGTCGATCTTGATCGTGCGGTCGCGCAAGGCTTCCATGAACTCGTTGTTCAGCAGGCGCTTGTACTCGGCCTCGTTGGTGTGACCGATGATGACTTCGTCGATGTCGGTCTGCGCGAACTTCTTGGGCTTGATGCGGTGTTCCTGCGACGCACCCAGTAAATCGTAGAGGAACGCCACGTCGAGCTTCAGCACCTCGACGAACTCGACGATGCCGCGGTTGGCTATGTTGAACTCGCCGTCGAAATTGAACGCGCGCGGATCCGAGTCCGACCCGTACTCGGCGATCTTCCGGTAGTTGATGTCACCGGTCAGCTCGGTGGAGTCTTGGTTCTTTTCGTCTTTGGGCTGGAAAGTGCCGATGCCGATGCGGTCCTTCTCCGACAACACCAGGCGCTTCACGCGGATGTGGTTGTGAACGACCTTGCCCCAGTCACCCTGGTACTTCAGCAACAGGCCGTTGAAAATGAAGCGGCTCGCCGGATCGAGATCACCCTCGACCTTGACGCGGAACTTGTCGTTCGAAAGCCCGAGCTTGCCGATCGACTTCTCGCGCCACTCTTGCGGGATCAGCCGCAGCGGCTCTTCGTGCATCGGCGAATCGAAGTAGTCCGCTTCACTGCCGGCCAAGCCCATGCCCGCCAGGCCGACCCACTTGAACGTGAACAGGCCGCCCTCGGGCGTGCTGGAATAGCGCTCGACACCCTTCTTCAGCAGCCGCGCGATCGTGCTCTTGCTCGAGCCGACCGGCCCGTGCAGCAGAATCACGCGTCGCTCGGGGCCGTAACCTTCGGAGGCTGCCTTGAGCACGTTCATCAGCCGCATCAGTGGGATGTCGAGGCCGAAGATCGCATCCTTGCCCTCGTCGATCTCGTCGCGGAAGAAGTTGTAGCGAATCAGCTTCTTCTTGTTGTCGATGTACTCTTCAGTGCCGTACGAGATGACCATGTCGTACATGCGCTGAAACGCATTGCGAGTGACCTGCGGGCGGTCACGCACCATGGCCAAGTACTCTTCGAAGCTGCCCTCCCAGGCGAGATCGCGGTAGCGGTCGTAGTCCTGCATAGCCGCGATTTGCGCGACCATGCTCGTGTCCGGCGGCGAAGCGAGCGTCTCCGTCATCTTGCGTCCCTATCTCCTCTTGCGAGTGAAGCGCAGCAATCGGGCAAGTCTCGAGTTAACCACACATTTCCGCGCTCGTCCCGTCTCAGCGGTACCGGGAAAGAGCGGCGGTTACGGCGCTGTACGCCAGCTTATCCTTTTCGGCCCGGAGACCCATGGAGCAGCGCACGAGCGCGCGCGTTGCCTGTTCCGAGCTCTTGCCACCGAAGGTCACCGCTTCGGCCTCGCAGTCCGTCGTCGCGCGATCGCCGAGGCCGAACACCCCAACGAAGCCAATCGCATCGCCTGCGCTACGTGGCGAATCGAGCATGCCAAACAGCGCATCGTAAAAGCTTTTTTGGGATTCTTCGCTCGAGCCGGCCGCGACCGAGCTGGGGTAGCCAACCTCGAACAAAGTCAACGGCAGTCGGGGGCCCGGCGCGGCAGCCAGCGTCTCGAGCGCCGCTTCGACTTCTGCCGCCACCGATTCCGGCGGCTTGAGCGTGGCTTGCTCGTCGAGCGGATCGTAAACGGCGACGACCTCATCACCGATCATCAAGTCGTCGAGCGGCACCGCGCCCGCACTCACCAGCGCGCTCAGCGTGATCGCGTTACCAATCGCGGTCTTGGCGACGTCGCGCATCGGGTGATGACTGGCGTAGTCGACGGCGTGCTTGAGCAGATCGAGCAGCTGCGTCTGCTCAGCGCTGGAAGCCACCGCCAAGTAGCGGTCCAGCTCGTAACCGAAGCAGAGATGCGACAGCGACGCGGAATACCGAGTATAGACCTCGTCAATCGTGCGCTCGATTGCCGCAGCCGCCGCTGTTGCGTCCAGGTCGCGGGTGAACGGCCAGGCAGCAGCCTCACGATTGACGATGCCGATGCACAGCGCGACGTTGCCGCCTCGATCGCGAAACGGCTGCACCATCGCGTCGAGACGGTTCCAGGTCACGGCGCGCGGCGAGCCGGTCGCGCCGCTCAGCTCGTTCCAAGGCTCGGCAAGCGGCAGCGTCGTCGCGCCGATCGACAGGGTGGAAACCGACGTCCGCACGGCCTGCACGCCGCGTGACTGCAGCGGATCCGCAGCGAAAGTCGGCCACACCCCAAGCTCAATGCTGCTTGGTGCGCCGCCTGCGCCGAGCTGCTGGGCACCGTCACCGTCACCGCCACGACCAGCCACGGAGCCGGAGCCACCCGCGGGCTCGCCGGCAAAGCCGCCGTCACCGATCGCGACGCGGGGCGATGGGCTTGCAACTTCAACACGCGTGCAGGACGCAAATAGGGCGCCGACGACGGCGATCGGAAAGACGGCGTACCGCAGCTCCACCGCGCGACAGAATAGCTGAGATCTAGCAAAAAAGCCCAGCGAGTGTGACTTTTAGGTGCCAGAAGCGTCACAAACAGGCCACAAGCCGGCGACAGGGCTAGGATGCCCCTCCCCAAAGATGACTTTCGCTCAAGACCCAAGCCGAGGTCCCGTGAGCGTGCCGGCCAGTATTCCGGTCGGCACGCAGCCGCCACGACCCGACGACCCGGCGCTCTACATCAACCGTGAATTGTCGTGGTTGGAGTTCAACGCGCGCGTGTTGTCCGAGGCCGACGACAGCCGCGTGCCGCTGTACGAGCGCGCGAAGTTCCTGGCGATTTTCGCGGCGAATCTGGATGAGTTTTTCATGGTGCGCGTGGCCGGCCTGCAAGCGCAGCAGTCGGGCGAGGTCGAAGAGTCGACGGCCGACGGCATGACCCCGCTGCGCCAGCTGGCCGCGATCAGCGAGCTCGCACAGGAGCTGACGACCGAAAGCTACCGCATCTGGAACGCGATTCGCCCCGAGCTGCGGCGCGAAGGCGTGGCGCTGGTTTCGGCGAGCGAGCTGGACGCCAAAGAGCAGGCGACGCTCGACGAGTATTTCGCGAAGGAGATCTACCCGGCGCTGACGCCGATCGCGATCGACCCGGTTCACCCGTTCCCGCACGTGCGGAACAAAAGCATCAACGTCGGGATGATCTTCGAAAAACGGCCGCATACGCACGAGCCTTCGTTCGGCTTGGTGCAAGTGCCGCGGATGATCCCACGGCTGATCCGCGTGCCGTTGGAAGGGTCGCGCCGCGCCTTCGTCGCGATCGAAGAGCTAATTTTACGCCACACCAAGCTAATTTTCCCGCAATTGCGCGTGATCGGCCAGTACGCGTTTCGCGTGACGCGTAACTTCGACCTGCAGATCGACGACGAAGAGGGCGAAGACCTGCTGCGTTCCTTGCAGGCGGAGCTACGGCGGCGTGAGCGCGGTGAAGCCGTGCGCCTGGAAGTGAGTGGCAGCGCGCCGCAAGACTCGCTCAACTGGCTGTGCCGCGCGCTCGAGCTCGACCCGGCGCGCGACGTGTACAACGTCGATGGCCCGTTATTCTTGGGCGACATGACCGTGCTCACCTCGGGCGACGAGCGCCGAGACCTGCGTGACGAAGCGTTCCTGCCGCAGTACGTGCCGCCGCTGCGCGAGTCGGATGATTTCTTCGAGACGATCGCCGGCCGCGACGTGTTGCTCCACCACCCGTACGAGTCGTTCGAGGCGGTGATCGACTTTCTGTCGCGAGCCGCCGAAGACCCGCGCGTGATCGCGATCAAGCAGACGCTGTACCGCACCGGCGGCGAATCACCGCTGGTGCGCGCGCTGCAACGCGCGGCCGAGCTGGGTAAACAGGTCACGGCGCTGGTCGAGCTCAAGGCGCGCTTCGACGAAGAGAGCAACATCTCGTGGGCGCGCGCGCTCGAGCGCTCGGGCGTGAACGTGATGTACGGCCTGCTCGGCTTCAAAACCCACGCCAAAGTACTGTTGATCGTGCGGCGAGAGCGCGGCGGGCTGAAGCGCTACGTGCATCTGGCGACCGGCAACTATAACCAGCAAACGGCGCGCACTTACGAGGACATTTCGATGTTCACGGCGCGCGAAGACATCGCCGAAGACGCGACCGCGTTCTTCAACATGCTGACCGGCTACAGCGCTCCGGCGCGTTGGAATCGACTGATCGTCTCGCCGCTCGGCCTGCACGAAGCCGTGCTCGGGCTGATCGCGCGCGAGGCCGAGCACGCGCGCGCCGGACGACCCGCCGGCATCGTCGCCAAGCTCAACTCGCTGGTCGACGCCGACGTGATCGCCGCCTTGTACGCCGCGTCGCAAGCCGGCGTGACCATCGATTTGCTCGTGCGCGGCATCTGCTGCCTGCGACCCGGCATCGACGGCGTCAGCGACAAAATCCGCGTACACACGGTGATCGATCGCTTCCTCGAGCATGCGCGCATCTTCCATTTCAAGAACGGCGGCGCCGACGAAGTGTTTTGCTCCAGCGCCGACTGGATGCCGCGCAACTTCCGGCGCCGCGTGGAAGTGATGTTCCCGGTCTTGGACGAAGGCCTGCGGCAGCGGATCATCGACGAAGTGCTGGGTCTGATGCGCAGCGACACCGCCAAGGGCTGGCTGCTCCTCCCAACCGGCCAGTACGAGCGTCTCGAAAATCGCGAAGGTGGCGTGCGGAGCCAGCAACGCTTCATGGAGCTTGCCCGCGAGCGCGCCCGCGAACAGGAGCCGATCCGTGGCCTGGCGTCGAAACCCCTGACGCTGCCGCCCCCGCCGATCGAACGGCTGCGTCGCCGCGCCGAAAAGAAGCGCAAGAAGCGACGTCGGGACGAGTAGCTTGCGGTGTTGATGCGCGCTGGGCTACCGGTAGCAGGCGCCGCGCTGGGCGCCTCAGGCTGCACCGACGGTGGCGGTGGCTGCGGCGTCGGCATCATCGGCTTGGCCGTCGTCGGCATGAGCGCCGCCACGATCATCGATCTGGCGGCGCTTTCCTATGAACCCGCCCCGCTGCCAACCGTTCAGCCCGCAGTCAGCGTTAGCGAGGAGCACGCCTGGTTCGGAGCCAGCGGCACGTTTTGAGGCGATGCCTCAGCTACCCGCGGCTTCTTTTTCGCTCGCGCTGGTAAACAGGCGCGTCAGGCGTTTGGCGAAAGCGGCCGGATCTTCGATTGGGCTGCCTTCGGCGAGCAGCGCTTGGTCGTAGATCAGGTGCATCCACTCCTGCACGCTGTCGGAGCCGGGCGCGGCGTCTTCAAGCTGCTGCAGATTTTTGAGCAGCGGGTGCTCGAGGTTCAGCTCCAGCACGCGCTGCGCCTTGGGCAACTCACGCCCCTGTGCGCGTAGCATGCGCTCGATTTGCGGCGGCAAACCACCGTCGGGCACGATCAAGCAGGCCGGCGAATCGAGCAGGCGCGACGACGCCTTCGCGCTCGAGATTTGCTCCTTGAGTACGCTGCCGAAGCGATCGATGAGCGCGGTTTGCTCTTTGCTCTGCGGCTCTTCCGGCTTGTCGCCATCGACGCCGCCCAGCTTGAGATCGGGCGAGGCGACCGAGATCACCGGTTTGCCCCCGTACTCACTCAGCCCAGAGACCGCGAACGGATCGACCGCGTCGGTCATCAACAGCACGTCGTAGCCCTTCTTGCGCACCTGCTCGAGGTGCGGGCTCTGGCTGGCGACCGCCTTGGAAGGCGCGGTCACATAATAGATGGCTTGCTGATCGGCGGGCGCCGCTTCCAGGTATTGGTCGAGGCTGACGAGCTTGCCGGTCGCCGCGCTCTCGTAGCGCAACAGCTTGTTCAGCTTGTCGCCGGTTTCCGGATCGAAGTGCAGGCCCTCCTTCAAGATTGGCCCGAACAGGCCCCAGAATTTGTCGTAGTCGGCCGGCTTGTCTTGGGCCAAGTCGGCAAGCGCGTCGAGCACCTGGTTTTGGACCTGCTTCTTGATCACGCGGACGATCTTCGAGTCTTGCAGCACCTCGCGCGAGACATTGAGCGGCAGATCTTCGGAATCGACGACGCCGCGCACGAAGCGCAGCCAGCGCGGCAACAGCTCTTCGCAGCTCTCCATGATCAGGACGCGCCGCACGTGTAAACGCACGCCGTGCTTGGCGTCGGGCTCGAACAGGTCGACCTGCGCCCGCGCCGGCACGTAGACCAAACCGCTGAATTCCTGAGTGCCTTCGATGCGGAAGTGGCGGTGGGCGAGCGGCGGCTCCCAATCGTGGGTCAGGTGCTTGTACAGCTCGTCGTATTGCTCGGCCGTGACGTCTTTGGGCGACCGCTGCCACAGCGCCGTGCCGCGGTTGATCAGCTCGAATTCGCCGTCGGTGCCGGTCTTGAGCAGCTCGATCGGATACGAGAGATAGTCGGAGTAGCGCTCGACCAGCTGCCGCAAGCGATACGGATCGGCGTATTCGAGCGACTCTTTCTTGAGGTGCAAGACAATGCTGGTACCGACGGCGTCGCGCTCGGCCGCGTCGATGCTGAAGCCGCCCTCACCCGTCGACTCCCAGCGAAATGCGGTCGTGGTACCGGCGGCGCGGCTCGTCACCTCGACCCGCTCTGCCACCAAGAACGAGCTGTAGAAGCCGACGCCGAATTGGCCGATCAACTGCGGCAGGTCGCGCGACTCCGCGCTTTGACCTTCGACCTTCTTCAAGAACTCCCGCGAGCCGGACCAGGCGATCGTGCCGAGGCTCTGCGTCAGCTCGGCTTCGTTCATGCCGATGCCGTTGTCCCAAATCGTGAGCGTGCCTTGCTCCTTGTTCGGGATCAGTCGCACCTTCAGCGTTTCGTCGGCGTTCCACAGCTCGGGCGACTGCAGCGCCGAGAAGCGGCGTTTGTCGAGCGCGTCGGAGGCGTTCGACAACAGCTCTCGCAGGAAGATCTCTTGGTTGCTGTAGAGCGAATGAATGACCAGGCGCAGGACCTGGCTCACTTCGGCTTGAAAAGAATGACTGACGGCGCTCATGGCTAAATTCCTCGGCTTCCTTGGCGCGTAGGTTTTACACGTAACGAGAGCTGTCAAGGGGGACTGTAAAAACATCCGGCGTAGGGGAAGCGGCAGCAGCGGCGTCGGTACTGGTGAAGAGGCTGGAAACGGCCTCCAGGAAGAAAATCATCATGAACACCACCAAGCGTTTCTCGATCGCGTTTCTGTTTGCCGTAGCGGCTTTTGGCACGTCAGCGCTGGCACTGGCCGAGACCGGAGCCGAGCACGAGTGCGACGGCAACCATGAAGGCCACGCCAAGGGCGCCCACTTCAAGAAGGCCGACAAGAACAACGACGGCTTTTTGACCAAAGACGAAGTCGGCGACAAGCGCTGGGACCACATCAAGGTCGCTGACGCCAACAAGGACGGCAAGATCAGCCAGCCCGAAATGCAGCAGGCGCACAAAGACGGCAAGCTCGGCCATCACGGCGGCAAGAAGGCGTGAACCGCATCGTGACGCGCTGCTACTGCGCGCTAGGCACGAGGTCGACGGGATTGGACGGAGCGCCGCTGTGGAGCGCTCCGTCACCGACCCAAAACAGGTAGCGATTAGCGGCGCCGTTGTCGAGCAAGGCATCCAGCTCGATGGCGGCGCCGGGGTCCGTTTGCACTGTGAACCCGTCGAAGTCTCTGCCAGTGAGCGCGACCAGGCGTACCTGGTTGCCGGAGCCGATCGTTACCGAGTCGTCGCTCTCGAGATCAATCGGGGCGACGCCGAGTAACGCGGCGTTGTCGAGCGGCGTGACGATGATGTCCCAGTTGCAGGCGTTGCCCTGGCCGACGTCGCAGCTGGTCGTGACGTGGTACGTGCCGCCCGTGTCGTACTCGATGAAAGCGCCGGCACCGGCGCCCGGAGCGACGTCGAGCAGTTGATCGGTATCGATGGTCGCGGATTCGATATTGCCCTGCGCGGGCGCGGGATTCGACGGGGAATTGGCTGAGCCGTAGCCCCCGCTGTCGTCGTGTTGGGACATGTGATCGCCGTAGCCGCAAGCGACGAAGAACGGGACCGCGAGCAGCAGGCACGAGCAGCGGAGGGAGGGCATCTTCAGGAAAGTCTCAGCGGAGTGGCGCGTTGGCTTCAAGATCAACGACGACGGAAGCTGCCGCCGCTGTGCATGTGGGGAAACGACGGCGCGACGCTGCGCGACGACGGCGCAAAGCTGTGCGAAGCCGGTGCATAGCTGCGCACCGGCGCATAGCTGCGCGCCGGCGACGGCGCATAGCTGCGTGACGTGGACGGGGCTATCCGCACGCGCGAAGGTGAGATGCTGTTGGAGCGCGGCGCGCTAGTCCACGACGACCCAGACGGCGCGCTGCGGCGCACGGTGAAGGCTTGCCGAGCGTTGGAAGGAACGCGCGGCGAGCTGCTGTAGACGCGCGGATCCGCGGAAGGAATGCGCGACCGCGTAACATCTGAGCGCCCGACGTTGCTACCGGAAAGGCGCATGGCATTCGGCGATGGCGCGGTGCGCACTGGGGGCAGCGCCTGCGGCGGCACGCGCGCCGCCGACATTTGCGGGCCGCGCGGGGCGCTACTGGGGCCAATCGGCGCTGAACGAACGTGTGGGGCGGACGCTTCGTGCACCGACGGCTGCGCCGGCGCGTGATACGGCGTGGGGTACACGCGAGTGTGCGCCGCGACGTCGTTGACC
This sequence comes from Polyangiales bacterium, assembly GCA_038230915.1. Classification (GTDB taxonomy): domain Bacteria; phylum Myxococcota_A; class Polyangia; order Polyangiales; family Polyangiaceae; genus PMG-095. The sequence goes on along the minus strand of JBBRMI010000034.1, from coordinate 41,080 downwards.
AAGTAGCGGTCGCGGACGATGTACGAGTGCACGCGGTAGTCGAATATGTACGCGCTGGGACAGAACACGTACGGCAGCGGCGGCGAATACCAGAGCCCAAACGCGTAACCGTCGCGCCAGCCCCACGTTGGCGGCATGGGCGCCCAGCCTACGTAGGCGTAGCCGGCCGTGGGCGTGCGCCAGACCACCCAAGCGTTGGCGTAGGTGCGACCCGGCACCCAGGCCCAGCCGTTGCCCGCGATCCAAACCCAGCGACCGTAATGGAAAACTGCCCATCCGAACGGGTAGTCGCTGGCCCAGATCCAGTCGTCGTCCGCGGTGAGCGCCCAGTGGCCACGCGACACATAGGGTGCGAAGTCAGCACCGACCACTTCGCGGTTCGGAACCCAGACGGTGCCGTAGCTCGAATCGGCCACCCAAGCGCCGTACGGATCGAGCGCGGGGCGGAAAGTGGTCAGCGCGCTCGGGTCGGTGTCTTGGACCTCGGTTGGCGGAGCGGACGCAGGTACCGCCGGCGCGCTCGGCTCCGGCTCGGTGTAATAAGGGTCCGGCGCCGGCGCAGCGTCAGGCGTGGGACTGTCGAACCAACCGTTGTCATCCGCTTCTTGTGCGAGAGCGCGGTGCGCCGGCAGGACTGCGGTTAGTGAGACGGCGCCGACGAGCGCCCAGCGCAGCCAGCGCGCGACGGTTCGCGACCCGCGGAGGTGGGAAGACCTGGGCACGGGCAAAAGCATGGTACGGGCGAGCCGGGCGGGCAAGGCAGCTGCTTGTGACATGGCTGTTTGAGCGGCGGCAGAGCGGCGAGTGATAAATTGCTGCAGGGCGGCGGCGTTCAGTTAGACGTGCCTGGCCCTCATCGGCTTCAGTGCGCGGCGAGTTGCGCGGATTGTTACGTGGCCAGAAACCGCCATACACTGCGCAAATGTTGGACTTCGAGCTCGCGCGACAACGCATCCTCGAACAGGTAAAGCCGCTCGACAGCGAGCTTGTTCCCGTCGCCGAAGCGGATGGGCGCGTTTTGAGCGAAGACCTGCTGTCCGGCGTCGATCTGCCCCCATTCGATTACAGCGCGATGGATGGCTACGCAGTCCAAGCGGCGGACTTCAGCGGCACGGGACCGTGGCGGATGCGTGTTTCGGCCGAGCAGCGTGCCGGCGGCGGTGCACAAAGTCTCATGGCGGGCTCGGCCGCGCGCATCTTTACCGGCGCGCCTATGCTCGATGGCGCCGACACCGTGATCATGCAGGAAGACGCCGAACGGATCGCTGACGAGGTGACGTTTTCGAATGCGCCGCGTCCTGGCAGTCACGTGCGCCGCCGCGGCGAAGACTTGGCGCGTGGCGCCGTAGCGCTGACGAGCGGCACGCGCCTCAATCCATTTCGACTCGGTTTGGCGGCGGCACTCGATCGCGCCGAGGTGCGCGTCACCCGGCGACCCCGCGTCGCGCTTTTGTGCACCGGCGACGAGCTGCGCGACGCCGGCTCGGCAGCGCGGCCCGGCTCTATTCCGGATTCGAACGGGCCGAGCCTTTCTGCTTTGGCGCGGCGCGTGGGCGCCGACGTACGGCGCTTGCCGCGAACGTCGGATGATTTCGACGAGACGCGCGCGGCGCTGCGCAGCGCGCTCGCCGAGTGCGATGTGCTGCTCACGGTCGGCGGAGTCAGCGTCGGCGATCACGACGTGGTCAAGAAGGCGCTCGAGGCCGAAGGCGTCAACATCGACTTTTGGAAGGTGAAGATCAAGCCGGGCAAGCCGCTGGCGTTTGGACGGAAGGGCGGCGCGTTCGTGCTCGGACTGCCGGGCAATCCGGTCTCGGCGCAGCTCACACTGTGCCTGTTCGGACTGCCGCTGTTGCGCGCCTTGCAAGGCGATACGCAAGCCGTGCCGCAAGTGACGGAAGTTCGGCTCGCCTCGACAATCACACAAAAGCCCGGGCGGCTTGGTTTCTACCGCGCGAAGGTGGTCGCTGGTATCGCGCACGTGCACGCCAACCAAGCCTCCGGAGCGCCGACCAGCATGGCGCACGCGGACGTGCTGGTGATGGTTCCGGAAGACTCGAGCGGGGTGGCGGCTGGCGCCGTTGCGCGCGCACTGCGCTTGGACGACTTGTGAATCAGCCAGCGTCCGGCTCGTCGTCGCTGGTCGTCGGCATTTTCGTCGGTGGGCGCGGCAGTCGGATGGGCGGTGTCGCCAAGGGTTTGCTGCAGGCCCCAGATTCCGAAGCAACGTTGATTGAACGATTGCGGACGGAGCTGGGGAGGGCACTGCCCGACGCGGAGGTCGTGCTGGTCGGCGCGGCGGAGGCGTACACCGCTTTCGGGTTGACAGCGCTGAGTGACGACCCACCCGGCGTAGGCCCGATCGGCGGACTGATCGGCCTCTTGACGCATGCGGAGCGCAGCGGAGCCGAGCGGGCTCTCGCGCTGGCCTGCGATTTACCGAGAATCGGCGCGGAGCTGCTACGCCGCTTGGCCCGCGAAGCTGCCAACGCGAACGCGCTCGTGACGGCGCAGGGCGAGATTCGAAATCCGTTGGTGGCGCGCTACACGGTCGCGCGCGCGTTGCCGGCGGCGCGCGCCGTGCTTGGCGCCGGCCAGCGCTCCCTGCAAGCCGTGCTGGATCGGCTCGGCGAAAGCGTCGTCACGCTGCGACTCACAGAGGAGGAAGCCGCGACGCTCGACGACTGGGACACGCCCCAAGACATGCTCAAATAGCCCGGTAGCGGGCACCGCGGACGCTGCATCGCCCCGATCGGCAGCTCGCGCGCGCTAGCTGCGCCTTGGCTTCCGATCCCGATTCGCATTCTCGCGTTCCACTCGAGCGAGCAATTCGCGGCAAATCTCTCGCCCCGTCAGACGAAACGCGGCGGCGGCGTGCACTCACCTGAAGACTGATGATGCGCGCGCTTTTATGGCTTCATGGGCTAGCTTTGGGCAGCGTCGCCTTTCTTCAGGTCGCTACCGTCGCTTGCACGGAAAATCCCGCTGTGGCTGGCCCCGGAGTCATCAGTGGCGGTAATTCTGGTGACGCGATCACCGCCGGCAACACTTCTGCCACCGCGGGGGTAAGCGCAGCTCAGACCAACGGCGGTACCGAGGCAAGCGGGGGCATGGCAGTTAGCGCGGGCTCGCCGGCGGTCGGCGGTTTCGACTCAGCCGGCAGCGCCGCGGCTGGTGGCAACAATGCCGGCGGCGCCACCGACGACACGAAAGCGCCCGAACCGAGCCCGGGCTGTAACGGCGGGGCTGAGCCGCCCGAAGGCGCGCAAACTATCAAGGTGGGTGATTTGACGCGTAGCTTCGTCACTCGCAAGCCGAACGGCTACGCCGCTAACCGACCATGGCCGCTCGTGTTGGCGCTCCATCCGAATGGCTCGAATTCGAGCTACTGGGACGGCACGACCGGCGCGCGCGCGCTCCGGCCGTTGTTGCAAAACAGCGCCGTGCTCGTGCTCGCACAAGCACGCAATGACGACTGGCGCGGCGACGTGCCGCTCGATCTCAGCTACTTCGACGCACTGATCACCGAGCTCGAGGCCCGGCTCTGCATCGATAAAAGTCGCATCTTCGCGATGGGGTTCAGCGGTGGCGGCTCGTTCTCCGGCGCGCTCGGCTGCTACCGCAAGGACATCCGCGCGATCGCGGCTGGCGGTGCGGTCATCTACTTCACGCCCGCCGAGTGCGTCGGCACGCCCGCCGCGTGGATCACGATCGGCGACGATGAAGCCGTCCAAGGCCGGCTCGACTACCGTGACTTTTTCCGGGACAGCGCCGGCTGCGGCGCGGCCAGCAGCAGCGTCGCTCCGGAGCCGTGCGTTGCCTACGAGTGCCCAGCCGCGGAGCGCCCAGTCCAGTTTTGCAGGCACGTCGGCGGCCACGTCTGGCCTGATTTCGGCAGCGCCGCCGCTGTCGCGTTCTTCGAGCAGTTCTAGCGCGCAGCGATCACGGACCGTGGACGTTGCGGAGACGCCGCGCTTCGGGCGCGCCGCCTGATTGAAAGTTATTGCTCATGGTGATGCCCGGCCTGGTGCCCGTCACCACAACGCGCGTCTTCCCAGCCGACCCAATACGGTCCGTCGGGGCCATGCTCGCGTTTCCAAATCGGCACGCTTTGCTTGATGCGGTCGATCAACGCGCGGCACGCTTGAAAGGCTTCGCCGCGGTGTGCCGCACCGGCCGCGCAGACCACGGCCAAGTCACCCACTGTGAGCGAGCCGACGCGATGCAGCGCCGCGAGCCGCACGCCGGGCATCTCGCGTTCAATCTCGTCGGCGATGCGCCGCATCTCCTTTTCGGCCATCGAGATGTAGGCGTGGTACTCGAGCCGCGTCACCGCGCGGCCGTCGTTGTGGTCACGCACCGCGCCGAGGAATAAATCGATGCCGCCCACGTCCGGCGCCGAGACGGCCGCGGTGGCTTCGGCGACCGAGAGCGGCGTCTCGAGCACGAGAAATAGACTCATCTTTGGTAAACTCCGCTGCGCCCGCCCGATTTTTGGATCAGGCGCGTTGGTCCGATTTCCATGCCCCGATCGAACGCTTTGAGCATGTCGTAAACCGTGAGCGCGGCAACCGACGCGGCGGTGAGCGCCTCCATTTCGACGCCGGTGCGGTCGAAGCACTCGACCACGACGACCACATCGACGGCGCCTGCCGCGTCGTCCAGCGACAGCTGCACGTCGACTTTCGTCAGCGACAGCGGATGACACAGCGGAATCAGCTCCGCGGTGCGCTTGGCGGCCATGATCGCGGCGACGCGCGCGGTGCCGAGCACGTCGCCCTTAGGCGCGCTGTGATTGCTGACGCGCTCGAAGGCTGCGGCGTTCATGCTGACGCGACTCTCGGCTTCCGCGCGGCGCAGGCTCGGCTCTTTGCCGCCGACGCCGACCATGCGCACGCCACCACCGGGCGCGACGTGGCTGGAGAACGCGCTCTGGCCGATGATTTCGGCGTACGCCTGCTCGACCCGCTCGGTGCTCTTGCCGCGAGCCACTTTGGCGAGCGCGTAGCGATCGAGCGGACTCAGCGCGGACCAGCTGCCAGGCGGAATCGGTCGCGCGTTACCGAACGCCGCGACGACCGCGTCGTCCGGCGCGACCGGCGAGGGATCAGGAACGGGCGGCACGACCGCGGCCGGCGGCATGGCGGCCAGCGACAGCGCGCTCACCCGAGCAACGTCGACAGTGTCGCAGGCGCCCAGGCGGACCAGTTCCTCGCGCTCTGTAACGGACAGTGAACGAAAGCCCTGGAGCGACAGCTTGCAACCCGCGTGATCGAGCGCGCGGCGCGCAGAAAGCGGCAAGAGGTCGAATGCTTGGTCGACGCCGTCGAATCGATAGAGCTTCACCGTAAGAAGTATAGATCAGTCCGCAAACGGATCAGCTTTGCGGATCTGCACGGCGCAATATTTGTACGAGGGTTGGCGCGAATACGGGTCGAAGGCCGCAAAAGTCAGCTGATTAACCTCGGGGTAGTGCATCGGCACGAAGACCTGCCCGGGCTGCACGACGTGCGTGACGTGCACGCGCGCGCGTAGCTTGCCGCGCCGCGACTCGACGATCGCGTGGTCACTCGGCGACAGACCATAGCGGCGCGCGTCGTCGGGGTTGACCTCGACGTACGCTTCTTCGGGATACAATTTCCGCAATACCGCCGACTTGCTGGTGCGCGTTTGCGTGTGCCATTGGCTCGAAGTGCCGCGGCCGGATAGCAAGATCAGCGGGTAGCGCTCGTCGATCGGCTCGGGCAATGCGCGCGGCGATTCGAACAGCAGCTTGGCGCGACCGTCGGCGTGGAAGAAGCGCCCATCCTCGAACAGCCGCCGCTCGGCCTGCGCCGCTACGTCTTGGCCTTCGTGCAGCGGCCACTGAATGCCGCGCCGATCGTCGAGCATCGCGTAGTCGCGGATGCCGGTGATGTCGCACGGTTGCCCCTTCGACAGCCGCTTCATCAACTGGAACGTGTGTTCGGGACTCTCGAACGGGCGCAGCATGTCGCCCACGCCCCAGGCGTCGGCGATCAACTTGAAGATGTAGAAATCGGCCAGCGCCTCGCCGGGCGCGCGCGACACCTTCTTGAGCAGGCCAATCCGCCGCTCGGAGTTGATGAACGTGCCCTCTTTTTCACCCCAACCAGCCGCCGGCAACACCAGGTGTGCGAGCCGCGCGGTCTCGGTCGTCGTGTACATGTCTTGTACGACCAAGAACTCGAGCCGACTCAAGATCTCTTGCACGTCGGATTGATTGATCCACGAGTGGGCGGTGTTGGTAGCAATGATCCACAGGCCCTTGATCTTACCCGATAGCACGCCTTCGAGGATTTGATCGTAGGCCAAGCTGCCCTGACGCGGGATGTTCTCGACGTCGAGACCGAGCGCCGTTGCCACCTTGGCGCGATGCTCGGCGTTCGCAAAATCATGCCCACCCAGCAGGTTGGTCGTGTTGCTGAACAGCCGCGAGCCCATCGCGTTGCACTGACCGGTGATCGAGTTGGCGCCGGTGCCGGGACGCCCAATATTGCCGGTAATCAGCGCGATATTGATGATGGCTTGGGCGACCCGCACGCCTTCGTGGCTCTGGTTCACGCCCATCGTCCACCACAACGAGACGCGCTTGCCTTTGCCAATCGTCTCCGCGAGCCGCTCGATGCTTGCGCTGGAGAGCCCAGAATCCATCGCGACGTCGGCGAGCGAGAAGCTCCTCACGTGCGCCGCGAATTCATCGAAGCCGTTCACGTGCGCGTCGACGAACTCGCGCTTGACATAGCCGCGCTCGATCAACAGCTTGGCGACGCAATACAAGAGCCGCAAGTCGCTCTTCGGGCGCAACGGCAGGTGCTGAGTCGCCGCCATCGCGGTCTCAGTCTTACGCGGATCAATGACGATGATATCGGGCTGGTGCGGGTTCTTGCAGACCCGCTCCCACATGATCGGGTGCGCGATGCACGGGTTCGCGCCGATGAACACCAGAACGTCGGATTCTTCGAAGTCTTGGTACGTGAACGGCGGCGCGTCGAAGCCGAAGGCTTGCTTGTAGGCAACGACGGAGGTGGCCATGCACTGGCGCGTGTTACCATCGCCGTGCAGCATGCCCATGCCGAACTTGGCGAGCGAGCCGAGCAGCGCCATCTCTTCGGTCGGAATTTGACCGGTGCTAATGAAAGCGACCGACGCTGCGCCGTAGCGCTGCTGAATGCCCTTGAAACGCACGCAAAACGTGTCGAGCGCGCTTTGCCAGCCCACTTCTTCGAGCGCGCCGCGCGCGTTACGCAGCAGCGGTTTGACGGCGCGATCTTTGGAGTAAAGTGGCGTGAGTGCTTCCCAGCCCTTGGGGCACGCCATGCCCCTGTTGACTGAGTAGTCGCGGGCCGGCGAGAGGTTCACGGCCTGGCCGTCTTTGAGGTGGACCTCGAGTCCGCAACCGGTCGAGCAGAAGCCGCACACGGCCGTGGTCGTCGAGTCCGGCACGAGCCGCGACGGAACCTGTCCCAGCCCGAAGCCGCCAGGATCGCGCACGAGTTCGCGCGTGAGCTTGCCACTGCGCTGGAACAACAAGTCAGCGACGATCGGCGGCGCTTTCAACTTCGAGCTCATCGTTAAGTCTACGCTACCGCGCCCGGCATCTTGGGTGCCGAGAGCGCCTTGAAGAACAACATTCGTTCCCGTAACTCGCCGAGCAAGACCGCGCCGAAACTGAGCCCGAGGAAGACCAGCTGTCCGACCGCACTGAGCTGCGTCATCGAGCCGAGCAGCAGCAGTGGCAAGAGCACTCCTCCCAGCCCGCCGGCTGCCACCCGCGCAACGAAGTACTTCGCCAGCTGACCGCGGAGCAGCATCGCCGTGCGCTTCAGCTCGCCCAGCTTGCGATCGTAGAGGTGAAACAGCACGGTCGCCTCGCCGAGCAGTTTGAAGCCGGAAAGGGCAATCAACAGCCAGCAAAGGGTCCGAATCGTGCCCTGCACGTCGGCCGTGTTGCCGAGCCAGAGCGCACCCGCGCGGTACGTAAGCGAGGTCGTCGCGGTGCCGAGCACACCCGCAGTGAGGAAGAACTTGAAGGTGGTGCGTCCGCCGCCCCACCACTCGCGGTGCGTCACCTTGTAGAGCATGACCGAGCAGGCCACAGCCGCGACACCGACGCCGGACACCGAGGCGCCCAAGATGGTGGCAGTCTTTTCGAACATGGCCAGAGACAGCGGCGGCAGGTGCAACAGTGCCAAGATCGGCGCGTTGAACTGTAGCGCGGCGTAAGCGACGGCCAGCTTGGCGAACAGCGCGAAGCCGAGCGCCTCACGGCTGAGCCACGACGTGCGCAGGCCAATCAGCGCGCGAAACGCCAGGTGCGGACGGCCGAGGTGTAGCGTGCTCGCGCCAATCGCGAGCAGCCCGAGCGCTAGCGCCACCAACGAATGGTAGGTGCGCACCCCGCCGAGCGCCCCGCTCCAACCCGCTTCGTGCAAACCAAAATCGACCCAGAACGCGCCCGCCGAGAGCTGCGTCAGCACGAGCATGATCACCAGGGGCGTGTGCTGATGCCCGGCGCGCACGGCGTAAAAATCGCCAGGCAGCAGGTTTTTCGGCATCACCTTGCGCGTTTTGTACTGCGTTGCTGGCACCGTGATGCCGGACGACGGCGTGCCGGGCAACAAGCCCTCGCTCTGCGCCTGCTCGAGCAGCTGCTGTATCTCGACGATCTTGATCGAGATCGCCTCGTTCGGGCAGGCTTGCACGCAGGCCGGCGCTTCGCCCTCGGCCAGGCGGTCACTGCACATGTCGCACTTGCGCACGATGCCGCGACGCTTGGAGAACTGCGGCACCTCGTACGGGCAGGTCAGCGTGCAGTACTGGCAACCGATGCATTGGTCGTCCAAGTGGCGAACGATGCCCGTCACCGGATCTTTTTCGTAGGCCTTGACCGGGCAGCCCTTCATGCACGCCGGGTCGACGCAGTGGTGGCAAGCGGTCGTGACCGTCTGCTGCACGGGCTCGTCCGACGTGCCGCCGTGCAAGAGGCCCACGCTGCGCCAAGTCTCGGCTTCTTCGTCGTCGAGGCCGTTCAGGCGGTGGCACGCCGTGACACAAGCCTTGCAGCCCGTGCACGCGTCCAGATCGACCTGGAACGCGTACTGCTGGCCTTTGACCGGCTTGGCAAGCGGAATCAGGTCCTTGTAGAGCCGCTCGCTGTGCGGCAGCTCGTCGGCTTCGTGCCGACGAGCAAAACGCTCGACTGCCGTGAGATCTTGCTGGAGCTCGAGGAACTGGCTGACGAGCGGCAAGCGCACGCGCGCTGGCTGGCGCTCCGGCCGCTCCAGCAGTGCAGTCGCATGGATCGTCATTCGGCGGGCAAGGCCTCCGCAGCGGGAGCGGCCGGAGCGACCTGGTCAGCCGCCTCGACGCGCCCGAAACGAATCATCGCAGCCAGCGCGGCCGACACCAGCACCGCCCCGCCCAGCCAGAGCAAGCCGGTCTGCGTGCTGCTGCCGTTGCCGCGGAACAGCAGGCCCGCCAGCACTGCGCCGGCGTTGCCGCCAGCGCCGACCATGCCCGCGACTGCGCCGACACCGTTCGGCTTGATGAACGGCACCACCGAGTAGGTGGCGCCCGCGGCCAAGTGCACGAACAGGCCGAACGACACCAGCGCAATCGCGGCCGGAACGACGGCGCCCATGCGCGAGAAGATGATTAGTCCAATGCCTCCCGCGAACAGCATCGCCGTCAGCAACCGACCGCGGCCATCGAGACCGAAGCGCCGCCCCGCTCGGTCGCCCAGGTAACCTCCGAGCGACCGAGCGAAGATTGCCAGCACCCCGAAGCTGCCCGCCAACATACCGGCCTCTTTCAGTCCCAACTGAAAGCGGTCGTGAAAATAGCTGGCGGCGATGTTGTGAATCGTCAGCTCCACACCGAAACACGCGCCATATCCTACGAACAACGCCCACACCCGCGCATCACGCGCTGCCTCGAGAAGAGACCCCTTGGATTTCCCCGTCACGGCCTTGGCGCCTTTACCCTCCGGCGAATCTTGCGTGAAGCGCAGGTAGAGCACCGACATCACCAGCATCAAGCCCCCGGGTACGATCATGGCGTAGCGCCAGGCCTCGCCTTGCGCGATACCGAGACCGACCAGACCCATCACGATCATCGGCATCACCATCTGCGTGACGCCACCCCCTAGGTTACCCCAACCGGCGGTCGTCGCATTGGCGGTTCCGACCACCTTCGGCGCGAACATCGCCGACGTATGGTACTGCGTGATTACGAACGACGCGCCGACTAGGCCAATCAGCACGCGACAGACGATGAAGCTCGTGTAGCTGTGCACCAGGCCAACGCCCATGATCGGCAACGCACCCAGCGCCAACAGCGCCGAGTACATCCGACGCGGACCGATCTTGTCGCACAAATAACCAACGAGCAGCCGAGCGAAGATCGTACCGGCCACCGACGCGATCACGCTGTCGGCAACTTGCGCCTTGCTCAGGTGCAGGTCCGCCCGCACCAGCGGCATCAACGGCGCCAGGCCAAACCAGCCAAAAAAGCACAGAAAAAACGCGATCCACGTCATGTGGAACGCGCGCATCGGCGGCGTGCTGAAACTGAAAAGACGGATCTTGTCTGCTTTCATGGGAATCGGCCCCGTACCTTTTCGAATCGGAATCACTCTGCGGCCGAGGCCGCGTCTTCGTGTAAATCACAGCGTGCCTTGATCGGCATCAGCTTCTCGATTTCGGCTTCACTCGGCAGCTCGAGGTACACGCCGTCGCCGTCGATCTTGACGGGGAAGGTACGCACCTTCAGCTGCTCACCGCTCAAGCATTCACCGGTCTTGAGCGAGAACGTCTTCTTGTGTTGCGGGCAGGCGACCTTGGGTTGCCCCTTCTCGTCACCGATCAAGCCGCGCGCCAGCACCATGTCCGACATGTGCGGGCACTGATTTTGAGAGGCGTACCATTCCCCGCGCGACGCGAAGTTGAACAGCGCAATCTGCGCCGGGCCGTACTTGATGGCGATGCCGCCTTCGGCCGGCACCTCGTTGACGTTGGCCACCTTGACCCACTGCGTGTGGATCAACGGCAGGTGTCGACGGTCGCGCACGGCCGGCGCGGCGGGCGTCTTCTGCCAATCTGCCGGGCGCTTCTGGCCGCGCTCGTCGACCAGCTCGATCGTGTCGTCGGTCTCGCCGCCGTTGGCAAAGTGCCGGAATTTGGCGCGCCGCGCGGGGTCCTTGATCGTCTCGGTCCACTCGCACTTGTAGGTGTCGACCAGGTACTGCATCTCGAGCTCGAGCTCTTCACAGATGCCGAGCTTGTCGTCGATGATCACGTCGCGCAGCTGCTGAATGCCGCCGTCCATCTTGTCGAGCCAAGTCGACGTCCGGGTCAGACGGTCCGCCGTGCGGATGTAGAACATCAGGAAGCGGTCGACGTACTTGAGCGCCTGTTCTTCGGTCAGATCGGAGGCGAAGAGGTCGGCGTGGCGTGGCTTGATACCGCCGTTGCCACACACGTACAGGTTCCAGCCCTTCTCGGTCGCGATCAGGCCGAAGTCTTTGCTCTGCGCCTCGGCGCACTCGCGGGTGCAGCCGCTGACCGCGCTCTTGAGCTTGTGCGGCGCGCGGATGCCCTTGTAGCGCTCCTCGACGCGAATCGCGAAGCTGACCGAGTCCTGCACGCCGAAGCGGCACCAGCTGCTGCCGACGCAGCTCTTCACCGTCCGCAACGCCTTGCCGTAAGCGTGCCCGCTCTCGAAGCCTGCCTCGACGAGCTCGTCCCAGATTTCCGGCAGCTGCTCGACGCGCGCGCCAAACATGTCGATGCGCTGGCCGCCCGTGATCTTGGTGTATAGCTTATATTTCTGGGCAATCTCGCCGATTTTGATCAGTTTCTCGGGCGTGATCTCACCGGCTGGGATGCGCGGCACGACCGAGTACAGCCCGCTGCGTTGCAGGTTGGCGAGGTAGCGGTCGTTCGAGTCTTGCAGCGTGTCGTGCTGCAAAATCATGTCGTTGTGCACGCTGGCCAGAATCGACGCCACCACTGGCTTGCAGATCTCGCAGCCGTTACCTTGGCCGTGCGTCGAGACCAGCTCCTTGAACGTGCGCTGCTTCTTGACGCGCACGACTTGGTACAGCTCCTGGCGGCTGAAAGCGAAGTGCTCGCACAGCTCCTTCTTGACGGCCTTGCCGGCAGCGGCCAGCTCGGCGTTCAAGACGTCGGTCACGAGCCCCATACAGCCGCCGCAGCCAGTACCCGCCTTGGTCGCCTTCTTCAGATCCGACAGGTTGCAGATACCAGAGCGAACCGCCTTGCAGACTTGCCCCTTGCTAACGTTGTTGCACGAGCAGATCTGCGCACTGTCCGACAGCGTGAGCTTGCCCTTGCCTTCGCGAGCGCCAAACAGCAGCTCTTCGGGCGCGGCCGGCAGTGCTTCGTTGCTGCGAAAGAGCTGCGTGAGCGTCGCGTACTCGGCGGCGTCGCCGACCAAGATGCCGCCGACCAAGCGTGTGCGGTCAGCGCTGACGACCAGCTTCTTGTAGACGCCTTTGACGAGATCTTCGTAAGAAATCGTGCGCTCGCCGTTGGCCTCGGCGAACGGGTCGCCGAAGCTCGCGACATCGGTGCCGAGCAGCTTCAGCTTGGCGGATTGATCGGTGGCGCCGAACTTGGAGTCAGTGCCGGTGAGTGTGCGCGCGCACACTTCGGCCATTTGGTAGCCCGGAGCGACCAAGCCGTAGAGCGTGCCCTGGTGTAGCGCGCACTCGCCGATCGCGAAGATGTCCTGGTCGCTGGTGCGCAGTTGGTCGTCGACCAAGATGCCGCCACGCTCACCGAGCGCCAGCCCGGCTTCGCGCGCCAGCTCGTCGCGCGGTCGAATACCGGCTGAAATCACGATCAGATCGCAGTCGAGCGTCTCACCGTCTTTGAAGCCCAAGCCTTCGGCTCGATCGCCGCCCAAGACGTTGGTCGCGGCGCGCGAGGTGTGTACCTTCACGCCCAGCGCTTCCACGCTCTTCTGCAACAGCCGCGCGCCCGAAGCGTCGAGCTGACGCGGCATCAAACGTGGCGCGAACTCGATCACGTGCGTGGTCAGGCCGAGATCGTGAACGGCTTTGGCCGCTTCCAAGCCCAACAAGCCGCCGCCGAGCACCGCGCCGACCTTGGCGGTCTTGGCATACTCGCGGATCGCAACCAGGTCCTCGATCGTGCGGTACACGAACACGCCTTGCTTCTGGACGCCTGGAATCGGTGGCACGAACGGCGCCGACCCCGTCGCGAGCACGACGTTGTCGAAGCGCACCCACTCACCGCTCGACGATAAGACCGCGCGCCGACCGCGATCGACCCGCACCGCGCGCTCGCCGAGCAACAGTCGGATCTTGCGCTCCTTGTACCAGTCGGCGTTCGCCAGCAGGAGCTCGTCCGCGCTCTCCTTGTCGAAGAAGCTGGTCAGCTTGACGCGGTCATAAGCCGGCCGCGGTTCCTCGCAGAACACGCTGATGTCGAAGGACTCGCCCTGGTCGTACTCGCTGAGCAGCTCGCACAGCTTGTAGCTGACCATGCCGTTGCCGATGACGACCAGACTCTTACGCCGCCCGGTGCTGGTCTTGAGCGCAGACATTCCTTCTCCTGATTTCGCGGTTCCGGCTCCGAAAACGCCCTGAAAATCGATCCCGCGCGTGCGCACCAAGCTGGCGCGCTCGACGATTGCGGCGGGCGGCACGCCGCGCTCGCTCAACGCGCGCGCTACCGCTTGGCCTAGCGCGACCGGATTGCTGCGACGGAGCGCGTGAGCCAGCTCGGCGCGTTGCGAGGGCGCAGCCGAGTCGAACAAGCCGTCGATTTCGCGCGATGAGCCGAACGCCACGCTGTCGAAGTCACGGCCCAAAATCCGTGCCAACAGCGCGCGCGGGCGGCTGTCCGGAGCGTCGTCGCCGCCTAGCACGCGCACGTTGGCGCCACGCGCGGTGACAGCGGCGACCAAGCGCGGGTCGCAAGACAGCGCCGCGACCCCGAGCGTCCGGCCCGAGAACGACGCCGCCGACAGCGCCTCGATCAAGGTCGGACCATTCGGCTCGTCACCGACAATCGCCGGACGCAGGCCGATCTCCGCCAGCGCGGCGCGGGTCTTGGGACCAGAAGCCGCAATCCGTGCTCGCGATAGTGCGCGTTGCACGTCGTCTTCACGTCCGCGCTGCAGCGCGAATTCGACGAGCACTCGAACCCCCTGGCCGGTCAAAAAAAGGATGTCGTCGAACGCGCCCTCGATCAGCTCCGAGATCCACGACTCGAGCGACCGCGTCGACCCCGATGCCGCTAGCTCGAAGCGCTGAACGTCGGCGCCCAGGTCGCGTAGGATGCGCGCCACGCTGTCCAGGTCCGACGGACCAAACAAAAGAATACGCCGTTCGGCGAGCAGTCGATCACCACTCATCGCTAACCTTAGCGAGTCACTCGAGACTCGGTTTATGTGGGCTTCGGTTGAGGGCCGGTGTGGCACTCGGAGCGCGAAGTCGACTCCTGAGTAATGACCTTCGCGCACATTTCGGTCAACGCCCATTCACCCTCCGAGGTGATGAAAAACGGACCAAGATCGCGCTCAGATCGCGGCTGGAAACCGCGCAGAAAAGTCCTGAAACGAACCCGAAACTCAGATCTAAACCGGAACGATCTCGAAACAGTCCGGGCACACGCGGCGACGCCGTCGGTTACGTGCTAGTTCGCGTCTCTGGTGCAACCGCCATGAAGCCACCCGCCCTGGTCGACACACTCGGCCGGCCGCTCGGCGATCTACGCGTGAGCGTGACGGATCGCTGCAACTTCCGCTGCCGCTATTGCATGCCGCGCGAGCGCTTCGGCAAGGACCACGCGTTCCTGCCGCGGGCGGAGCTGTTGAGCTTCGAGGAGCTCGCGCGCATCGTCGGGGTTTTGACAGGAGTCTTGCGCAAGGTCCGGCTGACAGGTGGTGAACCGCTGCTGCGCAAAGACCTGCCGGCGCTAGTAACGATGCTGACGCGCGACCCGCAGTTGCCGGTAGCGCTGACGACGAACGGCGTGCTCTTGCCGCAATTCGCCGAGCCGCTGGCGCAGGCCGGGCTGACGCGGATGACGGTCAGCCTCGACGCGCTTGACCCCGACGTATTCCGAGCCGTGACCGACGCCGACTACGGCGCTTCCGACGTGCTGGCCGGCATTGCCAGTGCGAGCGCGGCGGGCTTTGCGCGGCTCAAAATCAACTGCGTGGTGCGGCGCGGCTTGAACGACAGCGAGATCCTGCCACTGGCGCGTCACTTCCATGGCAGCGGGCACGTGCTGCGCTTCATCGAGTACATGGATGTGGGCTCGACCAACGGTTGGCGCGCTGACCAAGTCGTCAGCGCCAGCGATATCATCGAGCGTATCGATCGCGAGCTGCCGCTCGAAGCCGTCGACCGCGCGCTGCCGACCGACGTCGCCTCGCGCTACCGGTACCGCGACGGCGGCGGGGAGATCGGCGTGATCGCCAGTATGACGCAGCCGTTCTGCGGCGACTGCTCGCGGCTGCGGCTCTCGGCGGACGGCCAGCTCTACACCTGCTTGTTCGCGACGACCGGCACGGATCTCCGTGGACCGCTACGCGCCGGCGCCAGCGACGCCGAGCTTTCGGATCTGGTGCGGCGCGTTTGGACGAACCGTGCCGATCGCTACTCAGAGCAACGCCAGCAGTTGATCATGCCCAAACGCAAGCTCGAGATGTCGTACCTCGGGGGGTAGGCCGTGCCCAGGCGCCCAGCTGGGCGCCGCCGCTACATACGGAAACTGGGCCTCACCCTTGAACGACCCGAGATTTTTTCACAGGGAGATCGAGAGATCGGGAGATCGGAATGAGATCAGAGTGGGCGCAGATGTGTTCCGACAATCGCGTCGCTTCATGAGACGAACAATTCAACGCACCATCGAAATCGGCGCGGCGCCAAAAATTCTCGCCCTCCCGATCTCTCGATCTCCCTGTGAAAAAATCTGGGAGACTGATAGTTACGGCGATTGCCGTTTGCGCAGATAGGCCCAGGCGATCGGCACGCCGTCGTAGGCGACCAGAGCGTCGGGTGCATTGGTGGCGTAGTCGAGCCAGATTTGCTGTTCAACGCGGGCCATGTGCGGCTCGTGTTGATAGAGCGCGACATCCGAGCTGGCGATGTCAAGCGAGCCGCGCAGATCGGCGCGCAGCCGGCCGTCCTCTTGGAACATTGAAAAACTCTGCAACGCGGTGTCGTGCAGATAAACGGTGCCGCGCCTGGGCGCTCGGCGATTGATGAACGGCGCCAGTCCTTGCGTGGTGTAGCCCCAAAACGTGCGGTTGAGCCCGAGGCTGGCTGCGCCTGGCGCTCCGCCGACCAGCGGCGTGTACGCGCTCAAACCAAACGGGTGCGAGTGCAGGCTCATCACCACCGGCCCGACCAGCACGCACGCGCCGACCAGCAGCACGTTGCCGAGCTGCGGCAGGCGGCCAGCCAGGGCTTCGCTCACCTTTTTGAAGCCGAGCCCAGCGAACAAACACAGAAATGGGTAGGCGGTCAGCCAGTGCTTCGTGCCGCCGAAGATCGGTGTATTCGACGACAACCACGGCGCGTAGCTGGCGAGGATCGACACCGCCCACAGCACGTGGTCGGAGCGATGCCGGCTGGCTGAGCGACCACCAAAGGTGCGCAGTTCTCCGTCAACTGCCACACCCGCGCCGACCGCCGCCAGCGCCAAGGTCACGAGCGGCACCGTAGCCAGCGTCATCAACCACGCGTAGCCGAGCGGCATCGGCGGCTTCCAGTACGTGCGGCCCAGAAACGCCATGTTGTAGTAGTCGTGGTGGGTGTGGAACGCCACGTACGCGCCGAGGCGCGCGACGGTGTCGTGCCAGAGCCACGGCCACAGCGCATAAAACACCGCCGGGCCGAGCAGCAGCAGGCCGGCCCAGCTGAGCGGCAACCGCCGCCACCACGCGCCGCCCGAGCGCAGGTCACGCAGCAGCGGCAAGCCTTGCGTGAGCGCGAAGTGGAGCGCCAGCGCGAACGGGAAGATCCAGGAGTTGTGCTTGGTGTCGAGCAAGAGACCGAACAGCACGCCCACTGCCAACGCGGCGCCGCGGCTTCGCGTTTCTAACGACCGAGAATAGGCGTAGCTCGTCACGAGCCACATCGCACACACCGGCATATCGAAGCACGCCAGGTGCGCGTGAAAGAAAACGTGCGGCATGAACGCGAACGACAGCGCGGCCACTACGCCGGCTGCGCGGCCCAACGCCCGCCGTCCCCACAGGAACGTCACAGCGACCGCCAGGCTCGATAGCAGCATCCCGGGGAAACGAAAGCTGCTGCTCGGCTGCGCAAACGCGCCCGAAAACCAGCGATTGGAGAGCGCGAACAGCGTCTTAATCAAGGCCGGATGCTCGTGATTCACGGCCCAGTAGCGATCGACGACGTTCGGCGCCAAGGCTTCTGCCGGGTTGTGCCACAACAACGAAAACCAATCACCGTAGGCGCGCGCCGCGGCGAAGTAGAAGCCCTCGTCGCGCATGAAGCCGAGCGAGCCTGTCGTCGCGAGCAAGAGCGCCAGGTAGCCGACCAACAACGAAGCTGCGATCAGCGCGTCGGTGCGCGCCGCTAGCCAGTCAGCAACGCGCTTCACCTGGCCTCCAGCGCGAAGCAAAAGTCACTGTTCTTGGGCTCGAGCCTGCGCACGTTGACCTCCACGCTGCCCGGCATTGCCCCACGCTGCAGCTCGAAGCGAGCCCAACCCTGCGCGCCCGCCGCCCGATAGCGACCGAGGGCTTGCCCGGCCTCGCTGACGTCGAGCTCGACCGCCTTGGTAGGATCATCGCGCTCCAAGAAGTACGAGAAACCGGCGAAGCCAACCAAGCTCTTACTGGCCGGCACTGAGCTGAAGCGCAAGACGACGCTGCCGTCCGCCGGCAGTTGCGTCATCACGCAGCGATGCGGACGGTACGCCGCGTCTTCGATCAACGTAACGCCGACCAGGCGACCGCCGGCGCAATCGTAGCGCTGAGGCGGGTACGCAACGTGACCGTGCAAGCCGCCCGTTAGCGTGCGCGCGCGCGGTGTCAGGCGGCAGGGCTGACGCTGCCCGTCTAGATCGGTGAATATTTCGACCTCACCCCGATCGACTGCGGTGACGAAGTCGAAGCTCACCGGCTCGGGCTCGGGATTTTGGCGGAGCGACAGTTGAAATTTTCCGACGCGCTCCGTGCGTTGCACCAGAAACCCAGCCAGCTCCGGTGCACTTTGGCCAAGCAGCGACACCTCAAGGAAGGTCGCGAAGCCGCTGTCGTCGGCGCGCGTCTGCTCGCCCAACGGGAACGCGGCCGGCGCGGCCTGGCGAACGAGCGGCTCGGCCCAAGCCGGCGCGACCACGACTGGCACACCGAGCTGCTTCAAGGCGATTAGCTTGGGAGCCAGCGCGCCGTAGTCGTCGAAGTCGGGCGCGCGACGGGCGAAATACACTTGCAAGCCCAGCTCCGCCAGCCCGAGCACGGGAATGAGGCCGAAGAGTAGCGACAGGGAACGCATGAGTCGCCGATCGCTCAACGAGCGCGATGCATGTTCAACAGAATCCTGGCGCCGTCCAGATCGAAGCGAAAGCGTAACGGTCGCAGGCCGCGTGCCGCGAGCGTTTCGCAGACGCGACGTCGCTCAGCGGGGCGCACGTAGAACATGAAGAAACCACCGCCGCCCGCGCCGATCAGCTTGCCGCCGATCGCACCGGCCTTTCGGGCAGCGCTGTAGTGCTCATCGAGCGCGTCGTCGGTCATCTTGCTGGCGAGGCGCTTTTTGTGGCCCCAGTGCTCGTGCAGCAGCTCGCCATACAGGTTCACGTTGCCGCGCACGAGCAGGTCATAGACGTCGCGACCGAGCGCCTTGATCCGGTGCATGCCTTCGAGCGTCGCCGGATCCGCGGCTTGGACGCGCTGGCTTTGTTCCGTCAGCACGATCTTAGCCGGCCGCTCCACGCCCGAGTACATGATCAACAAGTTGCTCTGCAGCTCGTCGAGGACCTCAGCGCGCACCGGCACTGGCTCGACGCCGACGCTGCCGTCAGGCGCAATCGTGAGCGCCGTGACGTTGCCGAACGCCGCGATGTACTGGTCTTGCTTGCCGACCGGTTCGCTCAATCGCTCCATTTCGAGCTCGCACGCTTCACGCGCCAGCCGCTCGCACGACACGAACTCACGCTTGTAGGTGTGAAGCGCGTTGAGCAGCGCCACCGTGAAGCTGGACGATGAGCCAAGCCCGCTGTGGGACGGCAAATCAGCGACGCTGGTCAGCTCGATACCCGAGGTAACGTCGGCCATCTTCAAGGCTTCGCGGAAAATCGGATGGCGGATCTGCGCCACGTCGTCGACGATCTCGGTCTCGGAGTATGCCAGGCGGATGCTCGGATAAAAGCGCCGATTCGCCGTCACGTACATGTACGAGTCGATCGCGGCGCTGACCACGAACCCGCCATGCTCGCGGTAATAAGCGGGCAGATCCGTGCCGCCGCCGCCGAGCGAGAAGCGGAACGGCGCGCGCGAAACGATCACCGCGGCGCCTCGGCGTCCGCCGGCTCACGCTGCAGGTGCCGTTCGAGATCGGCGCGGCCTTCAGGCGAGCCGATCTCGTAGAAGCGCTCCGGCGCCACGAACGCGCGCAGCTGGCGTTTGCGAGCCAGCTTGCGAAACAACGCCTCGATGCCCCAGACCGCGCCGTCTTCGATGCCCTCGAGCGCCGAGCGGCGGAGCGCGATCGCGCCGTAGTCGATACAGTCGAGCTCGGCATCGCTGCCGCCCTTTTCGTACTTGGCGACCCAATCGCCGTCGAGCGCGACGTTGCTGGCCGCGAGCTGGCCACGGTTGCGGTACACGCTCATCGTCGCGAGCGCGTCGGGGTGAGCGCGCAAGTCATGAAGCGGCGCCGCGTAGTCGAACGGCAGGTAGCTGTCGCCGTACGTGAGCACGAATTCGCTATCGAGCCGCGCGAACGCACGCCGCAACGCGCCACCCGTGCCGGCAAGCTCGGCGCCGTCGTACGAGTAGCCGACCACCAAACCGCGATCGAGCCCCCGCTTGACGTGCGTTTCAATCTGCTCGCCCAAATAGCCGACGCACATCACCACGCTGCGCGCGCCCGAAGCCGCGAACCGATCGAGCTGCCAATCGACGAACGGGCGCCCGTGCACCAGCAACAGCGACTTCGGCGTTTGCTGCGTTTCGGGTCGCATGCGTGTGGCGAGCCCGCCCGCCAAAACCACGACTTGCATCAGCCCGAAATCTCCCGAGCCAGCTCAGCGACACCGAGCTTGACCGCCTCGTCGCTGCTCCGCGGCAGCGTGTAACCGAGCGCCGCCAGGGCCGACCCGTCGAGCCGAGAATGTGGGATATCGCCAAGCCAGCCGCGCGGCCCGCCGGTGTAGACGATGTTGGCTTGCGGGTTCTGGGAGTGGGCCACGCACAGCTCGGCGACGCTGCGCACCGTCGTCGCGTCAGCCGGCGCCACATTGAACACGTTCAGCGGCTCCGCAGCGTGCTCGAAGCCGAACAGCATCGCGTCGACGGCGTCGGTCACATGCACGTGCGGCTTACTCTGAAGGCCGTCGCCCAGCACCGTGAGCTGCTCCGGCTCTCGCCCGAGCCGCGTCAAAAAGTCGAACGGCGCTCCGTGGGTGGCGCGCGGCCCGATCACGTTGCCGAGTCGGAAAATCCAAGCCGTGATCCCGAAGCACTCGACATGCGCGCTGACCAGCGCCTCGCTTGCCAGCTTACTGGCGCCGTACAGCGAGATCGGTAACGCGCCCAAATCGCCTTCGCGACACGCCGTGCGGGCCGCGCCGTAAACGGTGGCCGATGACGCCAACACCAACGCCTTCACGTCGGTTCGGCGCATCGTGTCGAGCACAGCGTGCGTCGCCAGCGTGCCCTGCTCTAAATCAAGCAACGGGTTGTCCAGGCCGCGACGCGCGTCCGGATTCGCCGACAGGTGAAACACCGCGATTTTTCCACGCATGGCGCGCTGCAACAGCTCTGCGTCGAAGACCGAGCCTTCGAGCAGCTCGCAGCGCCCCGTCGTGACCGCGGCTGCCAAGAATTCACGGCGGCCGCTCGAGAGATCGTCGACGACCGTGACCTGAGCGCGCTCGACCAGCCGCGACACCAGGTGACTGCCGATGAAACCAGCGCCGCCCACCACCAGGTAACCGGGCAACGTCATGTTGCGTCCCTCCCCTGTTGCGACTCCCACTTTGCGGCTG
The DNA here is from genome assembly GCA_038230915.1 of Polyangiales bacterium. Lineage (GTDB taxonomy): Bacteria > Myxococcota_A > Polyangia > Polyangiales > Polyangiaceae > PMG-095. The sequence continues at coordinate 19,817 of JBBRMI010000034.1, read as the reverse complement.
TTCGCTGCAGATCGGGATGGCTGACCAGCAGATGCGCGATCACGCTTTGAAATGCCTCGGTGTGTGGTGTGACGCGCTCGGTGTGAAGCTCCGGCACCCGAACGCAAACATGCGCCAACCGCCGCGTCGCACCGCCGTCACGGCCGACGATCCCGGCAATCCGGGCGCCGCGAGCCTGTGCCAGTTCGAGTGCGCCGACCAGATTCGGGCTGATGTTGCGCGCGACATCTCCGCCGCCGACCGAGAGCACGAGCAACAGATCACGTTCCGCGAGCCGGCTCACGTCGAGCCAGCCGCTGAAAGTCGCCGACCAACCATCGTCGTTGGTGCGCGCGGTGAGCTCGGCTACGTTATCCGTCGGCGTGTAGGCCTCGATACCGCACAGCTTGCGCAAATCATTGACCAAGTGCGACGCGTTGGCCGCGCTACCGCCGACGCCAATGACGAACACGCGCCCGCCGCGTTCACGTACTTGTCCGAGCTCGACCACCAGCGCCTCCACCGAAGCCTCGTCGATGGCGCGCGCGATCTCGCCGACCTCTTGTAGGTAGCGAGCAGTGTGACTCATAGCGCGTTCTTCTTCACTCTCTCGCGCCACAATAGGGATTTGCTTCCAGGAACTGAAGCGTCTCGACGATGGCGTCCGGCAAAGCGACGCTCGGCGCCCAACCCAGTTGGCGAAGGCGCGTCGTATCCAGCAATATTCTAGGAGAATCGCCGATCCACCCGCGGTCTCCGCCCGTAAAAGTGAGCGCTGGTGCCACACCCAGCTGCCGACAGATTACCGCTACGCTCTCGGTCACGCTCAGCCAATCGGCGTGACCGATGTTGAGAATCCGAACCGGCTGCGTTTGTTGCTCCACGCCGAGCAGAACGGCTCGCACGCCGTCTTTGACGTGCAGGTACGACTTCTGCTGCTTGCCGTCGCCCAGCACCTCGAGGCGCGTTGGGTCACGCCGCAGCTTGCGCCAAAAATCGAAGACGTGACCATGCGTGTAGCGTGGGCCGAGCATCGAGACCAAGCGAAAGATGCTCGACCGAAAGCCGTAGCCGTGAGCGTAAGCCGACAACAGCGCCTCGGCCGCCAGCTTCGACGCGGCGTACAGCGACGTTTGCACCGGGAACGGCGCGTCTTCGGGCGTCGGAATCACGGCCGCGTCGCCGTACACCGCGCCGGTCGAGGCGAACGCAATCCGCGTCACGCCATGCTCGCGCATGGCTTCGAGCACGTTTTGCGTCGCGAGCAGGTTCTGCTCGACGTCACGGCGCGGATGCGAGAGCCCGCGGCGCACGTCCGCGTTGGCGGCAAAGTGAAACACCAGCTCGGCGCCAGCAAACACCGGACCGATCCGAGCGTAGTCGAGCAGGCTCGCTTCGCTCACATCGGCTTGGGGATGGAGGAACTGCCGAAAACCCGTCGAAAAATCGTCGATGACGCGCACACGCGCGCCCGCTTGCACGAGCGCATCGACCACGTGACTGCCGATGAAACCCGCCCCACCGGTGACCACGACCGTGCGCGCCTCGAGACCCGGGTGGGTCGTCATCTCCGCCTCCTCGGCTTCTGCCGGCATCGCCCGGGACGTATCACGGGCGGCGCGCGGCAAACAACAAGCCGGCCGAAAACCACGGCACTCGCGCCAACAGCCGTGATTCCGCGTACGCCAAGCGATTGCCGAGCGTGAGCAGGCCATTCAAGGCACGCGGCAACGCCGACTGTTCGCGTCGGTCGGATTGGTAGTAGCGGTTTTCGGTCCACCAAAATTTCTGCAGCCGGGGCAAGCGGGCGGCGGCGAAGAAGCTGGCGTCGAGCCATTGCCCAACGGCGTGGTAGGCGTGGCGCTCTTCGAGCAGCTGAAAGTCGCCGAGCAGCGCGTGGACGTGGCGACGCGTGAAGCTCTGCGTGTGCTGCTTGGTGTGCTGATACAGATCTTGGCCGAACAGCGCGCGATAGAACGAGTAGGCCGAGAACGGCTCGCCTTCGAGCGGTACAAAGCCCAGCAGCAGCCCCCCCGGGCGCAGCACGCGCCACAGCTCATGCAGCGTGGCGGCGGGGTCGTCGACGTGCTCCAGCACGTCCGCAAAAACTACCGCGTCAAGCTCGCCATCGCGCGCCGGAATGCCGCGCTCGATGCGCCGAAACTCGAACGCGGCGTCAGCCGGCGGCACGTCGCGCACGTCACAGCCGACCAACGTCAAGCCTGGCCGCTGCTGCGCGAGCGTGCGCAGGATCTTCCCCTCGCCCGAGCCAAGCTCGAGCAGCTTGCCGACTTCGGGCGCGTGACGCAGCAAGAACGACGCCTTCAACGCCGGCAGATCGTGCGCCGTCGGATCGATCGCGGCGCCACCCCAGCGGGGCTCGAAGGACATGACCGGGCGAGCCTAGCAGGCACCCTGGCTCGGTCTCGGGTTGGAGCTGTTCGGCGCTCTGTGGCGCGGTCGCGCTAAGCGCCGGGCCAGCGGTATTTGAAGAACGCAGCGTAGCCGGGCCACGCGTCGCGCAAGAATCTGATCTTCTTGCCCTGCGAAAAATCGCGCGCCACGTAGTTCACCGGGACTTCCAGCGGGGCGTGTCCGGCCAGCACCAGTTTGCACACCAGCTCGATGTCCAGCTCGAAGCCGTCGCTGGTCAGGCTCACGCTGTCCAGGCACGAGCGCCGAAACACCTTGAACATCGTATTCACGTCGCTCGTGCGCTGCTGGTACAGCAGGTTGAACGTCTTGGCGAAGCCGACCTGCGCCACGTTGAGCAAGAACCCCGCAAGCACGCCGTGCGCAAAGCGCCGCACCTTCCAGTCGCCCGCGCCCAGCGTGCGCGAGCCGAGCACGAAGCTGGCGCGCCGCTGCAAAATCGGCTCGAGCAGCGCGTCGTAGTCCTCGATGTCGTACTCCAGGTCCGCGTCTTGAATCAGCACGATGCTGCCCGTGGCGGCGGCTAGGCCGATGCGCACCGCGTGCCCTTTGCCGCGCGGGGCGGGCTCGTAAATCACACGCACGCCCGGCACGCTGGCGTACTCGGCGACGATCTCGCGCGTGCCGTCGCAGCTGCCACTCTCGACGATGATCAGCTCTTTCTCGATGCGCAGCGGCTTTTCCAGCAACGCTTCGATCACCTGGCGCACGGTGCCAGCTTCTTCGTAAACCGGCAGCACCACCGACAGCTTTTCGGTGGGGGGGGTAGTGCCCTGCGCGCGCTTCTCGAAACTGGCTAGCCGAAGGCCGGTGAACAGCGGCAAGCTCGGTCCGGCCGGGACCCAGCGCCCGAGACCACGCGCCCGCGGAGCGGCGTCGAGCAGCCGTTCGACGGCGTAACGCGGCGTGCGGTGGGTCGGCACCGCAGCATGCCCAGTCAGACCCAGACCGAGAGGCTCGGCGAGGCGCAGCAGTTGCGGCAAGCCGAAAAACGCGCGTTTGAGGTCGAAATAACCCGGCCAGCGTCGACGCAACAGCCGCGCCGGCAGCGACGACGCATCAGCGTATACGACTGCCAACGACGCACCTGCCGGCAACACCAACGCGACTTGGCGCAAGACCTTGCCCGGGTCGGAGCACGCCTCCAAGAGCTCGTTCAAGATCACCAACTGTGCGCCTTCGATACGGGCGGCAACGCCGGCCAGCTCGGACTGCTCTGCCAGGTGCGCGAACGCCGTGCCCTCAATCCGCACGATCTCGAGCCCCAGCCCCGCCAACCGCGGCGATTCCGACAACTGCTCGAAATACCGACCGAGCAGCAGCATGCGGCTCGGCGCGCTGCCGCTGCGCCGTTGATGCTCGTCCGCGAGCCGTTCGAGCATGTGGGCCAGGTCGTCCACGGCCAACGCCCGGTCACGTGACGTGCTCAGCCGCCCCACCTCGGCCACGTCGAAGTAGCACGGGCCGGCGGCGCCGATCGGGCTCACGTAGACGAGTCCGCAACTCTGGCAGCGCACAAACCGAACGCCAGCGCGAAAGAACAGGTACTCCGACCGCGATTCGCCACACACCGAGCACGCCACGTACTCGGTGCGCTCGCGCGCGGCGCGCACGCTCGCCGAAGGTGCCAACGAGTAGCGGCGCGCGCTGTAAGCCGACATGCCCGGCGCCGATACTAGCGGTTCCCGCGGCAAAAGCTCGAATGGTTTCGTCGCAGTCGAGCCGATCGGCTAAACCCGCGCCATGGCGCCTGAGACTCTACCGCACGGCCTTTCGGGGCGTGACGAGCAGCAGGCCTACTTCGATTGGATCGCCGGGCTGTTCGGCGCTGCGCTCGCCGGCGACGTGTTGGATCACGGCGCCGGCACCGGCATCTTGAGTGAACGGCTGCTGGCGCGCGCCTCGCGTGTCGTCGCGCTCGAGCCGGAACGACTGCTCTTCGACCGACTGGTTCAGCGCTTTGCCGCGTCGCCGCGCGTTACGCCGATGCACGGCACGATCGAGACGTATTTGGAGCGCGACGGCGCGGGCCGTTTAGATGCCGTGGTGTCGTCGAACGTGCTCGAGCACCTGGCGGACGACGTCGGCTGTTTGCGCCAACTGCGCCAGGCGTTGCGCCCGGGCGGCGCGCTGGCGGTGTACGTACCGGCGCGCGGCGAATTGTTCGGTTCGCTCGATGAAGCGGTTGGACACTTGCGGCGCTACACGCGGTCGCTTCTGAAGACCCGGCTGGAGCAGGCCGGGTTTGCCGTCGAATGGGTGCGCTACGCAAACTTGGCCGGGGTTTTGCCGTGGCTGGTGAGCGGGCGTCTGCTACGGCAGCGCGCGATCGAGGCGCAAAGCTTGCGGCTTTACGATCGGTGGATCTTCCCGGTCTCGGCGCGACTCGAAGCCCGGCTTCGCATCCCCTACGGGCTCAACGTCGCGGCCTTGGCGCGCCGCCAATAGACGAGCACAAGGCCGGCGAGGGTCAGCACCAACGTGGCCAGCCCGGCGCTGAGCCCACGCGGCCAGAAACGAAACGTGAGCCGGCCCGACGGCGCCCTCAGGACGGTCGCCAATGCATCCTGCTGCGACTCCGTCGCACGACCACCGACTCGCCAACCCGGATCGAAATTCTGGTTGATGATCAGTCGATCACCAACGCGCGCACCGGCTACCTCGACGACCAGCTGATTCGGCGAAAAGCTGACGAGCTGCGCCGTGCCGACACCCGACTGCGTGAAGGCTTCGCCGCGGTAGTCGGCGCCATCGCGACCGCGCGCGCCCATGCCGAACGGGCGGCCATTGGCGGCCTTCGGCGCCCAAATGTTAAGGCTCGCGTGCAGCGTGCATTGCAAGACACCGATGCCGGCCAGCACGGCCGGCACCGCCTCGGGCGCGTAGTCGCGCCGCTGGTATTGCAAGCCGCGCGGCGCGCGCTCGAGCTGCTCGAACGCCGGCACTTCCGGCAGCACGCGCGCGCGCATCCAAAACGCGCGTCCGAGCGGCACGCTAGCTTCGCCGCCGATATCGACGGCCAACACCAAGCAGCCGCCGAGCAGCGCCAAGTCGAGGTTCCGCCGCCACGAAAGCCGCGCCATGCTGCGCCCAAACGCCGCCGCCGCCGTCACCCCGAGCAGGAGCAATGCCGGATACAGCCAGCGCGTCGGCACATGCTGTGACCGAAACAACCCGACCTGGTGCAGCAGTGTCCACGGCGCCAACGACCCGAACGCGCCGAACCCCAACACCAAAGCCACGCCGCCAGTGAGCTTGAGCGCCGCCTCACGGCGCGGCGCCCACCACAGCACGCCCAAGAGCACCAGCAGCGCCGGCGCCCAGCCAACGTACATGCCGTACTCGTGCCAACCCCATTGTGGGATCGCGATCGGGTGCGCGCCCGGCGTTTGCCCCGGAGCGACCAGCGCTTGCCACAAGATCGCCCCGTCGATCGCTTCAGTGGACGCGACGAGCCGCGGTCGCTCGCCAAAGTCGAGCAAAACCGCGAACAGCTTGGGCGCCGCCAGACCGACCGACACGGCGCCGAGCGACGCCAACGCGAACAGCGGCCGCCAAGTGCGCTCGAGCATGGCACGAAGAAGGGCGTACACGCCGAGCAACAACGCCGCATGCGGCAATGGATAAATGCCCCCCGCGTAAACCATCGACGCTAGCGCTCCGGCACCCACGCAAAGCGGAAGCAACCCGAGTCGCTTGTCCAACAGTAGCCGCTCGAACGCCCAAAAAGCCCACGGCAAGTAGCAATACTGCAAGTGCCACAGATGGCCGGTCGCGGCCTGCAGCGCAAAACGGCCATTGGCGACGAACACCAAACACGCAAACGTACGCGCTGCCGCGCTGCGCGTGAATTCGCCCGCGAACAGCCAGGTGCCCCAGGCGCAGATCAAGAGCGTGCCCAAAAGCTCGATGCGCAGCGCATGCCGCAACTCGAGCAACAGGTAAAACGGCAGAAACGGCGACACCAAGTTGCTGGCGCCCTGCACGTTGCCCCACTCCGAATACCCGCCGCACGCATACGGCATCCACAGCGGCAGCTGCCCAAAGTGGAGCAACGCCTTCACCGTTAGTAGCCGATGCGCGCTCATCTCGTCCCAGTCGTGCCCGCCGTACAGATCGAGATCGTGAAACACCGGGCGGAGCGCGATCGCGATGCACAAAAGGACGCAGCCGAACCCCAAGGCGCCTGCCGCGCGATCGAGCCAGCCGAGCTGCGCGGCCGCGTGCGGGGTTGAATCGCTACGCTGCGCAGCGAGTGGTCGCCTTAGCCAAGCCAGCACGCGCCGCACCTTACATCACGGCCGCGCTCGAGGTATGACAGCGCTCTCGGCCTCGGTTTACAGGTGGCTCCATGACCGCAACGCGCCCCGGCATCATTTTGGATCGCGACGGCACGCTGATCGACGTGGTCCGCGACGAGGAGACGGGCGTCGTCTCGGTCGCCTGGTCGCCGTCACAGCTGCGCTTTCTGCCCGGCGTGCTCGACGGGCTGCAGCTGCTGAATTCCGCTGGCTTTGGCTTCGCGATCGCGACCAATCAACCCGGGCCGGCCAAGGGTCAATTCAGCGTCGAGGCGGTGCAGCGCACGCACCACGCGCTGCTGGCGGCGCTGGCGGAGGCCGGCATTGCGATCGCCAGCGTCGAGGTTTGCTGGCACCACCCAGAGGGCAGCCCGCACGGCGTGGCCGAGCTGACGACAGCGTGTGACTGCCGCAAGCCCAAGCCCGGCCTCCTGCTGCGCGCGCTTGCCAACGGTGGCTTCGATCCGACCAAGAGTTGGATGATCGGTGACGGCCCGACGGACGTCGAGGCGGCGCACCACGCCAAGCTGCGCTCGGCGCTGGTGTTCGCGCAGAACCGCTGTGAGCTGTGCCCGCTCAAGAACGGTTCGCCGATCGTGCCAGACGTCGTGGCACCGCGCTTCGACGAAGTTGCGCGGCGCATCTTGACGCGCGCGGAGCCGGCCTCCTAACGCAGTCCTGATCCGTTGTCGGGGCCCTGCGCGACGGCGGCCCCAGGAAGGGGTCCGGCAGCGGGATCGGGATCGGTCTCGGCAGGGGCTTCGGGCAAGTCAGAGGCGGGGCCGGGCTCGGGCAGGGCCTTTCTCGGACTCGACGCGGAGCCGGGTATTTCGGTATCGGTTGCGGGCTTCGGCCCTGGGTTTCGGTCGTCTCCTTAGCAGACAGGAGTTGGTGGCCGCGAAAGCTCGGTGGTGGTGGTCGTGATGAGCGCGAACAAGGGGCCGCGCAGCATTCGCAGCCCTCAGCCAGTGCGATGGCGTAGGCGCGGCTCTTGTCCGCCAGCGTTTGCCGAGCCGCACTCTCCGCGGCGTTGAGCACCGCGCTCTTGGCGCTCTTGCGAGCCTGCTGCCGAAGCTCCGCGTCGTTGATGCGGATGCGCGCCACCAGCTGCAGCACTGCCCCGACCGACCCCGATCCCCCTGCCGATCAGCCGATCCCGCTCCCCAACCCGGCCCGATCACCGATCAAGGCTGACAGCGGGGCGAATTCAGATGCCGTAGTCGTTGCTGCCGTCGTGTGCCTTCACCTTCGAGTTCGGCTTGGGCGCCGCACGCTTAAGGCTGGGCTTGCGCGCCGCCGAGGCAGAAACGGCCAAGCTCGGACCCGCCACCGGAGCTGCGACTGCGGATGCAGACGGAACGGTGGACGCAGCCGTAACCGCCGGCAAGACCGCCACCGGAGGCGTAACCGGCGGCAGGGGCGCGACCGCAGCTGGCGCGGCGGCCAGCGCGGGCGCGGGCTGCGAAGCCGCCGCGAATTGTCGCCAGCTGCTCGGCGCCTTCGGCAACAGCAGCACGGCGGCAGCGCCGACGGCAAGCGCCGCCAGCGCCCACAGCGCACCGCGGCCGCGACGTTCACTGTGCGCGGGCTCCAATGAATCATCAGCCTCTTCCGCAAGGCTGGGGGGCAGCGTTTGCGCGAATGGCGCGGGCTCGCTCGCGCCAATCGTGAGCACCGCTGGCGGCGGCGTCGAGGCGCGCAGGGTCGCCAGGTGCAACCGCGGCTGGAACACCGGCGTCGGCGCTTCCTCTTGCCAGGCGTCGGTGTCCACCTTCGACAGCTGCTGGGCAGCTGCGGCCGCCATCGCATTGCTCAGGTCGAGCGCCGAAGCAAAGCGCGCGGCAGGATCGGTAGCGATCGCGCGTTCGGCGATCGGGCATAGCGGCGTCGCCCAGCGCACGCTGGCGGGCAGCCGAATCGATGTCGGTTTCGGGCCGAGCGCACGCGCCAGCACGCCCGCCGGCGATGCATCCGGAAAGAGCCGCTTTCCAGCCAGCGCTTCCCAAAGCATCACGCCGACACTAAAGACGTCAGCGCGCGCATCGAACGCGCCGCCAGCCAGCCGTTCCGGAGCCGCGTAACTAGGCTCTTCGAGCCTGGAGTTCGGCATCGAATGCGTGTTCACGAGCGGGACCAGCCGCGCGATGCCATGCTCGTCGATGTAGATATTCTGCGGCGAGACTTGGCCGTGCACGAACGCCTGGCCATCGGTCACCACCTCGTGCAACGCCGCCAAGCCGCTCAACACGTCGAGCAGCAAACGCACGACTTGCTCCAAGTCGAAGCGCTTGAAGGTGCCGGCCGGCAGCGTGAAGTCCGCCAGGCGACGCGCGTCGCCAACAACGGGCGCGAGACCCGCGCCGCCGGGCAGCGGTAACAGACGCACCAAGTTCGGGTGCCGCAGGCGGGCCACCGCTTGGGCGCGCCGCATCAGCCGAGCCGTCGCGGCGCCGCTGAGGGGAGGAGACGTAGTCGTCACCCACCCAAACACGGCCGACCGCCACGAAACTTGCGTCGGTGGGCCGGAAATTCCGTCCGCGAGATGCCCGTGATCAACAGGCCGAATCACCCGAGCGAGATTTTTTCACAGGGAGATCGGGAGATCGGGAGTTTTTGGGGGCCGCCGCGCCTGCGGCGCAAATCGCCGCGGCATGGCCGCGCCGCAGCCAAGCGCTCGTGAGAACATTCTGAGTAAGCTCGAAGGCGGCAGCGCGAACCCCAAGAGCACGCTCTGCTCGTCCTCCCGATCTCGCGATCTCCCTGTGAAAAAATCTGGGCGCCAAGCGAGACCTGAGGTCGCCCCGACAGCCTCTGCGAGGTGAGCTGCGATGCGGCAGCACAATTGAAGCGCCGAATTGATGTGAGAGATGTGATGAATCCTGAGAGGTTCCCGGCGCCGCCTGCTGCTCATCGAAACGACTTCGCTGCCGAAACTCGAACGAACCGCGCGCGGCCCGAGGCTGCGATCGCATCGATGCTGACTCAACCAGGCCCAACGTGTGCGCGCGACAGACGGGGCCAAGTTACTGCGAGCCAGTCGTCGGCAACGAACGGAGACACTTCGGTCGAACCGCCGATCAGCGTGATGCCAACATTGAACGGTCCCGACGAAAGCAGGAACGCGCCGCGCGGCTCCTTGGCCCGCTTGCTCAAATAGCCGCGCATTCGCAGGTTTCCGCTGGTGGCGTCGATGACTTTGAGGTCCACGGCGCCGGGAGCAAGCCGAACATTGGCGCGGGCTTCGAGCCCTTTCAGGTCGAGGGCCGTATCGGCGATGCCCTGCAACGGTTGGCCCATCACCAGCGGCAACAGCGCTTCAGTGGACGTGGCATGCACGCGCAACGTGCCACTGGCGACTTCACCCGCCGGGTTGACGCGCAGCCCCGCGCCGTCGACTGACAGCCCAAAGGGTTTGCTGCGCTTGTCACCGCTGGCCAGCGACAGTTGACTCAATTCGACCAGGAATTTTTGCATCTCGAGCGTCGTGTTTTGCGAGCCGCGCGTGAAGGCAAGCTGGCTCCGCACAGCGCCGGCCGCCGAAAAGGAGCCGTGCTCGACCGCCACGTCGGTGGCCACGAGCTCCGCGGCTCCGGACAAGCTTCCGTCTTCCGTACGTTGGACTCTTGCGGCAGCATCTGCAGCGCCGCGCAGTGCGGTCTGCTCGTTGCTGAACCACGCCAGCGACGGAGCGTGAGCCCGCTTGACGGCGGCGTCGGCTTTGCCAACCGACATCGTTCCCTTGAGATCGACGCCGTCGATTCCGAGCGACGCCGCCACGCCTTCCAAGCTCGGCGCCGGTGCCTTACTGGCCGAGCGGCTGGCGCTGAGGCGGGCCGCATCGACCGCCAAAAGTAGCTGATTTGGAGCCCGAACCGCGTCGCGACCGAAAACAAGCTTGACGTCGCCTGACACGTCCAAAAGCTCGTGATGCAGCTCGAACGGCGTCGCCCGGAGACTCACGTTGCTACCGGGCTCGATGATCCCGCGCGCAACGTTCAGGTCGATCAGCCATTCGGCATTGCCCGAGTAGCGAGCCGAACCGAACCGCGCCAAATAGGCGCCCAAGAAATCGAGCTTACCGCCGGAGAGCCGCAATTGGATGGTCGAGATGATATCTCTGAGGACCTGGATACCCTCGGTCTCCGCGACCCGCATGTCGGGAATGTCGCAAATGATGCGCCCGCGCATCGTCTCGGCCACGCGGTGCTCGCCCAGCGTGAGCGTGCCGCGTTCGAGCTCGAGCCCCGCCGGCTCGACCTGGACCCAACTCCCGGGCTTCACGACGAATGAGCCGTGAGCCAAGCCAGCGCCGAGGAAGCGGTACTCCATCACCCAAAGCTCAGTCACGCGCGCGTGCACGTCCTGGATTCGCACGCTCCACAAGTCGTGATCGGAGGTGGTCGTGGCGACCGGTGGTGATCGAACTCCCACGTAGTAGGGCGGATCCGCAAAGCCCTTGATCGGCGGGTACGCTGCGACGCGCTCGGCGTCGTCACCCACGACGATCAGCTTGTGGCGCATCCGAAAGCGCGTGCCTTCGGCTACCAGCTTCGTCGCGTGAAATTTCTTGAACAGCAGCTCACTCAAGCTGATGTCGACGTCGGCTTTGGCCAGCGCGACCTCGAACTGTACGTTGTAGTCCTCGATTCGCAGCGACAGGTTGCGCACCCGCACGTGGCCGAGCCACAGCGAGTAGGCGCTGTCAAAGTCGAGGTGAAAGCCTGCGGATGACGCGACGGCGTGCTGGATCGCCTGCGAACGCAGCAGCGCGTTCGCGACGACCAAGTAGGTCAGCTGTAGACCAAGCAGCACGAAAGCGACGCGCCTTAGCACTTGAGCCAGGTCACGTGCGCGGACGCGCGGCGCCGTCGGACCCGTCAATCAGACCTGTTCGATCGACTCCTCGCCTTAGCGCGCGGCCTCATGCCCCCGCGAGATGCATCGGTCGTGCCGGGTACCCGGTCGCGCGTGGCCCGCGATTTACCCAAGGAAATCGCAACGCGCGCCCGTAGCAGCGCCCCAAATTTGGCCGACCGAGTCACTCTGCCCCACTTCTCAGCCGTGGCTACACTCGAAACGCACCGCCACGCCGACGCCGGAGGCGGCCTGCACGACGTGCAGCGCGCCACCCATCCGGCGCGCCAACCCCAAGCACGTCCAAAACGTCTCGAGGGTGCCGGGGTCGTAGCGCATGCCGTGCTCGGGCGGCTCCAGGCGTTCGAAGTTTTTGGGCACCTCAACGCCGGGCAGGTGCAGCTCGAACAGCAGGGTCTTCGGTCCTTGCTCGGTCACGTCGAGGCCGATGGTCTGGCCAGCGCTGCTCGTGCGCACGCCGAGCGAGAGTAACGTCGTCAGCACGAGCGGCGACACCTCGGCTTCGATTCGCAGCGGCTCGACGTCGTGGGCACGGACAGCGAGCGTGACGCCTTTGAGCGCCGCAACTGGGCGGTAAAGCGCCTGGCATTCGTCCAAGATCTCGCCAACCGAGCGTCGCGCAAGCGATGGTTCGGCTAAACCAAAATAGTCGATTAGACGCCGAATCCGCAGCGCGAGCCGCTCGACCTGCTCCTCGATGCGACGCACGTTTTCTTCGACGGCTTCCGGCGTGAGATTAGAGCGGATCAGCGCGGCACGACCTGCGATCACGTTGAGCGGCGTACCGACCAAGTGACCAGCGACCGACACCATCCGCGCGCTGGCGGCCCGACGCTCCGCGTGCCGCAAGTCGTCCATCCGAGCGAGCAGCAAGGCTAGGTCAGGCTTCTCAGGCGCCTCGTCGGTCATGACGCTTCTTTATACGCCGGAACGACCGGACCCTGCGGGCCCATCGAGCTAAGGGCCCGCGAATGCGCCTTCGTCGCGCCTCGCCATCCGGGCGCCTCGGACTTAGCCATGCGCGGGCCCTAAGCGCTTATCATCGCTGCCAACGCCTCGGGCAAGATCGGCTTGACCATGTAGGCGTCAAAGCCCGCTGCGTCAGCGCTATCGCGCATGGCACCGTCCGAGTAGCCCGTGAGCGCAACCAAGCGCGTCTTTTGACCCGGAGTCTCGAGCATGGCTTGCCGCAGGAGTCGCGCCAGCTCGCAACCGTCGATGTCCGGTAGCCCGATGTCGATCAGCGCTAGATCTGGCCGCAGCGCGCGCACGTGAGCGAGAGCCTCAGCAGCGTTGGCCGCGGCAACGGCGCGATGCCCAAACGACGCCACCAGCTCGCCGAGCATCTCACGCGAGTCATCGTCATCTTCGACGATGAGCACACACCGCGCCTCGGGCGGCCCCGACTTGGACAACGGAGTGTTCACGCCCGTGAGGCTAGTCGCGACCTCGCTCACGCGCGAGCTGTTCGTGCGAGGCCTTTTGTCTCAAGGAAAACTTGCAGGAACGTCGGCCCCGCAAGGCGCCGAGCACGCCGGTTCGCAACGCGCGTGAGCGCCACACGCAAGCCAAAATCTAATTCCGGCGGTTTGTGGAAGGTATCTAGAAAACGATGCCCGTCGAGAGTGCGCGGCCCTGCGCCACCGGGTCGCCTGCACGATCTGGAAACCTCGCACCCACTTCGAAGGCCCGGTTTTTCCAAGGGAAATGGCCGACGCGCCGGGGGCGGCCCCGGGAAAATCTGGACGGGATTTTGCCCACACAGGCACTTAGCTGGGCATGCGCTTCACCCATTCGAGGACGCCGGGTCGTGGACTGGGCGTGCTCTGCTCGCTCGTCACCTTGGCCGCCGTAGGTTGTGGCGACACTTCCTCGACGGCGGGTAAGACGTCGGGCGGGGGCAACCCGAGCGGCACCAGCGGCGGGGCCGCCAACGCCTCGGCCGCGGGCAATGCCACCGGCGGCAAGGCACCCAGCGGCGCGGGTGCGGCGGCCGTAGCGGGTGACGCGGCGCTGGGCGGTGCTGCAAATGTCGCCGGCAGCGGCGGTAGCGCTGGAGCAGGCGCCGGCAGCGCCGGCAAACCGGCGAGCGACTGCTCGGAGATGCCGATTCGCACCAAAGCGCCGGCCGGCAAAGAAGCGTTCGACTACGAGCCGCAAGATCAGAAATTTCCGTTCAGCGGGCATTGGGTCGGCGTCTTCAGCGACGACCCGCGCTACATCGGCGCGACCACGCTCGGTGACTTCGATCACGACGGTGATCTGGATTTTGCCGACGGGCAAAAAGAAAACGTCGGCGGCGGCGCGCTGTGGTGGGAGTACTGCGGTCCGGACCATTGGGTGAAGCACGTGATCGGCACCGGCCACAAATACTTTTCCGGCGGCAACGCCGCTGATTTCGACGGCGATGGTTGGGCCGACGTGATCATCGGCGACTCCTGGTACCGGAACCCGAAGAACCCGCGCACCGCGATGTGGGATCGTTTTCCCACCGGCGGTCCGCTGCCCGAAGAGATCATCCTGGGCGACGTCACGGGCGACAAGAAGGTCGACGCGCTGTATCTCCACAATAATTTCCAGCCGCAGTTTTGGTCACCCGGCGCCGACCCGACCAAGCCGTGGACGCGCGGGCCTCTGCTCCAGCACAACCAGCAACAAGGCGGCGCAATCGCTGACTTCGACGGCGACGGGCACAACGACATCTTGGCCGGGTACCGCTGGTGGTACCGCAACGTGAACGGCGACGGCACGCAGTGGGAGACGGTCGAAATCTTCGCCAGCGGCTTCGACGATTCGCCGCTCACCTACCAAGGTGACTTCGACGGCGACGGTGACATCGATTTCGCGATGGTGACGCATTTCGGCGGCCGCGTGGCGTGGGCTAGCAACGACGACGGCAAAGGCCATTTCACGATGCACATGCTGGCCACCGACAAGAATTTCCTGCACACCATCGTGGCGGCTGACTTCGACAACGACGGCGACTTGGACCTGCTGGTCGGCAACAACGTCGGCAAATCATTCATCTACGACAACACCGACGGCAAGGGCGCGTTCGTCGAGCACCTGATCGCCGCCGACACGCGCTCGCACGAGGCGCGCGTCGGTGACGTCGACTGCGACGGCGATTTGGACATCGTCGGCGCACCGTGGGGCGATCAGAACGAAGGCGGCGAGAACACCAAGCCGCCCCGCGACCACGTGTACTTGAAGAACGAATTCGTCGAGCGCGGCGGCAAGCCTTTATTTGAGCGCCAGCCGTTTGAGTTAGGTATCGCTGCGAATTGCAAGAAACCGTGAGGCTCGGTCCTTGTTCTCCTCCGTGCTTCGTCTGGGGCGTCTTTGCGACTCCGTCGACCTGAGAGGAAGCTGGCGCTCTGCCTCGCCGAGTGTGTTCACTCCGGTTTTCTGTTTCGATCGTGATCTGTCTCTCGCCAAGGTGTGGTTGACGACCCTCCACGTGTCGTGGGTGTGACCCTTGCAGGGTTCGACGCTCTGACGTCCCGAAAACCTCGCCATTAAGCCTCAGGGGTGGCGGTCCGCGGCTCTAGGTCCTAGGCCTGTCGCAAGCCCTCCCCAGGCGCGCAGAGCCGCGGAAAACCTGAGGAAACGTTAAGTCACCCGAGTACCTCGAAAGCAAGCCATGCGTTACGTCATCGTCATTCTCGGCTTGGTCGCCCTGATCGGCGCCTTGGTCGCCGTCAAAGGCTCGCAGATCGGCATGCTGATCGGGATGGGCGAGGCAATGAAGAAGGCCGGTCCACCGCCCGAAGTCGTCGGCACCACCGTCGCACAAAAGCAGACGTGGGAGGACACGCTCTCCGCAGTGGCCAGCGTCGTCACGGCCAAAGGTGTCGCGCTGAGTAACGATGCCCCAGGCCTGGTGTCACGGATTCATTTCGAATCGGGAGACGTCGTCAAACAGGGCGCCATCCTGGTCGAGCTCGACACCAGCGTGGAGCGCGCGCAATTGGCCTCGTTGCACGCCAAGCGCGAGCTGGCCGACATCTCGCAGAAGCGCTCCAAGTTACTAGCCACCTCCGGCGCCGTTGCGCAGTCGCAGGTCGACGCCGACGCGTCATCGTTCAAGAGCCTCAGCGCCGACACCAACGCGCTGGCCGCAACTATCAGCCGCAAGGTGATCCGCGCGCCATTCAGCGGCAAGCTCGGCATCCGCCAGGTCAACCTCGGTCAATACTTGGCGCCTGGCACGACCGTCACCACGCTGGAAGCCCCGAACTCGATCTTCATCGACTTCTCGCTGCCCCAGCGAGACTTGCCAAAGCTACAGCGCGGCATGACCGTGCGCGCGCTCTTGGCCGGCTCAGCCAACCCACTGGCTGAAGGCACGATCAGCGCCATCGATCCGAACGTCGACCCGATGACGCGCATGATCAAAGTGCGCGCCAGCTTGCCCGGCGCGCAGGACCAGCTGCGCCCCGGCATGTTCCTAAGCGTGCAGGTCGTGCTGCCCGAAAAGAACGAGGTCGTGGCGGTTCCGCAAACCGCGATCGTCCACGCTTCTTACGGTGACTCGGTGTTCGTCGGCGAAAACAAGCCCGGGCCCGACGGCAAACCGCGCAAGGTCGCGCAGCAGCATTTCGTCAAGCTCGGCACCACGCGCGGCGACTTCGTCTCGGTCGTCGATGGCCTTCACGCCGACCAAGAAGTCGTAACCGCCGGAGCCTTCAAGCTCAGGAACGGCATTCCCCTCAAGGTCAACAATCAGGGCGCTCCGGTGCCTTTGCTCGACCCCCACCCCGAGAATCGCTGAGCCGGAGCCAGTCCGATGAAGCTGACTGATTTGTTCATTCGCCGGCCCGTGCTGGCGATCGTCGTCAACCTGGTGATCATCATCGCCGGCTTGCAGGCGATTCGCACGCTCAACGTGCGGCAGTACCCCAAGCTCGAGAGCGCGACCGTGACCGTGCGCACCCCCTACGTCGGCGCCAACGCTGATTTGGTGCGCGGCTTCATCACCACGCCGCTCGAACGCTCGATCGCGGCCGCCGACGGCATCGACTTCATCGAGTCACAAAGCACGCAGGGCCTGTCCACGATCAACGTGCGGCTCAAGCTCAATTTCCCGTCGTCGGCGGCGCTCGCGGACATCAGCGCCCGCGTCAACCAAGTGCGGCAAGACTTGCCGCCCGAGGCCGAAGTCCCGGCGATCAACATCGAGCCGTCCGATTCGCGGATCGCGGCCATGTACATGAGCTTCAGCTCGAACATCCTGGCCGAAAATCAGGTGACCGACTACTTGATCCGGGTGGTGCAGCCGCGGCTGTCCGCGATCGAAGGCGTGCAGCGCGCTGACATCTTGGGCGGACGCCAGTTCGCGCTCCGCGCGTGGCTCAAGCCGACACGGATGGCCGCGCTCGGGGTGAGCCCGGCGCAGGTGCGGCAAGCCTTGGCCTCGAACAACTACTTGGCAGCGGTCGGCCAGACCAAGGGCCAGCTGATCCAAGTGAACCTGACCGCGACGACCGATTTGCAAACCGTCGAGGGTTTCAAGAAGCTGGTCGTGCGTGAGCACGACGGCGCGCTGGTGCGGCTCGAGGACGTGGCCGACGTGGCGCTCGGCGCCGACAACTACGACGAAGACGTGCGTTTGAGCGGCAAAAAGGCGGTCTTCATGGGCGTCTGGGTGCTGCCGAACGCCAATTCGCTCGACGTCATCGCCAACGTCAGAAAAGAGATCGAGACGATCCGTGCCGAGCTGCCGACCGGCATGACGGCGACCGTCGCGTTCGACTCGACCAACTACATCAACAACGCGGTCCACGAGGTGACGCGCACGCTGACCGAGACAATCGGCATCGTGATGTTGGTGATCTTCTTGTTCTTGGGTTCGCTCCGCACGGTGCTGGTGCCCATCGTGGCCATCCCGGTCTCGTTGGTCGGCGCGATTTTCCTGATGCAGGTGTTCGGCTTCACGATCAACCTGTTGACGCTGCTGGCGATCGTGCTGGCAGTCGGCTTGGTGGTAGACGACGCGATCGTCGTGGTCGAAAACGTCGAGCGCAACATCCAAGAAGGCAAAACGCCGATGCAAGCCGCGCTGCTCGGCGCGCGCGAGCTGGTCGGGCCGATCATCGCCATGACCATCACGCTGGCCGCCGTGTACGCGCCGATCGGCTTTCAAGGTGGCCTGACTGGCGCGCTTTTCCGTGAGTTTGCGTTCACGCTGGCCGGCGCCGTGCTCATCTCTGGCATCGTCGCGCTCACGCTGTCGCCGATGATGTCGTCGCGACTGCTCAAGTCCGAGCATTCGCAGGGGCGCTTCCCGCAGCTGGTCAATCGCGGCTTCGAAGCGCTGAAGCGCGGCTACGGGCGGCTCTTGGGCGGTACACTGCGCATGCGCCCGCTGGTCTACACGGTGTGGATCACGCTGACGCTGCTGCTGGTGCCGATGTACATGTTCTCGCCGGCCGAGCTGGCACCGTACGAGGACCAAGGCGTGGTGTTCGGCGCGCTCGACGTGCCGCCCAACGC
This sequence comes from Polyangiales bacterium, assembly GCA_038230915.1. GTDB lineage: Bacteria > Myxococcota_A > Polyangia > Polyangiales > Polyangiaceae > PMG-095. Next base: position 1,734 of record JBBRMI010000034.1, on the reverse strand, counting down.
GACGCTCGAGCAGCTCGAGCCATACACGACGCAAGTCTACAAAGCTTTCTCGTCGATCCCCGAGTTCAACGACAGCTTTCAGATCACCTTCCCGACAGGTGGCTTTGGCGGCGCGCTGATGAAGCCGTGGGACGAGCGTAAGCGCAGCATCTTCCCGATCCAGGGCGAATTGTTCGGGAAGACGGGCGGCATCGCTGGCATTCGCGCACCGGTATTCTTGCCAGCCGCGCTGCCCAGCGCCGGCCTCTTCCCAATCGAGTTCGTGATCGCGTCGACCGAAGATCACACCAAGTTGCTCGGCTACGCACAGCAAATCGTCGATGAAGCGCTGAAGAGCGGACAATTCGCGTTCCCGCCCGTTACCGACGTGCGCATCGACCAGGCCAAGAGCGAGCTGGTCATCGACCGCGACAAAGTCGCGTCGATGGGCCTCAGCATGCAGCAGGTCGGCGCGGACTTGGCGTCGATGCTCGGCGGCAATTTCATCAATCGCTTCAGCATCGACGGGCGCAGCTACAAGGTGATCGCCCAGGTCGAGCGCGGCGCGCGGCTCACGGCTTCGCAGCTGCAAGACATCCACGTCTCGGGGCCGGGCGGCAGCTTGATTCCGCTCAATGCGATCGCGACGGTGCGCGACGGTGTCGAGCCGCGCACGCTCAATCGCTTTCAGCAGCTGAACGCGATCAAGATTTCAGGCGTGGCGCCGCGCTCGGTCAACGAGGGTCTGAAGGTTTTGGAAACGGCTGCCGCCAAGGTGCTGCCGCCGGGCGCGCGCACCGACTACACCGGCGAGTCTCGCCAGCTGCGCCAAGAGTCGGGCAAGTTCCTGCCGGCGATGGGCCTAGCCATCTTGCTGATTTTCTTGGTGTTAGCTGCCCAGTTCAACTCGTTTCGCGATCCTTTGGTGGTGCTGGCCGGCTCGGTGCCGCTCGCGATGTTCGGCGCGCTGATCTTCACATTCTTGAAGTTCGCGGGGCCGCCCGGCATGAGCTTCAAGCTGACCGAAGGTTGGACCACGACGCTCAACATCTACTCACAGGTCGGCCTGGTGACGCTGGTCGGCTTGATCGCGAAAAACGGCATTCTGATCGTCGAGTTTGCCAACGCTCAGCAAGCCAGTGGGCTCAGCAAGCTCGAGGCGGTCAAGTCGGCGGCGCTGACACGCCTCCGCCCGATCTTGATGACGACGGTCGCCACCGTGGCCGGCCATTTCCCGCTCACGTTGGTGACCGGCCCCGGCGCGGTCGCCCGCAACTCGATCGGCATCGTGCTCGTCGGCGGCATGACGATCGGCACCCTGTTCACGCTGTTCATCGTGCCGTCGCTGTACGTGCTGATCGCCCAAGACCACGGCCACGACGCCAAGCGCACTGCGACCGAAGAAGCCGGCCGCATCCCCAGCCAATCCGGCCATGATTTAGCCCCGGAATTAGAGCCCGAACTGCAAGGCACGGGCTAACGGCTCGAGAGGAATCAACAGGAAGGCGGGAAGCCGGGAAGATTTCTGGGGTGGGCAAGCCAGCCGCGACGACCCATCAGGCCAGCTCGGGGCGACCGCCGACTGCTCGAGCAACAAAACCTTCCCGCCTTCCCGCCTTCCTCTGACCACTCATCGCATCTTGCCCGAGTGAGCAGGGAACAACAGGAAGGCGGGAAGCCGGGAAGGACGAGAACCCGCAGATTGGGGGTGGGTGGTACGGGTAAGCTCGACGCTAGGGATAGCAATTGGGCCTC
>JBBRMI010000033.1:0-51060 GCA_038230915.1 Polyangiales bacterium | reverse complement strand
GTTCGCCGCCAGGGGCTGGCCCGCCGGCGAGGCTTAAATCGCTGCGACGAAGCGGGGGCGCGCCGCGCGTTGTGAGCGGGCCCCAAATTGAAGCCCGCTGGGCGACTGCCGATGGTAGGCTCCTCGGATGAAGGCGACCATTGAGCGAATCGTCCGGGTTGCGAACCAGCGCTTCTCGAAGTCTTCTTGCGTTTGGTAACGACGGCTGAGCGAACCGATGAACAGCGTCTCGTCGAACCTATCGACTCAGCGAGCAACTTACCTTAGCCCAGCCTATTGGATGTGCCGCGTTTGCTAGATAAGCACCAACACGCTGCGTTTATCGACGCCTGGCTCGAGCGCTCTGCGGTCAACCTGCCGCCTGAGCGCCTGCTCGCGCTGTTCGAGCGCGCGTTCGGCGCTCTGTGGCGACGGCCGTACACCATGCTGGGCGAAGTCACGCTCGGCGCCATCGCTAGTCGCGTGCTGTACAACGCCGCCGAAAAGTACCCGGTGTTCTCGTCGCTCAGCGTTGCGCCGACGGGCGAAGTCCAGTGCGCTGACCTGCGTGAGCGCATCTCAGCGGTCGACCCTTCGCAGTTGCTAGCTGCCGTGCGCTTCGTGCTCGTCGAATTCATGAGCGTGCTCGGCAGCCTCACCGCCGAAATTCTCACGCAGGGGCTGCGCGCCGAGCTGTCCAAAATCAGCGCAGCAGCAGCTACCAAGCCCAAGAAAGGCGCACCGGCGTCATGACCAAGACCAGTGAAGTTGCGCGTATTGAAACGGGTATTCCGCACCTCGATGCCATTTTGGGCGGTGGTTTGCCGAAAGGCTCGGTGAGCGTAGTCACCGGTGCGCCAGGCAGCGGTAAGACGACCTTCACGCAGCAACTGTGCTTTCACAATGCGTCCAAAAACGCTCGCGTTCTGTCGTTCAATACGCTGTCTGAGCCTACGGCCAAGACGCTGCGCTACCTGCAGCAGTTCTCGTATTTCGATGCACGCAAGCTCGAGCAGGGTATCGAGTTCGTCGACCTGGGCGCGATCCTGCGAACGAACGGTCTCGAAGCAGCCTCAGACCTGATTATGGAGCAGGTGAAGCGGGTCAAGCCTGCGATCGTCGTGATCGACAGCTTCAAGGTCTTCGACGAGCTAGCACGCTCGCGAGAAGAGTTCCGGAAGTTCGGCTACGCGCTGGCGGTCAACTTGATGGCCTGGGAGACCACCGCGCTCCTGCTCGGCGAATATGGCCCCAGCGACTACGAGCAGAATTCGCTGTTTTCCATCGTGGATGGCCTACTCATCCTGTCGCAGCGCGAGTCGATGGGCGAGCAGCAGCGCTACTTCAGGGCGCTGAAGATGCGCGGCACCGACCACAGCCGCGAAGAGCACCCGTTCGTGATCACGCCGGATGGTCTACGGCTGTTTGCACCCAGAGTAGCCATTCAGCGCGAGCCCTTGCCGCGCGGCAAGCAGCAGCGTTGCAAGACCCACATTCCCAAGCTGGACGAAATCCTCGGACCTGGCATCCCCTGGGGCTCCAGCCTGCTGCTGAGTGGTGTGGCGGGCACCGGCAAGACGGTGCTCTCGCTGGAGTTCATCTACCGAGGCGCTCTGGCGGGCGAAAAGGGCATCCTGTTTTCGTTCGAGGAGACAGAAGAACGGCTGCGCGCGTCCGCACAAGGCCTAGGCTGGGACCTCGACCGCGAGATCAAGCGCGGGATGGTGGAGATCGTCTTCATTCCCCAGCCTGAGATCAGGGTGGAGGCCGATATCTTGATGATTCGTGAGCGTATCTCCAAGCTGAAAGCCAAGCGCGTGGTGATCGACTCCGTGTCGGTCTTCTTGCACAAGGTTAATGATCCCCAGGTTGCCCGCGAAAAGGTTTTCCATCTTTGCAGCATCGTGCAGAACGCCGGCGCCGTGGGCTTCTTTCCCACCGACGTTCCCTATGGCTCGCTGCAGGTGAGCCGCTTTGGCGTGGAAGAGACCGTCGTCGACGGCGTGATCATCCTCAGCTCTACGCAGGAGGGCGCCGAGCGCCAGCGGTACGTCGAGATTTACAAGCTTCGCAATACGGCGCACCTCAAAGGCCGTCACAACATGGTGATCGGCGCGGGCGGGGTCTCGGTCTTCCCTCGCTACGGCGAGCCGCTGGCCGAGGTTGCTGCGCCCGCGCTGGACGCCTCGTCACGCCTGGGCTCCGGTGTGCCCGGGCTAGATGAGCTGCTCGGTGGTGGGCTGCTGCGGCGCAGCGCGACCCTCATCTCGGGTAGCGCTGGTATAGGCAAGAGCACGCTGGGCGTGCAATTTCTGCTGGAAGGCGCGAAGAAACGCGAGCGCGGGTTGTTCGTGACGCTCGAGGAGGGGCCGGCGCAGCTGCTGGCCAGCGCCGCCATGTTGGGTCTGCCCCTGAAGGCGGCTGTCGATAAAGGGCTGATCGAAATACTCTACTTGTCACGCGAGCACCTTCGCGCAGGGCAATTTCTCACCGTCCTTGCCGACCGCTTGCGGGCGTCCAAGGCCTCGCGCGTGGTGCTCGACGCCGCCACGCACATGCTGACGGAGCGCGTGACGCTCGACGAGCTGCACCACGTGCTCTACGGCCTGATTGTCCGCTTCAAGACGTTGAACGTCACCAGCGTGCTCACGCTGGAGGCGCCTTCGCTGGTCTCGACCGAGCTGGTGACAGAGCGCAATCTTTCGCCAATCTCCGACAACTTGCTGATGCTGCGCTATCGTCACAACGCTGGCGTATTGGAGCCGACGCTGACGGTGATCAAGACGCGCGGTACCTCCCACGACCGCGAAACTCATCTGCTCACGATTGGCGCCGGCGGCTTGCGCTTGGCGGATGCGCCTGCTGAAGCCAAGCCTGCGAGCCAAGCCAAGCCACGCGGCAAAGCCAGGAGCGTGCGCGGCCGGCGGAGGCTCGGGAAGCGAAAGTCAGGATAGCAGGATGGAGCAGGCGCTTGAACGGCTTGAACGGCTTTACGAGATCAGCAAGCTGTTCGCGAGCTTCGAGAGCGTTGAGAAGACTTTCAATGCGGCCCTGCGGGTCACGACCAGGGTACTACCGCTGCGCAGCGCCATCCTGATCGAGCTGGAAGACGGCCACTCCAAGATGAGCCTCTGGCCTGCAGATGCCGAAAGCACCGAGGAGATGAGCGCCGCCCGGTCTCACCTGGAAGCTGCGTTTGCCTACCTGGCAGGCCCCACCTCGCCGGTCGACGCGGTCGATGTGGGCGAGCACACGGGCATGCCGACGCTGCCCAAGAAAGCGGGTACGGCACCGAACTGGACAGCGGAGGAGCGGTTCATCGTCATTCCACTGCTGATCGCACGCGGACCAATTTTTGGCGCTCTGCAGCTGGAAGCCTCGAGCTCGATTGAGGAGCACCATGTCAGCTTCGCCAGCGCCGTCGGCAATCAGCTGGCGATCGCTATCGACCGAGATCGGGCGTGGCGTCAGACGCAGCAGGCGGTGCGTGTGCGCGAACAAATTCTTGAGATCGTTTCCCACGATTTGAAGACTCCGCTCAACACGATCCTGATGGCGGCCGCGGTGCTCGCCCGCGATGGCATGACCGAAGAGCGGCAGACGACGGCCAAGAACAGCGTCTTAAGGATTCATCGCTCAGCTGAGCGTATGCAGCGCCTGATCGAAGACCTGCTCGATTTCGCCAGCATTGAGCTCGGACGACTGAGCATGAAGATGGAGGCGCAAGACGCGGCTTCGATCGTGCAGGAAACGCTCGAGACCTTCGAGCTCCAAGCGCCCAGGACGGCGGTGCTGAGTGTCCAGGTCGAGCCGGGTCTACCGAGCGTGGTTTGCGATCGCGACCGCATCCTGCAGGTGATTTCCAACTTGGTGGGCAACGCGAGCAACGTCGTTAGCGACGACGGGAAGATCGGTTTGATGGCTCGTGCGCACGGGGGCTACGTGTTGTTCGCTGTGTCCGACAACGGGCCGGGCATTAGCGCGGAGGACAGCAAGCACTTGTTCAAGCGCTACTGGCGGAGCGGCGAGGTCAACTACCGTGGCACCGGCTTAGGCTTGGCCATCGCGCGCGGCATCGTCAACGCGCACGGCGGGCGCATCTGGGTCGAGAGCGAGCTCGGCCACGGCGCGACCTTCTACTTCAGCGTGCCCGTCGCGCCACCGTCACCAGACACCCCGCGCTAAATTCGAGGGTAAAAAGAGCGCTTTGGAGCCGCTCAGCCGCCGTCCAGTACTTCCCGGACCTTCTGAGCCAGTGACCGCGGCGCAAGCGGCTTTTGCAAGAAGGCGAGCGCCGAAACCCTCACTCCCTGGTGCAGGGCCGCGTCATCCGTGTAACCGGACATGAACAGCAGCTTGATGCCCGGTCGCTCCACCACGATGCGCCGGGCCAACTCCGGCCCACTCATCGCCGGCATGACCACGTCCGTGAGCAAAAGTTGAATCGGGCCGGAGAAACGCTGCTGCAAGTCGAGCGCTTCCAGCCCACTCCTCGCTGCCAGCACCGTGTAGCCGCACTTTTCGAGTATCTTCCGCACTAGCACGCGAACCTGTTCGTCGTCCTCGGCCAACAGGATCGTTTCGGAGCCACCCGACGCGGCTTCGCGGCGGCGAACAGCCTCACCAGGCGCGGGCTCGTAGCTGCGCGGCAGACGGATTCTAAACGTCGCGCCGCGCCCGCTTTCGCTGCTGACTTCGACATCACCACCGCTTTGCTTCACGATGCCGAAGACGGTCGACAGTCCGAGACCAGTGCCCTTGCCCGGGTCCTTAGTCGTAAAAAACGGCTCAAACAGGCGCCGTCGCGTCGTTTCATCCATGCCGACGCCGTTGTCCGAAATGGCGAGCTCCACGGACTCTGCCGCTGCGCGTTCTTCTGGGGAGCCCGCTCCCGTTACTTCCGCCACCGAGACGTTGGCAGTGGCGATCTGCAAAATGCCCCCGTTGGGCATGGCGTCGCGGGCGTTCACGACCAAGTTCAAGATCACCTGCTCGAGTTGCGAGGGGTCGACCTTCACCAAGCCAAGGTCGGGAGCCGCGTTGACCGTAAATTCTACATCGGCACCGATCAGCCGGCTCAGCATCGCGTGCATGCGTAGGATGACGTCGTTCAAATCCACCACTTGGGGAGCAAGGACCTGCTGTCGGCTAAAAGCCAGCAGCTGGCTGGTGAGGCCCACCGCGCGAATGCCAGCTTGCTCGATAGCTTGCACGGCCTCGCGCGCCACCGGTTCAGCGGCGAGGTCGCTGTCCAAGACGGCGCAGGAGCCCAAGATCACCGTCAGCAAGTTGTTGAAGTCGTGCGCCACGCCCGCTGCCAAACAGCCAATTGCCTCCATTTTTTGCGTCTGGCGCAGCTGGCTTTCAGTTTTCTCGAGCGCCGCCAGCGTGGCCGCCAACTGGCGCTTGTGCACACCGAGCTCGAGCGCCAGCGCTTCGAGCGTGCCACTTCGCCCTTGCAGCTCCGCCTCCAAGACCCGCCGAGCTCGACGCATCTGGATCAGATTGCCGACGCGTGCCAACAGCTCCCGAGAAGCAATCGGCTTCGTGACGAAGTCCTGAGCGCCTTCGCGGAGCAGCTTGACCCGCAGCTCATCATCGTCCTTGGCCGTCAAGATCACGACCGGCACGGGCTGGAGCTCGGGCATGGCGCGTACGGCGCGCAGTAGCTCATCGCCACTCAACCTGGGCATCATCACGTCGGAAAGAATCAGGTCCGGGCGCAAGGCCACGGCTTTCTCGAGACCTTCTTGGCCGTCACCGGCGGTCACCACGCGGTACTCTTCCGCTAGCACCTCCGCCAGGAAGCGGCTCATGTCCACGTTGTCTTCGACCAACAACACTAGGGCACGGCCATCGTCCGCAGGGGCGGTCGAAAAGTCGCGGCCGGGCTCGGGTTCGCGGACGACGAGCCCCGCGGGTAGGGCCGGCGGGGCCTCCAACCGCCAGCGAGGCTGGGAGGTGCCCGTGCCAACCGGCGTGGCTGCTTGCAGTGGTAGCTCGATGGTGAACTCCACGCCGCCTTCGGCTGCGTCCGCCACGTTCGCCGTCCCGCCATGCAGAATAGCCAAATCGCGAACCAGGGCCAGGCCCAAGCCAACGCCGCCCACGCGCCGGGTCGAGCCGCCGTCCACTTGAAAGAACCGCTCGAAAATCGCCGCCCGATGCTCGACGGCCACCCCCGGGCCGCTATCGGCCACTCGCAGCAAAATCCGATCTGCTGCCAGTGTGAGCGAGCAGCGCACCGTCCCCTCGCGCGTAAACTTGAAGGCATTCGCCAGCAAGTTCATCAGTATGCGCTCGATTTTATGGGGATCGACGAGCGCGCTTAGCCGCTCCGGAGCTTCTACAATGAAACTCAGCCCGCGATCGGCGGCCAGTGACTCGAAGCTCGACGCGACCAGCCGCACGAGCGCGGCCAGATCGGTTTCCGCGGACTGCAGCTGAAGCTGCCTCTCGTCCAGTTTCGCCAAGTCGAGCAGGTCGGTGACTTGCGTCAGCAGGGAGCGCGCGTGGCGCTCAATCTCTTCGACATCACGCTGCGCCGAAGGGGTGGAGCCGAGGTCGCCACGACCGAGCCGCTCGGTGCGAGCCAGAATCAATGCCAGTGGAGTTCGGAGCTCGTGGCTCACATTGGCGAAGAACTGACTCTTGGCTCGATCGAGATCCTGCAGCCGCACGTACAGCGTGCGCAGCTCGTCGTTCTTTCGTACCACTTCCGCCTCGGCCTGCTTCTTGGCGGTGATGTCGCGTCCTTCGGCGATGATGTAGCGCACCGCGCCGGCCTCATCCCTGACGGGCTTCAACGAAAAATCGAGAAAGAGCCGGCCCTCCCCTGGGCGGCCATGGATGCCCACTTCGTAGCGCACGAACTCTCCGCTGCCCGCCCGCTCCACGGCGGCCTTCACTTCCGCCCGCGTCTCAGCCGGCCACCACGCCGTCTCCCAAAAGGGGCGCCCGATGACGTCCTCACGACTAAGTCCGGCGGCCTCCAACGACGTGCGGTTCGATTGCAGGTTGATGCCCCGCGCATCGAGGATGCCGACCAACTGGAACATCTCGTTGACGATGATGTATGCTAGCTCCGCCCCGCCAGGCGCCGCACGCTTTAGCTCGCCGCCGAGCAGCGCGCCGCGCGTGCCGGACTCCTCGCGCTCTGGTTCGTGCAGCTCCCGCCGGGTCATTCGTCACATTGGAGCACGAGTCGGCAAGCCGGTGAGCCTGTTCGTTTTCCGCAACCGCCTGTTTCGGTGGCGGTGCCCTTGCCTTTACCGCCGATCTCAGTGCCCGTGGTGTCTGGGTGCGCGCCCTAACCATGGTCTTCCGAGGCGTGAGGGCTGCGGTCGCAAGCGCCGACGCCGAGCGTAAGCAACACCATCAGCGTGGTGACTAGAACAGTTTCGCATGCCGGTCCCCTCACTCACACGGTGGTCAGTGAACGGAAAGGACTTCGCGTAACCGTGGTTACGCCGACGCTACGAGGTTATGTTCACTCCCAGCACAGCCTGCACTCCGGCATGGCGGTTGGATCGCTTATCCCGAAGACGAGCAGACGAGCGTGGAGCTGCACCTGCCGATTGCGGGCGAGCCGTCCACGAAAAGCCTGCTCCTTGAGCTCAGCGTCGGTCTTCAATAACGCCGCGCTGACTGCGTCCGGGGTCATCGACGCTCGCGATCGGTGTGCTGATGAGGCTTTCCGCGCGGCTCGCAGATGCTGCCGTTGCCTGCATCGTTCTGATCTCCAAGTCTGGCGGTACGCAGGTGCGGAGTTGGGGTACCGCTAAGTGAAGCGTCGCGCTTCGCCATGGCTCAACGGCTCAACGCACGCACGGGCGTGGCGAAACGGTTGTCATGCGTTGTCGCAAATCGGCGGCTGGCGCATCGGCCGCCAAGCGCACGCCGTCGACGGTTTTCACCACCCCGAGCTCTGCCAAGAGCTTCGCAGGCTGGTGCTCGATGCCGCTAGCGGAGGCTCTCCGGTACAACTCGAGCAAAATTGGCTCTCCGAGAGCCTGATCCATGATGGTGAAGGCGCGTTCTGCGCCCAAGTCGCGGGCTGAGCCGTCGGCGAGCGCCCAAACGCAAAGTGCGTCGTGCAGGCTGCGCCGACCTTGAGTACGGCGGTCGATCAAAAGCTCGGCGTTCAACCAGAACACGGCACCCTGCCAATACAAGCGATGCCAAACTTCGGTCCCGGCGAGGCCCCCTTCGCCCTCTCGCGGCGCGCCTTGCGGCAGGTCGGCCGCAAGATCACGCCACATGCTGGTGGCATCCAACTGACCGGCTCGCACGCGCAGCAGCGGCTCCAAATAGGTGGCAAGACCTTCTTCCAGCCACAAGTCGCGATCCGATAAGCTCGGAAAGCTGGCGTGAATGAGCTCGTGCGGCAGCACCCACTCTCTCGTCGTGTCCGCCGGCCGCGGACCTTCGGGCAGCTTCAGGGTGATGACACGATCGCGTGTGGTGGCACCTCCCGAGCCCTCGCGTGCGACCACACGAACTAGCTCCGACGCACCACCCGTCGTTTCGCTCACGGCTTGCATGGCACGAAAAACCCACGCTCGCAGCTCGCCCGCGTGACGTTCGTCGCCCGTCTCGTCAACCAGCTCTATGTGATACCCGTATTGGCTGAGCCTGCTAGGCGCCTGCCGAGCGCTAAGATCAAGGGTGGGTTTAGTGTGAGTAGCTGGCGCAGGCCCTTTGGCGGTGCGACAACCGAGCGATACGCTCGAAGCGACGAGCGCCACACCGATGAAGCTCGACAGTCGACGCGCGCGGTGGACCTTGAGCATCAAGACTGCTTCCTTGCCGTCGGTTGCCGATTCAAGCCGACGTTCATTTATGCCCTGCTTGAGGGCTGTAGCTCCCGCGCCGGTTGCCCGGGCGGACCCGGCGCGCGCGTGCTCAATGGCGCCCGTGCTTGGAGTGGTAGTTCTGATGATGCTCCTCGGCTTCGTAGAACGGTCCGCCCTTCGTCACTTGGGTGGCGATCTCGCGATCCTCGAAGCGTTTCGCAAGAAACGCCTTCGCTTGGGCGAGCTGGGGGTCGTTGGCCGCGAAGACCGCCGACCGATACTGGCTCTCGGTGTCGGACCGCGCCCCGTTGGTCGGCGGCGCGCCGTAGCGATTGAAGAACCACTCGAGCAGCTGCGGGTAGTTGATGCGCGAGGGATCGAATGTCACCCGCACCGTTTCCGCGTGGCCGGTTTTGCCGTCGCAGACGGCCTCGTACGTTGGATTTTCGGTGCGTCCGCCCTGGTAGCCACTGACCGCGTCGAGGACGCCGGGAACCTTCTGTAGCTGGTCCTCGACGCCCCAGAAGCATCCAGCGGCGAAGTAGGCCGTCTCCGTACCCGACGCGACCGCCGGCTGCTCTTGACCCTCTTCGAAGAACTCCAAGGACGCGGAGTTCAGGCAGTACCGGTGGCCCGTCGGTCGCGGGCCATCGTCGAACACGTGGCCCAGGTGCGCGCTACAACGAGCGCAGTTGATTTCGGTGCGTACCATCTCTCCGCTCGTGTCTTGCACCTCGCGAACGTGAGCCGCGTCGAAGGGCTGGAAGAACGATGGCCAGCCGGTGCCCGAATCGAACTTGGCGCTCGACGAGAACAACGGGAGCCCGCAGAGACGGCAGGCGTACGTCCCGTCTTTGTATTTATCGAGGAGGGTGCCGCAGAAGGACGCTTCCGTGCCGCTGCCGAGGATGACCCTCGCTTCTTCGCGCGTGAGCTTCTTCGCGAGGCGGTCGACTGCCGGCTGGGCGAGTGGAGTGATGTCGTAACCGGATTTCGATTGCATGCTAGTGCCTTGCTATCGGCGGCTTCTGCCCACGCCACATCATGCCTAGAGTGCACGCTGGGGTGCGCGGGCCTCGCTAGTGTTGTAGTTCGTCAGCACGACGACACCGGCAATCAGCGCTGCGGCGGCGAGGTAGAAGTTGCGAGCCGTGGCGTTTTCGCTGAATCCGAAGAGCCAAGGCGCCGCGGCGATCCCGAGCAAAGCAGCCACTTCGATGACCCCGTGCACTTTGAAAGGGATTAGCTTGATGACGCCCATCGGAAAGGCGGTCAACAACGTCAAGCTGAGGTGGATGCCCGCCACCACGTAGGCGACAGTTGCGGGCGTCCCTTCGAGTCTAAAAAGCGTCGGTGCGAGCAAGAAGAGCGCTACGACCGCGTAGTCGAGCACGCCGTGGATCCGGGGAGACAAGATTTTCAGCATGGTTCACTTCAATCGAGCAATTTGACGTCAAGCGTCAACTTAGCGCGTCCCCTTGATAGCCCGCGAATCTTCCGAGCCTGTGCCGGTTCCCGAACGTCCGCCGACGCCCGAACGGCCACCCATACTTGGGGAGCCACCCATGCTTGAGCCTCCTGTCATGCCGCTCCCGCTATCCATCGAGCCGGAGGTGCCGCTCGAATTGCCGCTGCCGAGCCCGCTCGTTGTCGGCATGTCTGACCTTGAGCCGGAGCTCATCCCCGTTTCAGCGTGGTCTGTCGACCGGTCCTCACCGACCCCGTTCGCGGGCGTCATGGTTTGCTTTTCGTTTTCTCTGTTGCAGGCGAAAGAGGCCGCGCTCAAGGTCAGGCATAGCATGAGGGCGTTTAGTGATTCGTGACGGGTGAATTTCTTCATTTGGTCGGCCTTTCAGCAAGTCGCGTGCCGCGACGTGGAGTGGTGACCACGCCGGTCCGGCGCGCAACAAGAGCATCACGATCGAGACTGCCAACCCATGCGGCACGAGTTCTGCTCAAGTGCGTCTGCGGCAGGCTGCTGCGCGTCATCGGTCGCGTCGGCCTGTTGGGGTAATACGGGCTCATCAAAGCGCGCCTGCGCCTCCTTGCATGAACACGAACCGACTCCCCGATGCCATGCGCGGCAGGGCGCCGCGCCACAACTGGCTCGTGCGCGCGGCCGCGCCACACCATGCGGAGTGACGGACTCTACCTACCGAGCTTGAATGACTGTGCGATTCACGCGTCATCGTGGACGCAAGGGGCGACCAGTCGCTGGCGCGGAAGCTGCCACGCTTCGCGCGGATTTCGCCGCGTTGGCGATGCGCAACGTTCCGTCACGAAAGATTTACCAGTGATCCATCCATATCGTTCTCTCGTTCTCGTCTCATCAGGACCGGACGGGCGGCTCAGTCAGGTGCGGAAGCACCGCGAATAACGGTTTCCAGCCGCTCGAGGCTGATCGGCTTCAGTTCGTGTTCGTCGAAACCGGTGGCCCGCGCCTGAGCCACGTCGGCCGGTTGGCCATAGCCGGTCAACGCGATCAGCCGCATGCGCGCGTGTTTTGGATCCGCTCGAAGCAAACTGGCGAGCTCATAACCATCCATGACCGGCAGGCCGATGTCGAGGAGCCCAACCTCCGGGGAGAACTCGGTCGCAACTCGCAGTGCGGAAGTTCCGTCATTCGCCGTGCGAACTGAATGGCCTCGCACGCTCAGCGCCATCTCTAGCATCTCGGCTGCGTCGTCGTTGTCATCGACGATCAAGATGCGTAACCCGCGCGCTCGTTTGGTATCGCGAGGGACCGGCTTGTCGAACTGGGCCGATGGCACTTCCGCAGCGACGGGCAGTCGCACGACGAACTCGCTGCCAGCTTCTCGGCCTTGACTGTGGGCCGCAACGTCGCCGCCGTGAAGCCGCACCAGACTTCGGACTATCGCCAGACCTAGGCCGAGCCCGCCCTGAGCGCGATCGATGGTTTGCCGCTCTTGCGAGAATAGGTCGAATACCAGTGGCAGCATCGAGGGCGTAATTCCGATCCCAGAGTCACGGACGCTCAGCTCCAGCCAACCATCGGTTTTGCGCAGAGCAACATGAATGGTGCCACCGCGCTCCGTGTACTTGGCAGCATTCGTCAGTAGGTTGGAGACAACTTGCGCGAGCCGAGACCGGTCGCCTTCGACGAGAAACGAGCGCTGTGGGACATCGACAGTCAACGTGTGTCCGCGTTTTTCCAGAAGCGGGCTGGCCATCTCGATCCCCGCGCTGACGATGTCGCTCATTTCGCAGCGCTCTCGATTCAGGGTGACCTGGCCGCGGGTGATCCGCGAGACGTCGAAGAGGTCGTCCACCAAACGCACGAGGTGCTTCGTCTGGCGCTCGATGATCGCTCGCTCATGGGTGTCGTCGCCGCGCAACGCCATGAGCTGGAGAGCCGTCAGGATAGGCGCGAGCGGGTTGCGCAATTCGTGCCCCAGCATGGCTAGAAACTCGTCCTTCGCGCGGCCCGAGCTCTCGGCGCGTTGCCTTTGAAACTCGAGATCCTTGCGCGTCCGAACGTACTCCGTCGTGTTATTGGATACGGCCAGCACGCGATCCACTCGACCAGCGACGTCGCGCAGCGGGGCGTAGACGAAGCTCCAATACGTTTCTTCGAGCGAACCATCGCCCTTGAGGTCGAGCGAGATGAGGACCTCATCGACGGTTTTCGCGGCGGCCGAACGCATCACCTCCAGCAACATCTCGTCGAATCCCTGGCCTACCAGCTCGGGGAATACTTCCGCAAGCGGGCGCCCAACCACCGCGGCGGGCGCACGTCCGACGAACTTGCAATAGAGCGGGTTCGCCATCTCGAAGGTCAGATCACGCCCGCGGAGCACGCAAATCGGGACCGGTGCCTGCATGAACGTCTCGTACAGCTCGGCCCGTTGCTTATTGATCGCCGCGCGCGCCTGGCGCATCGTCATCTGCAGATTCACCCGTGCTACGAGCTCTCGCGCCGTGAAGGGCTTCACCAGATAGTCGTCTGCACCGGCATCGACGCCATCGATCCGCGCTTCCGCGTTGGCTCGCGCCGACAGCATGATGACAGGGACATCCCCGGTCAATGGGTCTGCCCGGAGAGCTCGGAGCAGCTCGAATCCGTCGAGGCCAGGCATCATGATATCCGTGGTGACGAGGTCTGGCGGCTGCGCGCGAGCGGCCTCCAGGGCCGCACTGCCGTCAGCTATTTCCTGGACGTCCCAGCGAGGACGGAGCAGGCCGGCCGCGTAACTGCGCATGTCAGCGTTGTCGTCGACGAGCAGGATGCGCCCGCGCGCAGCTAGCTCGAAGGCGGACGGAGACGACCCGGCATCCCCCCGAAACGCTTGCTCCGCTGCCGGCGTGGCGGGGTTCCCGTCAAGCCACCGCAGCGCTTCTTCGACATAGGGGGCAGCGCCCGACGGCTTCAAATTGGACGAGTCCGTTCCTGCGACCTGGCCGACTGGGAGGTGAGCGCTGCCCCATGGCAGCGAGATCGTAAAGCTCGTACCAACATCGATCCGACTGGTGACAGTGATGGAGCCGCCATGCAGGCGCACAAGGTCGTGCACCAACGCGAGCCCAATCCCCGAACCTTCGTGCGTCCGTGAACGTACCCCGGGCACGCGATGGAAACGTTCGAACATGCGCGGTAAGTCAGCTTCCGAGATGCCGGCACCCGTGTCCGAGATGCCGAGTCGAACACCGCGGCGTCGGACTCCATCGTAACCGCAATCGTTCCATCGAACGTGAATTTGAATGCGTTCGAGAGCAGGTTGAGCACGATCTTCTCCCACATATCGCGATCGACGTAAACCGCGTGGGGCAGACTTGGACACTCGACCCGGAAAGAAACACCCGCGCGTTCAATCGCTGATCGAAATGCGCTTGCCAGGTCGGTCGTGAGCTTCGAAAGATCGCTCGGCTGGTAACAGGCTTTTACCCGATCTGCTTCGATGCGCGAGAAGTCGAGCAAAGCGTTCACCAGCTTCAGAAGACGAAGCGCATTGCGATGCGCCATCTCGAGCTCGTCGCCTGCGAGAGCCCGCGCTGGTGACGCGATTGCTTCTTCCAGCGGACCGAGCAGCAGGGTGATTGGCGTGCGAAACTCGTGGCTCACGTTACTGAAGAACTGCGTCTTGACGCGGTCGATCTCTGCCAGGGCCTCGGCGCGCTTCCTTTGGCTCTCCGACGCGAACGCGTTGGCGAGTGCCGTGGCGAGGTGATCCGCGACTAGCTCGAAGAACTCGCGGTAGTTCCGATCCAGCTCGAGCGCGGGGCTCACGCCGACAACCACCAGGGCAAACGCGTGCGGCTCGCCGGGTCGCGCGACCGGTAGCACCATCGCGCGGTGTGACGGGGCCAGCCAAGGCCCCCCCGGCAGGACGCCGAACCGCGTCGCGAGGTCGGTCACGAGTTGCGGGACGAGCGATGCGGCGGCCATTGCCAGCGGCCAACCCGTGTCATCATCTGCGGTCAGGTCCACGCTCTGACGCCTCGCTACGGCGTGCTCGGGAGCAACCCCCGAGGAGGCGACGAGGCGCGCGCGCTTGCCGTCATCCTCGACCAGGTAGGTCAGTGAAAAAGGCACGTCACTCGGATCGAAAGCCGCCTCGCAGGCTCGACAGGCGCCCTCTGCCGACCCGGACTCCGAAGCGATCGCAGACAGACGACGAAGCTGCCGCAAGCGGCGTTCGCCGACGACGCTTTCCGTCGTCTCCGTGACGACCGTGAAGACGCCACCGATCGCGCCCGACTCAACGCGAATCGGGCTATACGAATAGGTGAAGTACGCCTCCTCCAAGTAGCCATTTCGATCGATCGGCAGCAGTTGGTTCGTCTGCCACGTCGCCTTCCCGGTCTTCATCACGCCGTCGAGCATGGGACCGATGATGTGCGCGATCTCGGCCCAGCACTCGAGCGCTAGTTGACCCATCGATCGCGGATGCTTGGCCTGGCCGAGCATCGGTCGATAGTCGTCGTTGTAGAGCAGCACGTACTCGGGTCCCCACCAAATAGAGAGCGGGAAGCGCGAGGTGAGGCAAATGCTGGCTGCTGTCCGCAGGCTCTGTGGCCAACCTCCTAGCGGTCCGAGCGGAGTTTCCGACCAATCGATGGTGCGAATCAGCGCGGCCATCTCCGACCCGCCGTCGAGAAAGTCGAGCGATGCTGGCGCCTCTGGCGTCGTGTCCGCGCGAGCGCTGTCAGTCATGACCTACAATTCCACGTCGTTGCGTTCGCCGTGGTCTCATCTCTCAAACCACTTCGGCGCGCCAATACCGAGCCGATGCCGAAGACCGCGGCACGCATTTGTAAGTCCCGCGGCGTGTGAGAACCTCCCCGCAAAGTGTCTGCGGCGATTCGACGCGGCGAGGCAAAGTGCAGCATCATGATTCCTTGGACGGCCGAAACGACCACATCCACGCCTTGCGTTGCCCTGTCGAGCGCCAGCCGATCGGCAAGGTCGCCGTGGATGATCTCGGCGCCGCCTTCAAGCAAGGGCGACAGGGCATCTCTCTTCGCGGCCTCCTCGGCACGCCGCACGAGAAGACGGACGCGGACACCGCGCTCGTTGACGAGATGCCGTGCGATGCGACTTCCGAACATACCTGTCGCGCCGGTGAGAAGAACGGTTTGCGTCATAACCTTGGGCCTGCATCGGTCAGGCGAAGGTGACGGGTCGAGCGTTCGACCAGCACCGCCCCGATAGCCTCTTCCAGTCGCGCCAGTGAGCGGCTGATCGAAGACTTCGGCATCCGCAATGATCGGCCTGCGCCGGAGAGGCTGCCGAGATCGGCAATGCGCGCAAATGCCCGAAGATCCGAGATGTCGAACATTGTCCAATCGTTCCATGATCGGAACGATGTGTACAGATCTTGCCGATTGGAACGCGACGCACATCTACAACCCGCTGTGGCCGCCGCATGCCAAGTTCCACAACGCGCAGACGATGACGATCGCCGTCCTGCTTGGCGTCTCGGGGTTGGTCTTCCTCTGGCGACGGCGGCAGTGTTGATCGCACGACTGAACCTGGCGACCGCAATGACTGAGCCGAACTCAACAATCGGAATGTGGGGGTGCTCGAAGCCGGCGCGGCGCGAGACCCCGGATCGCGCGCAAGCCCGCTTTCTTGCATGACGACTTGATTGCGTCGTGACGTTCGTTCGAAGCCGACTTGAACAAGACCCGCCGTGACGTTAGCGTTTGACCGCGGCCCGTTCGCGAATCTGCATTGGAACGGTTGCAATAATGCCCGAGCGTCTCGTCGACACTGCCGCGATCAGGATGGTCTCCAGCATCACTAACGCTCGGCGGGTCTTGTGAATCGTCACCGAGAAAGAGCCGTCTGAGCGAGGGCAAGCGATGAACGAGCTCGAGCAAGACGACCATGGGTTCGGTATGGCTGGCACTTGCACGCTGGCTGTACAGCGCGAGCTGCTGGGCCCCGGCGGAGGAGAGGTTCGCGTCACTAACGGCCTGGCTCAGGTCCGCAAAGAGCTTTGAATCGTCTGCGCTGTAGGTGCACCCGGGAACGACACGACCGATTCCGGAGCAGATGCGACACTTGAACTCACCGGCCAAGCATTCGCTCTGCGGAAGCAGCGCGATGAGGCCGCACGCATCACAGCAGGTCGGCAGGTGTGTCATGCGCAAAACGTTAAGCATGGCTGCGGCGCGACCGCCATCCGCGGCAGCCTCCTGCACGAAGCGACACCGAGACTTTTCACTACTTGCAACATATTCGGACGCGGCAAACTGCCGCGCGGTCGCAGAAATCATGCGAAAGTTAGACAGCGCGTCGCTCATGCCTTCAATCCAATCGGTGGCGTCAAGGCGTGCTGTCTAGCGTCGCGGCTGATACGCGCGGAGCGTCGACACCCTTGGCTCGGGCACTCGTCGAAACCAAAGAAAATCGATGCGCGAACGATCAGCGGGCGGGGCCGAGCGCGATGCCGAGATCGATCTGAACGATCATGGCGCGGTCGCCTACTGGAGCTCGCGGTATCGCTAGTCGGTAGCCTTTGTCTTCTTGCCGCCTTCTGCGTCGCTTGCATCTGGGGCGGCGACTGGGCCGCGCTCTGCGGTGTCGACGGCCACCAATGGCGGCGGAGGCCTTCTGGGCAGATCGAGGGTAAAGACGCAGCCGTGACCTGGAAGATCCCGGACGCGCAGCTCGCCCGCGCTCGCCTGCGCGGCCTTTCTACAAATGGTGAGCCCGAGGCCTAGACCAGTTCGGTCGGCACCTCGCTGTTCGAACGGGCGAAACAAATCTTCGGCTTTTCCCGGTGGCAAGCCACCGCACTCGTCTTCCACCTCGATCAGCACGCGCGTCGCGGTGGTGGTGGCTCGCAACTTAACCGTGGTCGCGGGGCGCGTGAACTTGAAAGCGTTGTTGAGAAGATTGGCAACCGCCGCCTCGACGATCTGCCGATCCGCTTCGATGAAAGCCGTGTTGTCGACCTTCGCGACGGCGAGGTGGAGCCCTCGCGTTCGGGCGCTTAGTGCGGCACCGACCGCGACCTCCCCCACAATCTCGCTGACCGGGATGTGCTCGAGGTTGCTCAAGCCAGCGTCGAGTCGCACATCGGCGAGCGAGCGATCGATGAGAGATTGCATGCGAAGCAGGTTCCGATCGAGCGTCGCGCTGGTACTCCCCGAGGTTGCCACAACGCCGTGCTTGATGCTTCCGAACGCGAGCATGGCGCCGTTGAGCGCGTTACGCATTTCGTGGGCGAGGATACCTAGCCGTTCGGTTCCCTGGTCGGATATCGAGCGAGCGTGCGCGGCGGAATAGGCGGTCACGGCGCCGGCAATCGCATCGTCCAAGCAAAGGTTGAGCGTGCGGAACTCGTTGATCTCAACGGGTGCATCCTGCTCACCGGCCAGCGCAGTAATGACTTGGCAAAGGTCCCCATAGTCGTGAACCACTCATGCACGCTGAGCCCATGGTGAAATAGATCGTGGCCGTGCTGATACGCGCTCTTTTGGATCTCCGTGTGGTCGAGGGCCACGTGCTGAGTATCTTTTCGGAGCGCTTCGCCGAGCTGATCTAAGAACACCGGAAGGCCCTTCGTCCGATCATTGTCGGTCGTCGACGCCCCGCTCCTCTCGATGACGCGACCTTGCGCACGAACCAAAATCAGATCGCGATTCGCTGTGACGAATTCCCGAAGCATTTGCCGACGCTACGCCCGAATCAATGCGCGCGCTACTCTGCGCGCGGTGTTGTCAGCAGAGCATCGCTGGATTACAGCTTCAACTTGTCCGACCGCACATTGCTGCGTGCGGCGATTCGACGCGGTGAGGCAAAGGGCGGCACTCAGCACGTGAGTGTCGAAGTTGAAAGCGACGAAGTGGCGGCTTGAGGCGACCCAGCATTCCAGGTCCACTCTTCAGGTACGACGCCCGTGACGGGCGGGGATGGCGCGCGGGTGATGGTGTGGAGGCAACACGGGGATGGGACTGGCTGCGGCGGACGCGCCAATCGATCCAAACGAGCCGGTCGGGCGTAAGCTCGGGCAGGAATGGCTTTAGTTCGCGACGCGGCCGAACCAGCGACTCCGGGGCGACGGAGTCGCGCGCGCGGCCTGCTATTCGGCGGCGGCGCGCTGCTGGTGGTGGTCGCGCTCGTGGCCGTGTTCAGCCCCGCTCCGGCTCACTCGCAGCCTTTTATCCCAGCCTCAGCCGAGCAGGTCTTGGAGCACTTGCCGGAGCGCGTCGCGGGCCGAGCCGCCATCCGAACGGTCGGCGCTAGCCCCGAACCGCTCGCCGATCCGCTACTTGCTGAACGACTAGCGCGCGAAGATATCCGCAGCTACCAAATTACCTCCGATCCGCGTTACCTGGGACACGCCGAGGCGCGGCTGGGCGCATTTTGGGAGGCGGCGGACGCGCCCGTACCAATCCTCGTCTTGCGCGCCAAGATCCGTGCGGGCAATCACGACTTCGAGCCGGCAATCCGCGACCTGGGGGCTGCGCTCGCTCGCCAGCCCGGCGATTCGCAGGCCTTGTTCGAGCGCGCCAGCATCTTGACAGTGCTAGGGCGATACGCCGAGGCACTCACGGATTGTTCGGCGCTTGCTCCGCAAGTCAGCGAGCTGTTCGCGCTGGGCTGTAGCGGCGCCGGGCGCGGTGCCACCGGTGACGCGCGCGGCGCCGCGTCCGACTTGGAAGCGGCGCTGATTCGAGCCCGCGGGCTCTCGCCCGCTGACGCAGCCTGGGCGGCGTCGTTGATTGGCGAGCTACGGGTTCGCGCGGGCGACGCCAAAGAGGCGGAACGCTGGCTCAGGAGCGCTCTCGCCGGCATGCCGCAAGATGCCTACACGCTCGGGGTCCTGACTGATCTTCTGCTCGACCTGCACCGCCCTGCCGAGGCGGTGACGTTGCTTTTACCGTTCGAGCGTATCGACGCTTTGCTGCTGCGGCTCGCGATCGCCGAACAGCAGCTGAATCTGCCCAACGCAAAACGGCACAGCGCCGAGCTCGCAGAACGCTTCGCGGACGCACGTTTGCGCGGCAGCGCCGTCCATCGAAGGGAAGAGGCGCGTTTCGAGCTCAGCCTGCGAAGCAATCCGCAGCGCGCGCTCGAGCTTGCGCTCGCTAACTTCCGCGTCCAGCGCGAGGCATGGGATCTGCGACTCGTGCTCGCTGCCGCGCTGGCTGCCAAGAAGCCGGACCAGGCCGATGGTGCGCGCGAGTTCGCCAAGCGCTCCGGCATCGACGACCCAGAGATTTCGAGGCTGCTGCGCGCCTTGGAAGGCTCGAATCCATGAGCTCCTGGCGGCGCTTGGTCAGCGCGACTCTACTTGTCCTGCTGACGCTCTCGTCGAGAGCAGAGGCGCACAAGGCAAGCGACAGCTACTTGTTCCTCGAGACCAAAACCGGCGGCGCTAGCGGTCGTTGGGACATCGCGCTTCGTGATCTGGACGATGCAATTGGCATCGACCGCAACGCCGATCGGCAGGTGACCTGGGGCGAGCTCCAAGCCGCCGAGTCGCAAATCAAGGGCTACGCACGCGCGTCGCTGACCGCCACCTCGGCGGCAGGTCGCTGCAGCACGACTTTCGGGCGCATGGCCGCAGTCGTCCACTCGGACGGCACCTATGCTGCGCTGGACGTAGCGTTCACGTGTCCGGGAGCCGCCGAGTCCTTGCGGCTTCGTTACGATCTCTTGTTTGCGATCGATGCGCAGCATCGTGGCGTCGTGCGGACGAGCGCCGCCGCGCCGCCGATCTTGCTCACGAAATCGAGCCGAGAGGCGGAGGTATCGCTGCGCGCTACCGGCGGGCTAGCCGCCTTTTGGGCGATGGTGCGGGTCGGAATGGACCACATTCTACACGGCTACGATCATCTGCTTTTCCTGACCGCGCTGCTGTTGCCCTCGGCGCTCCGCCGCGAGTCCGGGCGCTGGGTGGCGGTGGCGACCTTTCCGGCAGTGCTGCGCGACGTGCTCCGGGTCGTGACCGCGTTTACGATTGCGCATTCGCTAACGCTAGGGCTTTCAGCCGCTCACCTCGTGTCGTTGCCGTCGCGCTTCGTTGAGTCAGCCATCGCTTTTTCGGTCGTGCTGGCTGCGCTCAACAACCTATTTCCGCTGGTGCGCTCCGAACGCTGGTTGGCGGCGTTTTGCCTAGGGCTGCTGCACGGATTCGGCTTCGCCGCGACGCTGTCCGACATCGACCTGTCGCCGGCGACCTTTGTTCGCACGCTGTTTGGGTTCAATTTGGGCGTGGAAATCGGCCAACTTGGCGTCGTGTTGCTGCTGCTCCCGATCATCTACGGCCTGCGTGGCTCGCGGCGCTACCAACGCCTCGGGCTCCCGCTCGGCTCAGCGGCCGTGTTGCTGATCTCCAGTGTCTGGCTCGTTGAGCGCGCGTTCAACCTGCGCATCATCTCTTCTTGAGCCGTCGAAGTATTGGTCGCGATCCACCCACCGATGGCGTCAGAGCTTGGCGAAACTATCGAATAGCCGACTGCTCAGAGCGTCGTTCGCGGCGGTCTTGTTGATCTCGCGAATCGTCAGCGACGTTGCATGATTGACGCGAATTTCCCGATTCGCGAGCGATATCTTACGCGACTCCGCTGCGCCGGTTTGCGCAGCTGTGGCATCAATGTACTCGCAAACGCTCAGCGCAATATCCCGCCCGCCGGCAAACGCGCCCACGCAGTAGCGAGCGCCGTACGGACGCGCGAGATGTTGTCGCTGCTCAGTCAGTGCGACTCCCGCGCGCTGGAAGGCGGCCAAGGCGTCTTCGGCGCGAAGCACGCCCGCTGGCCGGCTACTGGCCTCGTTCTCGAAAAGCGCGTTGATATCACGGGGATTTTGCGGCATTGGCGCCGTCGCGTGCCGCTCGCTGGACGCCCCGACCGCCGCCGCTTCATGGCTTCCGGCGCGCTGGCTGACGCCTGACCCCTTGCTGCAGCTCGTCAGCGCCAGGCCCCCGACAAGAAGCATAAGGAGTCTCTCCATGGTCCAAGTACTTACCAGAGCCGCACTTGGATCGCGACGTGCTGGTCGATTCGTCATCAGCACCGATCCGAGCAGGCCTGCACAGCGTACCCAACACGGCGCCGCTGCGCGAACGCTCGATTCGGCGCGGCACCGGAGGATGGAATGAGAAAACTTACGGCTATCAAATCAGGACTGGTCGTCACCACGTTGGCGACGGTTTTCGGCGTGTTGGTATTTGGGGACGACGCTCGAGCGTCCAGCCATCGTGAAGCACCATTTATCAGCAAAAACCCCAAGGTAGATGGGACAGACTTCTACATGTTCCGTAGTTTCGAAGCGGGACGTGGCGCTTTCGTCACGGTCGTCGCCAACTATATTCCGCTGCAAAACCAGTACGGTGGCCCGAACTTCTTCAGCCTGGACCCCGAAGCGCTGTACGAAATTCACCTCGACAACACCGGCGACGCGCAAGAGGATCTCACCTTCCAATTCCGCTTCAGCAATGACATTGCCGACGGCGGAAAGGGCACGAAGCTCAACGTCGGCGGAAAGATGGTCGCTATTCCGCTGATCAATTCCGGCCCGGTTGCCGGAGGCGGTGCGACGGACTCCACGAACGCGAACCTTCACGAGACCTACAGCGTGAAGATGGTGAAGGGCGACCGCCGCAGCGGAACCGTCACCGACGTCACCCTGGCGTCGAACGCGGCCACCAAGACGTTCCGTAAACCGCTCGACTACATCGGGACGAAGTCGTTTGGGGCGCCCGCGGCGTACGAAGCCTACGCGCGCAAGCACATCTACGACGTGAAGCTCGACGGCTGTGCCACGAACGCCAAGGTGTTCGTCGGGCAGAGGCGTGAGACCTTCGCCGTTAACCTGGGCGTCATCTTCGACCTCGTGAACATCGACGCTCTAGGCCTCGCGAAGGTGAACCAGCCGCTCGGGGATGCTCTCAACCCCGGCAAGAGTAATCGCGCCGCATTCCCCAACCCGATCGCCGACGCCAACGTTACCAGCATCGCGATGGAGCTACCGATCGAGTGTGTGACCGGCACTGCCAAGGCAAGCGCCGCGGCAGACGCCGGGAAAATCATCGGTGGATGGACGACCGCGAGCGTGCGCCAGGCGCGAGTCATCAACCCGGATCCGACGATCCAGACCCCGACCGTCGAAGGCGGCGCTTGGGCGCAGGTTTCGCGGCTTGGCTTCCCGCTCGTGAATGAGGCCGTGATCGGGCTGCCGGACAAGGACAAGTTCAATTCGAGCTTGCCCAAGGATGATCTCACGAATTTCGCGACCTACGTGACCAACCCCACGTTGCCCGCGCTACTCGAAATCCTGTTTGGTACCGCCGGTTACGCCGCGCCCGCTTTGCCGCGTGACGACCTCGTCGCCGCCGCCATCACCGGTGTCGCGGGCGTGAACATGCCGAACAAGGGTGCGGCCGGCGAGATGCTGCGACTCAATGTCGCTTTCACACCGGCACCTCTCGCCACGCAATTTCCGCTCGGCGCGGCTGGTTGCTTCTTGGGCGCTATCTCGGCCGCTAATCCCTACGGCCTCGACACCGCCAACGCCGCCTGTGATCCGAACGGGTTTCCCAACGGCCGCCGCCCGATCGACGACGTAACCGACGTGGTGCTGTCGGTCGCTGGCGCCAACTTCCTGCGTACCGCCACCGCCAACAAGACCGTGCTCCACGACGGAGTCGCGCAGGAGGTCGTGTTTCGGACCGCTGCCGGCGCTCCCGCCTTCGTCGGGGCGGATGCGTTTCCGTACCTGCCCACGCCGCACGGCGGCACGTGAAGGAGACCACCATGCACGCAAGGTACCTCCTATTCAGCGTGTGTATTGCCGCCTCATTCGCCGTCGCCTGCACTGGAGACGACGACCAAACCCGACCGTCCGCCATGGGCGGTGAAGGGGGAGACGCCGACCATCCTGCGGCCGCCGGCAAGGCCGGCTCGACGGGTGCAACCGGTGGAACTAGCAGCGCCGGACAGACCGCGATCGGCGGCGAGCCCGGCGCCGCTGGCGCGGGCGGTGAAGCGCCCGTCATGGGTTTCACGAGCTTCGTCCATGAGCTCGTCAAGAACCAAACCACGGAGACCGACAGCCCCGCTTCGGTCAACGACCGGAAGTTCCCGGACCCCACCGACGACCACGGCCACTACCTCGTACCCGCGACGGACTTCGCCGATCTGTTTTAGGCCCTAGTCCGCAACGGCGTCGGGCGGTAGTTGCTCAAAGACAACCGCCCGACGCCGTGTTTTCGTTTGGGTGGCGCACGCCTGAGCGACGCGAGCCAATTAGGTGTCGGCGCAAATGAAGGATTGGCGGGGCCGAGGCCAAGATGGGCGTGTCAGTAGCGCCAAAGTCGAGGCATGTCCGCGATCCCATCGATGACGCGACCTCACGTTCCACGAAACGAGCCCTGTCGCCTTACCTAAGCCTGCTCGCGGTAGGCCTGATGGCGATCCACCTCGGCTGCGGGTCCGACAAAGGCGTAACCCCCGACGGCAAGAACGGCACGGGGACGGCTTCGGGAATGATCGGAGACCGAGCGTACGAGGCCGTGGCCGACGCTCGTTGGATTGGCGCGCCCGACGACCCCAAGCAAACGCGCGTCATCTACGTGTTCGACAAGCTGGTGAGCTGCGCCGCGCTCAGCAATGCGGGCTGGGACACAGTCGTGACCGATGGCACGCAGGCGTTCGAAATGAAGCTGATCGGCACCGCCGCTGGCACCTACCCGGTCACGGCTCGACCGGCGACCGGCGAGGCCTCCGTGAACTACACCGTCACTTCGACCAGCGGTACGCCGGCTGAGGTTACGGCGACGGCGGGCAGCGTCACCGCGGACACCTTCGTCGATCAGACATCGGCGGACGGCAGCTTCGATTTGACCGTCCCGGGTGGCTCGGTCACCGGAGCTTTCCATGCAACCTATTGCGCCGCGGGGCGCGAGCCGTGAGTAAACGACTAATGACAAGACCCACGCTCGTAGCCATGCTGACGCTCGTTGCCTGCGGCTGCAGTAGCTCCGCGAGCACAGGCAGCCACCAAGCTGCCCCTGCAGCCTGTCCGCGAGAGGGCGTGGTGGTCGCTGAGGCACGCGACGTCGAGCGCGACGCCGAGGGCGTCTCGTATTCGGTGTTCGGAGAGTATCCGAAACGTGAGCCCAACTGGACGCGCGCGGGCGCCGTCCTGTCCCTTTTGAAAGAAGTGTGGGCTGCGACCAACACGAAGTGCGACGCGCTGCCGGCCCAGGTGGTTTCATCGATTGACACAGCACTAGCGACGCTCGATACCGCCATCCCGGCGCAAGATCAGGAAACGGCAGCCCGCGCCGCCAACGACGTGCACTTGCAAATGACCGGTCTGTTTAGCTATTTTCGACCGGATATCCCGGTGGAAATCGTGCGCATGGACGCCACGTTCCTGCGCACGGGAATTGACTCGCACTTCGCTGCCTGGGACGACTTCACCACCGATCTGGCTTCGCTCGAGGCCGACTGGGCCACGGTCAAGGCGGCAGCGAAGGCCAAAGTCGGCACCTGCCACCGCGTGGGCGGCAGCCAAACCGTGGTCGGCGACCTGGATCAGTCGCTCGCTAACATGACTACCGCCGCAACCGCGTCGGACGTCGCGACGGCCGAGACGGAATCCGACGCTGGGCTGCTCGAGGTGGACATCCTGGAGTTATTGTTCGACTGCCCCCCGGACGATGTAGCCCCAGCCAGCGGGCTCGGAGCAACTTGCGGCAAAGACGCGGACTGCAGCGCAACTGAGGTCTGCGATCTCGCCAACGCCGGAGGTCGCTGCGCGCCCGATCCTGCAACCACCAGAGTGGGTGAGTCGTGCGCGACGACGATCGACTGCGGTGGCGATTCGCGCGGCGCTTGCAACAACGAAGCTGGCGATGGCTATCCAGGCGGCTACTGCGGCATGGAGCCTTGCAACGACGTGCAAGTCTGCTCGCCGGGCGCCACCTGCGTCTCCCAGCCGTTCGAGACCCCGGCCTGCTACAAGAGCTGCGAGACGGACGACGATTGTCGAAAGAAAGAGGGCTACGTCTGCCAGCTCTTTCCCAGCACGCCACCGAGCGGTTTTGGCCCTACCGACCACGCTTGCGCATTCCCTTGCGCGAAGGACGCAGACTGCACTTCGCCGCTAAAATGCGACGTTGCGTCCAGCAAGTGCACCCCTTGAAAGCGACGCGTCGTTCGCTGCTCGCGTTTGCGTCTTCCTGTGTCGCCTGTGGGGAGCAGCCAGGTTCGGACGCCGTAGCAAAAGAGTGCGTCGAAGTGACCACCGGCAAGGCGAAACGGTACTGCCTTTTGTCGAGCGAGCGCGTCCGTGTCCACAGCGGCGCGACGCTGCAGGTCGGCGAGGCAGTCTTGTTCAACGTCGACGACAATACCGCCGTTATCTTGGCGCGCGACGAGCAAGGACTCTTCGCGCGCTCGGCCATTTGTCCACACGCTTGTTGCATCGTCGCGCTATGCAGCGACATGGCGTGCGACCACCTGACGCCTTCACCGCCAACTTGCGGCGCTTCAGCCGTTGTTCGCCCTGACCCCGCCGGCGGCGTGATTTGCCCCTGCCATGGGTCCCAGTTTCGCCTCTCCGACGGGGCCGTTCTGACCGGACCGGCACGCGCTCCTCTGCGAGCCTATTTTGCCGAGTCCGATGGCGAAGACGCGTGGGTCGATACCGGCACCGAGGTCGATCCGACCACGCGAATGGCGTGATTCCGAAGCGGCTCAGCGGATGAAGGCGGCGACGAAATCGCGGTCGTCTGGGGCGAGGTATCGATCAGCGCGATGCCGCATGTTGGTGAGCAGCTTGGTCGCGACCAGCTTTCGACCTCGCGCAGCCGGCTGGTAGACGTGGAAGCTCGGCCATTGCTGGTGAATATCGAGTTGCATCGCGCGCACTGCGCCGACGTGCTTGAGCGCATCAGCCAGCAACCCCAGCGTCAGACCATGGCCCGCGACGTAGAAGAGCGCACCGTCTCGGGCAATCCCGAGGCCACTGCGCCACATCCCGGGCGCGTTGCGACCTGCGAGTAGCTCCGCACTGACCTTGCCCTCGGCCACGATAAGCTCGAGGTTTTGGCGAACCGAAACCACGTCCGGCGTCAACATGCTGTCGCCCGTCCAAGCGACGATGTTGGGCTTGCCGTTTTGATCGATGACCAACGACGCTGCGCCGACGACGAGCGTCCTGGCGACCGTTCCCTCCACGTACAGCCCGCCGTGCGCGTCACGCAGCTGGAAGCCAGCGTTGAACGCGGCGAGCAGGTCGGCGCGCTGATCTTGGGGAATGCCACCGTGCCAGCGCCAGTCGCCGCCCGGATCGCGTGTCCCGGGCACGAGCACGAAACGTGTCAGCTCTGGCGTGAAGCGCGCCACGGCCACCGACACGTCGGGGGTTCCGGTGAACGGACGAAAAGAGGTGCACCGAAGCGCCGAGACACCATTGATCGTCGAGCCAATGCCCTGCCAGACGCCCTCACCTAACCGGGCTTTGTCGAAGACCACCGCGATCGGTTTGGGCTCCGCGCTGCCTCGAAAGTCAGCTCGCACCCGGGCGAACGGTTCCGGAAACGTCGACAGCTCCGTGGCTTGGAGCTCAGCGACCGTTGGTCCATGCACCGAGAACCAAACCCACTCCGCGGCGTCCAGAGCCCACCCCAAATGGTTCTCGCGCACCCACTCCGCCGTGCGCAAATCCCAACCCGGACTGTTCGGCGCCCGCAGAGCGCGAACGTACGAAACCCCCATCGCTGCGATGAACAGCCCCATCCCCACCAACGCGGCGCGCTTGAGCCTCGGATAGCGCCGCTGCTGTTTCTCTGGCATCTGTTATTTCAGTGGTTCTGGGACACGCAAAAGCAGCGCCGAAGTGAAAATCCTCGCTACGACTACTTCTGACGGTCGGGCCCGGGGGCTTCCGGCGTCGGACCGGCGAGCGTGTTGAGCACGTGGATCAAAGCCTCGACGGAAGCCGGCGCCGCGCTGTCCCCACCGCGAACTTTTCTCAAGACGTCGTCGATGGCGTCGTCTACCTCTGTCCATTTTTCCGGGTTCATCGGCTTCAGCTCGGCTTGCGCCTTGTCCCACGCGTTCTCCAGATCACCAACTCGAGATTTAGCGGCTGCCGGGTCCGAGGCGCGCTCCGCTCGCAATAAGTCCGCGGCGATCCGCTGAAAATGGCTCAAATCCCCGAGCGGCTGTGCGACCGAAACCGCGGCAGCGGCGTGCTTTTGCAGTTGTGCTCGACGCATGCCGTAGCCCGCCCCACTCAGGCCGAGCACCACGCTTGCAACGATGATGACCTGCCACGCCACCGCGGGCCCCTTGGCTTTGGGTGCCGCCTGCGGGACGACGGGGGCGACCACGTCGCGACGGCTGACGGCGAGGTAGCCGACCACAACGAGGATCGCAGTGAGAAATACCGCGCTCGTCAACGTCGCCCCGAGACCGAGCCCGCCGTTCTCCGCAGCTTGAGAGAGGTAGTCGCCCAGCGACGCCCCGAGCGGCCGGGTCAGGATGTACGCGAGCCAAAACCCGAGTACCCCGTCCAATCCCAAGCGCCAAGCGAGCCCAGTCGCGGCAATCACACCGAGAACAATCAGCCCCGTCAGGAGGTAGCCGAGCCCCAGCTTCTCGGCCATCAAATCTCCCGACGCGGTGCCGAGCGCAAAGGTGAAAAGGATCGCAGACCAATAGAAGGCCTCCCGGCGGCGCGTGAAGATCGAGTGGATCGAAAGCGTTCCCTCTTTGGCGTACCAAACCGCAAAAGTGAGCGCCAAAAGCACGCTAAAAGTGACGGTGCTGGCTTCGAGCGGAACGCCGAGCGAGTCGGTCAGAATGTCGGTAAGCAGCGTGCCGAAGACGCTGACGAGCACGACCACCAGCCAGTAAAGGGCCGGCACGTACCGCTCGGCGCGGAACTGGAGCACGAGTGCCCCGACCAGCGCGGCCCCCGCAGCCACCGCCGTGCCGTTCAGGCCGAGGCCTAGGTTGACGTTCAGAAAATCGGAGGCTGTTTCCCCGACGGTCGTGCAGAGGACTTTGATGATCCAGAAGAACGCTGTGACCGCCGGCACCTTGCACAGGATTCGGTGAACCTCTGGGTGTGATGGCGGCACAGGGACTGGCGAAGCGGCGCTCGTATTCATCCGAAGTACCTTGGCCTCCCGCCAGGCAAACCTTCATTTGTCGAGGAGAACGCCAGGGGGAACGCGGGCACGCGGAGGCGCCGATCAGGTCCTCCGGCGTGTTCGGGCGGTCGGCGCTTCAATCGTGCTACGAAAGCTAGCGATGCCACGACTCGTGAGCCGTGGACTGGGCCGTGTTCTCGAGCTAATCGAGACCTAGGGCTTGCCTTGACTCCCCTCGTCGTCGTCGAAGTTTCGCCCGCCAAACCCGGCAACAATCGCGACCTAGCCGCGCTCTTGCGAGCCTGCTCCCGCGCTCTGCCGCAGGGCTCGTGCGAGCTCCGGAGCGCGAAGATGGCGGCCGAGTCGCCGGCCGCGGTTGCCAGCGTCGCCTGGGACCGCGATGGCAACGCCCTGCTCACGGTACGCTTGCGAGACGCGGAGCACGATTTGACCCGGGAGCTGAGCTTCGATCGCCAAGATCCCGAGCTGCAACGTTGGCGGAGCGCAGGCCTGACGATCGCCACGATCGTCGACGAGCTGGAAGTGCGGCGTGAGGAGGAACACGCCGCGGCCGCCGCTGAGAGCGCCGATACCAACGGGCGTGGCGAAGCGGCTCGACTCGCCGAGAAACCGGCTGCACCGCCGCCCCCGGCTGCGGCGCCAGCTGCGAAGCCGCCGCAGACCGCAAAGCTCGTCGCTGCGCCAAAGCGCTCGCCCGCGCGCGCGCCGTTTGCAAGCGCGACCCATTTGGAGCTCGGGGGTCTGGGCGGCACCGGGCTTGCCGGTGGCATCTGGCGCGGCGGTGTCTATGCCGGTGGTGCGCATGATCTTGCGGGCCTGCCAGCGTTCGCGAACCTGACGGTGGGCTACTTACTCTCCGCTAGGGGCAATACGGACCTCACGCCCTCAGTGACGTGGACTCTTTGGGGCCTCGGCGGCGGCTTCTATTGGGTGGCATCGCCCTTTCGCTTCGAGTTGAACGCCGAGCTGAATCTGGTGCTCACCAGCGCCAGCGCGCGGGCCACTGCCAGCAACGCTCAGGACACTGGCAGTCGCTGGCTACCCGGCGCTGCGCTCGGCGCGCGCGGATTGTGGCCAGCGCGGGGGCCACTCGCGATCGTGCTGGGGGCGCGAGGCGACTGGACGGCGCGCGAGGTGGTTGTCACCAACGCGGGTGCTCGAATCGGGCGAGTTCCTGCCTACAAGGTGGGCTTTTTGGGCGGCATGCGCTTCTCATTTTGAGCTTTCGCGCCTGAATCCTGGCGCCCACGCTACTATTAAGGGAAGTGACGCTTTCCCCGACCAAAACCGTGCTGCCAAGGCTGCGCGTCCTCGAGGGCGGCTCGCAAAATCCAGCACCGCCGCTCAGCGACGACGAGCTGATCGAGGCGTTCGAGCGGGGCGATGGGGAGATTGCAGAGCTGCTGTACGATCGCATGGCCGGCGCCGTAGATGTCACTCTCATCAAAGTGCTTGGCCGGCGCGACCAAGATCACGATGACCTGGTACAAGCGGCCTTCGAGCAGATCTTGCTGACGCTGGCGAGCCGGCGTTTCGCACGCGCTTGCAGCCTCAAGTCCTGGGCCGTCGCCATCACCACGAACGTGGCGCTGCATGCGATCCGCCAGCGCCGCTCCGAGCGCCGTTACGTGGACCGCGAACAGGATCCCCAGGAGCTGCGCGTCGTCTCGCCGGCGATCGATCCGGAGCGCGCGGCGCACCTGGGCGCCTTGCGCGATGAGCTGGCGCGCATCTCGCCTGTCACCGCGCAGGTCGTGTTGCTCCACGAGGTGATGGGGTGCGGCCTGGCCGAAGTCGCGGTGCTGACGGGGCTTTCGGTTGCCGCAGCGCAGTCTCGCTTGGTGCGTGGGCGCGACGAGCTGAGACGTCGCCTGGAGTTGTCGGAGCGGAGGGAGCTACGATGAGCCGCTCGGATCGCGACCTCAACCAACTGTTCTACGACATGGCCAATCAGGCAGCGGCGCCCGATGCAGCTTCGGACGCGACACGGCGCCGGCAGCGCGCCATCGGCGGAATGCGCGCTCTGCACCGACGCAGCGTCGACGAAAAGCGCAGTGCCGGGCGTCGCCGTCGTCGCGTCCTTTTGAGCCTGATCGCGGCTGCTGCGGCTTTGTTGGGGACGGCGCTCGCCGCCGCGAGCGGCTGGCTGCCATTCAGGTTCCAGGAGCTGTTGCACCGCAGGGCGGCTGAGCAAAACACCGCTGCGACGAGCCCGGCGCCTCGGTCCCCAACTGCTCGCGCCGAGAGGCCGCAGCCAGCGGTGCCTGAGGTTCCGAGCCCCGCGGCTCCCGACGCTGTCGTGCCGCTGACGCCGCCGAGCGCACTCGCCAAGGGGCACTCGGTCGATCTCGAGCAGGTCAATCAACTGTTCGCCGACGCTAAGCGCGCGCGGCGCGAGCACCGCGATGCTGATGAGCTGGCACTCCTTCAACAGTTACTGACTGAGCATCCAGGCTCCGTGTTGGCGCTCGAAGCGTCGGTCGAGCGGTTTCGAGCGCTCACTCGGTTGGGGCGGAGCGCGGAGGCAGCGCGCTACGCTAGCGCGTACTTGGCGCGTTACCCGAGCGGCTATGCGGCGGAGGAAGCACGGCGCATCGTGAGCAGCGCGGCGCCATGAAGCTCGCGCTCCTGGTTGCTAGCTGCGCGGTAGCGGTCGTGGCCTGCGGCGGATTCGAGGAGATCGCGCTGAACCCCCAGGGCGCTGGTGCTCCAGGAAGCGGCGGCTCAGCGGGTGTCTCGGTCACGAGTCCGAGCGGTGGCGGAGGCTCGACCAGCTCCGCGGGTTCCGGTGCGACGCCCGGCGGCGGCGGGCCGAGCGCGGGCCGCGGTGGAGGTGGCGGACAGCCGATCATGATGCCGTCCGATGGCGGCACCAATCCCGTGGACTGCGCGGACGACGATAGCTGCCCTAGCGCCTCCCCCTACTGCCGCGCCGACGGAAACTGCGTGGTTTGCCTGAACGACTCACATTGCACGGTTGAAGAGACGCAATGCGAGCTTGTCACCGGCAGCTGCATCGACCTGGGTTGTCCCGGTGGTAGCGCCAACGCGGGTGGCAACTGCTCCGGCATGTAGTGCGGCGAGCGCAATGAAATCAGCGAACGTGTCGTGGCTTGGGCTGTGCCCGCTGCTGCTCTCGAGCGCGGCTTGCTCGAGCGCCACAGAATGCACCAGCTACGCCGAAACCGGCATCGCGGCGCTGCGCACGGCGCGGGGTTCCGGCTGTTTCGAGCTGAAAGACGTGGTCGTTGTCGCGCGCACGCCAAGCAGCAAATCGCCGCGCCTCTACCTCCAAGATCGCGCTGGCGGCGATTTCTCTGCGGTGATGGCGAAGTGCGACCCGGCATCGAGCAGTCATCCCTGCCCGCAGCAGACCCAAGCAGACCTGACCAAGCTACTGGATGGCGCTTCGCTGACGGCCCGCGGCTACTACCATCAGGGCTCCCAGTCCGGCTTCGAGGAGCTGTACCTCGATTCCGTGATCGACAGTGGCTCACTGGCACTACCGCCGGCGCCGCTGCTGCTCGAGCCTGCGGATGTGGCCAAGGAAGCGCGCCGGCCCGCGGCATGGTTTCAGCGCGTCGCGATCACGGTGCCGCCCGCCGATCCGTGGGTGATCGCCGACCTGTCGCCAGCCGAGCTGGCGCTCGGCAGCACGTGCCCGCGCTTCGCAGGCTTCGCGATGCTGCCGGCCTCGAAGGGCGTGCCGGTCGCGGCGGATTGCGTCAACGGTGAGAACCCGCCCTCGGCCTCACCAGCGCCTGCCGGAGAAATCCTGATTGGCCGACAGTTCTATGACGGCTTTTGGGCAAGCTCGGATTGCGCCTGTGCGCTCGATCACAAGCAGCACTTGATCTCCAGCTTCAGCACCCTGGTCGGGACGGTGAAGGGGCTGCTGCTACTGGAACAAATACGTGGCTTTACCGTGCAGGTCTTCGAGCCGGCCACCAAAGCCGACTTCCCGGTCAGCGGGGGATGAACAATCGCACAGGGCGCGTGCCTGGTTTTGCTGGCGCCCGTAACCCCTAAGTGAACCCGCAGCGCACCCCGGAATCGACCGTGGGCTCGCTTCGGGCAGACAGGGTCTTACGTGAAGCTTGCTGGTTTTTGGTTAGGGTTTTCGGGAGCGTGCTGTGCGGCGTGGGCGCTCGGAGCTGTCGCGTGCGGCGGCACCTCGAGCACGGCTGACGCTGGCGCCAGCCACAGCGCGACTGGCGGTAGCTCGAACGGGGGTAGCTCCGCGAACGGTGGTAACTCGAGCACTGCGGGCGGCGCCGCACAGGGCGGTGACGGAGGTGCCTCAGTCCAAGGCTGCAACCAACCGACGCCAGGCGCGATGCGGGCGTGCAACGACTACGCTCCTTCGACGGTCGCGGACATGCGAAACTCGCAAGCGTCCGGTTGCTTCGAGCTCGCGCACGTCGGCCTGATCGCGCGAACCGACAGCCCGTCCGAGCCACGCTTGTACGTGCAAGACGCCGGCGGCGCGGATTTCAGCGCGATCTTGTCCAAATGTGCGGCGACAGCCACGCACGCATGCTCCACCACGGTGCGGGCTAAGATTCCGCAACTCTACGACACGCTCGAAAAAGGCGCCAAAATAACCCTGCAGGGGTACTACCTGAACGGCGGCGTCACCGGCTTCGAGCAGTTCTACATCGAAGACATCGTCGA
Organism: Polyangiales bacterium; assembly: GCA_038230915.1. Taxonomy (GTDB): domain Bacteria; phylum Myxococcota_A; class Polyangia; order Polyangiales; family Polyangiaceae; genus PMG-095. The sequence continues at coordinate 18,005 of JBBRMI010000033.1, read as the reverse complement.
CGAGTGCCAGAACTTGGTGCGGCCGGCGCCGATCAAGATCGCGCCGACCGACATCGGTCGCGATGCACGACTGCCGGCTAAATGGTTCCAGCGCGCGGAAGTCACGGTTCCGGCCAACGACCCGCTGGTCATGTACGACTATTCGCCTAGCGATCTCAACCTGGCTGCACCGAGCTGCCCGAACTTCGCGGGCTTTGCGATGGTGCCGCAGTCGCTGGGCACTGCCGCGGCCGCCGGTTGCAGCGGCACGACCAATCCGGCGCCGCGAGCGCTCGATCCGCAGATGGTACTCATCGGGCGACACTTCTTTAATCAGTTCTTGTTCGGTGCCGATTGCGCCTGCGTACAGGGCACGGGCGAAGTTCTGGTCAAACCGACCAGCACTGTCTCCGGCACCGTGCGCGGATACTTGATCCTGGAAGTCGACAAAGGCTCGACGAATCCTTACCAAGTATTCGAGGCGGCAGCCGACCAGACGTTCCCGATGAAGTGAGCACCTTGGCCGAAACCGGGCCCACTACTACGCGGCTCCCCAGGCGCACACTGAGCGCCTGGGGCGTGCTGTTGCTCACGCTCGGATGTTCGAGCGCGCCCGTACCCGGCGATTTGCCGCCGAGCGCCGCGGAGCTTCTGGCGCTGCGCGACTGCAGCGCGCCGAGTACGCAGCGCGTCGCCAACATCTCCGCATGGGTGGCGGCTCGGCTTCACAGCTGGGCGTACGAACCGCTGTCGATCGACGCCTTGAATCATCTGATGGCCGCGACGCGCGCGCTCGACGCCGACGACTTGGGCGCAGCCAGCGTCGCGGCAAGGCTCGGCGCCTACGAGGTCGTGCCGCTGCAGACCGATGGCGCTTGCTTGCTGCTGCTCGAGCCGACGGCGACCGCGCCCGTTGGTCAAGCTCAGCTGGTCTACGCGCGGAGCTTTGCGCGCGACTTGGTGATCGAAGCCCCGCACGTACCGGAGGATCACGGCACCGAAGCCGAAGCCGCGCTGCTGTTCGAGGGCCTCGGCGCAAAGATGCTAATTTTGGCCGGCGCGCACCGCTGCGCGGTGACGACCGACTCGGGTTGTCGCGCCAGCAATCAGTGCAATAAGGTCGGCGTTCCCGTGGAAAGCGATCCGTCGCACTCGGTTCACAACGCCGTCAACGCCATGCATCTTGGGCTGCGCGCCAGCAGCGCGACGATCTTGCAGCTTCACACCAACTTCAGACCCGACGTGAACGGGGACGCGCGCATTTCCAACGGCACGCGCTACCCAATCGCCGGAACGGCGGCCGACGCCTTCTTCAAGGCGCTCAGCGCTCCGGATGTCGACGCTCGCTGGTGCAATGATCCGAGCGCACCGCCTGAAGCTGGGGCGTTCTGTGGCGAAAGCAACACGCAGGGGTTGGCCAGCAACGGCGCCGCCGACCAATGCCAAGGCCGGCCGTCCGCCGCCGGTGGGCCCGAGCAACACCGCTTCATTCACCTGGAGCAGAACAACGCCCAAATGACCGCGATCGGCGACTGGTCGAGCAGAATTCAAACCGCGCTAGCTGCGGCCATTCCGGCGCATGTGCCTTGAGCCGCTAGCCGACCCATGCACCTCTTTCCACAGACCGGCTTCGATCAGAGCGCGACCACTTCGGTCTTCCTCGGTGTGCTGGTGTCGTGGTTCTTTACCGAAACGCTCGGCTGGGTATTCGTGGGACTGGTGGTGCCGGGCTACCTGGCGAGCTTGTTCCTGCTCGATGCTCGCTCGGCCAGCATCGACGTGCTCGAGGCGGCGCTCACCTACGGCGTCGCGTACTTACTGGGTGAGTTATTGGCGCGCACCGGGCTCACGTCGCGCGTCTTCGGGCGCGAGCGGTTCCTGCTGGTGCTGACGGTAAGCGTGCTCGTCAGGCTTGCAACCGAAGCCGTCGTTTTGCCGCTGCTCCTGCCGCACGCGAGCTGGGCCTACTCGATCGGGCTGGTGGTGGTGCCGCTCCTCGCGAACGCCTGCTGGAAGACTGGCTTGGTGTCGGGAATGATTCAGCGCGGTGTGCCCACGTTGATCGTGTATTTGCTGCTGCGCTTCGTGTTGCTGCCGCACACCAACTTGTCGCTGGGCGGCTTCTATCTCGCGACCGAGAACGTGGCGTCGAGCTTTTTGGCTTCGCCCAAAGCGTACTTGATGCTGCTGTCGGGCGCGCTCTTGGCCGCGGCCGCGAACGTGCGCTGGGGCTGGGATTACAACGGCATTTTGGTGCCAGCGCTGTTGAGCCTGACGCTGGGCGGCCCGCAGCGACTACTGATCACGTTCGGCGAGTCGCTAGTCTTGGTCTGGTCGGTGCGACTGCTGCTCCAGCTGACACCGGTGGGGCGCTGGAACATCGAGGGACCGCGACGCCCGGTGCTGTTCTTTACCCTCGACTATGCGCTGCGCTTCGGCTTGGCGAGCGTCGGCGCTAGGCTGCTTGGCGCGCGCAGCGCTACCGAGCTTAGCGGCTTTGGCTACTTGCTGCCGACGCTGATGGCCGTGAAGATTTCCCAGCTGGGTCTGGCGGCCCCGGTGCTGCTACCGGCGGCAAGCGTGAGCACAGCGGCTTACGTGCTCGGCACGCTGTTCGGCTTCGTGGCGCTCAAGCTCGACCCTGCGGCGCCATTGGCCACGGTGACTCGCGACATAGGGCGAGCACCCCAGCGTGCCGAACTGGCGGCGCTTTGGGCCGCGTCGCTGACCCGTACCAGCGCCAGCGGCGCCGCGGCGGCGACCCGATCGCTCGACTGGGCCGAGCTTGCGCAAAGTTGGCGCGAGCGCGTTCGTAGCGGAAAAGAGCCCGCGTCGACCTTACAGGTCGAGCTGCAGGCGCTCGACGACGGCGTGTTGCTCGTGCGCGACCGCTTCGACACGGCCGAGCACCGGGCTGGCAACCCGAGCATCCTGCTGCGTACCGACGTGCCGCGGCTCAAGAGCGTGCTCGTGGTGTTGCGACCACTGTCGTTACCGCTCGGAGCCCTGGCAGCTGGGCGGCTGTTGGCGCTCAAACAGGTCGACGCGGTGGTGCTCGAAGGCGACGAGGCGCGCGGCACGCCGCAGGCTGGTCGGGCAGCAGAAGTGGGCAGACGGCTGGCTGAGTTGGCCGGGTCGCCGCGCGCGCACGTCCTGACTCTGCAATCGGCGTCGACCAGCGAGCTTGGCCTACGTGTGACGACGCGAGCATCCGACGGTGGGCGTTTGACGGAGTCGGTCGTCGGCAGCGCCGGCGATCCCCCGCTCAGCGACGTCGCGCTGGGCGCGAGTCTGGATGAGCTGCGCTGTGGGGCGCAGCCGCACACCGCGGAGAGCCGGCTTGCCTTGCGCCGGCTGCTGCTCGAGCCACTGCTTTCGCGTCGCGCGAGTCTGTCGCAACCGCTGCTGCAAGCCGCCGCGGAGGCTCTGGGCTTCGATCCACCGTCGCGCCTACGTTTGGCCTCGGGCGACGAGGCGATCGTGCTCACGGCGCGCGCCAGCCAGGCCGGCCTGGCGCTGGTCGTGCGCGCTCAGTTAGGCAGCGGCACCGTGATCGAGCTGCCACGGGCGTCCAGTGCGGCGCTGCGTCGCCTCGGGCTCGCGCTGTTCGCCCATCTCGATGCGGACGCGTTGCTGGTGAGGCCGTGCGCGGAAAGCGATCCCGACGATGGCGAGCTGTTTCGAGCCGCACGCCGCGAGGCCGCGCTGGTTGTAGCTCAGCCCACGAGCTTTCTCGAGCTGCGGCGCGCCCGCTCGGAGCGCAACGCGCCTGAGATCGCGCTCGGCACGTGGGGCCGAGCCGAGGCGCTCGCGGCGCAGACCGAGCTAACGCTGAGCGCCCTGGGCCTCAAAGTCGCACGTGAGCCGCTCGATCTCAAAGCGCGTGAGGTTGCGGGCGACGACTTGGGCGAAAGGTCGGTGCTGGTCTCGCTGCTCATCCCGCCTCAAACCTTGCAGAGCGAAGCCTGGCGTAGCCCGGCGCGAGTCCTCCACGTCTGGAGTTGGCTCGAACAACGCGACGCCGAGCCGATCGATGTCGCCCGCGAGCTAATCGAGGACTGGACGGCGCCGCCTACCGACACGAACGAGCTGTTTCGCAGCGCCAAGCGCGCGACCTTGGAAGAGAGCGCAGTGGCGCGGAGCGAGCTTTCGCGGTTGCTGGCCACCGGCGCTGGCCGCGCCCGGATCGCCAGAGCAAACACTGGTGTCTTCCTGGAGGTCGTCAGCCGGACCGCCCACGGTTTCATGGTCGGCTCGTTTCCGATCGCTTCGATCGCACCAGTCGGCGAGCCGCGGCACGTGCAGGCCGTCGAGCTCAGCCAATGTGCGGCGCTACTGGCAGCTGGCGGCATCTGCGCGCTCGAGGGGTCACGCTGATGCGCGCGCTCGGGCTGCTGCTCGGCGGTTTGGCCACGTTCGCGGTGCTGGCCGCCATACCGACCATCGCGCGCCGTGAGCAGGGGTTGCTAGCTGACGAGCCCAGCTTGGGGCGTGCCATGATGTACGAGCTCATGCCCGGGAAAGCGCTGAGCATTCCGCTCGACGCCAGCGTGGACGTGGCGCGTGTGGTGGCGCGCGGCTTCGTTCGCCGGGGCGTGGCGCGGCCTGGCTCGGCGATCGTGAGTATCCAGTTGCGCGGCGCGAACGGCTCGCGACGGGAGCAGCTGACCCTGCCGCTAGCGTCGCGAGAACCGAGCTCGCACAGCGAGGACGGCGAAGTGACCGCCGGCGACCGCACGGCGGTCAACGTCGATACTAGTAGCATCGGCACAGGCTCGTTGACGTTAACGCTCGACGAGCTGCACGGCGCTGACGGATTGCTGGTCCGTTTCTATGCTCGGGAAGTGCTCGATAGCGCACGGCTCGACCAGCGCCGACGCGAGCTGAGCGCGCGCGAGCGCCGTCAACTGGCACGGCACGGCGGCAACGTCGACTGGCCAGACTTGGAACCGGAAGCGCGCGCCACGCTGCTGAGCACACGCTACCGGAAGCTAGCGGCGTTGCCGGATCCCGAACGGGCCCTGGTCCTGCGCGTGTTGGCCTTAGCGGCCGATACCGGAGGCGTCGCCAACGAGCCTCCAGAAGGCGAGCCTTCCTTCGACATCGCTGACCCTGCGGAGCAAGCTTGCGACAAGGTGACAGCGACGCGCCTCACACCGGAGCACGGTTTCGTGGTGAACGCCGACGACGCACCGCTGGTGTTGCGGCTGCGCGCGCGTCGCCCCAACGAGGTTTCGACGGAGTCGCGGCCGGCACGGCTTCGCGTGGAGATTTCGGCGCCAAACGCCGCTTCGCGGACGTTCGGCGTCGAGGCCGGGCAGAAGCCATTTCACGTGTTGGTGCCGGCCTTGGGTCGCGCCGCGGTGACACCCGAAGTGGAAGCACTGGACGTGTCGCTTTCAGAGCTCGACCCGCAAGCCACGCCGCGCCCGCTACATCTGCTCGGTGGCGCAGAAGTCGAAGCTTGGCGTGGTTTCGTGGCGCGCCGGCCCAGCAACTTCGCGGCGTTTGGGCCCGAGCAGAAGAGCGCGTTGGCGTGTGAGGAACCTCGACCAACCCCAGTAACCGCAACGCGCCCGTTCGACTCATCGCTCGAGCGAGCGCGGCCTGTTCGTCCACGCGCGTCAGCCGTGCTAGAGCACGACCAGCGCTTGTACGCGTCCGGCACGACGCCGCTGACGATCGAGGTCCCCCGCAGCGGCGCCGTCGTACCGCTGAAGTTTTTTTCGAATGAAGAGGTCGAGGTAGTGGTCGTAGTGGACGGCGGAGAGCCGCGACGGCGGGCGCTCGGGGTGCCGCGCTTCGTCACCACCGCGCGAACGCTGAAATTTCGGGGCGACGCAGCCCTCGGCATCGTGCTCGGGGATGATTTGCGGCCCGGCCGGCACGTAGTCAGCTTGCGCTACGCCGACGGCGCGAAGGTCTGGCTGCGGGCGCCGTGGCGGCACACCCACGCCCCCCTCGAATCCGCCTGGCTTGCGGGGGAGCTCGATCCGTGAAGCGTTGGCGCGACCTCTTGCTCACTACAGCTACGCTTGGCGCTGTGCTCGCATCTTGCACCACGCTCGGCAGCGAAACGACGCCAAACAAGCGTCACAGCCCGCTGGCCTCAGCGAGCAGCGTCGCCTCATCACCCACCGAGCCCGAAGCGAACGCGGCCGCAGCGCCTCGAGCAACGGGCCCAGAAAGCGTGCCCTTGCCCGCCTCTTTCGAATGTCCGGAAACCCTGGTCGCTGCTCGCAAGGGAGGCAGCGCTCCCGATCGCTACGTGATCCCGACGTCGGTCGAGCAAACCGACATGTCGCGCTTGTTCGCTCAATTCGGCATCGAGGCGATGGCTTCGCTCCGTGCTCCCGCCAAGCGATTAGGCTTCGAGCTGGCAGCCGTGCCGGCCCAAGCGGGCGTGTGGTCGCTGGTCGAAGCCGCGGACCGCAAGCGAGGTGGGGGCGGCTATTTGCTGCGCGAGCCGAGCACCTCGCGGTTGATTGTTCAGGCACCGCACACGTTCTTCGACGAAGGGACATTGCCGCTCGCCTGCGAGCTGTTCCAGCGCGCCGCAGCTCACGCCTTGTTCATCGAGACCGCGCATCGCTACAAGGCAGCCGAAGTCGGCGAATCGGGTAAATTCCCAGCTGATCTGGCCCACAGTGAGGACTCGCTTTTTCAGGCCGCGACGCTCGGCCTCCTCGCCCAACGCGATGGCGCTACGATCGTGCAGCTGCACGGCTTCGGGCCGCGCGAATCGGGCGCTGACGTGGTCCTTTCCAGCGGCGCGACCGACCCAACGGCGCTGGTAGACGCCGCGTGGCGCGCGCTGTCGGAGATCGTTGGCAAAGTGGCACGCTTCCCGCAGGAGTCGCGCGAGCTCGGCGCGACCACCAACGTGCAAGGAGCGTTGGCGCGCAGCCATGGCGTAGGATTTTTGCACGTGGAGATGAGCGCGGAGCTACGCCAGCGTCTGCTCAGCGATGCGGAGCTGCGTGCGCGGTTCTTTCAGGCCTTGCTGCGAGGTCTCGATAGCCCGTGAGTCACCGCCCGTGGCGAGTCCGACTCATCTGCGCGTGGTGTTGGCTGCTTTGCAGCGCTTGCGGAGTCGCGACCGGGAGCCGGGCTCCGCTCACGCCGGCCGGCTCGGAATGGCGCTGGTCAAAAGCGGCTTTGAGCTCGTCTCGCGACGCTCGAGGCGGGCCACTCGAAGGCGTGGCGGTAGAGGCGGGCGAGCTGCTGCGCATCGAGCTCGTGAACAACGACACCGTGGAGCTGGCCGAGCTGCAAGGCCGGCCCGGAGAGCCGCGCATCGAAACTTGGCTCAACCACACGCCGCAACAGCGAGTTATCCTGCTCCGCGCGTCTCTGCTCACCACCTCGATCGCCGCGCGGGCTGGGGTGGTGCGTAGCGTGTGGCGCGGGCGCGTCGCCGATCCAGGGTATGACTGGTTTGCGCTCGAGGCCGCAGCCCTGCACTGGGCTGAGGGCCCACTTGGGACGCCGTTTCCCGAGCTGGCGCGCGCTGGACGCCTCGACGTGACGCGCTTTCGGCAGCTCGATACCGTGATGCAGCAAGCGCTATCTCGTTCGCAAAGCCTCGACCGCGATCGAGCGGTGACGCTGGCGCTGCGCCGCACGCTAGCACTGCGGGCCGTCCGCGAGCTCAGGCCGCTCGACGGCTTGCCGTATTTTGCCATCGAAGAGCAGCGCGCCAAAGCGCAGCCGGCCACGACTGATCCGAGAACCGGTCGCTCCGTCTACCACGTCACCGCCAGCGCACCAGTCACCTTCGACCTAGAGGGCCCAGGCATTTTCGAGCTGTTGGGCGTCTTGCCGGACGAGCGGAGTGAGCCGGTGGAGATTCGAGTCATGGAAGGAGCGCGCCAACGCGGCACGCTCGCGGTTCTGCCGCACAAAGCTCGCAGCGCCACGCCGAATGCTGCGACCGAACCAAGCATCTCGCGTCTACGCCTGCACGTACCGCCCGGACAGCATGCGTACTCGATCGAAGCCTCGCGCGACTTCTGGGCTCGCGTGCTCGTGGCGAGGCCCACGGTGCACGTGGAGGACGCGCACGAAAAGAGTGAAGTAGTCGCGCTCGAGGCGGCGTCGCGAGCCTGCGACGCGCCCGAAAGCCCCGAGCTTTGCGCGTTGGCTCTGGCCTTGCTCGGCGCCGATGCCGCGACAGCGCGCTCCCCCGCGTACCCGGCGCTCGACTACACAGGCGCGGTCTCGCGCCTCGAGCCGGACGCGCGCGCGTGCGTGCAGGCGATTGCCGAAGGCGCTGCACTCACGAAACCCGCTTCAAAACCTTACGCAACACTGCGCGACAGCGCCTGGTCCGTTGCGGCAGCCGCGCCAGACGACAGCGACCGCTGGCTCGCCAATCTCGGCGAAACGGATGCGGGCGCTTGTAACGACGAGGATGCAGCGCCGTGGCAGGAGCTGGGCGAGCAAGCGCAGCAGTTGGCAACGACGAATTGGCACGGAGCCGCGGCGATCGAGCTGGTCGTCGCCGCTCGTTGTGACGCAGAGGCGGTCGAGCTCGAAGTCGACGGCCAGCGCCTACGCGGCGCGCCGGCGAGCGGCATCCGTGCCTGGCACGTGCGAGTGCGCGGTGAGACGACGCTGGTTCGGCGCCTGGATCGCGGTCGGGCGCACGTGTACACCGCCCGCACCGACGCCGCGTGCTCGCGACATTTTGCGAAAGTCCGCAGCCCACAGCTGGCCGTGTCATCACCGGTGCTGCATTTTGACCAGCCCGGTGGCGCGCCTGGCCTCGAGATCTGGCTGCGCGAGGGGACGCCAAGCGCCGAGCTGCAAGTTGCGTCTGGTACGCCAGGGCCTACGCAGCAACGAGTGCGCTTGGTCGTGCCAAGCCGCGCGGGCCTCTCGGCGCTCGATCCACAGGGGGTGCGCTGGACGCGCGTCGCGCGCACGGCGCTACCCGAGTGGGCGCGAGCCGGCGCCAGCGTTCGCGGTGAGGACGGGGTCGCAGTGCGGGCGCTCGTGCGTGGCCAGTTGCCGGCGGACGACGCGGCTGTCACGCCGACAACCGCTGCGAAGCTGACGCCTGAAGCGCCTGACGTCGCCGCGCTGACGGCACTTTCAGCCCAAATTCAGGCTGCGGCGCCCGCCAATCGCGGGGCCCTCTACCTCGAACGCGCCTTGTTTTTGGCGCGTGCCGGTCGGGCACGCGGAGCACTAGCAGATGCGCGGGCAGCCGCCGCGTTCGGCGTTGTTGGACCCAAAGCCGAGCCTGCGGTCGAGCTGGTAAGCGCGGCACTCCGGACACCAACGAGCCAGCCCGCCCCGCTACCGAGCGACGTGACGGCGTTCGGTATCGAGCCCGACTTCGACCCGGAAGCACGGGTTTGTCAGAGCGGCGCGGGACCGCGCGGCGACTTCGAACGAGCCTGGCAAATGCTCGAAGGCACGAAAGTGGAGCGCGAGTTCGACGTCGGCAACGCCGCCCAGGCGCTCCGCGCCATCAATGCCAATCTACTCGATCCGCGCGCGGCGTCATTGCAAATGCGAGCGCTTGTCGCATCCCGCTTGCGGGAAGTGACGTCAGCCGGCGGCCAGTCGCCGCGACGCCGCTTCGACGACGATGCCGCAGAAAAGCCGCGCCAGGTCAGCGACGCCTGGGGCGAGCTACGCCCCGCGGTAGCCAGCGGCGGATTGCTCGAGGAGGGCAGCTTCGTGGTCGCCGATGCCGAGCGCGCTGCGCGGGCGCGTTTCACCGGCTTGCCAATTGGCGCAAAGGTACGGCTCGACCTGGTCTGTTACGCCAGGGAGCCGGCGATCGCCGAAGTTTGCAGACCGGCGATTCAGCTCGAAGGGCAGGCGGAGCTCGCGCCGAAGCTAGAGCCTGGGCTTCAACAGCAACAGCTCAGCATAGCCAGGGCGGCAGCCTCGGAGCTCACGCTCAGCCTACCGAAGTCACCGGCCAGGTTCGTGCTCTTGGCGCGCATCGTGCTGGATCGGCCGCTGCCAGGCGCCGCAGAGCTCCCTGGCGTGGGCTGGGTGCTCGCGCCGAAGCCACACGAATACCGCTTCGAGCTCGACCCGGCTCGACCCTTCGAGCTCGCGGCCGGGGACCCGCGCATCCTGCGGCTGCGTGCCTACCCCGCGCACGACGCAGAGATGGTCGCCGAGAGCGGCGCTCACAGCTGGCGCTTGCCCGCCAATGGTAGCCCGACCACGCTGGTGGTCGAGCAAGGCTCGTCGCTGCGCGTCCGAGTCACGAAGGGAGCGGCGTCGCTCGCGGTCGCCGAGCGCGTGCCCGACGACCACCCTGCTCCGTCTACCTCCGTCACCGTGAAACGCGTATCGCCACCGCCTGCCCACGCAGTCGGTCCCCTAGTGCTCCGCGTCGATGCACGCGACAGCCCGAGCGACTGGCAGCGCGACGCCGAGCGCTCGCCAGCGCCCCTGACTCCACTGCAAGAGAATCTGGGTACGCTGGTGCTGACGAGCGGCGCCGTAGTGGACAACGACCGTAACAACGGGGTGCGGGGCGAAGGCGCCCGTGCGTATTCGTTTACCAGCCTGCGCTATCGGCGCCGCATCGAAAGCCTCAGTTTGTGGGCCAACGCGGCTGCTTTCACACGCGTTCGCGCCGACGAGCCCACCTTCGGCGGCGAGGGCACGCTGTATTGGAATTGGGCCCCCACCCACACGCGCCTGTCCGTGACCAACAGCTACGAGACTCAGCGCGTCGCCGGGATAGCGGCGCGGGCTTTCCGTGCGCGAGGCTTCGCCGAATACAGCTACCGCGCGTCCTCGCGGTTCTTTCTGCTACCGCGCATCGGCTTCGACACGGTGAACGTCTCGCTGCACTTTCGCCCGTCGAGTCTGTTCGTCGTCGACGACGAGCTCTACGATCCGTACCGCGCGCGACGCCCCACGTTCGTGTTCGCGCAGGCGCTGCTCTGGTACGCGCCACACTTCGACGACATTTTCTACCTGCGAGTGCGCGGAACCCAGAACTTGAAGGCGGGCAACTTCAGCCACGCCTCCGCGCGTCCTGGCGCGTTCGCGCTGCTGGGCAAGGTCGACCTGTCGGCGTTCGTCGATCTGACCTGGTACGCGGGCTCCGACACGCTCTCCGGCAGCCCAAAGCTGCAAGAAACCATGCATCTCGCCAGCAGCTACGACATGTGGTTCGACCACGGATCGCTGGACGTGGTGCCGACGATCGAAGGCTCTTTTCGCCCCGTCGACCGGGCGTATCAGGTCCTGGTCTCACTCGCGCTGATCGGCAGCTTCCGCCGCGGTTTGCGCGATTTTTCGTCATTGGAGCTCGATTTCCCGGAGCAACGTGCGGGCGGTGTGCCGTGGCGCGCAACCGGGAGCCACCCGTGACGACACATCGCCTCGACCCGCTCCGCCAACGGCTGCTGAAGCGCGAGCTCCAGCAAGCTCACGACCTCGGACAAGCCCGAGGCTTGTCCGGTCTACTCGAACACGCGGCAGCTCAAGTCACGGCCCGCGCGGCGCACGAGCAACGACTGCACCGCGGCCCGGAGCACACGGGGCCGCAAGACTTCGCGGTATTGGCCGAAGGTGTGGCGCGCACCTTGCTGGCGCTCGAGCTGGAAGCTGAGGCTTGCCTGGTCGTCGCTCGGCCGCTAGTGCAGGAGCCACTCAACGACGTCGCGTTGCAGCAGTTGCTGTTGCTGGCCGAGACTACCGGGCGCTGGTCACGGCAGGTACAAGCGCTGGTGGTGTTGCGCGATGCCGCACGCAAGCTCGGGGCCGAGCAGCGCCAAGAAGTCGCCCGCGCGCTGGAACGCTTGACGCACTCGAACGCGCCCCGCTGGGTGCAGCCGGCGGCGCTCGACACGCTCGTCTACTTCGACGAAGCGCTGGCGTTCGAGCGGGCTAGGCAGCGGTTGGCGAGCGACTTGGGCGGAGAAGACTTCATCGTTCGCGCGCGCATCGTCGAGCTTTGCGCCAAGCACCATAAGCGAGGTTGGCAGGCGTTCTTGCCGTCGCTGCGTCGGGATCGAAGCGAGCTGGTACGAACCTGCGTGGCGCGCGCGCAACATGACAAGGCCGAGCTCGAACGGCTGGCGTCCGGAGATCCGAGCCACCGCGTACGCGCGTTAGCGTTGATCAAGCTGCGCCGACGGTTTGCGGCGGCGGCGGCTCCAGCGCTGCTGCGCGCCCTCGAAGCGGACGCGCATGCTTTCGTGGTCGAGACCGCGGCGCGTGAGCTGACCACGCTGTGTCGCAATCAGCCGCAGCTCGCCACCAGCCGTGAGGTGGCGGCGCTCTCCAGCACCTGCCAACGCGAGCAGCTGCTTCCAGCCACACGCGCGTTGTGCCGGGAAATGTTGATGGAGCTCGAGCTGCTGGCCAACGGTGACGCGGAGTTCTTGCTGGCGCTGCGTCGAGCGGCCGAAGCCACAGCTCCCGGCGGCTCGCTGACGACGCGAGATGCCGTGCTGTCCCAGGCCAACGATCACCAGCTCGGGTGTGCTCTGGCGGTGCTGGCGCGCGACGACTTCGGGCTCGGCTTGACGCGGACGACGGGCGGCGTGCGGCTGTTCCGTGGCGAGCGCCGGAGCTTTTCCTGGTGGCGCCTGCTGTACGAGCTGTTGCACCCGGGATCGAGCAAGCGCCAGGCCTTCCGCCACACCGTCGCGCACCGGGGCGCGGGTAGCCTGCGCGCGCACCCGCAGGCGATGGCCGAGGTCACGGCCACTAGGGTCCCCGGCGAACGCGTTTTCGTGCCGGAGCAAGGCGAATGGGCGCGCCACGTGCCGCTGGTCGAAGATCTGCTGACGCTCAAGCTTTTCGGGCGTTCCGAGCTACGGCTAGCGAGCGCACGCGGGGTAACGCTCGTGCAAAGCCCAGCCAGGTGGCCGGGGCGCGTGAAGGCGCGGTTGGCCCTGCTTTGGGACTACGCACTTCTGGCACGTCTGCGCGAGCGCGGCCTGGCGTCCTCGGAGCCGCACGTTCAAGCAGCGTACGTCGAAGAGATCGCGCGCCTCACCGGCATCAAGATCAAGCTCCTGCCATCGGAGAGCGTGAGCGACTCGTTGCACGAACGGGGCCGTGAACGCGTCGTCACGCGGCCAAGCAGCGGCGCGCTGTTCGCGCTGGGGCCGTTGCTTGGCCTCGATTCCGAGCGCGGACCCGCCCCGGTCTTGTCGGGTTGGTGGGAAGAGCTGTCGGCCTACGCGGCATCACCCGGGGGCAATCGCCTGTCGCACTTGGCGACTTTTGCCGTGATCTTGTTAGGAGCAATGACGGTCCGGGCGATCCGGGTGCGGCGCGGCGTGGAGCGCGACCGACGCGCGATTCCGCTCGTGATCGGTGGTTGGGGCACGCGCGGCAAATCCGGGACAGAACGGCTCAAAGCCGCCTTGTTCCAAGGCGTTGGCTACGAGTGCCTAGTCAAGACCACGGGCTGCGAGGCCATGTTCATTCACGCCATTCCAGGCGTGGCCGCGCGCGAAGTCTTCATCTACCGTCCGTACGACAAGGCCACGGTCTGGGAGCAACGTGAGGTGTTGTCGCTCGCCAGCAAACTGGGCGTGAAGGTCTTTCTTTGGGAGTGCATGGCGCTGCAGCCCGATCTAGTCGACCTGCTGCAGGCGCAATGGATGCGCGACGACTACTCGACCATCACCAACACTTACCCCGACCACGAAGATCTTCAGGGGCCGACAGGCTTCGACGTGGCCACGACCATCAGCCAATTCGTGCCGCGCGCTGGTCGGCTGTTCACGTCCGAGGAGCAAATGCTTCCGCTCTTGCGCGAGCAAGCGCAAAACCGCGGCACTCGCATCGCCGCGGTCACGGCGCGCGAAGCCGAGCTGATCCCTGAGGACTTGCTGAACCGCTTCGGTCACTCCGAGCATCCGCGTAACGTCGCGCTCGTGCTGCGCCTGGCGCAGAGCCTCGGCATTCCCGCGACGATTGCGCTCACTGAAATGGCCGATCACGTCGTGCCGGATTTGGGCGTCCTCAAGACCTACGGCCCCGTCAACTGGCTCGGCCGTGAGCTCTCGTTCAGCAACGGCATGGGCGCGAACGACCGCGCGGGCACGCTGGGCAACTGGGCGCGGGCCGGCTTTGCCGATACCGCCCCGGGGCCGAAGCGCTGGATCGTCACCGTCGTGAACAATCGCGCCGATCGCGTCGCGCGCAGCGAGGTATTCGCCAAGCTGCTCGTCGAGGATATTAGCGCGCATCGGCACGTGCTCGTCGGAACCAACGTGGTCGGGCTGATGGGATTGATCGAGCGAGCGCTGGCCCAGCACCTACGAGCTCTCGCGCTCTCGAATGACTTGCCGCATGACGGCAACGCGCGGCAGTCGGTGGTGCGCGAACGCGTTCGGCGCGCGCTGGGTCGCTTCATGCTCCAAGACCTCAGCGCCGAAGGTGCGCTGGCTGAGGCCGGGCTCGGCGAACGTTTGGAGCTGGTGTCGGTGATCGCTCCGCTACTCAGCTCGGAGTCCGATGCCGAGCCGCTCGAGCGGGCGCGACACGTCGTCGAGGCAGCCCTGGGGGCCGTCGTCGACGACGCGGAAAGGTTGCGCTTTCTGGCCCAGGCAATCGCTCGCCGCCGCACCGCGCGCGGGCTGCTGCGCGCCGTCGAAACGCGCTTCCAGAGCGAGCCCGCCCGCGTGAACGAGCTTTTTTGCGCTACGTATCGCGCGCTCTTCCTCGAAAGCATCACGCTCTTGCCGGATCCCAAGATCTCCGGAGACGCTCTGATCACGCGTATCGCGATCGCCCTACCACCCGGCGCCCGCGCCTCGCTGATCGGGATGCAAAACATCAAAGGCACCGGGCTCGACTTCGTCTACCGCTGGATATCCATCGACACCGTGGTCGGGCTCCTGTCCCGACTAGAAGGCGCGGACGCGCAGACCCGCCAGGAAGTTTTGAACCGGCTGCTGGCTCACGGCGACTATGGTTTGGTGGACGCAAGCCTGGCGTTGACACGGGTCAGCTCGCTCGAGCCCGCAGAGACCGAAACGGAGCGCGCACTTCAGCAAGCATTGACGGCGCAGCTCGGCGCACTAGTCGAACAACGTAAGCTCGCCCTCGGCTCACACCAGCAGGGCTCGCTGCGCCGGCACACGGCCAAGTTCCTCCGCTCCTCCGTCGATTTCATCGACTCGATTCTGCGCCGCCGCCGCGCCGATCAGATCATCGCCCAACTCGTCGCCGGCCGCATTTCACACGCTGCCGCAGCCGCCGAAATGCGCGCGCTGGTTGCCCGCGGCAAAGCGCGCGATAGCTGAAATCGAGGACCCGACGGGCCTGATGCGTCGAGGCGACTAGTTTCAAGCGCCCAAGAAACCTTCCCGCCTTCCCGCCTTCCTGTTGTCTCGTCTCTCTCTGGCGTTTAGCGCAGGCGTTTCAGGATTTCGACGGAAGCTTTGGAGCGATTCAGTGTGTAGAAATGCACGCCTGCGACGCCTTTGTCGAGCAGCTCACGGCATTGGGCAACGGCGTGTTGCACGCCGATTTCGCCGACCGCTTCGGCGTCAGCGGCGACGGGCTCGAGCTTCTGCAACAGCGCGTCGGGCATCCGCGCACCGCACATCGCGGTAAAGCGCTTGATCTGCGAGACGTTGGTCACCGGCATGATGCCGGCGATGATCGGCACCGTGATGCCCGACTGTCGCGCACGCTCGACGAACGAGAAGTAGTCCGCGTTGTCAAAAAACAGATTCGTGATCAAGAACTCCGCGCCGGCAGCGACCTTGAGCTTGAGGCTCGCCAGGTCTGCCTCGAGCGACGGCGCTTCCGGATGCTTCTCCGGGTAACAGGCGCCGGCGATGCAGAAGCCACCGCGCCGCTTGATCAAGCCGGTCAGCTCGGAAGCGTGACCGAAACCACCCTCGGGCGTGACGAACGACGTGGAGCCCTTCGGCGGATCGCCGCGCAGGGCGATCACGTTCTCTACGCCCTTCTGCTGAAGCTGATCGAGCACGCCCGAGAGGTCGTCCTGGGTGGCACCGACGCACGTGAGGTGCGCCATAGCCTCGATGCCGACCTCGCGCTGGATCCGCCCGACCAAGTCGACCGTGAGTTGGCGCGAGCTGCCGCCGGCGCCGTACGTGACCGAGACGTACGCGGGCGCGAATGGCACCAGTTCCGCCACCGTCTGGAACAAGCGCTCGACGCCTTCCTGGTCCTTCGGCGGAAAGAATTCGAAGGAGATGGCGGGGCTAGATCCGCCGAGTTTTTCCACGATCCTCATGACGCGCGGCCGACCGTAGCAGTAACGTTACGCTCGTGCCAGAAAGCATGCTTGATGAATCCTGAAGGCAGGTTGATGAAAATTCATGTCGTTGCTGTGGCCGGAACCGGCATGGGCGCGCTGGCAGGATTGCTGGTCGAGCTAGGTCACGACGTGAGCGGCAGTGACGTCGCGTTCGACCCGCCAATCGGCCCCGCGCTGGCCGAATGGGGCGTCAAAACGCTGGTCGGATTCGATCCGGTGCACCTGGTGCCGGCCCCGGATCTTGTCGTCGTCGGCAACGTGTGTCGACCGCACAATCCGGAAGCGCGCGCCGCCATCGACGGAGGCCTACCGTACACGCACATCGCCGGCGCGCTCGATCGCTTCGTGCTCGAGGGCACGTCACCCCTAGTGGTCGCCGGCACGCACGGTAAGACTACGACCACCTCGCTGGCGGCGTGGTTGCTCGAAAGCACCGGATTTCGCCCCGGTTTTCTGATCGGCGGCTTACCCAAGAATTTCCCACGCGGCTTCCGCGCGCCGCGACGCGAGCTCGAACGGCGTTTGCCGACTGGCGACAAACCGCTGCGGCGCCCGCCGTTCGTGATCGAGGGCGACGAGTACGACACCGCCTTCTTCGAGAAGACCGCGAAGTTTCTACATTACCGCGCCGAGGTCGTGATCCTGACGTCGATCGAGCACGACCACATCGACATTTACCCAACGCTAGCGAGCTATCTCGACGCCTTCGAAAAGCTGCTGATTAAGCTGCCCGAAAATGCGCTGGTGGTCGCCAACGCCGCCGATCCGTTGGTGCGTCAAGTGGTCGACGCCACGCTCGGCGACTCGCCCAACGTCGCTTGGTATGCGCTCGAAGGCGAAGACACCGCGGGCAAGCCGCCGCACTGGCTGGCGGCGCCGGCCAGCTTTTCGGAGGCCGGCACCACGTTCGAGCTGTTCGCCGGCGGCGTGCTGGCGGGGCGTTACATCTTGCCGATGCCGGGGCACCACAACCTGCGCAACGCCGTGGCCGCGCTGGCGGCGGCCGCGCAAGGCTACGGCGCCAAGCTGAAAGACCTGGGGCCGGCACTCGCACGCTTCGAAGGCGTGCGACGGCGTCAGGATCTGATCGGAGCGCCGCGCGGCATCTCGGTCTACGACGACTTCGCGCATCACCCGACCGCCGTGCGCGAGACCTTGAAGGCGCTCAAGCAAAAGCATCCGCGCGGCAAGCTTTTCGCGGTATTCGAGCCGCGCAGCGCGACCGCGTGCCGCAACCTGCATCAACGCGAATACGCCGAATGCTGGGACGACGCCGACGCAGTCTTGTTCGCGCCGCTCGGTCGCGACAACTTGGCCGCCGACGAGCGGCTCGACTTGGCAGCCGTCGTGACCGAGCTGAACGCGCGCGGCCGCTCCGCGCAACAAATGCCGTCGGTCGACGCGATTTTGGCCGAGCTTGCCGCGCGCGCCGCACCCGGCGACACGATCGCGCTGCTCTCGAACGGCGCCTTCGGCGGCATCTACGCCAAGCTGCTCAAGCAGCTGCAGTAGCGTCTCTCTTGGCTGCCACTCCGCAGTCCGCTTTGCAGAAACTACCGTGGCGTCGCGTGGCCACCCCTGTCTAGCTCGAGATTTTTTCACAGGGAGATCGGGAGATCGGGAGTCCTGCGAGGGAACGCAATTTTTGTTTTGGAGGACCAAAACAAAAATTATTTCCTTGGAGTCGGGCACGAGATTCGCCGCGCGCGGCCGACCTCCGCGGGCGGCAGCGCGAACCCCCAAAATTCTCGCTCCCGATCTCCCGATCTAGGAAGAAACTGGC
>JBBRMI010000032.1:0-52130 GCA_038230915.1 Polyangiales bacterium | reverse complement strand
GCAAAGTCTGCGTTCTGCTCGGTCGGAATGTCGAACACCTGGCTCACGTTGATGCCAATCGTGTAGGCGTCGATGCTGCGATACGGCGTGCCGGTCGTGGTGCCGAGGTGCCAAAACGCGATCCGGTTCGTCGACTCGCCGTACAAGAGCGCGATGTCCTCGCCCGATTTTTCGCTGACCTCGCTGGTGATGCGGCGGATCTTACTGAAGGCGGCCCCGAGCGGAACGTCGAGCACGCGACCGGATGACGGATCAATCAATTTGGCGACCTGCTTGCTCGGCACCAGCGCGGCCAGCCGCAGCCCGCCGTCTTTGCGGGTCTGAACGAAATCGAGCTCGCTGGGTACGCCGCCCACGTCGACCAGATTCGGGTCGAGCGACAGCGCATGGGTCGTGTCTTTGCCTTCGTTGATCGTCAGCAGGTACACGTCGGAGTCGTTCGCCAGCTGCACGGCGAGCATCGGGTTGATCTCATCAGTGATGCCGTCGTGGAAGACGACGTCGAGTGGCGACGCGTAGTCACCGTTGGCGAGTTGCTTCAACCCAACCGTGATTTCCGGCGCATCCAAGTCTTCCAGGTCGATAATCGCCAGGTCTTTTTCGCGCTGCACGACCAACAAGCGCCGCGGCGTGGCGCCGGGAATCGCGAGCCGGCTGGTGAACGTGAAGCGGACGGGTTTACCGGCGTAACTGTCGAGTGTCTTGCTCCGCAGCTTGGTGGTCGTTGCGCCGCTCTGGCCTAGATGTACCAGGATCAGCTCGTTGGGATTCGACACCAGCCCTTCGCTGCCGTGCACAATCAGCCATTCACCCTGCGGATCGATCTCGAGCTTGTCGTAAGGGTCTTGCAGCTCGAAGTTCTCGAGCTCTTGCGGCGTGCTGCTACCGTCGAACACGCGCAGCTGTGGTGCCTCGTCGGTCGCCTTGTAGCGAGGTGTCACGCCGCGCGAGAGCACGAACAACTTCTGACGGTCGAGCGAGCTCGTGAACTGCACGACGTTGCGCCCGACCGGCAGCCGCTCGGTAGACAGCGCGAACGGTTCGGGCGAGGTGAACATCATCACCTGGTTGAGCGCTGGATCGAGCAGCGCCACCGACCCGGTCAGCCCACGCACCTGCATCTTGCCGCTCGGATCCGTCGGGGTCGCGGTGTCCACGCCGGGGTCGAATGCCGAATCGAAGGCCGCGGGGCGACTGCCACAACCCACGCTGAGCAGCAGCAGGGAGAGCCTGGACAGGGCTGGAACGTAACTAGTCAGTCTCGTCATTGTCGAATCCTCACCACCTATTGAACGATGCGTGCGGCTAGCTCAAAACCCGTAATCGTGTGAGCGTGTGCCGTCTCCAGATCGATGAACGTGATGCGACCCTCGGGGTGGACCTGCGCCACGAAGCCGCGCCCAGCCTCTTGGACGATGCCAGTCGCGGCCGTCGCGGGCGGGCTGGCAAGCTCGAAGAAGTCTTCTTGCATCGTGTCGAGCCGAACGGAGTACACGCCGTAGGCGGTCGACTTCTCGTTGCCGACCGTGACTAGTGCAAAGCTTCCCGTGGCGTCGAACGCCCGCGCGCTGGGCACGGCGTCGGTACCAACGAGCTTGGCGGCGCGCTTCTGAAGCGTGGGGACGCCGCTGAACAGACCGGCCTTGGCGCTGCCCTTGATCGGCTTCTGAAAAACGATCGCGTTCGCCGCGCCCGGCGCCGCGAACGCCGCGCTGACCGGCCCCTTCAGATCGACGGTGCGCACCCCGCGGCCCATGCCGTCGCGCAAATCGAGCACGATCAAGTGGCTGTTATCGACGCCGTTTTGGTAGAGCAGCGCCAGCTCGGACCCGTCGGACAGCGCAATACTCGAGGCAATTTCGAGCGTAGGAATTATCACGCGCTCGAAGCCGGCCGCATCGCCGGTCGGCGGCATCGGCACCAGCACGACTTGGTGCAGTCCGGGAACGGCCGCCAATGCCAGCCTACCGTCGACGCTCAAGTCGACGTCGGCGATCGGCGCCCCGAAGTCGTAGGCGGTGATCACGTCGTCTTTGCTCAAGTCGACGATGCGCAGCTTCGTGCTGCCCTCCAAACGTACGACCGCGTACGAACCATCCGGCAGGATGTTGACGTCACGCGCTGCCGGTGCCTCGAGCGGGTCTTCGGAGACGTGCACCAACAACGACATCTCGGATTTATCGGCCAGCCTGATCACGCTGATACCGTCGTCGCTGACGACGAAAGCGCGCGCGCTCTGGTCATCGACCACGATTTTCGTCGGATGAAAGCCGACCGACAAGCCCTTGGAAGTCCCCTTGTCCAGGTCGAGGACGGTGATCGTCTGCGAGCCGGCGGTGGGGTCGAGCTTTTGGTCGCTCTCGATGCGGGTCCAGGCGATCGCAAAGCGACCGTCGGGGCTAGTCGCCCAGGCGTTGGCATCGACGTGCACCGGCAAGATCAGGTCGGATTCCGTAACTTCGTCGCCCGACAGCTGAAACAGCGTCGCGTCGTGCGACAGCTCGTTGATCACGATCGCGCCCTGATTGCCGGGGATCGCGGTCATGTACTTGGGCCCGAATCCGGCGTTGAACAGCTTGACGGCGTAGGTCTCGGCGTCGATTACCGCCACGCGACCGCTCTTGGGGTTGGCGCTGAAGACGAATTTGCCGGTGACGACCGGCGCCAGGAACGACTCTTCGACTTTTTCCGGCGGGACGACGACGATCGGCGCGCCCCCAGAGCCGGCGGCGCTCGAGGTACCGGCGGTGCTGTTGCCGCCCGGCTGTTGACCAGCGCTGGTCGAGCCTCCGAAGCCGCTGGAAGCGCTGCCAGCCGTCCCGAGGCTTGGATTGCCGTTCGGACCACCGTTTGCAGTACTGGTCCCGCTCGGGCTCGGATCCGAGGCGGAGCTGCAGTTCAGGCACGCAATTCCGAGCAACAGCCCAGCACCAGTGCGCACCAGCCAGACCGCGCCGCTCATTTGCCGACCTCGGTGGAAAGCTCGAAGCCCGTCAGCGTGTGCAGTTCCTTCGAATCCAAGTCGATGAAGGTGATACGGCCCTCCGGATGCTGCTGCGCCACGAACGCCTGGTTGGCTTCCGGTACGAGGCCGCTGGCTTGCGGCAGCGGCACGCTGTCGAGCGCGAATGGCTCGACGGTGAGCTCGGGCATGCTGACCAAATAAGCGAAGTTGACCCCGGCGCCGTCAGTCACCGTCACGAGCGCCCGGTGGTCGTCGATCGCCACCATCGCCGGAGTATTCTTGGTCAGGTCGACTGGAACCGTGACGGCCCGCGTGCCCTGAATCTTGGGCGGCAGATTCTTGGCAACCGGCACGACGGCGAACGCGCCGGGTTGCTTGCTGCCGGCCGTGGGTCGCAAAAGCGCGATCGCGTGCGCGCCGTCCGGGGTCGAAACCGCTGAAAAAATCGGCAACTTAAGGTCAACCGTGCGGTGCTCGAGCGCGGCTGCGGCCAAGTTGAGTAGCGTCAAATGCGTGCTCGCCACTGCGTTCGAGAACAAGAGCGCGGTTTGGCCGTGCTCTGCACCAAGCTCGACGCTACCGAACACATCGTCGATCTGAAGCGTGGTGAACACTTTCGGCTGCGCGAAGATCGTCGCCACCGGCAACAGCACGGCGAGCGAGCCGTGTGCCGTCACCGGGCCCGCCCCGCCCACGGCCATACGGCCACCCCCCCCCGCGCCACCGCCGTCGAGCCCTCCCCCCCCACCGTTCCCGGCATCAGCGCCGCCCCCCCCGCTCGCCCCGCCCACTGTCTGTGACTGCCCGCCTGCCCCCGCGCCCGCGATGTTCGCGGGGATGACCTGATCTCGAATGATCGCGACCGCCATCGTGCCATCGGCGTTCAAGTCGAGGTCTGTGACGACGCCCGCCAACTCGACGTTCTTGATCTCGCCGTGCGCAACGTCGACGACCGTCACGAAGTTCTTGCCCGCGCGGCTGACGAACGCAAACGCGCCATCGGGCGTCATGTTCACATCGCGATGCGCGGTATCGTTGGCCGGATCGTCGCTGAGCTCGATCTCGTTGGTGATCGAGGGACCGGATTTTGCGCGCAAATCGATGACGTCGATGCCAGCGTCGGTCACCACGTAAGCGAACGAGCTGTCGTCGACCATCAACACGCGCGCGGGTCGGTAGCCAACGCTCAGCCGCTTCGACGACGGCGCTTTGGCGCCCAGATCAACCACCGTGATGTCTTGAAAACCTTCGCTCGGATCGGCCTTGCCGAGCGCGCTCGCATCCGTCCACGCGAGCGCGAAGCGACCGTCGGGCGTAACCGCCCAAGCGTTCGCGCCTTGGTGCACGGGCAAGCTGGCCAAAGTCTCGATGTCACCGGCGTCGTTGGTCTGAAACAGCGTCGCGTCGTGACTTTCGGTGTTGATGACGAGCGCGCGCGAACCACCGGTCGGTGCCGGCAGCGCCGCCAGGTACGTGGGCCCCGCACCCGCCAGCGCCGTCTTGACCGTGAAGTTAGTGGCGTCGATCAACGCGACGCGCCCCGACTTCGGATTCGCGGTCCAGACCCAGTGTCCGCTCACGACCGGCACTCGAAACGCGCGATCGACTTCTTGTTCCGGCTGGGGCTGCATCACCGGAACGCCAGGTCCAAGGTTGGCGCTGCCACCGCCGGAGTTGGTGCCGCGATTGTCGTTGCCATCGAACGCACTGCCGGCGCCCGCCGTAGCGTCAGTCATCGAGCAAGCCGCAACCGCAACCGCTCCCAGCGTCGCGGCAATCGCGTAAAAAAGCCTGGCCCCGTGCTTCACGTTTTCCTCGATGCAGCCTGACTGCAAGCCGCGGGCCATCGCTTGCGAAACGGCGCAGTCAGCCTTAGACGCACACAAATCGCCAGACATTCACATCACCGCGACTTCGATGCGCGACATTGGTGTCGTACGGAAGTCGTGCCAATGGCGCTGGCACAGCCGGCCCAGGCCGCAGCGTTCGCGAGGTTCCCGCGAGCTTTTGGCGGTGATGCGCGTGGTTCAGCCGCCCTACCCCACCCCTGGTCAGCGAGTCATAGAATCACGGCTCGGCGGCGGCGACGCGATCGGGCAAGGTCATGCCCTTCTTCTCGAAGTAGGCGCGCAGCACCTCGCGCGCCATCTGCGGCGCCTTGATCGACCAGTCGGGCGTGTTCACCACCAACGCCGAGATCGCAACCTCGGGAGCATCGGCTGGGGCAAAGCCGATGAACCAGGTGTAAAAACGATTCAGCTTGTAGTCGGTCAACGTACCAGTCTTGCCGGCTACGCTCACGCCGGGCAGGTAGGGCTTGCCTTGCGCATCGTGGAAGCTCTTGAAGGCCGAACCGTTGGCGACCGTCTCGCGCATCATTTTCGCGACTTGGGCCGCGGTCTCGGGCTTTATCGCGCGGCGTAGCACGCGCGGCTCGCGCTCTTCTTTCCAGAGCTGTTCGTTGCCGCGGGAAACGCCGGCCACCACGCGCGGCTCGAGCGTGACGCCGCCGTTCGCCACCGTCTGCGCGATCGAGACCGCGAGCAACGGCGACATCGTCGTGTGCCAAAAACCAGCCGACGCGCGCGCAAACTCGGTCGGTTCTTGCGGGATCTCGATTTTCGGTGCTTCGTTCTCGACCGCGAACGGAATCGGCGCGCCAAAGCCGTACGCGCCGCCCATCTGCGCGACGTCCTCGGGCGTGAGGTGCTTCTGCGCCAAGCGCGCAAACACCACGTTCAAGCTGCGCCCCATCGCGATCGCCACCGTCGCGCACCATTTGTCGCGGCGCGCGTCGTCGACCAGCTCGTCGGGCAAGATGCGGCTTTTGCCGCCGTGGTAACACTGCTCGGTTTCCGCGGTCAGACCGGCCCGCTCGACCAACGCCGAGGCGGTGATGACCTTGAAAACGCTGGCCGCCGGCGCTTCAGCGCGAACGTTGACGTCGAACGCCTCGCCCTCGTTCACATAACTAGCGTAGGCGAGGAGCTTACCCGTCTTCACTTCCATCACGACGACGCCGCTCTCGGGCATCCGGTATTTTTGCATCTGCGCGCGCGCCGCACGTTGGATCGCGGGGTCGAGCGTGAGCTCGGCGGTTTGCCCGTCTTTTAGCGGCGCCATCACGCGCTGCGGCCGCAGATCCAAGCGCAGCAGGTCGAGCCCGTCGAGCTTCGGCGGCTCCTTACTCTTCGGCGTCGCGCCCACGGCGCTGGTCAATTTCCGGAGCGGCGCCTCGATCGCGATGCTACCGCGCACCACCGGCACCAGCGCCACGATGACGCCTAGCGCCGCGCCGACTCCAATCCATCTGCGCAAGCCTCGCATTGGCTTTCGGAGTAACGACTCGGACGCGGTTGGGCCAAGATTTGCGGCGAACAGCGCTTATGTAAGACGCCGTGTCTTGGGCAGGCCTTGCCTGCGCGGCCAGCTGGCCGCGAGCTTGCCCGTACCACCCACCCCAAATCTGAGGTCTCGCCCTTCCCTTCTTCCCCTGACCGCTGATCGCATTCGCCTTTCGTCCAGGAATTCGCGGTTCCCGCCTTCCTATTGTTCCCCTGCTGGCATGCTTGCAAAAGCTAGTTTGCCGCTGCCGGAGCCTCGAGAAAACTCCGTAAAAGCTCGCGCGGCTCAGCGTAGTCGAGCCGGTTCTCACATTGAACTGCAACCTGGCGTACCGCGCCGTTCGCCAGCGAAAGCGTCGCGACGCCGCCTTTAATCTCGACCTGCGTGAAGGCGAAGCCGGGCAGCAGCTCGACCGCGAGAGCGTCGGCTGAAGCTCGTGCAGCGCGCTGCTCCAGGTGCGTGAACACGCGCGGCGCGACGCCAGCGAACGTCACGCCGACTCCGGCAACCAGCGGTTGCTGCGAGTAACCGAGGTCGGGCGCGGCGTCGGGATTCGTGAACACGCTGAGCGCCGAAAGCTCCAGCCCCGCGCCGTGACACAGCTTGGTCTCGATGCGTCGGGCGCGCGACAGCACATCGTGCGGAATCGGCGCGGCGCGCAGCTCGGCTGAGACGTGCGGGCTCGGCTCGAGCGGCCGAGCTTGCTTGACCACGAAGCGCGGCGGATTCCGACCCTGTTTGAGCGCCGGCCAGCCCGCGAGCACGCGCCGAAATTCGAAGTCCATCACCAGCGCGCGCCGTTGCTGGGCGGGCGGCACGCCGCTGTTGTCCTGCGTTAGGTGCTTGACGGTCAACGCCTCCGCCAAGTCGAACAGCTCGCGCAAATCTGCGTCGCTGATGACCTGCTGGCCCGGCTCCATCAGCGACGACAGCGATTGGCGCTGAATCACGAACCCTTCGCCGTTCTTGCGCACATGCGTGCTCTCTGGGACTACCAGGCGATCGGTAGGTGGATTGGTGACGCTGACGGCACCAGGTTGCGCGTCGATGGCCAGCTCTTCGGCGCCTGGCGAGACGGTGAAGGTGAAGACGCCGTTGGCCTGCTCCTTCTCGTTGTCGAAGCGCGCGTGGACCAAGACGGCCATGTCGGCGGCCAGGTGATCGATGTGGTTCTGATGCCGCTCCTCGAACGCCTCGGCGCTGAAGTAAGACGCCCAAGTCTTGCGCACGGCGTCGGCGACGCTCGGTCGCTTCGGGTCTTTGCCGGCCGCCTTGCGCGACGCCAAATAGCCAGTCGAAGAATCGTACAGCCCGGCGCCGTTGAAGCCTTCAATGTCTTCGACCGTGCTCGACGAACGGAAGCGCAGCCCCTGGTCCGCCGAGTAGTTGGCGAAGTGCTGCGGCAACACTTTGTCGAGCTCCGTTTGCAGACCAGCGGGCAACGGCGCGTGGCGCACCATATACTGCACGCCACCTTTGCGCACGACCCCGGCGATCGGACCGATTGCCTGCGGGTTCTCGTAGCTCTTGGCGAGCGCGCGATCTTTCTTGCTCGGGAATTTGTTGACGAACTCCTTGGCGCCTTCCAGCGCCAAGAAACGCAGCTTCTTGAATTTAAGGAAGTTCTCGTCAGCCAACAGCGCGCGCAGCTCCGGCAGCAGCGGCGCGAGATGCTCGCGGTAGCCGCGAATCGTCAGCGCCAGCGGCCGATCCGGCACGTCGGCGCGCAGCGTACCGACGCCGTTCTGCGGCGTGCCTGGGCCCAACCCGCGCAGCAAATGCACCATGCCGACGGCCTTGCCGCCGATCAGCGGCGAGTAGCGCGACAGCTGCGCGGTCTCGATCTCCGACAGCTTCACGAGGTAGGGGACGCCGTTCAGGCTCACGCTCGGCACGGTCGGCGGATCCGAACGCAACAGCGCTTGCCACGACTGGTATTGTTGCGATGTCAGGCGATGAAACCGTAGCCGGCCGTTCTCCGCCGACAGCACGACCGGCGCACGGCTGCGCACCAGATCCTGCACCTCAGGATCGTCGAGAACTCCGCCGCGATAGGCGTTGACGATTTGCCGGCTCTTCGCCAACAGGTTCAGATGCGCGAGCGGCGTCTGCGGAATCGCGGTAACGAGCCCGCGCGCCTGCGGCAGGTACTCGGGCAACGCGCCGAGCAGCAAGATGTCTTCAGGCTCGGAGTCGGCGAGCCGCGACAGCTCGCGGAAGGCGCGCAGCCGCCCAGCGACGATGCCGTTGGTGTAGATCGCGGTTTCGCCTGGAATGCTGACGTCGCCGTAAGTGAGCACGCGACCCTTCAAGCTCGGGTTCTGCGCCATCAGCTGCTTGCCCACTTCGAGCTGCTCGGGTGAACGGGCGAACCACCTGAGGTTGCCGCGCGCGGGCGGCGGAATCGCCTTGTCGAGCTCGGCGAAGAAGACCAAGAGCTCGGGCACCTTCGCCGGATCGGTGTAGTCGACCTCGAAGCCCCACAACTCGGGACGCTGTGCGCGCGCCTCGACGTGGATCAAGCTGCCGGCGCCTAGACCCCGCTCGTCTTCGGCCAAGCTCAGATCGTAGAAATGACGCGCGTACAAGCGGCCGTCGTTGACCTCGAGCCCTTCGGGCAAGTCGTCCTCGTGTTGCACGGCCCAGTGGCGCGCGTCGTCCGGAGCTGCAAACCGACGCCTTGCGAGCGGGTCCATCCCGGTCACCGATTGGCCGTTGAGCAGGCGGAACCACGCCCACTCGTCGTGGAATTGATAATAGCGGCCATCCAAGAAGTGTAGGCGACGCTTGGCCGGCTCCGAGAAGCTCGTGATCACGAACTTGGCGCCAGTGATCGCCGGGCGCTCCGCGGCGTTGGGCGGAATCGCCGCGAGCTGTTGAAACTCCGAGAGCGAGCCAAAGCTGGGCGTCGAGTAGTCGTAAAAGCCCGGCTCATCCGGCTTCAGCGACAGCTTCGGATGCGCGCCGGACGCGCAGCCGTGCAGTGCCAACGGACACAGCGCCCAAGCCAGCAGAACCGCGATGAAACGAACGAAGCGCACCAAGGTGATGGACGTTCAAACTTACCAAAAGTTGGGGAAACTTTCACGCATCCCCAATCAAAGCTCGCACGTCATTTCGAGCATCGTCTGGCGAAAGCCGGCCGCCGCGAACAGCTTTTGGGCGGCGCGGTTCTTGATTGCGGTGTGCAAGACCACGCGCGGGGCGCCGCGGGCCTTGAGCTCGGCAAGCGTACGCTCGAGCAGCTGCTTGCCCACGCCTTGGCGACGCGCGGAGTCGGCCACCAAAATGTCGTGCAAAGCGCCGCAAGCATCGAGCAGCGAATTCCAGTCGCGCGGCTCGAGCCGCGCGTAGGAGTAACCGACCAGCTCACCGTCGAGCCTGGCGCACAGAATGATCGCCTGCTTGTTCAGTAGCTCCTTGCCGAACCACCACTCGTAGCCCTGCTCGGGGTTCTCGATCAACAAGAAGCGCTTCGGGTCGAACGTGTAGTGTTGCCGCACCAACTGCCCGGCCAGCCCGCTAATCTTCGCCAGGTCGCGGCGCGATGCTTTCTTGATCTGAATCGGCACAACGCCGAGCGTACGCCAATTTCAGAAGCCGCGGCTAGGCGCTCCGTTCGCGGTCGCCGCGCGGCCGTGACGCGCGGCGACCGCGCTTCACGCCGACGCGCCGCAGCGTCTCGATGAAGCGTGCGACCGCCAGCGAACCGTCGCTGCTCCGCCAGACCACCGCAGCTCGGTCGTAAGGCGAACCGATGACCGGCCGTAGCAAGATGTCAGCACGTCGAAACTCACGCACCATGTCGGGCAAGATCGACGAGCCGAAGCCAGCCGCCACCGGCGCCAGCACGCCGGTCTGCGCCTCTTGCACGATGTGCGGCGAGAAGCCGGAGTCGCGGCAAAAGCCGATCAAGAAAGTTGAAATGTATTGGACGTTGGGGGACGGCGTCCCTACAAACCCTACCTGCCCCCGCTTCCCATGGCCCAGCCTCTTTCGGTGCAGCAATGTGGCTAGTTCGAGTGGCGCTCCAGCGCCCTTACACCTTCGTCGTGATGTCCCTGTTGATCGTGGTGGTCGGCGTGCTGTCGATCCTCAAGATGCCGACGGACATTTTCCCGAACGTCGACATCCCGGTCATCTCGGTGGTCTGGAACTACGGCGGGCTGCCGCCCGAGGACATGGAGCGGCGGATCACCAGCAACTTCGAGCGCTACCTGACGACGGTGGTCAACGACATCGATCACGTCGACAGCCAGACATTGACTGGCGTCGCGGTGATTAAGATCTTTTTCCAGCCACAGGCGAAGATCGAAGAAGCCATCGCTCAAGTGACGGCGGTGTCGCAGGGCGCGGTACGGATGATGCCGCCGGGCGCTACGCCGCCGTTGATCATCCGTTATAGCGCGTCGAACGTGCCTATCGTGCAGCTGGCGTTGGGCAGCGAGACGCTCAGCGAGCAACAGCTGTTCGACATGGGCGTGAACTACGTGCGTGCTGACATCGTGACCGTGCCGGGCGCCCAGGTGCCGTGGCCGTACGGCGGCAAGCAGCGCCAGATCATGATCGATATCGACCCCAAGCGGCTGTACGCCTGGGGGCTGTCGGCGCGCGACGTCAACGCCGCACTCGGGCTCGGCAACGTGATTCTGCCGTCCGGCACCGCCAAGATGGGCCCCACCGAGTACCCGGTCGTGATCAACAGCAGCCCGGAGCTGATGGAAGAGATCGGCGCGATCCCGATCAAAAACGTGCGCGGAACGCCGGTTTACGTGCGCGACGTGGCCAACGTGCGCGACGGCAATTCGCCGCAAACCAGCATGGTGCACGTCGGCGGCCGCCGCTCGGTGCTGATGAGCATCATGAAGCTGGGCAGCGCCAGCACGCTCGACGTCGTGGCGCGCATCCGTGCCATGTTGCCGACGACGATGGCCAAGGTACCACCCGAGATCAAGGCGTCGTTGCTGTTCGACCAGGCGGTGTTCGTGCGCGCGGCAGTCGACGGCGTGGCCAAGGAAGCTGCGATCGCCGCCGCCCTGACGGCGCTGATGATCTTTCTGTTCCTGGGCAGTTGGCGTAGCACGCTGATCGTCGTCATTTCGATCCCGCTGTCGATCTTGGTTTCGATTGCCTTGTTGTACGCGCTCGGTCACACGCTCAACGTGATGACGCTCGGCGGCATGTCGCTGGCGGTCGGCATTTTGGTCGACGACGCCACCGTCGCGCTCGAGAACATTCACCGCAACATGGCGCAGCGAAAGCCGTTCTTACGCGCGATCATCGACGGTGCGCAAGAGATCGCGGTGCCCGCGTTCGTGTCCACATTGTGCATTTGCATCGTGTTCCTTCCGGTCGCATTCATCACCGGGCCGGCCAAGTACCTGTTCGCGCCGATGGCGCTGGCGGTCGTGTTCGCGATGCTGACCAGCTACCTTTTGAGTCGGACGTTAGTGCCGACGCTGGTCAAATACCTGCTCGAAAAGGAGGCCGCGGCGCACCACAACGCCGGCCACGACAGCAACCGTTCGGCATTTTTTGCCGCCTTCGAGCGCGGCTTCGAGCGCATGCGCGATTGGTACGGCAGCTACCTGGCGTTGGCGCTCAGGCACCGGCCGCTGGTCATCGGCGGGTTCGCGACCTTCGTCATCGCGTCCTTGGCGCTGTTTCCGCTGGTGGGTCGCGATTTTTTCCCGAGCGTCGACGCCGGCTTGATCAAATTGCACGTGCGCGGCGTGCCGGGCACGCGCATCGAAGAGACCGAGCGGCACATCGCCGACATTCAGCAGACGATCCGCGAAGTGATTCCGACGCGCGAGATCGAAAACCAAATCGACAATATTGGCGTGCCGTACAGCGGCATCAATCTTTCGCTCAGCGAGGGCGCATTGATATCGTCAGCCGACGGCCAGATCATGCTGTCGTTGAAGGAGGGCCACGGGTCGACCGCCGACTACGTGCGCAAGCTCCGCAGCAAGCTGAACGACGTGTACCCGGAGTCGACGTTCTTCTTCTTGCCGCCGGACATCTCGACCCAGGTGCTGAACTTCGGTTTGCCGGCGCCGATTGACTTGCAAGTCGTCAGCGCGCCGGGACGCGAGCAGGAGGCGTTTAAGCTCGCCAGCGTGCTGCGCCGCAAAGTCGCCGCAATTCCGGGCACGGCCGACGTGCGACTGGCGCAGGTGCCGCGCGTGCCATCCTTGCGCGTCAACGTCGATCGCACGATGGCCAGCCAATTTGGGCTGAGCGAGCGCGACGTGGCGAGTGATCTCTTGGTGTCGCTGTCGTCGAGCGGGCAGGTCGCGCCGAGCTTCTGGGTCGACCCCAAGCGCGGTATCCAGTACCTGGTCTCGGTTCAGACGCCGCAGTACGGCATGGATTCGATCGACGCGCTCCGCCAAACGCCGATTTCGACGCCTGGCGGTACGCCGCAGTTCCTGTCGAACATGGCGCAGATTAGCCGCAGCGATGGCCCGGCCAACATCACGCATTTCAACATCGCACGCACGTTCGACGTGCACGCCAACGTCGACGGCGCCGACCTGGCATCGGTCGCCGAACGGCTGAACCAGCTGGTGGCGGAGACCAAGCCGAAGTTGCCGCGCGGCGTCGGCCTGAACCTGAAAGGTCAAGTCGAGAGCATGGACAGCTCCTTTCACGCGCTCGGCTACGGGCTCTTGTTCGCCGTGTTGCTCGTGTATCTGTTGATCGTGGTGAACTTTCAGTCGTGGCTCGACCCGTTCATCATCTTGATGGCGCTGCCGGGCGCGCTCGCCGGCATCGCCTGGATGCTGTTCGTGTCACGGACGACGTTCAGCGTACCGGCGCAAATGGGCACGATCATGTGCGTCGGTGTCGCGACCGCCAACAGCATCTTGGTCGTGAGCTTCGCCAATGCACAGCGCAAATTCGGCGTGGATGCCGTAGAAGCCGCGCTGGCCGCCGGTATGACGCGGCTGCGCCCGGTGCTGATGACCGCGCTGGCGATGATGATCGGCATGCTGCCGATGTCACTCGGGCTGGGTGAAGGCGGCGAGCAGAACGCGCCGCTCGGCCGCGCCGTGATCGGCGGCTTGCTTTGCGCCACACTCTCGACCTTGTTCTTCGTACCGGTGATGTACTCGCTCTTGCGCCGCCAGCCGCCTCGCGAAATCGTCTTGGAGGAAATCTGAGTATGGACGACACAGACAAGCCCCGCACGACCGACGCCCCCAACGCGGAGCTCGGCTTCGCGTTGCCGGCGCCGGCGCGGCTGTCACTCGGGCGCGCGCTCGCGCTTGCGGTCGTCGCGGTGGCGGCGCTGAGCGGCCTCTTCTTCGTAGTGTTCCTGCCGCGCAAAGCCGCCCGTGCCGCTCTCGAGCAGCAGGTGGAAAAGGACGGCCGAGCCCCGGCGCGCCTCGCGGTCGGGCCGGCCAAGTTAGTCTCGAGCGAGCGAGCGCTGAAGCTGCCGGCCAGCATCCAACCGCTCGAAGAGGCCGTGATCTACGCGCGCGCCAACGGCTACGTGGCGCGCTGGCTGGTGGACTTGGGCGACAAGGTGAAGGCCGACCAGCTACTTCTGGAAATCGAAACGCCGGAGATCAACCAGGAGCTGTCGCAGGCGCGCGCAGCGCTGGCCAAAGCGCAAGCCGCCAAGGTGCAGGCCGACGCAGGTCGTGTTCTGTCCAAGAGCAAGTTCGATCGCACCGGTAAGCTGGTCGACGCCGGCGTGGCGTCGCAGGCCGAGCTCGAGCAAACGCAGGCCGAATCCGCGGTCGGCGACGCCAACATCAACGTCGCGCAAGCGGCGGTCGAAGCCGAGCTTGCTAACATTCGTCGACTGACCGACGTGCAACGCTTCTCCAAGGTGACAGCGCCGTTCGCCGGCACGATCACCGCGCGCAACGTCGACCGCGGCAGCTTGGTGACGGCCGGCACCGCCACGCCACTGTTCCGCTTGGCCGCGACCGAAACCGTGCGCGTCTACGTGCAGGTGCCGCAAGACGTCGCCGCGAGCGTCAGCGTCGACAGCCCGGCGAAAGTGACGGTGCGCGAGCTGACCGGCCGAACCTTCGACGGTCACGTCGCGCACACCGCCGGGGCGCTCGACCCCACGACGCGCACGTTGAACACCGAGGTGCGCGTGCCGAACCCGGACGGCAAGCTGATGAGCGGCATGTACGCCGAGGTGTCGCTCAACCTTTCGGCGCCGCGCCAGGTCTACGAAATTCCCGCGACCGCGTTGTTGAACGACGCGCAGGGGCTGCGGGTCGCGATCGTCAACGCCGACAACACGCTGCACCTGCAGCCGATCACTATCGAACGTGACTCCGGAGCGACGCTGCAAGTGGCGAGCGGCATCGGTCCGAGCGATCGCGTCGTGCAGATTGCTGGCGCCGACCTGAGCGAAGGCCAGAAAATCGAGCCGGTGGCGGTCAAACGGCCCGCAGCTCCTGTGGGGCGCTAGGGCCGCCGCGTGCAGACGCTGACGCCGAAAATCGTCGCGGTGCAAAAGCGGAACGGCGGCAAGCACTCGTTGTCGGCCTGACACAGCTGCCGATCGCGCCCGTTGCCCATGTTGTCGCAGCGTGCTTTGCAGCTCGATGCAGCCCTGATGTCGCCGGTGATGGCGATGCAGCAAACGTCGTTGCCCGGGCAATCCGAGTTGAGCGTGCAGCCCAGCACGGCGCCCCCGCAGGCTTGATTCTTTTGGATACAATTGGCGCCCGCTAACCCGACGCAGCAGCTCTGCGTCGACGAATCGCACACGGATTGCCCGCACGTGATCGGATTGCCCGGCTCGCCGCCAGCGCCGGTGCCGGCTGAAGCGCTACCGGCAACGCCGATGCCGCCTTGACCTGAGCCCGCCTTGCCACTGCCGCCGATGCCGCTACCGCCGAAGCTCGACTTACCGCCGCCCGGGGTACTGCTACCGCCCGAGCCGACGCTCGCGCCACCCGTGCCGGTGCCGGAGCCGCTGCGCCCATTCGCGCCACCGGTGGTGTTGCGCGTGCCACCCGTCGTCGCAGAATCTCCACCCGTGCTCGAGCTGGCCGCCACGCTGATCGTGCCGTCCGAGTTGTACAGGTAGTCTCCCGGCTCGGAGCGCCCGCAGGCCTCCACGAGCGGGAGCACACACGTGCTGACGATCAGTATCCGGAGCAGGCGAGCAGACCGGGTCAAGGAAGCCATTCTGGTAAGGCTAGTACCAGGCCGGCGTGCGAACCAGGCACGGCGCGCGTATGCTGGGGCCCGCCGGGCGCTAGATGCTCGGCTTGCTTGGATTTTAAGGTTCTGAACTCGGTCACGCGGATTTTGGGGCACAGGCCCATAAAGCAAATTTGTACATGGACGCAGCCGCCACCACCTCCTCCTCCATCGAAGTCGAAAGCACCCAGGTCCTGCTCGCCCTCTCCGGGCCCCAGTCGAATCTGCTGAGCGAGGTCGCGCGTCAGAGCGGGGCCGACGTCAGCCTACGCGGCAACACGATCTTGGTCGCGGGTGACGCCGACCACGTCAAGCTCGCCGAGCGTTTCCTGCGCGATGCCGCCGAGCTGGTCGGCAAGGGCTTCGACATCGGCCCGAACGATGTCGCAAGCTCGATGCGTGGCCTGCGCGCCGATCCGGAACGCTCGCTGGTCGAGCTGCTGGACGAGACGATCATCGTCACGTCACGCAAGCGCCCGATCTTGCCGAAGAGCCGCGCGCAGCGTCAGTACGTCGAGGCGATTCGTACCCACGACTTGATCTTCGGGATTGGGCCGGCTGGCACCGGCAAGACATTCCTGGCGATGGCGATGGCCGCATCGTGGCTGATGCAGAAGAAGGTGAAGCGCATCATCCTGGCGCGCCCAGCGGTCGAGGCCGGCGAGAAGCTCGGTTTCTTGCCGGGTGATCTGGCCGAGAAGGTGAACCCGTATTTGCGCCCGCTGTACGACGCCTTGCATGAGATGCTCGATTTCGAAAAGGTCGAGCAGCTGCGCGAGCGCGGACAAATCGAGGTCGCGCCGTTGGCCTTCATGCGCGGCCGCACGCTCAACGATTCATTCGTGATTTTGGACGAAGCCCAGAACGCCACCAGCGAGCAAATGCGCATGTTCCTGACGCGGCTGGGCTTCGGCTCCAAAGCCGTGGTCACCGGTGACATCACCCAAACCGACCTGCCGCAAGGCGCGCGCAGTGGCCTGCGCGAAGCGCGCGAGCTCTTGTCCGGCACCGAAGGCATCGCCTTCTGCGGTTTCACCGACGAAGACGTGGTGCGCCACCCGCTGGTTCAGAAAATCATCGTCGCCTACGAGAAGCGCGACCGCGAAAGCGAAGCGCGGAAGGCCGCCGCGAAGGCGGCTGCGTCCTTCGGAAAGGAGTGAAGCCAGAACGAATCGCGGCAGCTCAGCTCTGCTGCGACGGCGGAGGCACCGCGGTCGGGTCCACGACAGGTAGACTCAGCAGTCCTTCGGCGACGATCGTGTACTTGTCGACGGGGCCGCCGAAGTGCTTGCACACGGCGCGCGCCGTGCGGATACCCGACTGGAAAGCGCCTTCCACGCAGGCCAAGTGCACATAATTCTGGATCCAATCGCCAGTGACGAACAGATTCGTGTAGCCAGTCTCGTCACTTTCGATGCGGTGCTTCTGCTTGCCGGGCAGCGCCAAGGTGCACAACGAGTGCGGCTCGTAGTTCGCCCGCTGGTAGACGGCCTCCAGCCGCGCCTGGTCCTTGCCGTTGTGCGGATCGACCAGTAACCCGTAGTTGAAACCGCGCGCGCTACGCGCAGTTGGCAAAAGCTCCCTGAGGTCACGCTCCAGGAACGCGATGGTGATGTCGCGCACTTGGCCCTCGATCGCGGCCCGCAACGGCAGCACCTGACCGAGCGCCGACGGTGGCGGAAATTCGTGCTCATGCGGCAGCGCGCCGCAGAAGTACGAGACGTTCTTGGCACGTAGGTGGCTCGGCCAGTCCTCGCTCGGCTCAAGGTGGGTCATGTCGCACCAAGTATTGAGCGGATCCAAGAACAAGCTGAGCAGGGGCGACGGATCGAGCCACCCCAACTCCTTCAGCGTCGGTTTCAACCAGAGCTGCACCGCGATCGTCTGGACCGTATCGATGTGGTGCTGGTCGGACAGTCGAGGTGAGAATTCGTCCGTGCGGCCACGGTCCACGTCCAACAGCGTGGGGCAAACATAAGGCAAACACGCGACCGGAACTCCGAGCACGACGGCGTCGAAGTCGTCACCACGCTTTAGGATTTTCTGGCGACTCGGAGCATTTGATTGTGCGTAAGACTCGGCGGTGCGCGCACGTTCAGCGCAATTTTTCGGCAGTCGATCGAGCTGCGGAGCGGAAGGCCAGCATTTCAAATCGCGGACCTGGATCAGCGGCTGGTAGTCTACCGCCACCGGTAGCGTGTCGAGCTCAATCGATTCGATAGCGTAGCTGCCGTCCGGCTGTTGCAGTGGTTTCAGATCCGTTAAGCGATGAAAGAACTCGAACTTCACGCGGCGATGGCCCAGCACGAAATAGAACGGGACGTGAATCACGTCGCCCATGCCCGCTTGCATCTTGTTGTAGAAGGCCCCCTTGTAGGTGACCGTCATCAGCATTAACGCGCGCAGCGCAGCGCCCGCTGCCACGGACTCCCCCGCCTGTTCGCCCGGTTGGCATTGGTCAGCCGCCGGCGCCAGCCCGCCTTTGGGATAGGAGAACGCCGCGTCGTAGATCACGCGAATCCACGGCGACCTGAGCGTTTCCTGGGCCGCTCCGTGTCGGTACAGCCAGCCACGCAGGTCATAATCGTCGATGCCCTCGAACCCGTCGAAACCGCTGACGACCTCATCGGTGATCAGCCCTCGAATCAGCGCCAGCATGAAGTCTAAAGCGGCCCACCAACGACCGGTGATGCACGGCAATACGCGTTGAAACGGCAAGCTGACGCGCTGACTCAACTTGACGACGGACAGCAGCGCGCGGCCCCTCCAGTTGCCTTTGTTCAAAAATCCCTTGGCGAAGCTCAAGAGCGCGCGGCTCAAAATGTCTCCGCCCAAATGTCCCTCGTCCCTGCGCTCGCGCTGCTCGCGGCGCCGCGACTGGCGATCGAAGGCGGCCTTGGTCCAACGATTCCGGAAGTCGAACAGCGGGCCCATGACGTAATGCAGGAAGCGTAGCGAGCGCGGTCCGACGATCACCATCCAAGCCAGCTGAAACAGCGTGCTCATCAAGTCGAAGAAGCTGGGCAACGGGGCGTCGCCCGGGACCCCGCGATTGCTCGGGAACTCGAGCAAAATCGGCTCCCAGGGCGTTTTCCGGTCATCGCCAATCACCCCGAAGTGATGAGGCTTTATCGCGTCGTAGAAATGTTGCAGGCGGTGCTCGGACTCAGGCACCAGATGCTGCTTGCTCATCTCGTCGTAACACTCGAGCATGGTCGCGAAAACGTTGTGGTAGCAACCAAACAAGATGTGTAGGCCATGCTCTTCGATGCGACCGTGCTCGCCGCGTCCACTGACGGTCTTGCCGCCGAGCCGCCAGCTCATCTCGTAGACGGTGATATCGTATGCTTCCGGCTCATTTCGCGTCAGGTGAAAGGCCGCCACCAGCGCGGAAGGTCCACCGCCGATAATCGCTAGGCGCTTCTGCGACTTCGCCTGGGATTGAGAAGTGCTGGTGGCAATAGTCACTAGTTAACCTCTATGTGCAGGAAGGTGTCGATGAATAGGCAGCGCCGCATGCGGGGACACTAATCGTCAGCCAGCAGCAGCGAAATATGTTCTTGTGCACTCCCGCGTATCGCGGGCATGATTCCCACCCAGACACGGACCCTGTTATGCAATCGCCGCCGACGTACCTGAAGGCCTACTTGCCCGCGGTTTCGTTACGCGATGTGGGGGAGATGAGCGGGCCGTCGCGACGTGGCTTACTGGCTAGTTGCTTGTGGCTCGACATGTCCGGCTTTACGCCACTCACCGAGCGCCTGAGCGCCGAGGGCCCGGAAGGCATCGAGCGACTCTCCGAAACATTGAATCAGCTGTACGCGGCGGTGGCCAACGTGGCGGCCGCCACCGGTGGCGACGTAATGTTCTTCGCCGGTGACGGTGCGTTGTGCTTGTGGGAAGCCGCCGATCCGCGCGCGCTTGGCGCCACAACTTGGCTCGCGGCAAGCGCCTCGCAAAGACTGCTGGCGGCGCTCACGCCATCGAGCACCGAAGGCTACCGGTTCTCGATGCGCCAAGTCGTGGTCACGGGCGAGCTGATGCTGGACACCGTCGGCGGTGACCAAGGGACGTGGAGCGACGTCGTAAGCGGCGCTCCGCTGCAAGCGCTGGCCGAGCTCGGGAAGGCCTGTCGAATCGGTCACGTCTCGCTGTCCGAACGCGCCGTTGCCGAGCTGGGTGCGCGCGCGAGCGTAAGCCGCAGCAACAGCGGCTTCTTCGAGCTGGTCAGCTTGTTCGAAGACAGCAACGAAGCGGTGGAGCGCGCTGGGCACAGCGCACAGGTTCCACTCACGGCCGTCGCCGCCGCCAAGATTCCCGGCTTCTTGTCGACTCAACTCTCGCAAGCGCAGCTTCCACCGAGCGAGCTGCGCCGCGTTTCGGTGGCATTTTTGCAGCTGGAGACGCTCGATCTGAGCGCGACCAATCTTCACGCGCTCGCGCTCGCGCTGCAGCAAGCGGCCCGCCGCCACCACGGCTGGCTCTGCCAGCTGGTGCAAGATGACAAGGGCCTGACTGGCCTGGTCGTGTTCGGTCTGCCAGGTCACGCCCAAGGCGAAGATGGCGTGCGAGCCGTCCGCTTCGCAAGTGATGTCTCCAGGCAAATCGAAGCACTCGGGCTAGCAGTGCGCTTGGGGGTCGCAACCGGACCCGCCTTCTGCGGCGTTTGCGGCGGCCAGGGTCGCTTGCAGTACTGCGTGCTGGGCACGGCGGTGAATCGCGCGGCGCGCTTGGCCGAGCAATCGCCGATTGGCCCGCTGGTCGACGAGCAAACGTTCATGAGCGCGCACTGGCGCGTCGACTTCATGCACCACGCCTCGTTACGTCTGAAGGGCATGCAGAGCGTCGTCGAAGCGTACCGCCCCGGGGCCACGCGCGAGGTACTGCTCGTCCCAACATCGGCAGTAGCCTTCGAAGCGGAACGCGCCCAGGTCGGCGCTTGGCTGGCAGATTTTTTGACGGGCGGCGACAACCGCCCGCTGCTCGTGCTGGGCGAGTTGGGCGCCGGCAAGACCGCGTTTCTGACCCAGATCCCGGCGCTGGCAAGCGAGCTGGGCGCTGAGCTGCAGCTCGCGGCGTGTGACGAGTTCGAGCAATACTCCGGCTATTTCGCGCTGCGCCCGGTCATGCGGCGTCTGCTCGGAAACGCGCAGCAAGCGGACGAAGTCGAGTGGCTGAGAGCGAAGCTCGCCGAACGCGGCCAAGAAGAGCAGCTCTCGCTACTTAATCCGCTCTTGTTCGCCGACTTCCCGATGGCGCCGCTCGTCCAGCAGATGTCACCTGAGACGCGCGCTGAGAATCGCAAGCAGATGGTCGTGCAGCTGCTACGCGACCGGTTGAATGGTCGCCAAGTGGTGATCGTCATCGACGACGCCCACTGGCTCGACGCATCTTCGCTGGAGTTGGTGCTCGCGCTGCGCGCCCAGCTCACGAATCTGTCGTTCATTTTGGCAGAGCGCGTTGGCGAAGCGGGCTCTGTCCAAAAGCTCCAGGACGCGCGCGTGCTGGCGATGAAGCCGTTGGATGTCGCAGCGGTTGGCCAGCTCGTCGCGCGACTGTCGGCCGCACCGCTCGCCAGCGCAGAGCTCAGCCAGGCGATCTGGCGCAGCTCACGCGGCAATCCGTTGCACTGCACCGAGCTCGTCCGCGCCTTGCTCAGCTCTGGACGCGTCGAGGTGGTCGCCGACCAGGTGCAGATCAAAGCTGGCAGCGGCGACGAGCTGCTCGAGGTAGCGGGTACGCTGGAAGAGCTAATTCAGGGCCGATTCGACCGTCTGTCGGAGGTCGCGCGTCACATGCTGCGTACTGCCAGCGTGTTGGGCGTGAGCCTTGATCTGGCCGTGTTGCGCGAGGTCTTGGCCACGCGCATGCAGCCCCACGAACTGGACGCGGCGCTCGACGAAGCGCTCCAGTTTGGCATCCTGCGCTCGCGCGGCACGCACCAGTTCGAGCACGCGACGATTCAAGCCGTAGTGTACCGATTGCTCTTGCCCAGGGAGCAGCGGCACTTGCACGAACGTGTCGCCCAGGCGCTCGAGGGGCTTCACGCCGCAAAGCTCGAAGCCGTCGCCGCGCGTTTAGCGCACCACTGGATGCGCGCAGGCAACGCGCAGCAGGCAGCGCACTTCTCGGCGCTAGCCGCCGATCAGGCACTGCAGGGTTACGCCAACCCCGACGCTGAGCACCTGTTTCGCCAAGCCATCGAGCAGGACACGGCGTTTCGTGGAGTCTTGCCGATCAGCCACGACCGTGGCCGCTGGTCGATGCTGATGGCCCAAGCCCTGTACAGTCAGAGCCGTCACGTCGACGCGCGTCAAGCCTACGACGCCGCGCTGCGCTGGAGCGGAATGGCGCCGCCCAGGGGCCTCGGCTCGCTGCCGCTGACGATCCTCGGGTTGTTGTTCAGGGTCATGCTCGGCAAGCTCGGCCGACAATCCCCTGTCCTGGCCCAGGGCGAAGCGCGGCAACGCCAACTGCTCAGCATTCGCATCATCAACGCCGGTCTTGCCCTAGACGTTTGGCAAGGAAGACTGTTCGAGGCCGCCAACAAGGCCTTCATCGCCTATCGACTCTCGGAGCACGTCGGCGATACACCGGAAGCTGCGGAAACGATCGCGGGTCTCGGATACCTGCTGTCATCGACACCCGCGCGACGGTACGCCGAACCGCAACTCCAACGCGCCATCCGGGCAGCAGACGCCACGGGTGATTTGCAGGCACGCACCAGCTCACGCGTCCTGTTGGGTATGCACTACGCGCTTTGCGGGCAGTCCCCAGACGCCGAAGCGCCGCTGCTGGTCGCGCAGAGCCTGGCCGAACGTCTGGGGTCGGGTCTGTGGCGACACCGTGCTTGTTTCGGGCTCGGCGAGGCGCTGCTGTGCAACGGGCGCTTGCAAGCCGCGAGCGTTGCATTCGTGAAGGCATCCGAGCTCGCGGCGCTGGCGGAGCCGCCGGTCGAGGGCTTCGCCAATTGCATGGCTGCCGTGGCCGTATCACGCGGCGGACAGCAAGCACGCGCCATCGAGTTGGCGCTCGGCGCTCGTGGGCTTCCGTTGGTGGCAGGCGACTGTCTGGTGTTGCAGCGCTTCACGAGCCTTGGCATCGCCGCCGAGCTACTGTTTGGCGTCGGCCGCAGGCAGGAAGCCAAGCAACTCGCCGACCAGGCTCTCGAGCTCAGCCGCCAGCGGCGCGACGTGAATGTCTTCTTCGCTGCCGTACACGGCCACACCGGAATAACGCTCGTCTACCTGGGGTTGCTCGAAGCCGCTGCCCACGGCGACGAGGCCGAACGGCGGCGGCTGCAGCGACAGGCCGCCGCCGCGATCGCACAGTTGGGCGCCTTTTCCCGCATGTATCCCGCCGCCCAAGCGGCGTTCGAGCTTCTCCGCGGGCGCTACTTCGGCGCCAAGCGGCGGCGCCGGCGCGCGTTGGCGGCGTTCACGCGCGCAGCCGAGCACGCGCGGCGCACCCAGCAGCCGTTCGAACAGTCGCTCGCGCACTACTGGCTCGCTTCGACGACTCAAGGCGCGGTGGCGGTCGAACAGCTCGCCAAGTTTCAAGCCCTTCAAGCCCAAATGGGTACGGTCCTAACGGCCTCTGCTTGGCAAGGCTCGCGCGCGGAGTTGCATGCAAAATAGTCCTGGCAAGAAGAAGCGAGCCGTCGTGCTCGGTGCCGGTCCGGCAGGGTTGTCCGCTGCCATGGCTCTCGTCGACAGCGGCGAGTACGAGGTGCACGTCTACCAAATGGGCTGGCGCGCCGGCGGCAAGTGCGCGACGGGTCGCGACGCCGGCCATTTTCGGACGCGGCAGAACGGATCGCACTACCTATTCGGCTGCTATCACAACGCGTTCGCCTTGATCCGCCGCGCGCACGCGGTGCTCAGTAAATCGAACGAGCCCGACCGAGACCAGTACGGCACGTTCTTCGGCGAGTTCGTCGCGCGCAACTTGCTGGTTGGCGCGGAAGGCTACAACCGGATTGCCAGCGTAGAGAAACGGGCCAAAGCCAGCTACTGGCTGCGCTACATGCCCCAAAACATGGCGTGTCCGGGAACCGGCGGTAAGTTCGCGACGCCGTTCGACTACGCGTTCATGATCGTGCAGCTGTTTCTAGGTACGCTGATCGACTTCTACGCTGCGATCGTCAGCAACGATACCGACGACGAGCGCTTCGAGGGTTGTCGCATTTTCGTGAACTTGCTGCCGGTCTCCCCGTTCGAGACCTCGCCATGGTCGCGCGTGCTGCGCGGCGTGCTGCATCCGATCCGCTTCGTCTTCAATGTAGTCGCCGGAGCCATCGTGTGGTCGATCAAGGCGTTCGTCTACGCTTGGGCAGTCCTGGTGCCGAGCCGCTTCACGGACGTGCTGTTCGGTTGGTGGAAATCCTGCACGGTCTGGGGGGTGGAAGCCCTGCGCGTCGTCGCACGCGACGCGGGGAAAATGGCATTGGCCGAGGACGAGAACCTCTCAAACGGGATGCAACGCCTGATCATCCTGTTCGAGTTGGGGCTAGCTTTGACGATCGGGTTCCTGTCGGACGAGCTGTGGCGCGCTGGCAGCTTCGAGAAGATCGACAGCAAAGATCTCAGAGATTGGTTGAGGGACCAGGGGGCGTCCAAGCTCGCCTACAAATCGAGTCTGGTACGGACCTGGTACGATGCGACGATCGCTTACCAGAACGGCAATCAGGCTCAGGCGAGCTGCTCGGCGGGCGTGGCGATCCAAGCCATGCTGCGTTCGATGCTCACTTACAAAGGTGCGTTCGCATTTCAGATGCGCGCCGAGGTAGGTGATTCGTACATTGCCCCGGTGGTCAGAGCGCTCGAGGTTCTCGGCGTAAGGTTTCATTTCTATCACCGCGTGACCGAGCTACGCGTGAGCTCCGCCACGCGTTCGGTCGAGACGATCATGCTCGATCAGCAAATCGCCGACCCGCCGACCCGTGCCGAGCTACTCGACGTCACGTACGGCAAGCCGGGGCAACGCCAGACGCGCAAAGGCTGGCCGGCGGTCGCGCTCCAGCCGGCGGCCCGCGGTCACGCGTTTCCACTCGACTCATACTACAACAACACGCGTCACGTTCAGTTGAGCCTAGAGCGCGGGCAGGCCTTCGACGTCGTGGTCTGCGCGCTGCCGATGGGCGTCGTCGAGGACGTACTGACCGACTCGACGCACGGTCCGCTCGCGAACGTCGCAGGGCCCTGGCGCGAGATGTTCCAGCACATTCGGCTCACCGAATCACAGGCGATTCGCATGTGGTTCAATGTCTCGCTGGCCGATCTCGGCTGGCGACACGAGCCGCCCATCCTGTCCGGCTCGGATTGGCCGCACAGCACTTGGGAAGACAACAGTCAGGCCAAAGACATCCAAGACTTCCCGCAGAAAGAGCAGCCAGGCACGATCGCAACTCTGTTCGGCCCTTTGGAGACCGGCACCGGTGACGTCCGCAGTCCGCTTCACTACGCGAGCCAACTGCAGGTTGCTCGAAGCAATGCTCAGACTTTTCTCGACAAGTCGCTGCGGAACCTGTGGCCAGCGCTGCGCGAAGGCACCGAAATCGCTTGGTCCAAGTTCATCGACTTGGATGGACGGTTCGGTGAGCAGCGCTTCGACTTCCAAGTCGTTGCCGCCAACGTCGGCCCGAACGAGAGCTACGTCGTCGCCTGGCCGGGCACGCTGCGATACCGCGCGCGACCGGACGAATCGGGCTACCAGCACCTCTATCTGGCTGGCGATTGGACGCGAAACGGCATCGAGGCGGGTACCGTAGAAGGTGCGGTGATGTCGGGTCTGAAAGCGGCCCACGCCATCACCGGCAAGGGGGAGCCCATCGTCGGTGGCAACGACTTCGACGCCGGCACCGTGTTCGCCTGAGCACACGGCGCACCCGTCACGCGGATCGCAAATCTGCAGACTCGGTTCCACGCGCTGAAACGACTCCGTCGCTGGTCGCTCCGGGCAGCAGGCCGCGCTCCAAGCCTTCCGCGAAGAACAAGCGCGACAGTAGCTCATTACGGCCAGAAGCGCGCATCCGACGAAACACCGCGGTGATCTGGTTTGCGATCGTGCGAGTCGACGTGCCGCGCAGGTGAGCGATCTCGTCGTAGCGCAACCCTTCCACCAAGTGGCGAATCACCGCCAGCTCGGCGGGCGGTAAGACGCGAAACAGCCGGCGGTCGGGTCGTGGTACCGACACGACGCGCAGCTGCTCCGCGCCCTGCGCGACGAAACTGAGCGTGGCCGCCTGCTTTCCGCTGGGCTTCGAGCCAGCCTTGGCGGCCAGCATGAAGAGCGGGTGAACGCGCGACGGTTTGCAACGCAGACCGAGC
This sequence comes from Polyangiales bacterium, assembly GCA_038230915.1. Lineage (GTDB taxonomy): Bacteria > Myxococcota_A > Polyangia > Polyangiales > Polyangiaceae > PMG-095. The sequence goes on along the minus strand of JBBRMI010000032.1, from coordinate 26,309 downwards.
GATTCCAACCCGAGCCGTGCGTTGAGCGCGATCGTCGAAGGAGCCAGGCCCAGGTCGATGGCGATGTTCTTCTGCCCTTGCCCGCACAGGACGGCCTGCAGAATCTCGAGGCGCCGCCCATCGAGGACCGTCCTCGCGCCATCGAAGTTCGGCTTGAGTACGACGTAGCAGCGGTCGTCGGTGAAGAAATCGTCCACTGCGCGACACAAGCCGCTTACCAGCTCACGCCACAGTAATGCGAGGTTCACTTCCGTGAGTGACGCCGTGTCGGCCGCCACTGCCAGTTGTCGCAGGCTAGCCGCGTCGGCATTCAATTGACCTATTTTTAACGAGCGGACATATGAGTCTTGATGGTTCATGTCGGTAGCTCCTGCTGGGCACACCTCCCCACGAAGGTCGCGACACCGCGATACCGACACGGCTCGTGTCGGCCTCATGACGTGGCCCTCTTTTCTCGTTCCGGCCGGCGACCGTTCGAGGGCCGCCAGATACCCAATGAATATTCGGAGATCGGCAGCGATCGGTATGAACTGCCCCACAGCCGAGACGTTTTTGTGGCGCTAGGTGGCCGTACTACCCCGCCTGATCGGCCGGTGCTCTGGACGACCGGCCGCCTTGCGGGGTATGAACTGGTTCACACTCCAGCCCGCAAACCCTCGAAATGTTGGAGAAGCACCAAGCCCTACTCCGCTCGATCGAGCTCTTCTCAGAGCTGACTGGCGAGGAGCTGCTCAGCGTGGGCGCCCTAGCCAAGGTCAAGGTCTACGCAGGCCGGGAAGCCGTCGTGACCCAGGGCGACCCGGCCGAAGCCCTCTTCGCCATCATCCGCGGCCGACTCAAGGTCGTGGCGTGTGGACCAGATGGGCGCGACACCGTGCTCGGCATCATGGCCGAGGGCGAAGTCTTCGGAGAGGTGGCGTTGATCGATGGCGGCACGCGCTCGGCGTCGGTCACGGCGATCGAGCCGTGCGAGCTGTTGGTGATAGAGCGGGCGCAATTCCTAGAGCTGCTGAATCAGTCGTCGCCGATCGCGGTCAAGCTGCTGAGCGTACTTTCGAAGCGTTTACGGCGCCTGAGCCAACGCAGCGAGGACGCCGCATTCCTCGACGTGCCAACGCGGCTGGCGCGCAGCCTGCTCGACCTAGCGTCTCGCTTCGGTGAGCGACGCGAGCGATCGAGCGACATCTGCATCTCGCTCAAGCTGTCGCAGCAGGAGCTCGGTGACTTGATTGGCGCCACGCGCGAGAGCATCAACAAACACCTCAACGACTGGACGCGCCAGGGCTTCCTGCGCCTGCAAGCTGGCCGAATGATCATCGCCGACATCGACAGCGTGAAGCGCTTGGCACGGATCGAAACGTGACCTCGCGCTACTTCACGCTCTGACTGAAGCTCGTAACTTCGCCGCCGGTGGCGCCGTTCCAGACTTCGAAGCCGAATTCGATCGAGTGCAGGTTCCAGTCGTTTTGGGCTTTGCCCATGTCGACGACCTTCTGCAGGAAGGGTTTCAGGTCTTGGTTGGTCCAGCCGCCGACGTAGTCCTTCGACCAGAAGCTGACGACTTGCCAGGTCGAGTTGGTACCGGTCCAGATTTGGAAATCGTGATTGGCGATTTTCACGGTTTCGCCGGGTGCGCCGATCGGATTCGGGCCACCGCCGGCCGCGAGCCAGATCATCACTTCGACGCCACCGGCGGGCGTCGCCGGGTTGGCGCCCGCGCTCGTCGGCATCGCCCAGATGTCGTACGACGCATTGTACTTGCCGCCGGACGGCGGCGTGTACGTCACTGTGCTGGGCGCCGAAACGACCGCGCTGAGCGCCTTGGGTAGGCCGGTGCCGGTCGTTGCCTGGCCGAAGTGCCAGCCGTACGCGACCGACGGGTAGGCGACCGGCGAGGTGCCGCCGGTGTTGAGGCTGGTCGAGTCGATCTTGAAACCGGCAGTGCCGCCGCCAGCTTTGGCGGTGATGCATTGGTTGCCGTTGCCGGCTGTCGCGACGTTGTTTTGGATTCGGCACGGCCCGGCGGTCAGGTGCTCTTTGTCGTTCTCGCCGACGATGCCGCAGATCTGCCCGAGGCTGGTTTGGCCGCCGCCGCTCTCGTGCGGAATCAGCTGCGTCAAACACAGGTCGAATGCGCCAGCGGTGTTGCCACCGACGACTTGGATCTGCAAATCGTACGGGCCACCCAGCATGCAGTTGGGTGGCGGCTTCCACTCCGTGGGGCAGGTCACGTCGTTGAAGCACACCGTGCCGGCGAAGCCTGCCGTGAGCGGCTTCAGCTCCAGGAACGGCGCCACCTTGCCGTCCATCATGTCCGACTGCGTGTACGCGATGCGCACCGGGTTGCCACCGCTGCTACCGGTGAGCTTGATATCGAAGCACTTGGCCGTACCGGCGTAAGGCTTCTTCATCGGTGCGTCGCCGCCGGTCGAATTGAGCTCGAAGCCGAGCCCACAGCCCCACTTGGCGAACGTCGCGTCGACGACGGTCGCGCCCTTGATGCAGCAACCGGTAGCCGTGCACGGCTCGACGGGCGAGGTGCAGGTGGCGCCGTCGTGATACATGTAGATCGAGCCTTGCAGGCCCATCGGGTTGTCGGTAGTGAGCGCGGGGTCGCAGCCGATCCAGCCGCCGTCCAGTGCGAGGTTCGGATCGGTCAGGCACTCCATCGGCGAGCCGCCGCCGGTACCGGTGCCGGCCGTCGCTCCGCCGCCGCCCGAAATGCCGCCGGTTGCCACGCTACCGCCGCTGGCCGGACTGCCGCCGCCACCAGGGGTACCGCCAGCGCTCGGCGAGCCGCCGCCAGCGTTGGCGCCGCCGCTTCCGACCGGGTTCGGCGCAGGCTGGCAAATGCCTTTGGTTTCGTCGCAGGTGAGCGCGCCGCATTGCGCGTCCACCGTACAGGCTGCGCGGCACACGCCTTGAACGCAGGATTGCCCGGCGCCGCAAGTCACGGCCGGGCATGACGTGAACGTCACGCATTTCCCGCCGCTGCATTCCTGCCCGTTCAGGCACTGAGCGTTGCTGCTGCAGCCGCTCGCGCTGAGCGTCGGCGTGTCGTTTTTGGTCGAGCAACCCCACAAGGCCGCCCACAGCGAGGCCGCCAGCGTTACCGTCGAAAGCACGTGAAAAGCGCTCTTCATGCGGCTTCAATCTGGAACCGATTCCAGTCGGACTCAAGCGCCAGCAGGCCCAAAACCGAAGGCAGCCACCTTACCAAAGTCGATTTTCCGGTACCGGTTCCAGCCAGTCGCGAGCTTTCAGCCCTGCCTGCAGTGCTGCGCTGCGCGCCGCACCAGCGGTTCGGTCACGGCGCGCAAGCGACGTCGCGAGACGAACATGTCGCGCGGCGCGCGCGGACTCGGGCGCGCGTCGGCCTCGTCCGCACGTGCGGCAAGTGCGTTAGTTGTGCCGGTGCTGCGCTTGCGCTTGCGCTTGCATCTGCATCACGACGCCGGCAGCGCCGCCCGCGACCGCGCCGCCGCCCGCCAACTTGAGCTTGGTCCGCGAGGCAGCTTGGCCCGGCACGGAACAGATGCAGGCGTCGCTGTACTCCCCCATATAAACCATGCCGGCGACTTCCATGCCTTGGCCCTTGCATTTGCGTTCGCAGCCGGCGCGGCCGTCATCCACGTGAGCGCTGCCGGTGAACGAAGTGGCACAAGCCGAGGTGCCAAGCGCAATCAGCGCAAAGCGAATGATAGTCGTGAAGCGCATTCGATAACTCCTATGGTTGGTGAAATCCCACCCGAAACGATTTTCACGGATTGATCTGCCACACGGTGGTAGCGCCGTCTTGTTGAGTCGCTCGGCTGGCGTTGTAAGCCCAGAGGCAGCCAAGCACGCCGCCCACCCCACCGCCGATGACGAGACCCGCGCCCGGCGCGCGCGAGTCGTGCCTAGCCAGCAACGCGCCGCCGATCGTGAGCGCGGCTAACGAGACGGCGAGGACGGCGGCAGGTCCCAAGGCGTCGATGGGGCTGGGCGTCTTGTAACGACCTGGCGCGCGCCGATACACCTGCATGCCTTCGCCCACGATCAGATCGTCGGTGTCGCCGGAAGCGGCGTCGACCGCCTCGGTCGCGCTCAGGAACAATCGGTACTTGCCAACCGGTAAGTCGACCACACAGGGCGTGACGCAAAGCTCTCCACTCCTGCCACGTTCGGTCGCACCACCCGGCGGGATGAAAGAGGGGTCGAACTTCGCCGCCACCCGCATCGGCCCATCCGTTGCGTCGAGTACGACGCGCCCCTGTCCAGCAGCCGGCGGCGGCGCAGGCAGTGATACGTTTGGCATGCTGCGCGCAGGCGCAAGTCGCGGCTCGAGCCGCAACGGCTCGCCTGCGCACGCCACGAGAAGAAGCGGAAACAAACCGGTTACCGCGCGCGCCCATCGCACGTTAGTCGGGTTGGTCTTTAGTTTGGCCATTTCCCTTGATCCCCTGCGTAGCAAGCCGGCGCGACTGCCGTCAAACGAACCTACTCGCACCGCTGTTCCGGACGTGTTAGCTCCCGCCCATGCCTGAGATTCTGCACGTTCAAGCACGCGAAATCCTCGACTCCCGCGGTAACCCCACGGTGGAGGCCGAGGTCCACACTTCTTCCGGCTTCGGCCGTGCGGCGGTTCCGAGCGGCGCCTCGACCGGCGAGCACGAAGCCAACGAGCTGCGCGACAACGACAAGAAGCGCTACCTGGGCAAGGGCGTCCTTCAAGCCGTTGAAAACGTCAATGACAAGCTCGGCCCGGCGATCGTCGGCATGTCCGCGCTCGATCAGCCTTCCGTCGATCAGCGGATGCTCGAGCTCGACGGCACGCCCAACAAGTCGAAGCTCGGCGCCAACGCCATCCTGGCCGTCTCGATGGCCTGTGCGCGCGCCGCCGCCGACACCGTCGACCTGCCGCTCTGGCGCTACCTCGGTGGCATTCAGGCGCGCGTTTTGCCCACGCCATTGATGAATATTATCAACGGCGGCGCTCACGCCGACAGCGGCCTGGAAGTGCAAGAGTTCATGATCGTGCCGCTCGGCTTCGAAACCTTCGCCGAGGCGCTGCGCGCCGGCGCCGAGATCTTCCACAACCTCAAGAGCATCCTCAAGAAGGAAGGCATGGTCACGGCCGTCGGTGACGAAGGCGGCTTCGCCCCGCGCCTCGCGTCGAACGAGCAAGCCATCCAGCGCGTGATGAGCGCGATCGAGGCTGCTGGTTACAAGCCGGGCGAGCAAGTCGCGATCGGCATGGATTGCGCCGCCAGTGAGTTCTACAAAGACGGCAAGTACACCTGGGACAAGCAGCCGCGCACTGCCGCCGAGCTGTGCGACATCTACGCCGACCTGATCAAGAAATACCCGATCGTGAGCATCGAAGACGGCTACGCCGAGGACGACTGGGACGGTTGGAAGCTGATGACCGAGAAGCTCGGCAGCAAGATCCAGCTCGTCGGCGACGACCTGTTCGTCACCAACGTGAAGCGCTTGGCCACCGGCATCGAGCGCAAGATCGCCAACTCGATCTTGATCAAAGTGAACCAAATCGGTTCGCTCACCGAGACGCTCGACACGATGCGCATGGCCGCCAACGCCGGCTACACCAGCATCGCGTCGCACCGCTCGGGCGAGACCGAAGACGCGTTCATCGCCGATCTGGCGGTCGCGACGAACTGCGGCCAAATCAAGACCGGCAGCCTGTCGCGCTCGGATCGCATCGCCAAGTACAACCAACTCCTGCGCATCGCCGACGAGCTCGGCGACGAGCAGGTGTACAGCGGCAAGACTCCGTTCTCGCGCCGCTGAACATCACAACGCGCCGCGCGCTCCGCCGGCAACCGAAAACGCCTCGCAACTCGCGGGGCGTTTTCATTTCCACTCCTCCCGCCTCCGAGCCGGCCGCCATTCCGGCCCTCGAAAAGACCCCGACCCAGCCCGCCCAGTCACTCGAATGACAACGCGGTATCACAAGAACTGGGCGGCACCACCGTAACGAAACTAACTTGCGGCACGTTCCACTTCGAACAGGCCATGCCCTTGATCTGCGAGATGCATTTGTCGAAGTCGTCGCCAGTGCCGGTGGCCGCCGAGCACGGTAGCTTGTCGTTGATCAGCTGCGTGCACTGGTCGACGTCTGATTGACGCGAGCCTTCGTCGAGCCGCCCGACTTGGACGTAGCAACCGAACGCCTTGGTGCACCAGGTGCCGGCGTACGTCTGGCACTGCTGCAGCGGCGAAGGCCTGGGCGGCTTCTTCGCCGGTGGCGTATCCATTCCAGAATCACCACCGGCGCCGCTGTCATCGGTGGTTTTACCCGAGCAGGCGCCGAGGCTCACCAGGCCCAGCAAGAGCGCCGCACCGAACACACGCACCATCCGTAACCTCCACCCTTAGAGTAGCCGACGACCGCCCGAGTCGCTCGGATTTCACGCCAAATCGAACAGCAAGATCTCGCTTGGCTCGCGGCCCACCACGGCAATTTCGCCGCCCTGTTCGAACGCGGCGGCGTCACCGGCCGAAAGCTCCTGCCCGCCGACCTCGACCTTGCCGCGCGCCACGTGCAGCCAAGCGTAACGATCCTGCGGCAATTCATGGGTGGCGCGCTCGCCAGGTGCGAGCAAGCCGGCGAAAAGCGAGGCATCTTGGTGAAGGGTGAGCGAGCCTTCACGGCCATCTTTCGACGCTACCAGCCGCAGGCGGCCTTGGCGGTCCGCCTCCGTGAAATGCTTTTGCTCGTAGCTGGGCGCGTGCCCACGGCTGTCGGGCAAAATCCAGATCTGCATGAAGTGCACCGGGTCGGTGGCGGACGCGTTGGCTTCCGAGTGCGTGACTCCGGTGCCGGCCGACATGCGCTGCACGTCACCCGGGCGGATCAGCGAGCCGGTGCCCATGCTGTCTTTGTGCGTGAGGCCGCCCGACAGCACGTAAGAGATGATTTCCATATCTCGGTGCGGATGCGTGCCGAAGCCCCGACCACCCTCGACGCGATCTTCGTTGATTACGCGCAGCGAGCGAAAACCCATGTGGGCGGGGGCGTAATAATCAGCGAACGAAAACGTGTGAAACGAACGGAGCCAGCCATGGTCGGCAAACCCACGTTCATTGGCGCGACGGATCAACATGCGGCTCTCCACTTCCGTCGCGAGAACATAGGGCGCGTCGCGTGAATGTAAATAGATCTGCGCCGCAGGGCCTCGCGGCCCCACATCGGCGCCAAACGCCGACACCAAACCAGCGAAACTCCGCTCGTTCAGGCTCCGGAACTGCTTGCATACGCGGTGTCGTCCGGTAATTTTGAGCAATGCGCGTGTTGCTTGCTCGAACGTCGCCGGTTTGTCTCGGGGTTCTGACGCTGCTGCTGGCCTGCCAACCACCGCCAGTCGAGCGGGGCAAAGCCGCCACGACCTCCGGCGGCACGACGGGCAACGGCGGCTCGCTGAATCTCGATCCCGACGCGATGCCAGACATCATGTGCGATCCGAAGGATCCCGGCTCCCCGTGCAGTCCCGACGCGCCGGCACCGCCGGGGTGCGGCGATGGAAAGTTAACCAAAGACGAAGCCTGCGACGACGGCAACACGACCGCTAACGACGGCTGCCAAGGCAATTGCTTGGCGGTCGATCCGGGCTATTCCTGCAACCCGCCCGGCCAGGCGTGTCACGAGCTGGTGGTGTGCGGCGACAGCATCGTCGGCTCGTCCGAGCAGTGCGACGACGGCAACAAGGACCCCGGCGACGGCTGCTCGGCGCACTGCAACTTCGAGATTGGTTACAAGTGCGAGGGTGAACCCAGCGTCTGCAGCAAGACGGTCTGCGGCGACGGCAAGCAAGAAGGCGCCGAGAGCTGCGATGACGGAAATGACAAGCCGTACGACGGCTGTTCGTCGTTCTGCCAAACTGAGCCGCATTGCACCGCCGGCGGCTGCACCTCTGATTGCGGCGACGGCCTAGTGATCGACGAAGAGTGCGACGACGGCAACACCAAAGACGGCGACGGCTGCAGCCACGACTGCAAGAAGGAAGCCGGCTTCGACTGCTCGCAGGACGCCGATTGCGAGAAGATCAACGGCGAGTGCGTGCTGCGCGTGCCCGCGCTGTTCCGCGATTTCAACGCCGCCAATTCGCCCAACGGCCACCCCGATTTCCAGGTCTCCTGCGGCGGGGAGGCGATCACGACCGGCCTGGTCAAGCCGGATCTCGACGCCACCGGCAAGCCCGAGCTCGTGGCCGACGGCACCTCGTGCATCACGACCGCTGCCAGCTTCAAGCAGTGGTACACCGACTCGGCCAAGAGCCACGCCGTCGTAGGCGACATCGTGTTGTTCAAAAAGACGGTCGGCACCGGCTTCGTGAACCGCTGGGGCGCGCTCGGCGAGCCGTGGACGGCTGTCACCAACGAGCAATGGGCGGCCAACACCTACGACGAGTGCAAGGCCACCGGCTGCACGCCGTGCACCTACAACCCGAGCCAAGGCTGCAAGGGCACGGTCGTCAGCTACGACGGCACGCCGTTCTTCTTCCCGCTCGACAAATCGCCGGAAGCTCTGATGGATACCCGCTTCGAGGCCAAGGTCGGCCCCGATTACGGCTACGGCAGCTGGCCGTGGGAAAAGACCGTCGTCCCCGGCGCCGGCACGCACAACTTCCACTTCACGACCGAAGTGAAATATTGGTTCCAATACCAAGCCGCCTCGGCGCCGACGCTAGACTTCACGGGTGACGACGACGTTTGGGTGTTCATCAACGGCAAGCTGGCGGTCGACATCGGCGGCGTCCACCCGCCCAAGAGCGGCAGCGTGACGCTCGATGCCGCGACTAGCAAGTCGTTCGGGTTGGCCGACGGCAAGGTGTACGCAATCTCGATCTTCCACGCGGAGCGCAAGACCGACGGCTCCAGCTTTCGCCTCACGCTCGACGGATTCAACACCGCGCGCAGCGACTGCACGCCAATCTGCGGCGACGGCATCGTCAGCCTGGGCGAGCAGTGCGACGACGGCATCAACGACGGCGGCTACGGCGAATGCGACAAGGGTTGCGTGATCGGCGCGTACTGCGGCGACGGCATCAAGCAAGAGGGCGAAGATTGCGACGACGGCAATCGGCTCGACGGCGACGGCTGCGGCTCGGCTTGCCGCCACGTGGTCGTGAAATAGCGCCCGGGCTCGAAAAGCCCACAGACACGCGGCTATCGGCATTCGTTTGCGTCGCGGTTCAGCCTGAAACCGCCCGCAAAACGTCGGTGAAGCTCAAAATTCCGACCGGCGTGAGGCCACGCAACACGGGCACGCTGCGCACGCCCGACATGCGCATCAAACGCAAGCAATCGTCGATCACCAGCTCTTCTTGCACGCACAGGGCCGGCGCGGTCATTGCGTCCCTGACACGCAGCTGGTCGAGCATTTCGACTTCGCCCTCGCACAAAACCTGGATGATGTCTTTCGAGGTGATGACGCCGACTACGCGCCCCGGCTCGGCCGGCACCAGCAAGCAGTGCAAGCGCTTTTCGGTCATCAGACGCGCGGCGCTGCGCAGCGTCTCACCGGCGTCGATGACGATCGGACCTTCGGTCATCAATTGAGCAGCGGTCAGGCGTTTCAGGCTCATCGTGCGGTTCCTTGTGCGCGGAGCTGTCCGGTTTCCGGGTCCAGAGCATAACGCATGCCGCGCGCGATCTCTTGCAGGTTGAGCCGCGCCGCGCCGATTCGCAGCTCGACACCTGGATGCGCGGTGCCAACTTCGACGATCGCTGCGCGTTCGAGTTCGCCGCGACGCCGCGCGTGCTCGGCGCGCTCCGCGAGCTCCTCCGCCGACCAGGCAGCGTCGAGCCGACCAAGTTTACCGCCCTTGCTGCGACCACCGCCGCGCGCGCCGAATGCGTCGCGCACGCCGCCGCGCTCGGCCATGCGCCGGAGTTTTTGCATCACGACAGCGCATTGCACGTCAGCCAAATCCGGCAGCTCGAGCGGCTCGCCCGCGTGGAGCACGGTCGGCGTGCCGGCTGGCGTGCCCGCCTCTTGCACGCTCAAGCTGTGCTCGGCCACCGCGGCGCCGCCCCGCAACCGGCCAGTCACCACGACTTGCCGACCGCGTAGTCGACTGTTGACGGCTTCCTGCACGCGCAGGACCCTGCCGGCACTGACTTCGGCGCTTTCGCAGCTCTTGAGCGTCACGTCGTGCTCGGCGACCACACGCGCGTCGTCGCCGCCGCGGACGTTGCCGCTGACGCGAATCGAACCACCGGCTCTCAGCGCGCCGCCGCCGACCGAACCCAACACCTCCAAGTCGCCGCTCGCCCGCGCTTGCAGCAGCCGCTCGACGTCGCCCTTTACGACCAAGCTGCCCGGCGTATCGAGGTGCCCGGTGTGCAAGTCGACCGCGCCTTCGTGCACGTGCTGCCCCACGACATCGAGCGAATCGCCGGGTTTGTGCAGCACCACGCCGCCTTGCAGCGCTCGCACCACACCGTCAGCGTCGATCGCGACGCCCGCACCGAGTTTCAACTTGGCGGCCGCGCCGGCCCGCGCCGGCAACGCGCGCCCGTCGACGGTAACGCCCGCCTGCCCGCCTTCAGCTACGAACACGCGGGCTACGATCTCGCCGGCCGCGACGGCCTTGAGCAGGCCGCGCTCGAAAAAATTCATGTGGCCGTCGGCGCTCACGCGCCCGGGCGCCAAGCCTTCTTCGAAAGCGAGCTCGACGTAGCCGGCACGGCCGTGGCTCGCCGCAACACCGCCGGCGAGTCGCACGTCTGCGCGCGCGAACCCCGGATCTGCCGCGAGCCCTGCTAGCTCCAGCAGCGCAGCTTCGTCGATGCCCGTCACGACGCCCGCCGCCAACAAGGCAGCGCGCAGCTCTTGTACAGCGTCGCTTGACGCGGGCTCGGCCTCGCCGGCGGCAGCGCCCACGGCGACGAATGCCAGCATGCCATCTGGGGCCACGCGAACCGTGAGGCGCCGCTCCAACAAACCCATGACTCTAGCAGAATCCGCACGAGTCGCCCTTCCGCGCCCTTGCGCCGCCGCTCGGTCCTGGTGCGCCTGGTGCGCCTGGTGCGCCTGGCGCGCCGCGCTTCCCGTTCTGGTTCTGGTTCTCGCTTTGGTTCTCGTTCTCCTTGCACCGCCGTGCCGCTTGCGACACGGTCCGCGCGCCTCCATGAGCGACGCCCCGAAAAACCTGGTTAGTACTGCTACGGCCTCCGCCAGCATCGTGAGCCCGCTCGACGAGCGCTACGCCTCCGTGATGCGCCCACTCGCGGCGCACATGTCCGAGTACGGGCTCCTGAAGTACCGGGTTGCAGTCGAGATCGAATGGCTGATCTTCATGGCCGCGCGCCCGGAGATCGCGCACGTGGCCGCGTTGTCCGCGGATCAGATCACGACGCTCCGCAGCTGGATCAAGAACTTCGACGAGACCGAGTCGGCCAAGATCAAGACCCACGAGGTCAAGATTCAACACGACGTGAAAGCCGTCGAGTACTACCTGCGCGAGAAACTCAACGCGCTCGGCCTCGCCGAGCACGCGATTCAGGTCCACTTCTGCTGCACGTCCGAGGACATCAACAACCTCGCCTACGCGCTGATGCTCAAGACCGCGCTCGCCGAAGCTTGGTTGCCGGCCGCGCGCACGCTCGTGTCCGAACTGACGAAGCTGGCCGACGCCTCCAAATCGATCGCGATTCTGGCGCGCACGCACGGCCAACCGGCGTCGCCCACGACGCTCGGCAAAGAGCTGGCTGTGTTCGTGTACCGGCTGAATCGCCAGCTGGCACAGATTGCTAGCGCCGAATACTTGGGCAAGTTCAGCGGCGCCGTAGGCAATTTCAACGCGCACGTAGCCGCCTACCCGACGCTCGATTGGGAGAAACTGTCGCGCAATTTCGTCGAATCGCTCGGGCTCACTTGGAATCCGCTCACCACGCAGATCGAGCCGCACGATTACTTGGCGGAGATTTTCCAAGCGCTGTCGCGGTTCAGCAACATCTTGCTCTCGCTCGACCGCGACGTGTGGATGTACATCTCGTTCGGCTACTTCAAGCAGGCGGCCGTGAAGGGCGAAGTCGGCTCGTCGACGATGCCGCACAAGGTCAACCCGATCAATTTCGAAAACTCCGAGGCCAACTGCGGCATCGCGATGGCGCTGCTCCAGCATTTGGCCGAAAAATTGCCGGTTTCACGGCTACAACGCGACCTCAGCGATTCTTCGGCGCTGCGCAACATTGGCGTCGCTATCGGCCATTCGCTCGTCGCGGTCGAAGCCGCCCGGCGCGGCCTCGGTCGCCTGGCGCTCGATCCGGTCGCCGCCGCGCGCGACCTAGCTGAAGTCTGGGAAGTCTTGGGCGAAGCCGTCCAAGTCGTGATGCGCAAACACGGCCTGCCCGACGCCTACGAACAACTCAAAGATCTCACCCGCGGCCACCCGCTTACCAAAGAGATCTTGCATCAATTCATCGGCCGCCTCGCGCTGCCGGCCGAAGCCCGCGACTACCTGCTCGCACTCACGCCGCAAACATACATCGGCATCGCGGCCTCGACCGTGAAGCACGTGCTCTGAGCCTAGTGCGCCTGGCGCGGGAAGCGCTGCCGAGCAAAGTCGAGCAGCTCGGCGCCGCAGGCTGCAGCGTCGGCAGCGTGCTCTTCGCCCGGATCGAGGCGTAAATCGTAACAACGGAACGGGCCGTGAGGCCCTGAGATCAGCTTGCGTTCGCCCTGTTCGACTCCATAGTGCGGAGTTGCGAAGTCCCACACGCCACTGACGTTCGCAAACACTGCGATCGGCTCGGTGGCAGCCATCGGCCGCAGCAAGCTGCGACCAACGCGCCAACCGGAGTAAGGGATTTTCGAGCGTTCTTCCCACACTCCGAGCGCGTCCAGAATCGTCGCGTGTATATCGCGCGTGTACAGGAAGCGGTCGCGGTTGGCCTTCAGGGCAGCCATCTGCTCCGGACTTAGCACGCGCTTTCCTGCGAGTACCCAACCAGGCACACGCATAGAGCTCTCGAACAAGCTGTCGCGATGGAATATTTCCCCGTGATCGCCGAGCGGCTCACCGTGGTCGGAGAGGAACAGCACGAGCGTGTCGTCCCACCCTCGTAGCGCACGCAACCGCGCCAGGAATACGCCCAGGCTGCGGCGCTGCAGGGCGATCGCGTTCAGGTAACGGTTCTTGAGCCCGACCAGGTCGCTGGTGTCCAGCCCGCTCGGCTGAAATGGCTGCAGTGAGGGATCGGTGCGATACAGGGCGTGCGTGTTGGAGAGGTGCAGCACGCCGTACCAGGGGGTGCGAGCCCGCGCGAGGTGCTCCAACATCGCTGCCATCGCCTTCTCGTCATCCGCTCCGACGGTCTGGCTATGGCCCGGCTGCAGCTCACGCGCCGTAACCAGATCGTCGATGCCGGCCACCGCGATGTACTGGCCGAAGCGAAAGAACGCGCTGCTCTGCGCCGACACGTAAAGCGTCTGGTATCCGGCTGCGCGCGCCACCTCCCACAGAAACGGCGCGCGGTGCGTGTCCGGAAACTGTGAATCCGGCTCAAGCCCGGTCCACAGCACCATGCAAGTCGTGAAGGTTCCGGGCGCCTGCGTGCGAAGTTGCGAAAGCGCAATGCGCTCGGGCGCGACCGGATCGATGTATTGATCGGCGCAGGCGTGCGGGTCGGAGCACATCGCGTCCGCGCGCACGCTCTCGGTTAAAATGACGAGCACGTTGCGCACGCCCGGCGGCCGCTCCAGGCGCGGTACCGGGATCGGGTCGCGGCGCGAAGCTCCGTGCGGCATCGCTCTCGTGTTGGGCGGCGGGCCTGCGGCCTCGCACAAAAGGTACAACGCGTCGGAATCGGGCGAACCAAAGGTCAAAAGCGCCTCGTCGTGCACGGGACGGAGCGCTGAGAGCAGGACCACCGAGCACACCAAGAAAAGCCCCAGTCCGATCACGCCCAGTGTGTGCGGCAGCGGCTCGCGCGAATGACGCCAAGCTTGGTGAGCCAGCGCGGAGCTCAGCAACAGCACGACGGCGACGGCGCACACGGTCAGGCCGGGCAGATCGAGCGCGTAAGAAGCGATCACCCCGCGCAACGACCAGACGTCGCGCAGCATCTCCGGCCCGACGAAGAAGTGATTGACGTCGTAGAACGCGAGATGTCCGGCTGCCACCGCCGTCAACAGCAACGTGCTGAACACCGGTACGGGGGCTAGGACCAGCAACGCCAGAAAACGTCGCTGGCGGGCGTACTGCGCAGCCACTCGCAACAGCGCTCCAATCCCGCCCCAAAGCGCGACCATCAACAACGCTCTTGCGCCGTACTCGGCTAGCTGGCTGGCGCGGAAGCTACGGAAGGGTAGCCGGCGAGCGACGCCGTCGATCCCCACCAAAGCAGCTGCGGGCCAGCCGTAGCGCAGCGGGCGGCTGTCACGTATGGCGCGCCGCAGCGCAGGGGCAATCCCTGCCGCCAGTCGCGTCAGATTTGGTGCGATACGCGCGAACTCACGCATGGTTTCGAGGTCGGGCGCGCGCGCCTAGCGTCCGCGTAGGCCCAGCACCCGCAGTGGCGCGTCGGACAGGCAGAATTCGATTTCATCCCCGAGGCGCACCGAGATGGTGCGCTGCGGGCCGTCGAGGAACAGGCTCGATTCGTCCATCTTGCTGGTGACGGTGACGCGCTGAGCGGGCTTGATGATCGCGCGAGCGAGCGCGTTCTTCCTGCCGCGTGGCGTGTACGGCTCGCGCACGACCAGCTGCAGTTGGCGCGACGCGATCGGCAGCACGCGACCGCCGGCGGAACGCTGCGCGGCGGTCGAGCCTGCGGGCGGGCCGATCCAGATACCGCTCGAACGCTGCGTCTCAGTGACGCGACCGATGTGCAAGATATAGCGCGACGTGGCAGCTGGCGAATTGTGACAATACAAGGCTTCGTTCAGCACGCGCTTGCTGCGCAGGCGGCCGTTGAGCGCCACCGACATGCGCGACAGCGACAGCGTCCGCAGCTTGCCGTCCAACGCCTGCTCCAGGTGCTTTCTAAAATCTTTGCGCGTCGTGCCGCAGAAAAAACCGACCGAATGCTTGGGCGCGCTGTTGACGCCCAAAATCGGGATGTCGTCGACGTTGTGCGAAGCTGCGAGCAGCGTGCCGTCACCACCGACCGCAATCACCAGCTCCGCGCCCGACGTGTCGAAGGCGGCGTGCGCCCGCCGTAACAGCAACGGTTGCGTACCGGCACGCGAGAGCTCGGACATCACGACGTCGAGCGTCCGCAAATGTTCGTCGTGCGAATCGAGCCAGCTGCGCACAGCCGGATCCTTCTTTTTGACCAACAAGCTGGCGCGCGGGTCGCCTTCTTCTTCGACGAAGCGCTGGTAAGACGTGCGCTTGGCTACGACGATGACTCTCGGTCCGGACATCTCGGCTGGTAAGGCGCGAGACTAGTGCCGGGGCCCGGCGTCGTCTACAGCACGCAGCCGATGCGCTCGTGGTCGATGGCAATCTCGTCGAACCACAGCTCGAAGTTCTGGGTCGTCGGCTGATATTCGGCCCATCCGAACCAAATCGCGTTGAATTCGGGTAACAGAAACGGCTTGGTCGGGTTGCCGCCGTGCTTGGTCGTGGGCGTCGTGGCGAGCGATGGGTGCTCGGTAGCGTCGAGGAAGAACTTGGTTTCGTCCGTCATGTAGTCGCCCATCCACTCGACGCATTGCCACTGCTTTTCGACGACCGCAATGGCCGCGCCCTTCGGATCGTCGTCGGAGTTGGTCCAATCGCCCGAGCCTTCGGGCTGATTGCGGTTGTCGGTGCCGACGCCCCAAAAGTTGAGCGCCGTCGCGTTCTGGTAGCGCTTCTGCAGCTGGCCACCGACCCGCACCTCGCCCGCGACCATCGCGCCCGTCGCCGCCAAAATCGTCCAGTGCGAATACGTGAGCGAATCGGCATCGGTTGATTGATGCGGCATCGCATTCATGTAGACGAACGCGCGCCCCCAGTAGCGCCCGTTCATCGCCGGGAACACCTTGCTGGTACGGATCAGCGAGGTGCCTTGGCTCTGCTTGACGTGCAACGCCCTCTTGCCGCGCGCGTGCTGCAGCTCGTCAACCACGGGCGGGGTGCCACCAGTCTTCCACGTCGCCGCGTCGAGCGTGCCACCCTCGAAGTCTTCGCAGAACTGCGTTTTCGCCGCCGCGCACCGGCTATCGCCGAAAAACCCGTCGCGGTTACTAGAAAAGTCGCGCGCGCCACTGCCGCCCGCGTTCGACCCGCCAGCGGCGCCACCGCTGCCGGCGGCACTACCGCCAACACCGGCCGTGCCGGCGCTCGCGTTCGTCCCGCCAGTCGCCGCGCCCGCCGCCATGCCGCCGGCGCTCGTCCCTGCTTGCGTCGCCACACTGCCAGCACTGCTCCCGGCAACGTTGCCGGATCCGCTCGCCGCCACGCCACCGGCACCCGTCCCCGACGTGTTGCTAAGCGGCGTGTCCCCGCCCTCGCCACACGCACCGAGCGCCATCAAAGTCGAAATCCACACGAGCGCACTCACGCCCGCAAAGCCCAAAGCTCGCCGCGACATGCCGAGATTCTATTTCCCCACGCCCCAACTCGCAATGTACGCCCGATACACACTCTTCTCGCTCGGATCGCTCCACGTCCACACAGAAGTGCGGGCTTGCCGACACTCACCGGTTTTGCGCGCCTCGGCGGCGGCCGCCGTGACAGGGATTGGGGGAGGCCTTGCGCGTTTGCGTGCCGCACTTGCGACACGGATCAACGCACCGAGAGGCGGTTCGGGAACGCCGCACACACAACCGGGCACGCCCGGCACGCGCGAATCGTTTCAGTCGGTGCGGCTGCCGCGAGCGATGATGTCGGCGAAGCGCCGGAGACCGATTTCGGTTTTGACGTCTTCGATGCCGCCGTTGGCGCACCAGGCGAGCGCATCGGAGAGCGGGACGTCGATCACTTCGCCGAAGCGTTCGAGAGGCGAGCCGTCGAGCTCGGGGGCGCGGCGCTGGTTCGGATCGACAGCGACGTGGAAGTAGAATTGGCGCTCGGAAACGATGCCGGGCGCGGGGAAGGTGCTGGGGCCGAGCGGCAGGAGCTGTGACTTCTCCACTTCGAAGCCGAGCTCTTCCCGCAGCTCACGCTGGGCGGTGCTGACGACGCCCTCGGGCGTTTGTTCGCCGGGTTCGACGAGCCCGGCCGGCAGCTCCCAGAGGCCACCGTGATCGTGTTCGTCGCTCAACGGTGAGCGGGCTTTGTCGCGCATGGCGACAGGCGGCCGGAGGCCGCTGCGCAGGTAGACATAGGGTACGCCGCGCGCGTCTTGGTAGTGGGCGAGCATGACGGCGGCGTCGATGGCGCGCCGGTCGACCTCGTCGTAGTCGAAGGGCTCGCTGGCGGAGCCGTCGGGGTAGTGCGCACGCATGCGGCGTCGGCGCAGCCGCAAGAAACCGCTCGCGCCTTTCGGCGAGAGATCTTCAAGGACCTCCAATCGAACGTTGGGAAGCGGCGGCGGCCCCGGCGCCTTGAGTTTCATGCGCTGCACCAGTAAGAGGAGGCATACTTTCGCACGGAGCCCGCATGCCCGTCAGCAACCCTCGCACCCTGATCATCGGCGCAGCGCTTCTGCTCGCCGCCTCCGCCTCCGCCTCCGCCGCGCCGAAAGCCGCGCCAGCCAAAGGCGAAAAGCCCGCGCCCGCAGCCCCCAAGTCCAAGCTGGACCTGCCCGCGCTCCAAAAGTCGCTCGAGTCCAGCGACGAAGCTAAGACGCTGGCGGCGCTGGAGACCATCGCCAAGAGCAGTGACCCCGCCGGCGCGGCGTTGGTTGAAGCGCTGTTGGGGCGGGGAGCAGACGTAACGGTGCTGAGCCGAGCGTTCGAGACGTTGGGAGTCTTGGGACAACCGTCGTCCGGTGCCGCGCTGGCTCCGTACGCCCAGCACCGCAGGCCCGAGCTGCGGCGCGCGGCTTTGCGCGCCTTGATCGCGACCAAGTCGCCGTTGGCGGGCGACGTATTGCGGCGCGCACTGCACGGCAGCGACGCCTCGCAACGTGCGATCGCGGCGCGCGGCTTGGGTGAGCTGAATGTGCGGGCAGCCGTACCGGAGCTGTTCAGCGTGCTGCCGAAAGACGTGGCCGAAGCCGCGCAGTCTCTGGGTCAGCTGTGCGTCGGCGCGGAGTGCGAAAAGTTCATGGGCCTGCTCGGCCGACTGCGCTTCGAAGTGATGGAGTCGGGAATCGTGCCGATTTTACTGCGACCACAAACCGACGTTCCGGACGAGCTGAAGCTCAAGTTGATCGAGCGCCTGCGAAAGATGGCGACCCAGCCCGCTAACCAGCTGCTTCAAAACGCGCTGGCGAAGTTTCCAGCCGATGGCAGTCCCAAAGTGAAGCAAGGGCTGGAGCGCGCGCTCAAAGGTTTTCCGGTCACGGAGGAGTCGGAATGATGCGCTGGTTCAAAAACCTTTCAGCCCTCGCGACTCCGTTCGTCGCGGCGATGCTCACGACGGCGTGCGGCGGCAACCTCGTGCAAGACGTCGGCGCGCCGTTCTCGGAAACCTGGCAATCCGACCAAGGCAAGTCGATCGCGGCGCTCGAGGTTCGGCTTCGCTCCGCCAAGGCTCCGGCCGCAACACCGGTCGCGGTCGGCGTGAACGCGACGGGCCTTTTCGGCATGGCGCTGCCGAGCGGCCAGCGCTGGGCGCACCAGGGCGCGGCGGACACAGTGCCGGTCATCGCGGGCGATGTCGTGGTGGCGAGCAACGCCGGCATGCTGTTCGCGCTCGACGCGAAGAATGGCCAGCAGCTGTGGAGCGTACCGATCGACAACCGCAAGCTGCGCGGCGCCGGTGACGACGGCAACCTCACGGTGGCGGTCGTGGCCGGCGACAACCCGGGCAAGAGCCGGTTCGTCGCCGTCACGCGCTCGGGCGACGTGATCCGCAGCCTCGACTCGACGCTGGATTTGGGGTTTCCGGCGGTGAAAGCCGGCATCGGCTTCATTCCGTGGAGTAACCAGTACGTCTCCGCCATCGACTTGAAGAGCGGTGAGGAAGTGGGACGGCTGCTGTTGCGCGAAATCGTGACGCAGGCGCGCAACTTCAACGGTGACTTGTGGTTTGGCGAGAAGGGCCTGGTGCGTTTCGACGACAAGATCCGTCTTGCCACCACCAACCAGGGCACGCACGTCGACTTGCCGGCGCGCCAGCTGCCCGGCAAGCCAGTGTGGCTCGGCAGCGGCAACCAGCTGTGGCCGGTAAGCAGCTCGGCGCGCCTGAAAATCCGGCTCGGTGCGCAGCCTGCAGTCGCCGCGGACGGCGCGCATTTCACCAATCACGCGTACTTGGCAAGCTACTTCCGCGTCGTGCTTGGCTTGTCGGATCAAGACGGCAACGTGCGCTTCGTCAAGTCGCTCGGCGGCGACGCGTTGGGCATGAGCTCGGCGCAGCACGGCTTCGCGGTGTGCGACACCAGCGGCAAGGTTTCTCTCATCTCCGAAAAGGGCGGCGACGCCGGCAGCGCGGATCTCGGTGCGCGCCTGACGGCGTGCGCGGTAGACGTCAGCGCGTCGAACCTGGAGCAAACTCAGCCGCCCGCGACGCTAGCCGCGCAAATCGGTCAAGCGCTGGGCGAGCTCACGCCGGACATGGCGGTCGCACAAAAGCTGCTGGTTGACGAGCTGACGAAACAAGACGATCCGCTCGTCACCAAGATCCTGATCGACCTGACCAGCAGCGCCAAGATCCCGCCTGACTTGCGCTCCGCCGCGCGCCGTCTGATCGCTTCACGACGCTCTGGCACGGAGTACATGCTGGCCGCTCTCGAGCGCCACTACGACTACGTTTCGGACGTGCTGTTGCCGCCGCCGCTCGGCCCGCTCGCCGACGCACTGGCGGCGATGCACGAAGTCTCGGCGACGCCGCTGCTGGCGCGTCACCTCAACGACCCGGCCAACGAAATGGCCGACGTCGAGCGCGCCGCCGTCGCGCTCGGCAAGCTAGCGACGCCGGCAGAATACGAAGACTTGCGCACGTTTTTCGTGCTCTATCGCGCCACCGCCGACGAAGCGTCGCTGGTCAACGCCGTCGTCGCGATCGGCAGCGCGCTTTTGCGCATCGGCGGCGCACCCGGCAAAACTGTCGTCGAACGCGCGGCCCTTGATCCGCTAACTCAAGTCGACGTGAAGCGCGGCCTTGCGGCCCTGCTCGCGCCGGAAAGCGCGGCTCCCAGCGCACCCAAGGCCACGAACGTTGCGCAAACCGCGCAGCACCCTTAAGGTCTTGTCTGCTGGATGAGCTTTGAGCTACTTCGTAAACGCCTGTTGGAAGGGCGCCCGTTGGTGTTGGACTCGGATCCCGCCGCATCCTTCCGGGCGCGGGGGGTACTGCTCAATTCGCCCGGCGCACTCGGTCAGCTTTTACGCGAGCGGCCGAGCGAGGTTGGCGCGCACTACTTGGCCGAAATCGACAGCCGCGTCGACGTGCTCTCGGCGCTTACCGCCGACACCACGCCACGTGCGCTGTCCGAAGTCGGGATGGAGCATCGCGCGGCGCAGCTGACCGGGCGCGCGGTCGAGTTGGCGCTCGAAGCCACGCAAGACCTCGGCCGCACCGTCGCCGTGGCCGGTGTGCTCGGCTCCGATATGGTCAGCCCGATGGCGGCCGATCGGTTGCATGAAGAGCTGACCGAACACGCGGCTCGCCTCGGCGCCGCCGGTTGCGAGCTGCTCTTGGCACGCGGCCAAGGCTCCCGGCTCGGCCTGATGGCAGCCGTCGTGGCGGCGTCGCGCACCGAGCTGCCGACCTGGGCCGTGCTCGAATGCGGCCTGGCTGGCAACGGCACCCTCGAGGGTAATCCGCACGAGCTGGTCGAAGCGCTGGCCGAGGCCGGCGCCAGCACCCTGCTGTTCGAGGTTCCGCTGATCGAAATCGGGCTGCGCCAGCTGGAGCGCTTCAGAAATGCCCTCGAGGGGTGCAGTATGTTCCCCGGCGTGCTGCTCGCCGCTAGCGAAAGCGCCGTCCGCGGCTTCGATGATCCGCTGTCCGACCCCGAGCATTGGGTCGAACGCGCTCTCGATTTGAGCCTGGGCGGCGCGCGCGTGATCGGGGGTGGCGCGGGCACAACCGAGGCACATACCCGCGCATTAGCGCTGGCTCTTGGGTCACTTCACCCCTCCGTTCCCGCCCGCCGGTCGGACACCGAGCTCGATCGCGGCCCCGGCAACTGGTAACCGGGCGCGTTCGGCTCTATTACCCCCCGACCTCATGGCACAGGCCCCCGAAACGAACGATCGCCCAATCCAAAGCTTGGACGAGCTCGACACGGTTTTTCGCGCGGTGGAAAAGCCCGCCGACAAATTCCGCATTGGCGCCGAAGCCGAAAAGTTCGCGATCAAAGCCGACGGCGCGCCGCTCAACTACGAAGGCGCCGACGGCGTCGTCGGTATCTTCGACGCGCTGTCCGAATACGGTTGGGAGCCGGAGCGCGAGTCGCCCGACGGCCCGATCATCTCGCTACTTCGTGGCGGCGCGAGCATCACGCTCGAGCCCGGCTCACAGCTCGAGCTGTCTGGCGCAGCCTTGCCTGATCTGCACCAGGTCGAAGCCGAGTTTTACAACCACCTGCGTGAGCTTTCGCCGATCTCGAAGAAGCTCGGCCTGACCTGGCTCGGCGTCGGCTTCCACCCGCTCGCTCGCCAAGAAGAGCTGAGCTGGGTGCCGAAACAGCGCTACAGCGTGATGCGCGAGTACTTGCCGACGAAGGGCCACGCCGCGCACGACATGATGCGCCGCACCGCCACCGTTCAGGCCAACTACGACTTTTCGAGCGAAGCCGACGCGATGAAGAAGCTGACGCTATCGCTGAAGCTGTCGCCGATCATCCACGCCATGCTCGCCAACTCGCCCTTCAAGGAGGGCAAGCTCGCCGGCACCAAGAGCGTGCGTGGTGAAGTGTGGTTGAACATGGATCCGTCGCGTTCGGGCCTGATCCCCAGCTTGTGGACGCCCGGTAAGAAGACGTACCGCGACTACGTGGAGTGGGCGCTGGACGCGGGGATGTTCCTGTTCAAGCGCGACGGCAAGGTCGTCGCCAATACCGGTCAAACCTTCCGCGCCTTCATCAAAGACGGCTTCGAAGGCCACAAAGCGACGCTCGGCGACTGGAAGCTGCACCTCCAAACGCTGTTCCCCGAAGCACGTCTGAAGAACACGCTCGAAGTTCGCGGCTGCGACTCGCTACCCGGGCATCTGGCGACGGCGGTACCCGCGCTCTTCACCGGCTTGCTCTACGACGCGCGCGCGCTCGACCAAGCCATCGATATCCTCTCGCCGCTCGACTACGCCAGCGTCGAGCGCGACCGCCCGGCGCTGATCCGCCAAGGCCTGACGGCGCCACTCGGCGAGAAGACCGGCGCGCAGTGGGCGCAGTCACTTTACGACATCGCGTCGTCCGGCTTGTCGCGCCGCGGTCGCCGCAACGCTCAGAATGAAGACGAGCGTCGCTTCATCAAGCCGCTCGAGCGCCTGCTCGGCGCCGCCGAATCCCCCGCCGACGACCTCACGCGCGGCCTTGCCCCCGGGGCCACGCTGACCGCGGCTGACGTCCTCGCGCGCTGCAAGATCTGACGCTTGCACTCAGCTGCTGCGTGCCCTCACGGGCTCCAGTACATCTCGGCGGCGATCGCGAAATTGAGCGACTGGTTGAGGTGCTCTTTGCCGACGAAGACCAGCGTCGTGATGCCAACCAAGTTACCGCGCGCATCGAACAAGCCACCGCCCGAAGAGCCGGGGGAAATCGGCGCCGTGGTTTGCACGTAGCGCACGCCTGCGTCCTCGCGCAGCGCCGAAAGAATACCGTTCGCCAATGTCAGATCGAGACCGCTCGGTGCGCCCAGCGTGTAGAGCGGCTCGCCGACTTTCAAGTCGACGTACGGTCGCACCCCAATCACTGGCTTCAACTGCGTCTCGGCAACCTCCAGCACGCAGCGGTCCTTCTGCGGATCACTGTCTTGCAGTTTGGCGACGACTTCGGTCTTACCTTGCTTGACGACGACCTTTAAGGCGCCTTCAACCCAGCACTGCTCGCCACACCCAACCTCGAACCATGCGACTACTTTACGTCGTAGGCCTCGACCAGGTCATCCATGAAACGCGGGACGAGCACACGGCTGCGCTTGCTGTCCCAGCCGATGTCCGCGGGGCCCTTCACGTTTTGGATGATCGGCTCGTACACGGTGCCGCCGAGCTTGCCGCGGTACACGGCGCTGGCGCCCCAGCTGGAGCAGATCAGGGTGTCACCAACGACGAGCAAGCCGTCGAGGCCGCCGTTCGGCATCTTGACGATGTCGACCTTCTCACCCTTTGGGCCGATGCCAAAGACTTCGTTCGACATCAAGCTGTTGACCAGCAGACCCTTCGGTCCGAAGGCCAAGCCGTTCGGCCCGCTCAGGTCCTTCGACTTCGCCAGCACCTTCACTTTGCCGGCCTTGTCGATCACCAACAGCTGGTCGCCGCCGTTCGATTCGAAGCCCTTTTCGGTGGCCCTTACCGACGAATCGGAGACGTACACCTTGCCGTCGGGCGCGAGCGCGATGTCGTTGGCGAACGTCGTCTCGGGCAGCTTGATGTCGCCTTTCGGCGCGAGCGTCTTCAGGTCGAATTTGCGCACTTGCGAGATGTCCGAAACCCACAGCTCCTTGCCGACGATGACCAGGCCCTTCGGCCCGTCGAGCTTCACGTCCTTGACGCCGCCTTCAATCAGCTTCGGCGTCCTGATCGCGCCGTCCGGGGACAGCTCGGAGATGTAACCGTTGCCGTCGACCGCGTCGGGGCTACCGTTGATGTTCGACACCAAGTAGCGATCGCCCGCGGCGTCGTACAGCACGCTCTCTGGATGCGCGAACGCACCTTTAAAGGTGACGGCCGGCGCTGGCACCGGCGCTGGCGGCGGCTTGGTCGCCTCTTGCAACGCGGGCTTGGCAGCCGCCGAGGGCGCGGCGCTCGGCGCCGGAATCGTATCGACCGTCACCGGCGCGACCGGAGGCGCTTCACCCGGTTGTGCAACGGGAGTCGGTGTCGGTTTCGAACAACCCGCAGCAAAAGCGAACAGCAGTAAGAATGTTGATCGAAGCATCATGTTAGGCACCTCCGCGATGGCAGGCGGAGCTTACATGAAGCGCGAAGCGCCGGAAGCCGGCCGCGACTAGATGCGCGGAGTGCGCGGTGGCGGCGGGAAAAGAGGCCGTTCGGCCTCGACGCCAGTCGGCGCCTCGCTGCTACACCACGGGTCTTCTTCTTGGGTCAGGGCGCGTGCGGCGATTCGCGCTGCCAAGGCGGCGCGTTCCAGGTCCGGCCGCGTGGGCAGCTCCGAGTCAAAGTCGAGCTGCAGCTGGTCGGTCGTTGGGTTCGTCACATTCCTTCAAACGACCGATTGAGCTGGCAATTTAGCGGCTTCGCAAGGCTGCGACACCACTCGGAAATTCGTGATGCGTCCCGGCTCGAGACGATTCCACGGCGATTTCCGCCATCTTGCGCCGGTGCGCGACGTCGGTAACTAAGCGGCGACCAAATGGATCTTTTCGGTTTGGCCGGCGCGGTAAAACCGCCGCAAAGTGGCGTGCGTCGTCGTGGGGCCGTGCGTCATCAAACGCCGCACGAAGCGCGCCGCGAGATCATTCGCGGTGCGGTAGCGAGCGCCCTGCTCGGTGCCGACGTCGTGCAGGAACCGCACACGCTCGTACAGCCGTGAATGCACCTCGAAGGCTTCGCCGCGATCGTACGGCTGCTGCTCGAGCACCAACAGCACGAACTTGTCGACCTCGGCTTGTAACTCCAATTCGAGCTGCGTCGACGGCAGCTCCTGACGCGCCCGATTCGCCACGTAGACGAAGTGACTCACGCCTTCGGCGAGCTGAAGCCAATCATCGTTCGCGTTGGCCGCCGTCGCCGCCGTCGCAGGGACGACCAAGGCCATCTCCACGCCGCCCTCACTCTCCCTCAGCAAGAGCGCCTCACGTTCGCCCGCCTCGGCAGCCTCTCGCACGAAGCCTCTGACGTCTGGCGTCTCTTCCAGATGGTAGAAGCGCTCCAGCCGCCGTTGCAGCCGACGCAACAGTTCGGGCCGGGGCCCGAGCGACAACGGGACCGTCAATCGTTCGGTCAGTGCAAGCCTCCCGCACCGCGGACCGGCAACACGCCGTGCTCCAACAGCTCACTGCCGAGCGACTCCGAGCCCGTCTTGAGCCAGCGCTCGTACATCTTCAGAATGCCGACACTCGATGGCGCCGCCGCGAGCGAAAGCTTTTCGGCTACCGCCGTCAGCAACTCCGCAAATTGATCGAAATTTTCCGCCAATTCGAAGAACAAATCCGGCGCGGTCTCGTCAGCAGCGCCGCGCAGCATCTTGCCCGCGCTGTCATACGCGCGCGCACCCAGCGAGGTGACGTAACGTACTTCAACGCCTCGCGTCTCCAAATGCCGCGCGAAGAAGCCGCTCACGTAGAGCACGCCGTCGCCCAGCACGCGCAGCCGCTCGAAGCGCTCCTGACCGGGGGCGCGCAAGGCTTCGTCCAGCAACAGCGTGAGCGGTCGTTCCAGCGCTTCACACGACCGCGGATCGGGACGCGCGTAGTCGGTGAGCAGCGACACCAAGTAGTATTCAGCCGCCTCGGTCGCCGCGAGCTGCTTCTTCCGCATCGCGTCATCGACCACATCGTGAAAGAAGGTTTCCAGGTTGGCCGTGAGATCCAAAGTCGGGCGCATACCTTCCGTCATGCAACTATCCTTCCATCAGCGGACGTTTCTGTGCGGTAGCCGAACGGTGTCGTTTGAAGCGCGAGCGTTTGCACCAGCGCGAGTGCGGGCGTGTAGCGTGCGGTGGGTGCGGCGGCGGGCGCGGCGGCGAACGCAAGGCGGCGCGGCGGCGGGCGCAGAACCGCGGGGTGGGCGGGCGACGCAGCCCGGAGCCACCACGTCAGCTTCTGCAAGCAAGCTGCCGCGCGGCAGCCCCCGACCGGGAGGCGCGCGAGCCCCTTCCGCGATCGAAAAATGACTTCGTATGCCCAGTCATCGCTAACCGCGCGCCACCCGTATTCGCCGGCTCGAACGATGACTTCGTATGCCCAGTCATCGCTAACCGCGCGCCACGGCCCGCTCGTTTGCACGCCCGTCGAGACCTCCGACCCGTATTCGCCGGCTCGAACGATGACTTCGTATGCCCAGTCATCGCTAACCGCGCGCCACCCGTATTCGCCGGCTCGAACGATGACTTCGTATGCCCAGTCATCGCTAACCGCGCGCCACGGGCCGCTCGTTTGCACGCCCGTCGAGACCTCCGACCCGTATTCGCCGGCT
>JBBRMI010000031.1:0-52234 GCA_038230915.1 Polyangiales bacterium | reverse complement strand
GCCTCCCGCGCCTCAGATTCCGTCCAACGCTTCGCTCGCGCCTTCCCCGGCTTCTCGCTTTGATCTGACATCGCTCCTCGCCGCCAATCTAGGCGGCGGGGGAGGCGTCAGGCGTACGCCGTTCGGGGATGGGTTACGCTGGAGTGACCGATGAACGCGTCGATGCCAATCGAGACATTTTTGAGCACGAAGTAGTCCGCGCTGGGGCCGAGATCCACAGCGGTTTCGGAGTACTTCGAGGCCGAATTGCTGCGATGCGACACCGAGGCATCGGTTGCCAAGCCCAGCACGAGTTGCCCTTGCTCGCCGAACGAGGCGTTGCCTTGCGCCGGCGCCGGCGCCGGCGCCGAAGCGTCGGCCTCGGCTTCGCCCCACCATCCGCCGACGACCAGCTCGCCGCTGACGAGGGTCGACTGCGTTCCGGCGTAGGGACCACCGCGCTGGACGCCGAAGCTGTGCTGCAGTCTCGGCCCGAAGCCCAGGAAGAAGTGAGGAACCAGGTGCACCAGCAGCGGGGCGTACAGGTGCACCTCCGGCCCAATGCTCGATGAGACCGACGGCGCGGGGAAGTCGTTCCAACTACCCACCACTGTCGTTTCGCTGTGCGTCCGTGAAATCCCTAGGGTGAGGCGCGGGTACCAGGAAAAGAGCTCGCCAAGCGGGACGGCGTAGCCGAAGCGGACTCCGCCCGAGATCGACGTCGCCTTGGTCTCGCCAAACGTTTTGACGCCGTAGCCTTGATCGTCGGCGTAGCGAGCGCCCGCGGCGAGGCCGATCGAGAAATGGCGAGCAACGAAGCGGTCGATGCCGACCACACCATAGGCGTCGACGTATTTGGCTTCGCTCTGACTGAACGTCTCTTTGAAGATGTGCAGGCCATTGGAGCTGCCCAGCATGACCCATTGGCCCGCGCCGCCGAAACGCGCCGGTTCAACCTGCTGCGCCCGCGCCGGCGACGTCAGCAGGCCCATGCAACAGCAACCCGTCACCCAAACCAGCTTCGCCCTCACAATCGATGTCTCTACCCGACTACGCGCTCCGTTTCACCTGAATTTACGCGCGCACAGCGACGTTGGCCGGGGTTGGAGCGAGTCTAGAACGCGCCGACAACGCCGACGGTGGCGCCGCCGATGGGGGGGCGAGTCCCGCGTTTAGGCTTAGCCAGTTCGTCGTGTCGGCCCGCGCTTGCGCACGCGCGGGCGACCGGCTCGCACAGGCTTGGGAGCAGCCTGGCGCAGCTTTACGACCATGCGGAGCGCAGCAACCGTCGTTTTCGTGTCAGGGAATTCACGCGCCAGGTCTTTGGGGAGCATGCGCATGTTGCCGGCGACGCTAGACCACCATCGAACGAGTGCTGCTCGATCCTTCGAGCCAAGCTTGGCAACGTAGGGATTCGGGCGGCCGTTTTTCAGTTCGTATTCGTCACGCATCGGCTTCGTAGTCCTCGCGTTCGCGCGGCGTGGCCCGGCGGGCGCTGATGATTCGAATTGTATCGTCTTTCTCGGCGTGCACCACCAGAAGAATTCTTCCAGCTAGGGAATGCCCAACCAAGAGAAAGCGTACTTCGTCCTCCGAATGTTCAGGATCATCGTAGGCGCGCCCGAGTGGGTCGACGAACACGGTTGCAGCTTCCTCAAAGCGAACGCCGTGCCTACGCAGATTCGCGGAGGCCTTCCGTTCGTCCCAAGAGAACGCCAGCTCCCCGAACCGATGCCGCTTCACCCATCCCTCGACCACAGACCCATTCCACGCGCAATCCTCATGCCTGCCTATCGGGCAGGCCGCCAACCAGTTGCGGGCTTTGGATGAACGATGACCGAGTCAGAAGCGCCTCGCTGCACGTTCGGCTTAAGCGCGCTAGATTACACTCAGCGTGGCAACGACGAGACCCATGACCGAGCGGGAGGAGCTCGCGACCTACCAGGCGTACTGGGAGAACTACGCCGAGCGTATCAACGCGATGCTGCGCAACATCGTTGTCGCAGTACTCTGAGCTGCGGTGCTGATAGTTCTTGGAAAGTTCGTCGAGTTGCCAACGTGGGCAGCGAGCACGCGACCGGCGGGGGCATCACAACCAGCCGGCCAAGACCAGGTTAGCGCCGACGCTTTCGGCTTTGTTGTCGGTTCCGTGCTGGTCCGTGTCGTACAGCTCGTGGAAGAAATAAGGGCCGGCGCCCAATAGGAAATGCGAGCTGACGTTGACGAGCACGGGCGCGGAGAGTCGGAGCCACATCCGTTTGCTCGAGTGCTGATTCGTACCGTCGCGTGAGCTTAGTTTGATGGAGAGCGTGCCGTAGCCCAACTCGACTTGCGGCCAGAAGCTGCTCCATTTGGTGAGCGGCACGTTGGTTCCGATGCGTGGCCCGAGGCCGATGCTCGTTGACGCTCGCGGCGGCAAAGCCGTACATTTCGAGCATGCAATTCGGATACGCGATTCTCTACGTCGAACAGGTGGAAGCGACGCTCAGTTTCTACGAGAAGGCTTTCGGGATAACGGGCAAGATGGTTATGCCGGGCGAGTACGGCGAGCTCGACACGGGGAGCACCAAGCTCGCGTTCGCTGCCAGGGCGCTCGTCACCACGCTGTTCGCGACCCCGCTCCAAGACGGCGGCGTCGACAAGCCGGCTGCGCCCATGGAAATCGCGCTCGTGACGCCCGACGTCGAAAAAGCATTCGACAAGGCCGTCTCCGCAGGCGCTGTCGCCGTCGCCAAGCCCGCGCAGAAGCCCTGGGGGCAACTGATCGCGTACGTTCGCGACAACAACGGCTTCCTGGTGGAGCTCTGCACACCGATGGCGTGACCGAGCACGCGACCGGCGCGGGCCTCCCTAGAATAGAGCGGCAGCTTGCCGGCGGGGTCGAAGACGGTGCCGCTCACACT
The DNA here is from genome assembly GCA_038230915.1 of Polyangiales bacterium. Classification (GTDB taxonomy): domain Bacteria; phylum Myxococcota_A; class Polyangia; order Polyangiales; family Polyangiaceae; genus PMG-095. The sequence goes on along the minus strand of JBBRMI010000031.1, from coordinate 49,352 downwards.
GGTGGGGCAGCCAAAGGGCGAGCCACTGCCGAGCGAGCCGCCGATCCCCAGCTGGCCGCCGAGCGTGAGCGAGCCGCCACTGCCGGTCATCCCGAGGTGGAGGCCGCCGCTGCCAACGCTACCAGTTGCAGCCTTCGTGCTCGGATCGCCTTTGCCAGCCGCCGAGCACGCAGCTCCGAAGAGCGCGCAACCAAGCGCCAGAAGTACCGTCCTAGCGCGCGACGTCGAGATCCTCGTCACGCCACGTAATGCGTGGCAGCCCGGTGGCTCGATCACGCGGACCCGACCTTAAACACTGGCGCTCTTTCTTTATCTCTGCTGAGCTCAGCCGCCACGGATCGGACGTCCATCTGGGCAGGACGGCATCTGCAAGGGGGAACTGTCTTTCACGAGGCAGTCCTGCGAGCCGCAGGCTTGCTGACAGATCGACAGGGTGTCTTCACAAATGGCGTAGAGGCAGCCATTGAGTTTGATGCAGTCGGCATGGTTCGAGCACCCGTGGTCGTTGCTGCAGGACTCGTGGGCGTCGCAGCGCACCATGTTCGGTCCGAGGAGCTGGCTGGGGCCAGGGTTCGTCGGCACGCCGCAGCTGGGTACGCCAAGCGCTAGCGAGATCAGCAGCCAAGGGCGACGCCGGTTCACGCCGGAAAGCCTAACAGCCAGTGGCGATGGACGACTACCGCTGCGAGCGGACGCCACCGGCGCCAGCCTGGCTTTGCGGAAACACTGCCGCTGTCTGCGTCACCTCGACCGAGGGAGCGAGCGCGGCTCGTCTCCGCTTCCGCCGACGCCAGCGAAGGGGCAGGGACCAGCACAGGGGCTGAATGCACCCAGAACAACATCCCGACCTCTCGTGTGTGAGTTTGGAAAATCCGTACGGTAGCTGCGGCTGCTACCAAGGCGGCTGGCACTGCGGCTGCTGAACCGTGGCTCAGGCCACTTTGCTGGACCGACTGTTGGGCTCGGCGCCCATTCACGGTGAGCCTGCGGGCGGCAACACGCCTGCGCCGCAGATCAGCAGCGAGTGCCCGCCGAGGGGGACGTTGCCCAAGAGAAGCGCAGTCGACGCCGGCCGTCCGCCGGGCGGTCTTGCACCAACATCGGGGATGTCGCATTAGCTTCGGCCGCGAATCAAGTGTCGGAGGCTAGCTTACGGATTTGGAGGTTGCGAGGTGCGTAGCCAGTGGGCGGCGGGGGCTTCGCTATCGAAGACTTGAGTCATGCTGGGAGTAGCGCTGCAGAGGCTGCGAAACTGGAGGACTTGGGTCGCGGATTCGCCGCAGAGGAACGCCAGGCGGACTTTGTTGGAAAGGCTACGTGCCAGAAGCAGGGTGAGCGTTTCGCGGGTTTTGGGACCGAAGGTGGTCGGGCCGCGGCGAACGTCGAAGATGATGCCTCGGTAGGTGGTGCCGGGGCGCAGCACAACGTTTTGCAGGAACGTCACCATCTCTTGCGCGTTTGCGGCGCCTTGCTCGGCGCTCAAGTCGGGGCGCGTCCAGATCTGGCAGATGGCGAGCCCATCTCGCTCCGAGATCAGGTGGTTGTCGCCCTCCTTCAGCCGCATGGATTGAGTAGAGCATTACTCGGGGACGGCGAAAAGGCAGCCATCGTCGCGTTGTGCTCTAAGGTGGTTGCATGACGATTCGAGTGGTGCGGCTTGGGAGCGAGCGCCTGAAAGGCGAAGGTTTGCGGATTGGGACGGTGAGGCGGCCGCCGCGTGGCGTGCCGAAGAATGAGTTCGGAGAGCGCAATTTCTATGATGTTTGGTTGCCGCAGCTTTCGCCGAGCGCGGAGCTGGTCAAGCTGGCGTTGGCGGCGAAGACCGAGCGCGACTGGAACGGTTTCGTCAAAGCCTATCGCCGTGAGATGAGCGAACCCGATGCTTCGCGACTGCTCGAGTTGTTAGTCGCATTTTCGGCAAGCTCTGCCTTCTCGGTCGGTTGCTATTGCGAGAACGAAGCGCGCTGCCACCGCTCCGTGTTGCGTCAGCTGCTGCAAGAGCGCGGCGCTAAACTCACCAGTTCACGCTCGTAGCGCTAAGCGTTCTGCCCAAGGTGAACGGCGGCGCGCGAAGGGTGGCGACAGGGCGGTTACGTTATCGGACAGCGGTTGGCACGGCGACCGGCGTGGGCATCACTTCACGACGGGCGGCTTGCTGATCAGTTTAGGTTGAGGCCGCCGGGGTAGTGGTAGGAGGAGGCGTGGCCGAAACCCATGACTTGCACCACCGCAAAACGCGTCGGGCGTCCAGTACCTGGGCTGGCCTCGGTTTCCGTCACGTGTTTGGGCACTGCCGCTCGGCGTGTAGGCGCTGTGGTAGAGCGGAGTGACATGGATTGTTCGACCGTCACGTCGGGCGCGGAGGAAGCCGACAAGATCGGCCCGAATGGCGACTATTTGGACCGCCTCATGCGACGCGGGTGCTTCGAGGCATTGTGGCCGCTGTTCGCGAAGGCGCAGCGGCCGGCAAAGGAGCTGACCGAGAGCTATTCGGCGCTGGTTCACTTGCGGCCCTTCATGACCGGCGAGGGGCCGCACCGGGTCGTGCACGTGGGGGACGGCGCGCACGCCCGAACGGGCGCGATGTTTTCGCTCAAGACTCAGGCTCACAGCGTGAGCGTCGACCCGCAGTTGAACCTTGCGCTCGTCGACAATTGGCGTGACCGCTTTGGTATCCGCCGCCTCGCATGCCACAAGGCGCGAATTCAAGACGTCACCGACGAGCTGAACGAACTGCCAGCGATGCCGACCTTAGTCACGTTCGTGCACGCGCACGTCGACGTGGACGCAGTGCTCGGCAAGCTGCGTTGGGACGTCGCTTTCAGTCTCGCGTGTTGCCACCCCGACCAGCAGCTGACCCGTCAGCAAACTGTTCACGGTAGCGGCACCGACATGAGCGTCTTGTCGGCTTCGCGCAGCTATCAGGTCTTGGTCAACCCGAGCTAGCAGCACCCGCCGCTCAATACGCCAAGAACGAAGGATCCGGGCCGGCGACGTAGCTCGAGGCGACTTGCGGCGCGGTCAGCGCGGCCTTGTAGACGCGGAACTCGAACTCCCAGCAGGTGGGTCATGGTCTGTGCTAGGGCTGCGGGAGCTTTCAGCCGCGTTGGCCAGTGCCACGGCTCAAAACGTGCCGCTAACACCAGCTGCGCGGTAGCCGATCCACGGCGTCACTGATGCGGACGCTGACTCTTTCGACGAAGATCCGGAGACGACGAGCAGCACGACGCCAGTGATGACAGCCGCACCACCCACGCCGAACGCGATTCCGGACCGCACTTTCGCGGCGTTCGACTCATTGGCGAGGCGCAGCACTTCGGCTTTCTCCCCCGGCGTGCAGTGCAACAGCCGTGAATCACACTTAAAGACCTCGTCCGACCGGCTGCTGAAGTCGGAGCTCTGCCAAAGAAAATAGCCGCCCGCGCCCAGACCTACCGCGCCGACGCCGAGCGCGATGTACGCCGGAATCCGCAAACCCGAGCCACCCCCGGCGGGGGCTTTGTCGGGTTGCGGCTGCTGCGGCACCGGTTTGGGTTCTGCTGGCTGCGGGGCGGCCGCGGGCGCAGACGCGACAGGCGCGTCGAAGTCGAAGACGTGCGACGTGGAGCCTTTCGGTTCGAGCACCACGTCCCACGATAGGCGGCGGTCGCCGCTGCTGGCGGTGAGGTTGTGACTACCAGCGCGCAGCTGCAGATCGAGCGCACCGTCCTTCAGTTTGTAGGACTGCGATGGGGCCCTGCTGCCCGAGCGGAGATCGACGATTTGCAGATCGGCGACCGGGGAAGTGAGGTGCACGACCGCCAGGTTGCCGCGTAGGAGCAATAGATCCTGCTCGATGGCGCTGCGCTCTTCGGGGGCGATCTCGTTGCCACCCTTCTTCAGGTACTGCTCGTAGTAGTTGAGCGCGTCGGCGTCGCGCTCGAGCTTGAGCGCGCAAAGCCCCAGATTGCCAAGCACCTTCCAGCTCTTGGAGCTCTCTTGGTAAGCGAGCTGAAACTGGTAGAACGCGTCCTGGTAGTTCGGGTCCGAACCCGTGATCAGCTCGACTCCGTTTTGGAAGTAGCGCTTGGCCGCATCTTGCGAAGCGTTGGCGCTCCCCGTCGCACCACACAGTGCCACGAGCACGCTCGCGCTGATTGCCCGAACGAGCTGTCTACGACTTCGCATGCTCGGGACTTTCGCCGAAGCGGCGGAGGTGTTCAAGGATTAGCTGTGGCGGCGCGGAATCAGGGCGGGCCGCCCTGGCCTAGGCAATAGCCGTTGTGGTAGCCGGTGGCGCCACCGCCGTAGGTGGCGCAATGCATGGTCGCCGGACAGTCGGCATCAATATGACACTTGTAGTTGTACTGACAGTTGGTCGTGCAATAGCTACTGGGTGCCTAAAGCTTCCTCGTCCCTCGGCGCGCGCGACTTCGCGGTGATCGCCGTCTTGGTCGTCCTGAGCGCCACCGCGCAATCGCTGGCCGCCATCTATTTCGGGTCGACGGAGAGCTTGCTGGCCCTCGGTGGCTCGGCGTTCGCCTTCATCATCTGGGTCGTCTTGCGCTTTCGATGAACTGCGGCGCCCGAAGCGGACGCGCACCGTCGCGCCTTCGACCAAGACCCGTCGATCTGATCACGGCAAGGGTGCGGGTGTTCTGGCTCGGTTCGAATTGGCACTTGTTCAACCGCGACGCGCTCGTCGCCGACCTGTTCGCCGTGATGGCAAACCTGCATCTTCAGCAGTAGCCCAAGCGCTGGCAGGCTGGATTCGGCACGACGACCGAGTGAGCCAACTCAGAGCGGACGCGAGGCCCACGACGCGGTAACTTTGCGTGAGCCGTGGTACACGCTAGCGGGAACCGAGACCCTTGGATGCGTGGCGGCAATTGCATGAAAGGTTCGCTCTCGATCGCGTCGACACTGTTGGTTGCCCTGCTCACAGCGTGCTCGCACCCGGACGCGAAACAGCAACAGCCGGCTGGTGCGAGTGGCGTGTCAGGAGCAGCCGACGACGGCGCCGCCGCGGCCTCGTGCCAAGACGGCGGTGGCGCAGCCAATTCAACGATCGAGCTGGTCGCGGATCCGTTGGTCGTTTGCTCAGCCGACGCATGGTGTTGGGCGAATCCTTTGCCGCAAGGCACCGCGCTCGCGGCTGGGTGGAGCAGCGGGCCACGCGATTTGTGGGCGGTCGGCAAAGCAGGCGCGGTCGTGCATTGGAACGGCACGGCGTGGTCAGCCGAAGCTACGGGCACCAGCAATTCACTGCACGGGGTGTGGGGCAGCGGGCGGCACGATGTCTGGGCGGTCGGCGAAGCGGGCACGATCGCGCACTTCGACGGCACGCTGTGGTCGACCAGCGCGTCGGTAACGCAGGCGCTGCAAGCGGTTTGGGGTAGCGGCCCGAACGATATCTGGGCGGTCGGCGAAGCCGGCACGATTCTTCATCACGAAGCAGACGACTGGTCGCCGGTCGAAAGCGGCGTGACACAGGGCCTGACCGCCGCGTGGGGCAGCGGACCAAGCGACGTTTGGGCGGTCGGGTTTGGCGGCACGATCTTGCATTGGAATGGCTCGGCGTGGTCGCTGCTACCGACCACCACACATCAGCTGTTGTCGAGCGTCTGGGGCAGCGGCGCCGACGACATTTGGGCGGTCGGCGGCAGGGGCACGATCTTGCACTGGGACGGCGCCGCCTGGCTCGACGTGCCGAGCAACACCGACGCACCCCTGTTCGGTGTTTGGGGCAGCGGTGACGGTACGGTTTGGGTGAGCGGCGGCAACGGCACGCTATTGCAATGGAGCGGCGCCGAGTGGTTGGTCGCGGCGAGCGGCACCACGCAAGATCTGCACGCGGTTTGGGGCAGCAGCGCCATCGACGTTTGGAGCGTCGGCGACCGCGGCGACATCCTGCACGGCGACGGCGCGGCCTGGCTCGATCTCACGACCGGGCCCCGGCAGTACCTGCAAGGCGTTTGGGGCAGCGCACCGGACGATCTCTGGACGATCGGCGAGGGCGGAGCGCTGCTGCACTGGGACGGGGCAGCGCTGGCGGAGACGCCGAGCGACACCGAAGCGCAGCTGCACGGCTTGTGGGGCGACGACGCGAAAGATGTGTGGGCAGTCGGCGACCAGGGGACGACCGTGCACTGGGACGGCGCGAAATGGGCCACGGTCGCGAGCCCGACCACGCAAAACCTGTATGCAGTTTGGGGTACCGCGACAAGCGACGTATGGGCCGTCGGCGCCGAGGGCGCGCTGCTGCGTTGGGACGGCGCCGTGTGGTCCGCGCTCGACAGCGGCTCGAGCCAGCCGCTGCGCGGCGTGTGGGGCAGCAGTGCCGATGACGTGTGGATCGTCGGCGACGTCGATACCGTGCACTGGGACGGCAAGGCACTATCGGTCGTTATGAGCGAAACCACCAAAGGCATGCTCGGCGTTTGGGGCACCACCGCAAACGACGTTTGGGCGATCGGCTACGAAGGCTTGATTCTGTATTGGGACGGCGTGAGCTGGACGCGGCTGCCGAGCGGCACGATGCAAGGGCTGCTCAGCGGTTGGTCGAGCGGACCCAACGACGCGTGGATCGTCGGCTATGGCGGCGCGATCCTGCACTTCGACGGCGCGACGTGGGCGATGCAGGCCAGCGGCACCACGTTGGATCTCAACGCGGTGTGGGGAACAGGACCAAGCGACGTCTGGGCTGTCGGTTTTGGCGGCACGCTGCTGCACCACTGACCCAGCCGCAAGGCAAGCGAGCTTGGACTCGACTCGCAGCTAGCGTTTACCAATTTCGCGCGGCTGCTGGTGACGCCCACGGCGATGTTGCCAATCTGGCCGAGACGCCAACCTAGCCAACCCAAGCAGCGATGCGATTTCCGCGTGCGCTCCAGCGCCGTAGCGACTGGCACATTTTTCGCGACGTGCGGCAGGGTGGCTATCGAGACGATCGTAAGGCGCGGCTTTCCCGGCGTCGTGTTGGTGCTGCTCGCGAGGACCGCGTACTACCAAGGACGAGGGCTCGCGCAGCGCTCGAGGCCTACGCGCGCCTCAGCACCGCCAAGCGCTTGAACGTGCGCGTCGTCCGGCTCGGCAGACCGCTGCAGATCGACCTGAACATCATCTAAAGCAGCCCACGCGCTCGGTTCTTGCTAGGTTGCTCCGCGTTCATGCCTGCCCTTTCGCGCGGCCAACTCCTCGAGCCGTGCTGGCAAGGCATGCGCTTCAACCTGCGCCCAGCGCTCGTGCTGCAGGCGTTCGCGCTGGCGATCGTCTTTGGCTATTTCTGGTCGACTCAGTTCCGCGAGGCGCTCGACGTGGTCGGAGCGCTGAAGCTCCGCTACGGCTACGCCTACTCGGCGGTGGCGACGTGCGTGTTCGGCGGGCTGATCCCGTACGTGGTGCTGCTCTTGGCCGGTCGAATCCCGGCAAGGCGGCGCGCGGCCGAGCTCGCGTTCTACCTACTGCTCTGGTTCTGGAAAGGCATGGAGGTCGACGCGCTGTACCGAGCCCAAGCGCACTGGTTCGGCGAAGGCTCGAGCGTGGGCACGATCGCGATCAAGACGTTCGTCGATCAGTTTGGCTATGCGCCGCTTTGGGCCGCGCCGTCACAGGTGCTCCTGTTCACGTGGAAAGACGCCGGCTTCGGGTTTTCGGGGACGCGCGCCGCCTTCCAGCGCCAGTCGTTCGCCCAGCGCGTCCTGGTCGTGGTGTTCTCGACGTGGGTGGTTTGGATACCTGCGGTGGCCATCGTGTATTCGCTGCCGTCAGCCTTGCAAGTGCCGCTGTTCAACCTCGTGTTGTGTTTCTGGTGTTTGCTGATGAGCTTCATCAGCCGCGCGTCGTAGGCTTGCTGCGGGCCGCACACGATGAAGCCTGCGCGACCTGATCGTGCCCGGCCTCGCTCACTTGGGCGTAAAACGGCCAGGCTGAGCTATCTCGGGGCGTTGGGCCCTGCTGTGTGGCCTTGCGGCGTGCGCCAGCCAAGCCGGCGTCCCCGGCAAGATGCAGCAATGGAATCGCCCTTTCCGCCGTGGGGCCCCTCCACTCTGGCTCGAGCGGACGGCAGCGTTTCCGCCACACACAGCCGTTCCGCCTCGCCGTGGCTGGGCGATTGGGTGCGCCCGCTCCAACCGGGCGCGCCGCTGGAACGCCAGGAATAGCTGGTTTTTGCCACGCCGAGGAACGAAACCCGCGCAGCGATCGCGTTGGCCCCGCGCTTGCTCTACGCCAGGCATGGCTTCCGGACAATTCTTGCGCAGCCCCGTGCGAAACCTGGAGCCGCTACATCGGCGGCTCGCGGAATTCAACCGGCTGCGACTGATACCCGAGCTCGACGTCGCGGACTGGCAGCAGGAGCTGCGGCACGAGACGGAGCTGCGCGTCATCGAGGGCCACTTCATCGAGGCGGAGCGAGCGCAGATCCAAGACGCGGCTCGAAGCGCGCCAACGCAGCCGCGCGATTTCGTGCATTGGTTCGACTCGTTGCAGGAGACAGCGGCCAACCACAGCAATCGACTCTTGAACTGGCTGGCGACCACCGCCAGCCGCGGCGACATGAGCTGGTTTCTCCTGCAGGAGCTAGCACGCGTGGGTGAGTTGGAGGATCTGCTAGCGCTGACTCAGGTCAAGCTACCACGACGAGTGCGACTGGAGCTGGCCCGCGACCATTGGGACGAGATGGGTCAAGGGGACGCGGCCTCCATGCACAGCCAACTACTGGAAGGCGTGCTTCACGATCTGCACGCCGACGCCACACAATCACCAATTTGGGAATGCTTGGCGCGCGACAACCTGATGCTCGGCTTGGCGACGAATCGTCGCTATGCGTTTCAGTCGATCGGCGCGCTCGCAGCGATGGAGCTTTTTGGCGCGGAGCGGGCGACGTTGGTGAGCACCGGCCTGCTGCGTCTGGGATTCTCCGCGCAGGCGATTGGTTACTTCGCGGGGCGCGCAAAAGTCTGCGCGCTGCGTTCGTACGGCTGGCTCGAAGAAGCGCTCCTGCCGTTGGTCGGCCAGGACGCGCGTTGCGCAACTGTCATCGCCGAAGGCGCGCTGATGCTGATGGCGACCGACGCACAGTGTTTTCGCGGCTACGAGCGCGAGCTAGCACCATTTCGCTTGGCACCGCGCGCCGTGGTCGCTAGCAGCAAGTAGCGCGCCCGGCTAGCGCGTCGAGGCGGTAAGTAGCAGCGCGGGTACGAGGATGTGAACGGTCGTGCCTGAAACCTCTGTAACATCCAACGGGGCGTAGGTCGCGCGCAGCAATGCTCCGAGTGCCAGGTCCTGCCCGACTTTGAAGTCGTAACCAGCGGCCAGGCTTGCCATCAATCCGGTCGGGTCATCGGGGTCGCCGGACGTGCGCGAAACCGAAAGTGCGCCGACGCCGGCAAGCGCTTGAAAGTGCAAACCCGGCTCGCGTTCCATCGCAAAGTCGACCAAAAAGCCGACGGCCCAAAGCCCGAACGTGACGTCGCCGAGGTGGGGCTCGTCGCCATCGATGCGCTGGTCTTTCGAGCGCAGACCGACGACTTGATCACGCAGGAACGCTCCGGCTAGCGCCACGTTGCGCCGACGCCCGATGCGCCCGCCGATCGCCAACTCTCCCGAAATCGTTCCGCCTCTAAATGATCGGGTGTCTTGCGCGGAGCCGCTGGTGGCGTGGAAGTAGCCGCCGCCAAGCTGTAGGGCGCCGTAGAAACGCGAGCGCTTCAGAGCCCCGCTGGCGCTTTTCGGTTCAACTGGCGAGCGCGACTCGACAGTCGGCGCGGGCGCAGCGGGCGCAGGCGCAGGTGCAGGCGCAGGCGCAGGTGCAGGTGCAGGTGCAGGCGCGGCGGGTGCAGGCGGTAACGGCTGCTCCGCGGATGACGCCGCGGCAGGTGCTGCGGACGCGGACGGCGGCGGCGTCACCGGCGCTGGCGGCGGCTCGGCGAACGTGGTGGTTCCAGCGGGTTGCGGTTGGGGGGCAGCCCTCGGTTGCGCCTGCGCCCAGGCCTCCGACGCCCCCGCCAACCCGGTCACCAACGCGAGCGCGAACGTGAAGCCCAACCGGCTCAGCACGCCGCACCGCGACGCCGGAGCCACAGCAGCGAGCCGAATAGCGCCACGAAAACCAGCGTGCCGCGCCCCGGAAGACCACGAGCCAGCTTGCTCTCGAACACCACCTCTTCGCATCCGGAGGGTCGATCTTTGGCGTGGATCGCCTGCAGCTGATTCGAGACCTGCGCCTGTGAATCCGCAGGCACGACCGTGCAATCCACGCTGAGCGCTTCCTTCGGTAGGTCGAGCTCGAGGCGCGTCAGCCAAACGTTGGCGGGGTGCATGCCCTGCATGGCGGCGGCGATGTCCGAGTACTTGTCGCACTGAAGCTTGATGGCGGCGAGCGTGCCGTCGCTGCCGTCGGCGGTGACGAGCTGCGTGCCGTTCAGCAGCGGCACGACGCTGGCGCAGCTGTCCGGCTCCTTGCCGTCGTTGTCATTGGCTTGAGCGAAGTAGAGATCGGCAAAGCTCGAGTACCGTTGAAAGTTGGTGCTCGAGCTCACGCTATAAGTCGCCGTGCTGCCGCTGGGCCCCGGCAGCGTGCTCGAGAGCCCGCCCTTGAACGCAAACGCCGGCAAGTAACTGAAGCCCAGGTTCTTGGCCAAAGCCTGGCGATGCAGCTCGTCGTAGTTGTTCGAATTGTCCGAAAACGTCCACGTCAGCTTGCTCCGGTCGACCGACACTTCGTGCAGATCCGGCATCGCGTAGCGCTGCTCGCCGATCACGTACAGCACGATGTTGACGTGCTCCCCGACGCCCGCCGCGACCATCCGCAGCGGCAACAGGTAGTCGCCGCCCGGGGTGACGACCTGCACCGGTGTCATCTTCTGTACCGACAGGCCAGGTTGCAGCCGCAGCGCGATGAAGTCGTCGCCCTGCGCGGTGTAGTCGTCGATCGTGGGCTGAATGTCGGGCGGGATGAAGTACTGGTGACTCTTCAGCCATGTCGTCAAGGCGTCGCCATCAGTGGAGCGCAACGTCACGGTCTCGTACGGACCGACGGTGCCTTGGTGCAGGACCGTTACCCCGCCGCCGCCGTAGAAGTTGCTGTGGTCGCCGCTGCCGAGCGTCGCGTCAACCGATCCACAACCGACGCCACCGCCGCTCGCCTGGGCACAGTTGAGCTGCGGCCCGCTAATCTGCGTCTTCGTCACCGTCTCCAGCGTCTCGAACCACGCGTCGGTCGACGCCTCCAATACGGCGCCCGGCAGCACTGGCAGCACCCAAGAAAAATCGTCGGGTGCGCCGCTGTACTCGAACTGATCCCAGAGCACGGTGCGTTCATCCGAGACCGCGAAGGCCATCCGATGTCCGGTCACGACCGTGGCCGCCGACAGCTGTTCGGGGTGGAAGCAGCCACCGCAAGCGCGGCTCCGTGCCGGCGTGAGCAGCAGCGCGCATGACACCGATGTCGCGATCGCAACGAGCCTGCGCGCGCGCTTCACTTGGCACTCCCGCGCAATTGTCCCTCAATCCCTTGGCTCATGATCATGATGCCTCCTCGAAATCCCGAGAGAGCAAGAAGCGGACCTCTCTCCTCACCCATGCCGGGCGAGCGTATGCCAATCCAAGGTTCAAGCCAAGACGGGTTGGCGCGGAGCTTGCTCATGGGCAGCGGGCGGCGTAAAAAACTTTGGCGCCGAGCCAAGCGGCTCGGGACTTGGGAGGACAACGTGAGCGCTCGTATCTTGCTTTTCACCGCAGCGCTGGGGGCGCTGGCGACCGCGTGTGGTCCAGAACCAGCACCTGCGGCAACGGACACCAAGCCGATTGCGGGCAAGCTCACGACCGCAGTCGGTACCGGACGGCAGGGCTTCGACGGCGACGGTCACGCCCCGCGCGAGAGCTGGCTGAACGAACCGACCGAAGTGGGGTTCGACGCCGGCGGTAACCTGTACGTCGTCGACTGGAACAACCACCGCCTACGGGAGGTGCAAGACGGCAAGCTCCAGACCGTGATTGGCTCGCGCCTGCCCGGCGATTGGCCGCCCGACGTCGACGCAACAGCCGCGATGGCCGGCACCGAGCTCGCCCTCAATCACCCGATGGATATCGCATTCACGGACGACGGGCGGGCTTACGTCGCTGCGTGGCACAACCACAAGCTGCTCCAGCTCGAGTCGAAGGACGGCAGTGTGCGACGCATCGCTGGTGGCTCGCGGCCGGGCTACGCGGGCGATGGCGGCGCCGGCCAAGCCGCGCTCTTGAACTTCCCCGGCTCGATCGTGATCGACGCGTCGGGCGCGCTCTTGCTGGCCGATCAACGCAACAACGTGATCCGTCGCATGACGGCCGATGAGGAGCACACCATCACGACCATCGCCGGCGTGAAAGCGCCGTCGGGCTACAACGGCGATGACGGGCCAGCCGCGGCGGCCGCGCTAGGCATGTGCCCGTACGACGAGGCCGGCGGCTCCGACAATCCGCCACCCGGCGGTTCGCTCGCGCTCGACGCCGACGGCAACTTGTACCTGGCCGACACCTTCAATCACTGCGTGCGGCGCATCCTCGCGGGAGACGACGGCCTGGTCGGCGCGGGCGACCCGGCACAAGAAATCATCGAGACGTTCGCCGGCGAGTGCGGCACGCCCGGATTCGATCCGGAGCTCGAGCCGAGCAGCCTGCTGCTGCGCACGCCGCGCGACCTCGAGGTGCACGATGGCGGCCTGTACATTGCCGACAGCGGCAACTCCGTCATTTGGCGCGTCGAGCTCGACACCGGCAAGGCGACGCGCGTCGTCGGAACGGGCGCAGCGGGTGAAGCCAAGAACGATTCTTTGCCGCTGGAAGCGCCGCTGCACCAGCCCTACGGCATTGGCTTCGACAGTGCCGGCAACCTGTACATCGCCGACACGCTGAGTCATCGCGTGCTCGTGCTGGGGAGCGAAACCGATGAAAAATGAACGATCGCTCGCCGTCGTTGCGGCGCTGGTTTTTGGCTGCAGCAGCCCGGCCGCCCCCGAGCCAGCGCAGAGCGGCGACATCGTGACCGTCGTCGGCACCGGCGAAGAAGCGACCGATCCGGTAACGTTCGACGACGCCGGCAACACGCACGGCGTGGCGCTGAAAGCCGCACACCTCGACTCGCCCGTCGACGTCGCGTTCGACGCCGCAGGTACGCTGCACGTCATCGACTGGAACGGCCACAAAATCCGCGTCGTCGGCGAAGACGGCCTGCTGCATCCGTTGATCGGCACCGGGCTCGAAGGCGACGCGTGCGATGCCGAGCCCGACAGTGACGGCTGCCCCGCGGTCGAAGCTCAAGTCAATCATCCGACCGACATCTTCTTCACACCGGACGGCACGGCGCTCGTCGCCGCTTGGCACAACGCGAAGCTCAAAGCCTTCGACCCATCTACCGGCAAGTTGCTCGATCGCTGTGGCAGCGGCGCGCGCGACTACCTCGGCGACGGCGGCCCGTGCTTCGGCGCCGACAAAGCCCAGCTCGTCGCGCTCGACCTACCGAGCAGCGTCGTGCTCGACGAAGCCGGTAACACGTTCATCGCCGATCAAGCCAACCAAGTGGTGCGGCGGCTCGACACCGACGGCATCGTCACGACCGTCGTCGGCAGCTGTCCGAAGGGCGGCTTCGGCTGCCCCGACGGCGTCGGCTACTCCGGCGATGGCGGCCCGGCGACTGAAGCCAAGCTCAACAACGGCTTTGGGCAATGGGTCATGCCGGCCGGCAAACTAGCGTTCGGCCCCGATGGCTACCTGTACATCGCCGACACCTTCAACAACGTGATTCGCCGCGTCTCGCCGGGCAGCGACGGCGTGCTAGGCAGCGGCGACAGCACCGAAGAAATCATCGAGACCTTCGCCGGCACCGGCGCTGAAGGCTTCGATGGCGACGGCGGTCCGGCCAGCGAGGCTCAGCTCTTCCGTCCGACCGACGTGGCATGGTCTCCGGCGCGCGAGCTGTACGTGGCGGATCGCGGCAACCACTGCGTGCGGCGCATCGACGCCGACAGCGTGATCACGACCGTCGCCGGGCGGTGCGGCACGCCAGGGTCGAGCGGCGACGGGGGCCCGGCGACCAAAGCCTTTCTCGACGAGCCGTTCGGCGTTTCTTTCGCGCCGGACGGCACGCTTTACATCGCCGACACGCTCAACCACCGCATCCGCATGCTGCTGCCATAGTCTCGCCCGCGACATTTCGTGCACAGCGTTTACGCGCGCATACCATCAGAAATGGACTAGGCCGGTTCGGTTCAGAATCACCAGCAGCGCCACCAAGACGCACAGCGCCTGAATGATGCGCTTGATCGTCCCGTTGGGAATTGGTGCGAGGTCAACGAAGTAGAGCGCAAGTGCCAGAACGACCAGCACGACGATCATGAAAATGATGATGGACATGGAGAACCCTACTCTATACCGCAGTTGAGCGTTTCGGCGGCGCATGCGTTCGCCTCGACGGACCGCGGTCTCGCGGAGGACGAATCGCCGCACCTGCGGCGATTCGTCTCAGCTCTCTCGACGCACGCGACACGACGCTTTAACGAGAGACCGGATGCACGGCGAAGCACACACCCTGTTCGAGCTCCCGTTACGCTTCGTCGAGGCGGCGCGGACAAATCCGGAGCATCAAGCGCTGGCAGCGGGCCTGCAAGCGGACGCGCGGCGCGGCTGAGCCCGCAGGCTATGCTGTTCGCTACCGATGGCGCGCGTGTTCCTGTATTCCCCGCAAGACTTTCGCAACCTGTGCGCCATCTCGCGCACGCTCGAGGTGTTCGGCCAAGAAGAGTGCTTCGTTTTCGATCCGCGTCGGTTAATCCGCGAACGGTATGGTAAGTCACGGGCGCGCGAGCAGCGCGTGGTGTCAGCCGGCGCGTTCACCAAGATTCGTTGGCGCCGCGTCGAAGAGCCGGAGCCGTTCCTGTCGAGCTACGCCGGCCGAGTCGTGGCGACTGTCGCTGATGCCGGCGCCAGTGTGGTCACCCGCTATCGCTTCGAGCCGACCGATCTGTTGCTATTCGGCTCGGAGGCGCAGGGTCTGCCGGCCATGGTCGCGGCGAGCTGCGCAGGCAAGGTGACGATTCCAGCACACGGCCGCACGCAGAGCCTCAACCTCGCGGTGGCACTCGGGATCGTGCTGTTCGAATGCCAGCGCCAGCTCGAGCCCACCGTGTGGGCCTGACAAATGCACCCGGGTCGCGCTACGAATTTTCGATCCGAGGCGACGCCAGCCGCCAAGCGCGCCTCTGCGGGCAGTGCACGGACCCGCACAAGTTGTCGCGGTGGGACAATTGGCCGCAGCCCCCGCCTGTTACGGTGTCCCGAGTACTGACGCGTTTCGGCGATCCGCGTGTCATCGGGACAAGGCGTAGAGCTTGCAGGACGTTCGGCCGCGTCATCCGTCGATCCGAAATACTAAATGCCGGCCGCCAACCACAGCCCCGCCGCCGGGGCCGAGCCAGTCCTCCCCACCGAAACGTTGCTGAAGACGGCGCTGCAAGACGCCATCTTCAACAGCGCCAACTTCTCGAGCATCGCCACCGACGCCAAGGGGGTGATCCAGATCTTCAACGTCGGGGCCGAGCGGATGCTCGGTTACACGGCCGCGGAGGTGACAAACAAGCTCACGCCCGCCGATATCTCCGATCCCGAGGAAGTGATCGCGCACGCCAAGTGGCTCAGCGTCGAGCTCGGAGAGTCGATCACGCCAGGCTTCGAGGCGATGGTGTTCAAGGCCTCGCGCGGGATCGAAGATATCTACGAGCTGACGTACATCCGCAAGGATGGCAGCCGTTTTCCTGCGTGCGTATCCGTGACTGCGCTGCGCGACGCCGAGCAGGCGATCATCGGCTACTTGCTGATTGGCACCGACAACACCGCCAGAAAGCAAGCCGAAGAGGCGCTGCTCAAGGCCGGAGCACTGCAGCTCGCGATCTTCCGTAGCGCCAATTTCTCTAGCATCGCTACCGATGCAAAAGGCGTGATCCAGATCTTCAATGTCGGCGCCGAGCGCATGTTGGGCTACTCCGCCGCCGACGTAGTCAACCGGATCACACCAGCCGATATTTCCGACTCACAGGAGGTGGTCGCGCGCGCAGAAGCGCTGAGCCTCGAATTCGCGACCCCGATTGCGCCGGGCTTCGAAGCGTTGGTCTTCAAGGCGTCGCGCGGCATCGAGGACATCTACGAGCTGACCTACGTGCGCAAGGATGGCAGCCGCGTCTCCGCCGTCGTTTCGGTCACCGCGCTGCGCGACGCTGACGAGGCGATCATCGGCTTCCTGTTGATCGGCACCGACAACACCGCCCGAAAGCAGGTCGAAGAGGAACGCACCAAGCTCGACCAACGCGTACGCGACCAACACTTTTATACGCGATCGCTGGTCGAATCCAACATCGATGCGCTGATGACGACCGACCCGCGCGGCATCATTACCGACGTCAACAAGCAGGCCGAGGCGCTGACCGGCTGCACGCGCGACGAGCTAATCGGCGCGCCTTTCAAGAACTACTTTACCGACGCCGCCCGCGCCGAAGCCGGCATCAAGCGCGTTCTGAACGAAGGCAAGGTCACCAACTACGAGCTGACCGCCCGCGCTCGAGATGGACGGCTCACGGTCGTGTCGTACAACGCGACCACCTTCCACGATCGTGACCGGAGGCTCCAAGGCGTGTTCGCCGCCGCGCGCGACGTGACCGAGCTCAAACGCTTCGAGCGGACGTTGCAACAAAAGAACCTGGAGCTGGAAGAAGCCAGCCGCATGAAGTCGGAATTCCTGGCCAACATGTCGCACGAGCTGCGGACGCCGCTAAACGCGATTATCGGATTCTCCGAGGTGCTGCGAGACGGATTGTTGGGTGACCTCACTGACCAACAGCGTAAATTCATCGGCGACATCTTCGGCAGCGGCAAGCATCTGTTGTCGCTGATCAACGACATCTTGGACCTGTCCAAGGTCGAAGCCGGCAAGATGACGCTGGATCTCGAGCCGATGCAGGTGTCGTCATTTCTCAAGAACAGCCTGTCGATCATCAGCGAGCGCGCCGCCTCTCGCCACATCCGGCTCAGCATGGACCCGACGGAGGCGTTGGACACGCTGGTCGCCGACCCGCGCAAGGTGAAGCAGATCGTCTACAATTTGCTAGCCAACGCCGTAAAGTTCACCGCCGAGGGCGGGCGGGTGACGTTACGAGCGCGTCGGGTAGCGCGCGCCGAAGTTTTGCAGCCGTCTGGCTCTGGCACCAGCCGCAGCTTTCCTTTGGCCAAAAGCGAGTTCGCGGAGTTTCTCCAGATCAGCATCACGGACAACGGCATCGGCATTTCGTCAGAGGGGCTGGAACAACTGTTCAAGCCGTTCAGCCAGATCGATACGGGCCTGGCACGAAAGTTCGAGGGCACCGGACTCGGGTTGGCGATGGTGAGAGTGCTCACCGAGCTGCATGGCGGGGCGCTCTCGGTCGAGAGCGGCGTCGGAGAAGGCTCGTGTTTCACGGTCTGGCTGCCAATACGCATCCCCGAAGTCAGTCTCACGCCGGTCCATTTACCAGTGACTCACTTGGCCGACCCCGCAACTGGAACGCGCACCGCGTTGGTCGTCGAGGGCGACCATAAATCCTTCGATCTGGTCCGTGTGCAGCTGGAGGCGGAAGGCTTCAGGGTATTGCACGCGGTCTCGGCCGAACGCGGGCTGGCACTTGCGGCGGTACAACCGCTATCGCTGATCACCCTGGACATCATGTTGCCCGACATGGACGGCTGGGAGCTGCTCGGGCGCCTGAAAGAAATTCCAGTGCTCGCCCGTGTTCCGATCGTGATCATCTCAATCGTCGCCGATCGCAACAAGGGCTTCTCACTCGGTGCCGCGGCCGTCATGCAAAAGCCAATCTCGCGCCAAGAGCTGCACGAGTCGCTGACCGATCTGGGTCTGTTTCCGTTGACGGAGGGCAAGCAACTCAAGTTCCTGGTCGTGGATGATGATCCAAAGTCCGTCGAGCTGATCGCCCTGCAGTTGGTTGGCCCATCCTCGACGGTGTTTCCCGCGAGTGGTGGCCGCGAGGCGATCGACATCGCTCGGCGCGAGCTGCCAGACCTGATCGTGCTGGATTTGATGATGCCGGAGACGAACGGCTTCGATGTGGTGAAGACGCTTCAAGAACGTCCCGACACCGCGCGCATCCCGATTCTCGTCGTCACTGCCCACCAGATCACGCCCAAGGACCGCGCCCGGTTGAATGGTTACGTGGCTGGCATCTTGGAAAAGACCGATTTTGACCACGAGCGGTTTGGGGTCGAAGTGAGGCGCGCGATGGCCGGCCGAGAAGTGGTGCCCTGACATGGCAAAAATCCTGATCGTCGAGGACAACCCCGCCAACTTGACGCTGTCGATATTCCTGTTGGAACGCGCCGGGCACACCGTGCTCAGCGCGACCGACGCAGAGCCCGGTCTGAGCTTGGCACGTGAGCAGCAGCCCGATCTGATCCTGATGGACATTCAATTGCCGGGCATGGACGGTTTGCAAGCCGTCGCGCTATTGAAACAGGATGATGCGACGCGCGCGATTCCGGTGATCGCGCTCACGGCTCTGGCGATGAAAGGCGACGAAGAGCGGATTCGAGCCGCTGGTTGCGACGGCTACATCGCCAAGCCAATTCGTTACCAGGAGTTCTTGGCGACGATCGCCACGCAGCTGGGGGCCGCATGAATCCGGGCAGCGATGTTGCAGAGCGGGCAGCGAAGATTCTGCTCGTCGATGACAACGCCGACAACCGAGCCTTGATGCAAATCATTCTCGAGTCGGACGGGTTTTTGATTTCGACTGCTGCCAGCGGCGCGGAAGCTCTCGCCAGCGTGGCCCGCGAACACCCTGATCTCGTGCTGCTCGACTGGATCATGCCAGACATGGACGGCTACGAGGTAGCCAGCGGCATCAAGGGCTGCGCCGCCACCAAGCACATTCCGATCATCGTCCTCAGCGGCATGGATGACGGCAAGACCCGAGTTCGCGCGCAGAGCGCCGGCGCCGACGACTTCCTGGCCAAGCCGCTCGATCTGGCGGCGCTGCGCCGACGTGTGCGCGAGCTGCTGCCAACGCATGCGCTACCGCCGCTGGCAGGGAGCGAAGCGCTCTCTTAGAAACGCGTGAGTGAGCTCAACGCCCCGCCGCCGTTGCAGCAACCGAGCCCCGACGGCGCCATCGTCACTTGTGTGGCGGCGATCGTCGGCAAATGGCCTGGTGAGAAGGCAAAGCTGTTCTTGGTGTTGAGCGCGCGCACTTCGACCTGACCTTTGGCCGGCGGTGCACCACTCACCAAAACCACGCGGTACACGCCGGTCAGCAGACCCGAAAAAGCGAACGAAACCGCGCTCGAACGGCCGAGCGCCGGGGTCCACGGCGAGAACACTGTGCCCGTCGGCGTGATCACGATCGCGTACGGGCAATCGGTCTTCGGCTCGCAGCTGAGCGTGACCTCGAACTGTCCGGGGCTGCCGCTCGACGTCGCGAACGCCGGGGCTTGTCCCGATTCGAGCAACGGCCGCAAGCGTAGTAACAGCGGGCCTGGTTTGGCTACGGCCTTCGCGTCGCGCAGGGCGGCTTCGCGATCGCCCATGCTGCGGGCTCGGCAACGTAGCGCCTCGAACAGCGCCGAGTCGGAGGTCGGCGCGAGCTCGAACACCGAGCGCCAATGCGCACACGCCCGCGCTTCGTCGCCTAGCGCTTCGAAGGCGCGCGCGGCGCGGCCCTGCGCCTTGAGCTCGGTCGGCGCGGCTTCGGTGAGGGCGTCGACGGCGGCGGTCGCGCGTTGCCGATCACCCGTAGCGACGGCGCTGTACGCGAGCAGCTCCCGCGCTACCGGCAGATCCGGATCGACCTCGACGAAGCGCTCGGCTGCTGTCAGGGCTTGTGTGAAATGACCACGCAGCAAGAGCCCGCGCACGAGCGCTTCGTGGCGCTTGCGGCTGGTCGGACTGGCCGCTAAATCGGCTTGCAACTTATCGAGCGTGGCTTGGCCTTGTTGGAGCCAAGCGTCATCGCCGGGCCGGCTCACGGCGACGTCGTCGGGTGGCTGAAAATGCGGCCGGGGTGCGATCGCGCCGGGCGGGATCGTGGGCGCCAGCAGCGTGCCCGGCTGGCTGACGAACGTGACCGGTACCGTGATCGTCGAGGGGCCTCCTTCAGGAGCGTCGAACTGCGCGGCGCGGGCACGACTCACGACGCAGGCAACCACAGCCGGAGGCAGCCCGGAGACATTGCCCGGCGTGGCGTTCGTCACCTCGCCGCTTGGCCCTACGTTAATCAGCAAGCGCAGCGAGCCCTGAATGCTCGGGTCTTCCGCCAAACCGCGTTGGAAGCAGTTGCGGAAACCGGCGCGCATGCCCGCCACGACCCGCGCGGCGTTCGCGAGCGTGCCACCCGAAACCGAGGCGCCACCGATTTGGGCATTGCCCTTCGGTCCCGAAATGCTCGTGCTCGAGCCAGCTCCGGAACCAATGTCGGCGCCCGTCGAGCCGATACCGGCGAGGCCACCACCCGCAGCGCCCGGCTTCAGCGGCGCCGACGGTGGCGCAGGTGACGGCGCTGCCCGAGCAGGAGCGGACCGAGGCGCTTCGGCTTTCGCCGAGTCCGCCGCGCGCTTGTCGACACTGGCGCCGTTCTGCGCGGCGCTGTCCGAGGGCGAGCCAGGGCCCGGAAGCCCCCCGCTGCCTGAGCTCGCGCCCGGCGCTCCCAGCTCGAGCTGATCGAGCTCCTGCGCTTGGGCGGCGCGGTCCGGCGGCGTCGCGGCGTCGCCGCTGCCGTCCAGCGCCGGCGCGCTGCGCTTGATGCCGAATTCAGCGAACATTTGCTCGCTTTCGAGCACGAGCCACGACGTCTCGCGCGACATCACACGGAAGCGCTTCGACAAATCGATGATCTCTTTGACCGCGCTGGCATCGCCCGACGTTTCGAGCTCGCGGATTCGGCCCTGGGCCCACAAGCGCGACGCTGACGGCAACGCCGCCGGCGCGGCCTCGACGCTCACTGGGCGCACCAGCGTGTACGCGGCGCCGTTCAGTCGGCCGCGCAGCGTGACGTTGAACGGCGCGCTGCCGATGCGTTTGCCGACCACGACCAGCTCTTCGCCCAAGCGCAAGTTGGGCAGCACCCGCGGCTCGAGCTCCGCCACGTCGCCCCCAGCCTCGAGCGTGGGCGCGACGATCAGCGGCAGACGCAGCCCATCGATCAGCACCTCGGTTTGCTCGGCAAGTGGGCCGGCGCTCGACACGTTGTCGAAGCTGCCCGAGAGCGCCCGCGCCAAACCGCCGAGCGTCACTTCATCCACGCTCGTGCCAGCGCCGAAGAGCCGCAGATCGACCTTACGGCGCTCGAAGGTTTCACGAACGCGGCCCGCGATGCTGGACACGCTGAGCTCACCGGTGCTGGCGGCACCGTCGCCGACGTAAACGACTTGAACTGGTGCACCCGCGGCGGCGCGCTCGGCGGCACCGCGCAGCGCACCTGCGAAGTCCGATGAGCCGGACGGCTTTCGCGCCTTGAGCAGCGCCTTGGCTTCGGCGACCGCCTGACCGGTGGCCGGGGAAAGCCCAGTTTTCGGCAGCGCCTCGCAAGCGCTGTCGCACAGCAGCAGCGCGAAATGCTCGTCCGGTTCCAGGCTGCGCAGCACGCCGAGCGCCAGCTCTTTCACGGCCGCAAACGACTCGGCCGATTGGCTCTGACTCGCGTCGACGATCAGCACGCGATCGCGCGGTTGAAACACTGGCGCCGGCACGTCGTTCGGCAGCTCGGCGCGCAGCCGCACGGCGACGAAGCCCTGCTCGCTCGTCGCCACGGTGGCGCCTGGCGCGGCACGCCCGAAGCTGACGACGAAATCATGATCCGGAGCGCTGGCCTTGGCGCGCACGGCCAGGTGCGTCGAACGCGGCGCAGCTTGGACAGCCGCCGCATAGCCGCTCGCCACCACGGCTTCGGTCGGCTGCCCGCCGTCGCTCAGCTCGACATCGATCGACAGGTCGTCAATCGGCGTGCGGCGCTCAGAACCGAATGACATCGGGTACACGTAGGCTTGGCGCGGGCCGTCCGACGTCAACACTTGCTGGTAGCGCAGCTTGAGCTTGCGGCTGCCCTTGGCCGGGATCGGAAACACCTTGAGCGAAAACTTGCTGCCGCTCACCCATTCGAGCAGCGCTGGATCGCGCGGGCGCACGGTGTCCTCGACGATGCCCTGAAAGATCGCGGCGGCGCGCTTCTTTTCGACCAGCTCGCCCTCGACAGGTTTGTCGCCGACGAACAGCGTCAGGCCCGAGATGGTGGCGTCGGCCGGCAACGGGAAGACGTAGCGGCCTTCCAGCACGCGGTCAGTGTCGTTCTGAAACACCTCCTCGACTTCGGTTTGCGCCACGCTGTCGCGCACGACCGCTCGCACGTGGTGCTGTGCCAGACGCACGCCGCCGACCACGGCTGTCGTGCCGGGCACGCGCGCTGTCATCGTGCCCAGGCCGCGCGGCTCGGTCACGCTGGCTGGTGGCGGCGACGTGTCGGCGACCGCCAACACGGTTTGCCGGAACCGACTCAGCTTGCCAGCGAACAGCGCCGTCATGTCCGCCGCTGCCTTGCGCTCGAACGCCGCGCCTTCGCCGGGATGGAACTGTCGCACCGGCGGCGACACACCCACCGGCTCGACCGCGGTCACGACCCCGCGCGAGACGAACAGCTGCCCGCGATTCAACGTATCGGCGCGCGCAACCAGCGCAGCCTGCCCCACCAACGTTAGCGTGCGATCAATCAGCTTGACGGTGAGCGCGCCGGCTTCGGCCAGCACATCCTCGCGCGTCAGTGAGATGCCACCGGCACGCAGCTCGAGCGTGCGCGGCGAGTCTTGCAAGAGCAGCTCCGAGCCTTCACCGAGCTCGACGTGAGTCACGCCGTCGAGCTCGAACTCGCTCACGCCGCGCTCTAAACGCACCAATTTACTGCCGCTGAGACGCACGCCAGCTTTGACCGGCGCGCAGCCAGTGCCGTTCACTTCACAGACCACCAGCGCCGGCGCCGACGCGACACTGCCAGGTTTCATACCCGTGACGACCCACTGCCACGGCGGCACGACCTGCGGGCTCGGCGCGTCCTTCGAACAGCCGAGGCCGAGGCTCAGTGAAGCCAGCCCAATCAGCACCAGAAAGCCGACCCTCTTCATACTGCCTGGCATGCTCTCACGAAATCCGACGCGTCGACCAGCGGAGGGGCCTACAATCGCGTCACCCAGTCTCGCTCGACGCCGGCTTGTGGCGAGTCGTCGTGCCGTAAGCTCGCCACTGGGTGACATCGCGATCGTGGCAGTCTACGCTGAGCTCGCCCCATCGTGCACCGCTACGTCGTCTACGATCCCGAGGACCCGCGCAAAGGAAAATTGTTGCTCGATCCGACGCTCGGCCAAATCATCTTGGCGGAGGCCGACACGATCACGAAAGCTTTGAGCGCGGCGTCGCCACCGGCCGGCGCAGTGGTGTGGGATCGCAAGCAAGCGCGCATCGCCTACGTGGTGCCGCGCTAGCCGTATCACTACGCCGCTGCGACGGGAGAGCACAACTTGCGCAGCGCCTGGGCCAGGTTTCTGAGCAGGCGCGACAGGTTTTGCATGTTTTCGATCTCGGTGTTGCCCCAAGCCCAGAACGAGATCATCAGCTGCGTGCCGAGTTGTTGGTCGGCGGCCTCCGGCAATGCCAGGTAGCGAACCGGGATGATCGTCGTGCCGACCACGCCGCTGCGAAAGTTGGGGTCGAGCTTGACGAGCGCCAGGTGAAGCTCGTTCTTCAAGGCTTCGATCTGCCCTTCGGTCGTGTTGCGAACCAGGTCGCGAAACAGCACCATCACACGCCCGGAGCACTCGAGCGCCTTTTGGCTCGCAGCGTTGTCGCTCGGGTGAGGGCCAACGAAAGCGCAGTCGTTCGATTCGAGCAGGGAGGTGGTTTGGTTGACCCGCTCGAGAAGCATGTAAAATGCCTCGATCGCAGCGTAGTTGCCCCAGGGTACGAAGTCCTCGAGCGAGCTGCGGATGTGTGCGGGCGATGCCGTCAAGTCGTAGTAGCGGCCAGTGGGGTCGGACACGGCGCCGACCCAAGGGTGCGAGCGAGGAGCCGCGAACGGCTCGCCCGCGTATTCACAGGTTCTCAACCAAGCCTCGGTCCAGCGCTAGTTGGGGCGAGACGAGGCATGGCAAATTCAATACCAGATTGCGCTCGGCAGCGGGGCGATTCAACGGCTGAAGTCGATTCGATGGTCGACTTCGGTGCGCGCGCCGGCGAAGTAGGAGCTGGGCGAGGAGCCTGTCAGGCGCCGAAAAACCCGATGCCATTGCAGGCGCCTTGGGCTGCCACGCCGCAGCCCACCTCGCAGAAACTGCCGTAGCGTCGCGGGGCCGGGTTGGGCGATCGCTTCGCGCTGCTGCCGTTCGGGTAACTCGTGCCGAGTCGAGATTTCACAGGAGATCGAGAGATCGGGAGCCGTGCGAGTTTTTGTTGTTCGAGACTTACGATACCGGGCGGCAACTGCGCAGGCGCGCTTTCATCTTGCGCAGTGCGACACCCAAAACTTCACGCTCGCAGGGCTCCCGATCTCACGATCTGCGTGTGAAGATTTAGGCGAGACGACCCACCAGCAAGGGAATGGCAGAAGAGGGCGCTCAGCGTGGCGCTCGTACACGTTGGCCTGGAGACGACACGGAAGTTTCTGCGAGGTGGGCTGCGCGTTGGCAGCCAGGGGTGCGATGACGATTACCCGGCCAAGCTCGTAGGGCCGTGTGAGTCGTGAATTGAGTTGGCGGGCGCGAGCGGCGCGGCGCCGAGGTCGAGCACCTCGGGCGCTAGGCGCTCGAAGGCTTCGTTCGCGGCTTCGAGCAAGAGCGGCACGCTGGGTTGGCGGAGCAGCGCGCGGGCAAAGATGGCGCTGTTGGGGACGGCGCGACACAGGTAACCGAGCTGCTCTTTCAGCGGTCCGACGGGCGCGTTCGCCGGATCTTTCTGGCGCAGCGTGAGGCCCGCCGCCAGGCGTTGCAGGTGGAGCGAGATGTCGCGCCCGCTCGGACGGTACGGTTCGCGGCCGGCGAGCAGCTCGGAAAGCTGGCGAAAAATCCACGGATTGCGCAGCGCGGGACGGCCAATCATCACGGCGTCGCAGTCGGTCTCGTCGAACATGCGCAACGCCGATTCGGCGTACCAAATGTCGCCGTTGCCCACGACCGGGATGCTGAGCGCGCGACGAATTCGCCCCACGATGCGCCAATCGGCGGTACCGCGGTAATGGTCGATGCGACGTCGCGGGTGCACGGCCAGAAAGTCGAGCCCGCAGTCTTCGACCAAGCGCGCGTTGGTCAGCGCATCGTCGGTGTTGTCGAAGCCGGCGCGCAGCTTGGCGGACAGGCGCCCCGGCACCGAAGCGCGCATCGTCCGCAGCAACTGCGCGAGCAGCGCCGGCTGCTTGAGCAGCGCCGCACCGACACCTTTGCGAACCGCGGTGTTGGTCGGGCAGCCCAAGTTCAAATCGACGACGTCAGCGCCAGCCGCCGCGACTACCGCGCCCGCCTCGGCCATCAAGTCCGGGTCATTGCCCATGACCTGCACGCTGAGCGGCACGCTCGACAATTTTTCGACCTGGCGCTCGAGGTACGCGCGCGAAATTCGCTCGCCGGAAATGCGCACGAACTCGGTGCACACCAGGCCGATCGGACCGTAGCTCGCCAGCACTTCGCGTACGGCGGCGTTGGTGACGCCTTCCATCGGCGCCAACACGCAGGCTGGCGAAAACGGAAAGCGTCCCACGCGGCGTTTGCCGGTTAGACCGCGCCGCGGCGGATCGGATTGGCGGCGGTCGCGATTCGCTCTTTCGGCTTGTGGCCGGCCGAACCGGCGTTGCGCGAGGTGGCCTTCTTGGCGGCAGCAGCGGCAGCAGCGGCGGCCTTCGGGTTGGCTTCCGCCTCGGCTTCGTCAGCTGCGCGAGCCTCTTCGGCCTTGGCTTGCACGGCCGCAAGCTCTACCGACTCTTTCGCGGCGTCGGCGGCTTCGTGACACTTCTTGTACTTCTTGCCTGAACCGCAATGGCAGGGCTCGTTCCGTCCGGGTTTCATGGTGCTTGGGGCAATCTAGCGCTTCGCCGCCGACTCGTCACCTTTGGCCGAGCCGTGCTATGCGCGGTAGCGGCCATGCGCGCAGATCCAAGCGAGAACCCGGCTACGGCGCCACACGGGATCCGCGGGGACGACTACCTGCTGTCGGCCGAGCAAATCGCGGCGTACGGCCGCGACGGCTACTTGGTGTTGCCAGAAGTCGTGACCGAAGCCGAGCTGGCGCCGCTCGAGCTCGCGTTCGAGCGGTTCATTCGCGGTGAAGTGACCGGCATGGGTCGCGACTTTTGCGACATGAGCGGGCCGTACGGGCGCGCCTTCGAAGACTTCAACTTGGTCAACGCCGTCTTGCCGCGCGTATACGAGCCCGGGTTGGTCGACAACACCTTCGAGCGCCGCGCGACATCGATCGCGCGGCAGCTGATCGGCGCCGACGCCACGCTCGACTACGACCAGTTCCTGGCCAAGCGCCCGCGACGCCCCGGCGCGGTGTTCGCCTGGCATCAAGATCTCGGTTACTGGCCATCCGGCACGCCCGACACCCGCAGCGTGACGTGCTCGCTCGCACTCGACGACGCCACGCTCGACAACGGCTGTCTGCGCGTCCTACCCGGCTCGCACGCCGAACCCAAGCTGCGTCCGCATCGGCCCTCCGCGTGGTCGACCTCGCCCGAGCTGCGCGCCGAGGCGCATACGCTGACGGTCGAGCTTCACGAAAGCGACCAAGTCGTAGCGTTGCCAGTGGGGCGCTGCAGCATCACCGTCCACAACGAGCGCATCGTTCACGGCTCCTCCGGCAATCAGACCGACGGCTGGCGGCGCACTTACGTCATCGCACACCGCTCAAGCCAAACCGTCGCCTACGAGCGCAGCATCGGCTTCACTCACTCACACAACGATACCATCAACTGGCAAACCAACCTCGAAGCGCTCGCGCTCGCCGACAGGCACTAACACCGCCGCCCGCTACTTCGCCGGTTGACGGCGCGCCAAGTCGTCCATCGAATGAGCCAGCTTGACGTCGAGCAAGCTGATGCCGCCTGCGTCGTGAGTCGTCAAATCGACCTGCACTTTGTTCCAAACGTTGAACCACTCGGGATGATGATCCATCGCTTGCGCAATCAGCGCGGCGGACGCCATGAAGCCGAATGCCGCCACGAAGTCGGCAAACACGTACTCGCGGTGCAATTTACCAGCCTCGACGCTCCACCCCGGAAGTTTCGAAAGCTCGGCGCTCAGCTCGGCCTCGGTCAGCTTGATCGGCTTGGACATCGGCGGACCTTAGGCGCTTCGGGCCGCCGTTGCATCCCTTCAGGCCGGGTCGAAAGCCGGTATACTGGGGGCATGCCGAGGATCGCGTCGTTGAGGCTCGTCGGGTTGCTGATGGTCGCGGGTCCGGCGCTGTTCGCTGCGTGCGGCGGCGACGACAGCGCGAGCGGCGCGGCTGGCAACGGCGCCAGCTCCGGGCATGCGACGGGCGGTAGCGCCGGCAACGGCCACGCGGGCAGCGGGACGAACACCGGTGGGGACGCGAGTAATGCGGGCGGCGCCAACACGAGCGGCACGAGCACCAGCGGTGGCAAGACGGGTGGCGGCGGCGCGACCAACACTGGTGGCAAGACGGGTAGCGGCGGCGCGCCAGCGTGCGCCATCGGGGAGTGCTTCCGCGCCAACGTGTGCCTCGACAAGTGCGGCGGCACCGTCGTCTCCACCGGCTGCTGCGCGTGCGAGGCGCCGGCGGTCGACGAGCTGCGCTGCGGCGCGGGCGGCGCCGGAGCGGGCGGCAGCAGCGCGGCTTGCGTCGGCATGACCTGCGGCGCCGGTCAAACCTGCGTCGCGCACCGCACGGTCGGCGGCGCCCAGATCCCGCCCGACGCCGGCAGCTGCCCCGCCGGCAGACATGTCGAGAACAGCACCTGCCGCAACGACTTCGCGTACACGTGCGCGGCGCTCACCGGCTGCGCGATGCCGGCCGCTACCTGTCAGTGCGCCGCAGCATCCAAGTGCGGCTACACCGACGGCTGCATCCTGCCTTATAAGGCGGCCTGGCTCGACGCCGACGCGGATCTGATCTGCGAGCAGCACGCCCCGTAAGCCTGGCAGACCGTGCGCTGCAGCCAGGCGCGAACCGGCAGAACATGTGCACCCTGGCGCCACTCCAACCGGACAACGACCACTGCACGCATTCGCTCGGAATCGTCCAGTGCTTGTGATTCGGGGATGGATCGAGCCGCTGCCGGACAAGATCTAAGACCTGCCGGAGCCGGAGCCAGCCTCGATGAAACCTTCATTCCTCCTTTCGTCACTCTTCGCGTTGAGTGCCCTCAATTGGGCGTGTTCGTCGTCTGAGGGCGGCGCGCCGGTACCCGGTGGCGGCTCTGGCGGCTCAGGATTCGGCGGCGGCGCCGCCGGTGTGAACAGTGTCGGCGGCAACGCCAGTGGCGCGAGCTCGGGTGGCAGCGCCGGTAACGCGACGAGCGCGGGCACCAACGCAGGCGGTGCTGCCGGTATGAACGCGAACGCGGGCGCCGGCGGAGCGGCAGCAGGCGCTGGCGGAAACGCGGGAGCAGCCGGCGCTGGCGGCGCACAAAACGAGCCCGCGGTGGATCGCGCGGCGACGCTCGCGTTGATGAAGAAGGTTGCCGACTACTACCTGGCAAGCTTCGGCAACAACACCGTCAACGATTGGATTCGCTCGACGTTCTACACCGGGCTAATGGCGACGTATCGCGCCACCAAAGACAACAAGTACCGCGACGCCTCGCTGAGCTGGGCGCAAGCGAATCAGTGGAAGGCGGCGGCGGGTGACGCGCGGTTCGCCGACAACCAATGCTGCGCGCAGACCTACGCCGAGCTCTATCTCGACGCGATGCCCGGTGATTCGAAGACGCTGGCGCCGATCAGCACCGTGCTGGACGACATGGTCGCGAACCCGAAAGCCGGCCGCGTCGAATGGTGGTGGGCCGACTCGCTGTTCATGGCGCCCGCCGCGCTCGCCCGCTACTCGAAGGCGACGGGCAAAACTCAGTACCTCGATTTAATGCACAGCATGTACTGGGACACGACTGACTTCTTGTACAACAAGCAAGTCAACCTGTTCTGGCGTGACAGCGGCTACGTCGGCAAGAACGTCTACTGGGCGCGCGGCAACGGCTGGGTGTTCGGCGGCCTAGCGCGGATTATGGACTACCTGCCGACGGCCGACGCGAAGAAGCCCAACTACGAAGCGCTGTTCAAAGAAATGGCAGCGGCGCTACTCAAGGCCCAGCAGCCCGACGGCTTCTGGCGCTCCGATTTGCTGGTTCCCGACCGCTTTCCGAATCCCGAGTCGAGTGGAACCGCGTTTTTCACGTTCGGCATGGCGTGGGGCATTCATCACGGCCTGCTTGATCGCAAGACGTACCTGGCGTCGGCGCTCGCCGGCTGGAACGCGCTACTCAAGACCGCGCTCAACGACCAGGGCAAGATCGGTTGGGTGCAAGTCGTGGCCAGTGCGCCCGGCGCTGCGCTGGCTGGCGACACCAAAGACTACGCGGCCGGCGCATTCTTGCTCGCCGGTAGCGAGCTGATCGAGCTCTAGAAAAGCCAGCGTCTGGGCAGCTCCTCACGCTGAAGGCGTGATAGACTGCTTTCCGTTATGACCTCGCTGGATACGAGCCGCGAAGCTGCCGAAGTTCAGACGGCGATTCAACGTCGATTGGGCATGCAGGGGCGGTTTCGGCTCGCAGTCGAGATGAGCGAGGCCGTGCGGGCCTTCGCCAAGTCGGGGATTCGGGTCCGGCATCCCCACCTCGACGAGCGGGCCGTCGCCGCAGAGTTGCGGCGCGTGCTGTACGGCGCTAGCGCTCTCGCTCGTTGAGCATTCCGGATCTCTTCGCGCGCCTACGCGACCGACTCGACAAGTCGGGCACGCCGTACATGCTGACGGGCTCGTACGCCAGCTCGCTCCACGGCATGCCGCGCGCGACGCAGGATATCGACATCGTCATCGCCCCTAGCCAAACGCAATTGGTGGCGCTTCTGCGGCTATTTCCCGATACCGAGTACTACGTCAGCGAAGCTGCCGCGTTGGATGCCTTTGCCAGACGGTCACAGTTCAATGTGATCGACTTCGCGACGGGATGGAAAGTGGACTTCATTCTGATCAAATCTCGAGAATTCAGCCGGGAAGAGTTCGGCCGGCGCTCGACAGTCCTCTTGGAAGACGTGCCTCTCAGCGTCGCATCGGCGGAGGACGTCGTGATCGCGAAACTGGAATGGGCCAAGCTCGGAGCATCGGCCCGGCAGATCGAAGATGCCGCTGGCATCATTCGTCTGCAACAGGAGCGGCTCGATCGAAACTACATCGAACGATGGGTCAAGGAGCTCGGCTTGGCAGAGCAATGGACCCACGCGCTGACGAAGGCGCTCTAAGTACGGCAGATCGGTCGCAGAGAACGAATGCAAAGTGTCGTGGCGCGCTGACCTTGTGCGCCGAATCGGACAGAGTGTCGGCCAGAGCGGGCGGTGTGTCCGGTGTGCCGTACACATCGGCGCTGAACTTTGCGTGAACGCGGGCGGTGTACATGTGGCGCGCTTCGTGCAGTCAGCCGCGCTGCGACGACATCGTCGCTTCGTGGAGGACAACAATGAATCATTTCATGCGTGCTCTTTCGGTGGGGTCGGCGCTGGCCATGGTGAGTGTGTTTGGGGGTTGCTCGGCAACTGACTCGGCACCTCAAGAGAGCGTGGGCGAAGCGCAGCAAGACCTGAGCGTCGACGTGTGTCCGGCCGGCGTGCCTGCTGCGTTGACGCCACCTGCAACAGAGTCGCTCAAATTCAAGGTCAGCGCAGTGGGGGTTCAGATCTACATCTGCAATGCCAAGCCGCCGGCAACGCCGGGCGGAGCCGAAACCTACGGCTGGACCGGCTTGGCGCCGCAAGCCAACCTGTTCAACGACGACGGCAGGCTGCTCGGCACGCATTTCATCGGCCCGACCTGGCAAGGCAACGACGGCAGCTCGGTGGTAGCCGCCAAGTTGGCAGCTGCGACCGTCGACGTGAGCGCGGTGCCGTGGCTGCTGCTGCAAGCCAAGTCGCACGCCGCCGAAGAAGGCCGCTTCAGCGACGTGAGCTACGTGCAGCGACTCTCCACCGTCGGCGGCAACGCCCCGACTGACGTGTGCGACGCGACTCACAACTTGGGAGTCGTCGTCCAAGTCGCGTACAGCGCCGACTATTTCTTCTACGAGACGAAGACGCACGGCAAACTGAAGCAGTGCGGCGGCGCCTAACCGGTCACGAGCGGGGCCGCGCGCTCGCGCAGTCGCTCCGCCGGATCGAAGCGGAAGAATGTGGCGAGCTCGGCGTAGAGCTCGGCGTGGCGCTGTAGCAGTGCCGTGGGTTGCTCGAAGAATTTCTCGACCAGGACTGCGAAGAACTCCGGGGCGTTGGTGGCGCCGTAGGCGTCGATGTTGGTTTTGCGGCGCTGTTCGACGGCTTCGCACAGCTCGGCGTACTCGGCGCCGGCGACGCGCGACCACACGCCGTAGCGTTGCAAGTCGTCGAGCTCAGGGGTGCCATCCATCGCGCCGTCTTCGGCGTCGAGCTGGTGAGCGAACTCGTGCAACACCACGTCGTGGCCATCGCTCAGGTTGGCGGCGCCGCTCAAGACGGCGTCCCACGCCAGCACGACCACGCCGTGTGTCCAGGATTCACCGAGGCGCGCCTGCTCGTCATCGATCGTGACGTAGCCTTCTTGACGCTTCACCTGCGCGCGATACGTCGATGGGTAAACAATCACCGTGCTCAGGTCGGGGTAGAGGGCGCCGTCCAGCTCGACACGCTGCAACACCAGCAAGCACGCGCGCGCCGCGATCACGACTCGCATCTCTTCGTCGACCTGCAAGCCACCAGCCCCCTCGAACGCCTTCTCCGAATTGAAAATTCGCACGAGAGTTTCGAACTTGCTCAACTCGTCTTCGGTCAATAGCTCGGCGCACGGCACGCGCCGACGCACCAGCTCTCGAAACCGATCCGGGAAGGGCTCGGCAATGACTCCTGCGCGACTCAGCCGACGCCACCAATCGAACATCGGCGGAAGCATGGCACGACCACGGGCTTCGGTTATAGTCGCGTCCACTCCGAGGAGAGGCCGAAGCGAGATGGCTACAGCAAACGTTTCCGAGATTTTCGAAGCCGACAAATGGCAGGCCGTCGAAGGCTTCAAGTTCGAAGACATCACGTACCACCGCGCGCGCGACGTCGGTGCCGTGCGAATCGCCTTCAACCGCCCCGAAGTGCGCAACGCGTTTCGGCCGAAGACGGTCGACGAGCTGTACACAGCGCTCGAGCACGCGCGCAGGTGGAGCAATGTCGGCGCCGTACTGATAACCGGCAACGGGCCATCGCCGAAAGACGGCGGCTGGGCGTTCTGCGCGGGCGGCGATCAGCGCATCCGCGGCAAAGACGGCTATAAGTACGAAGGCACGGGGGGGGCCGACGCCGCGAGCCTCGGGCGGCTGCACATCCTCGAAGTGCAACGGTTGATCCGCTTCTCACCCAAGGTCGTGATCGCGGTCGTGCCCGGTTGGGCGGTCGGCGGCGGCCACAGCCTGCACGTGGTGTGCGATTTGACAATCGCCAGCCGTGAGCACGCCATCTTCAAACAAACCGATCCTGACGTCGCCAGCTTCGACAGCGGCTATGGCTCCGCGCTCTTGGCGCGGCAGATCGGCCAGAAGCGCGCGCGCGAAATTTTCTTCTTGGGCAACAACTACAGCGCCGAAGAGGCCTTGCAAATGGGCATGGTCAACGCCGTCGTGCCGCACGCCGAGCTCGAGAGCACCGCGCTCGACTGGTGTCGCAAGATCATGCAAAAGAGCCCGACGGCGATCCGTATGCTGAAGTACGGCTTTAACCTGCCCGACGAGGGTTTGGTCGGCCAGCAGCTATTCGCGGGCGAAGCGACGCGGCTCGCGTACGGCGGCGAAGAGGCGGTCGAAGGCCGCGACGCCTTCCTCGAAAAGCGCCCGCCCAACTACGACAGGTTTCCCTGGCACTACTGAGACGACTCGCGGCGTCGCGAGTCCGTTCGACCCTCGAGCGCCGCGAGCAACGCCTCGCGTCGAAACGGCTTCTTGAGAAATATGAAGCCGCCTTGCGCCACGCTGTCCGGTTCGACGGCTTCCTCGGTAAAGCCAGAGAACACGATGATCCGCAGATTGGCGTCGATCTCGCGCAGTCGCTTCAGACACTCGCGACCATCCATGCGCGGCATGTTCACGTCGAGCAGTACGGCGCGAACCGAATTGCGATGCTGCTCGAGCAGGCTCACGCCGACCACGCCATCCTCGGCCGTGATCACGTCGTAGCCCATGTCGCGCAGTGTCAGCTCGGCGATTTCGCGAATCACCGCCTCGTCGTCGATCACCAGCACGATTCCGCGAGCCGAAACATCGAGCGACTGTGGAGCGCTCGCCTGCACGATCGTCGCATCACCCTGTGTCAGCGGTAGCAGGATCCGAAATTCAGTGCCGTTGTCGGCTTCGCTAACCACGCTGATCGCGCCGCCATGCTCGGTGATCGCGCCGTACACCGCAGCCAGACCGAACCCGGTGCCCGTCCCCTGGGCTTTGGTCGTGAAGAACGGCTCGAAGATCCGCGGCTGAATCGCCTGCGAGATGCCCGAGCCGGTGTCGCGCACGCAAATCTCGACGTACGCGCCCGGCGCTAACTTGAAGGTACTCGCGTCACACGCTGCTCGATCCAGCTCGCGCGTGCACGTCGAAATTTCGAGCAGGCCACCTTGTGGCATCGCATCGCGAGCGTTGATTCCCAGGTTCAAAATCGCCGATTCGAGCTCAGCCGGATCGCCGCGCACCATCGGCGCCTTGGCCGCGAATTGCCGGCGAATCGTCACGCGTTTGTCGATGCTGTGACCGAGAATCGCCAGCGCGTCTTCGATCGTTTCGTGCACGTCGACGACTCGCGCCTGAAAGCGTCCGCGCCGCGAGAACGTCAGTAGCTTTCCCGTCAAATCGGCTGCGCGGTGCCCAGTGTGCACGATCAAGTCGAGCAGTTGACCGCGATCGGCTTCGGAGTTGCTGCCGCGGCGCAACAGCTCGGCCGCGCCGATGATACCGACCAGCATGTTGTTGAAGTCGTGAGCTATGCCGCCTGCGAGCTGACCGATGCTGTCCATCTTCTGCGCGTGGCGCAGCGCTTCTTCGGCGTGCTTACGCGTGGTGATGTCTTCGTAGGTGCCCAGTATTCCGACGACGTTTCCCGCCGCGTCATGCAGCGGAATCTTGTTGGTTTCCAACCAAGCTTGCTTGCCGTCGGCGTGCCGCTGCGGCTCGATGATGTGATACTCCGGCGTATCGGAGGTCATGACACGCGCGTCGACCTCGCGGAAGAAGTCGGCTTCTTCCTTTTGCCAGGCCAGGTCATGATCGGTCTTGCCGACGATGTTTTCCGGGCTACTCACGCCCGCAACCTGCGCGAAATTCCGATTGCACCCCAGGTAGACCGAGTTTCGATCCTTCCAGAAGATGAACTGGGGAATGTTGTCCATCACCAGCTGTAAGAGCCGGGCCGGCTCATCCAGATCAGGAGACTTTGACCCAGGCATCGAACTCAAGAACCAATATTAGCCGAGAGCGCGCAAATAGCGGCCAAATTCTGGCGCGTTCGAGAAGTCGTAGCCAGAGGCGGCGCCGCTCGCTAGCCTCGTAAGGCTGCGCATGTTTTCGCCGCAAGCTGACGACGCTCTCGCTGTGTTGATGCAGGCGCTCACCCAGCAGCCAGAGCTGGAAGAGCACGTCCACGAACGCTGGCGCTCGCGGGGCGAAGCGCACAGCTCACCGCTTTCGACCGAGGTTCTGGCGGCCGCTGACGCTCTAGGCAAAGCGCTGCTCGAGCTGGCCCAACCAGGTCAAGACATCAGCTCGCTCTCGAAACCGTTCGCGGAGCCGACGGCGCCGGTGCTGCTGCTTTGGTGCTACGCCAGCACGTGGCGGCGCGACATCCAGCTCACGCCAATCCTAGCCTTGGCGGGCAAGCAAGCCGAGCTGCGCGAGCGCGTTGCGGCGGTGGCCAGCCAACGCGTTCTGGAAGGACCGCTGAACGACGCACTGGCGGCCGCGCCGTTGATCGGCGACGGCGATCAGCTAGCGTTGCCGCAAAATTCCGAGGCGCGCGCTCGGCTCGAGATCTTGATTTGGGAAGCCGGTGCGAGCGCGCTCGAGGTGCCCGCGCTCGGGCGCTGGCTGTTTGGCGCTAGCTCCACCTTCGAGCAAATGGTGCACGCGCCGGCGCGCGCTGCGCTGCGCGGCCGCGTGCTGGCGGCGCGTTGCCTGGAGATCAGCGTCTCCGGCATGCCAGCGATGGCCGATCCGGAGCTGGTCGGCCGCACGCTGCAAGTGCTGCAGCCGCTCTTGCTCCACCCCGAGCCGCTGGTTTGGATCCACGCAGCGCGCGCGCTCGGGCGCTTGACCGGCAAGCTCGAGCAGATGGAAGGCACCTTGCTCGACTGGGTGCTCGGCGATTCAGCCGTGCTTCGCCAGCGTGCCATGACCGCGTTCGCCTCGTTACCGGAAGAGCGGCTGAAGTTCTTGGGCGGGCAGCTGATCGCGCTGCTCGATTCACCAACGGAAGCGGTGTGGGCGCTGGGCGCCGCGGCGGCTGCCACGCCATACCTGTTTTTCGAGCGCCGCGTGCTCTGGGATCGGCTCGCCAAGCGCATCCTGAAGGGTGACGGCGGGGCGATCGCGGCGCGCGCTTTGGCCCGCGGCCTGGCGACGATTTGGCGCCGCGGTCACCAAGCCCTCGACATCGAGCAACCGCTTTTGGCGCTGCGCGAGATGGCGTGGGGCGCCCGCCCGTCATCGCTTGACGAGCAACGCCGCTGGATCGAGGTCACGGCCGTCACCGACGCCGTCGAGCGCGCCGAGCGCGATCCGCTCGACATCGAGCTCGGGCTCGAAAACCTGATCCGGCTTGCGGCGCAGTACGACGACGAAGAAGCCGACGCGCGCGCGGCCCGCTTCGCGTCGTCGATCTCGGCGACATTTCAGGAAGCGCGCCGGATCGCGCTCGGTACCGGAAGGCTCCGCCAACGCGCCGCGGCCATGAACGCGCTCGAAGGTTGCGCGCGCGCCTTCGCGCTGCGGCTTTGGGGCCCGATGCTCGCCACCCGCCCCGCCGGTCACCCCTTCGACCAACCCGATCTCGAAGAGGCGTGGGGCCTGATTGCCCGCGCACCGTCGGAAATTTTGGATTTGGTGCGTTCGCGCCGGCAGAGCGGCGGCGAGTTCGACGCCGAGCTGCAACTCGAGGTGCTGGCGGTGCGGCTCGGTGGCTACGCGCTCGATGCTTGCGGTGAAGATGCGGAGCTCGGTCGCGGCCGTGGTCCAACGGCGCACGATACGTGCTTGTGGCTGCGCAAGGTCGAAGGCCTGACCGACGGCAGTCGCGAACTGCCGGCGTCGCTGAAGAGCGCACTTTCCTCGCTGTTTTGGCGTCTAGTCGACACCACGCGCGGCACGTCGCTGGGTGAGGTCGACGACGTCGAATGGCTCGGTCCGTTCGCGGCGTGGTGGGCGCTGGTCATCGACCGACCGGCGACGCTGCTCCAGCTCGCCAACGCGCTGCCGATGATGGCGCCAGGCGCGCTCGCGAGCTGCTGCGAGCGCGCCGACGTGCTGCGCGCGGCGATTTCTGCGCAAGCGGCCGAGGGCACGTGGGGCACGGCCGTAGCCGACGCGCTGGAGTCGCTGCACGCCGCCAAAACCGAGCTGGCGCAAGCGCTGGCCGGCCTAGCGCACTCGCTCGAAACCTTCGCCACCGCCGCCGGCCCCAAGCCCAACCTGGAGGAGATGTGTTTGGAACTGGTGCTGGCCGCCGATCGCCTGCAGTCAGCGCTGGCAGATCCGGTCAAGGCACTCCATCCGGTGCACGAGCAGAGCACGGAGGACGCGCGCACGCGCAGCTTCGCCGACAACGCGCCACGCATCGCCACGCTGGTCGCG
Source organism: Polyangiales bacterium (assembly GCA_038230915.1). Lineage (GTDB taxonomy): Bacteria > Myxococcota_A > Polyangia > Polyangiales > Polyangiaceae > PMG-095. The sequence goes on along the minus strand of JBBRMI010000031.1, from coordinate 12,261 downwards.
CGTGCGATTCGAGCGCGTGAGCTTGCTCTGCTCGACGTCTGGTTCGCGGCGCTCGGGCCGATCGCCTCCGCGCTGCTCGAGGACGCCGTGCGCACTGCGATCAAGCGCACGCCGCCGCCACCACCGAAGACGAAAAAACCCGAGCCCAAGGTGATCGAAGGCTACGAGCTCCTGAAAGCGATCGGCGAAGGCGGCATCGGCTCGGTGTGGCTGGTGCGCAAACCGGGCGCGGATCGCTTGTTCGTGCTCAAAATCCCCAAGGCCGACGCGTTGACCAGCGCGACCGACGTCGAGCGCGAAGGCATCCTGACCTCGTTCGTCGAGGAAGCGCGCGTGCTGGCCGGCCTGTATCACCCGAACGTCGCCAACATCATCGATCGCGGTGTCTCCGATGGCATGCCGTTCCTGGTGCTCGAGTACCTGATCGGCGCGGACTTGAAGCAGTACTCGCAAGCGCGCCACATGACGTTGTTCGAGCTGCGACAAATCGTGTCGGAGTCTTGCTCGGGCCTGTCGGCGCTGCACGCGGCCGGCCTGGTTCATCGCGACATCAAGCCGGCCAACATTTGGCTGCGTTTGCCGCTGGCGGGCGGCGAACGCTTCGATCCGGACAAGCACCGCGATCCGGGCCACGTGCAGCCGCTGTCGTCAGTCGTCATCGATTTCGGCATGGTGCGCGCAATTCGCGTGGCGGCCGAAGCCGGCGGGCGTTTCGTCGCCGGCACGGCGGGTTACATCGCGCCCGAACAGGTGCTCGACCCGGTCGAGCTCGATCCACGCTCCGACGTCTACGCCCTGGCTGGCACGATCTACAACGTGACCACTGGCCGTGCCTTCTTCGACGAGCTCGACAACCAGCGCGACCGCATCATCGCGCACATGCGCCGCGACCCGTTCGAATCCGCCGACCGGCTGCAAACCTACCCGCCGGCGATCGCCAAGCTGCTGCGCGAGGCGACCGCCCTCAACCCCGCCGACCGCCCGAATCCGATCGAATTCGGCAAGGCGTTCGCGGCCGGGCTTTGAGCTGCTTCTGGCTGTTTCAAGCGGCAGCCGGCTTCTTCCGAAAGCGAATCAGCCGCGCCAACATCAGAACCGCGAACGGGACCAGCGTGTTGCGCGTGACGTGAAAGTCGCTGAAGTGGTCGCTCTCGACCATGTAGACGTGGAGGATGGCGAGCGCGGTCGCGGGATACACCAAGCGATGCAACAGCTTCCAGCGCTTGCCACCAAACCAACGTGCCATGCCGTCGGTCGACGTCAACGCCAGCGGCAACAGCAGCAGCAGCGAGACCCAACCCGGAATGCGCGAGCGCTGTTGAACCGCGTCTTCGAGCACGAACCCGACGTTGAACTTCTGCCCAATCGCGAAGTACGCCAAAAAGTGCAGCACGCAGTAGCCGAACGCCGCTAGCCCCAGTGGCCGCCGCACGGCCACGACCCAAGCCGAGCGCGTCAGCCGCTGCACCGGTGTGCACGCCAACGCCAAAAACAAAAATACGAACGCCCAACCACCGCTGACGTTTACGGACAAAGAGAACGCCGGAAAGTCGTAGTCACGCAGGAAATGCGGATTGTGCTGATACAACACGCGAATCAAATCGATCGCGGGAAACGTGGCACTAATCGACACGACAATCTTCGCAACCCGCGGCGGCAGCACCCGCTAAGCTTACCTGGCTGGCTGGCAAACCGCAGCTATCCCGACGACCACCCCGCCGTCGTCACCGAATCATTCGCGACCGGCTCGCGCGCCGTACCCTGACAGAAGCTCTGACGTTCTCATGGCTCTTGCAGCACCGAAAGGATCGGGCGGGTGCCGCTGAGCGAGCGTTCGAACAGCGACGGGCGGTCCGGATCCGCGACGATGGCTTCCAAGTCTTCCGGAGCCAAGCCGCGCGCCAGGCGGCTGGCGAAGTTTTCACGCAGCTGCCGGACGTAGTGCTCGGCGTCGTAGTCGCGCGGATCGATCCGCATTTGAGACGCCGTGGCTCCAGTGACGGCGTCGGCGTCGCCCGCGGTTTCATCGTCTTGCCAAAGCCCTGCCCGGCCCTGCGCGCGGCGGTAGACATGGACGCGCTCGCCCGCGCTCCAGTGCTCGCGACCGTTGGCGAACAAGGCCTCGTACGGCAACTCTTGGCGTTGGCCGCGCGTGTTCAGGTACTGGGCGGGCGTCTTGGTCAGGCGCACCCGTGAGCAGACGTCGAAGGTCGGCAGCTGGCGGCGCCGCAACGACAGCAGCGTAGCGACGTAGACGGCGCGCACGCCGGCCAAATCGCCGGCCAGCAGCCGCTCGATCGCGCGCCGCAAAAACGCTTCACCGAACGGCTCGGCGCGACTCGAACGAAACGCCACGCCGCGCAGCAAGAGTGGTCCCGCGTACGGCTGAAGGGCGTAGTTCTTCGGTTCGTGCGAGAGCATCGCGGCGTAGCGGCCGTCGAACTGCAGCTCGACCAGCGGCGGCAACTGCGCCGCGACCTCGGCGACCACGCGCTCTTCGTCGGCTGGACTGAAGGCTTCAGGGACGGCGAAGTACACGCCGTCGGTGTCCGCCTCCAACAGCTGCACCCCGCGCCCAGCCAGCTCACGGCACATGAACGACAACAACTCGCGACCACGCTTGGTGATCTCGTTGGCGGCGTGCACGTCGGCAAACCGCGTCAAGCCGACCGCGCCTAGGTAGCCGTACGCCGAGTTGATGACCAACTTGATCGCCGCCGACACCGCCTCGAGCTGAAAGCGCTCGCCCGAGCCGGACGGCGCCGCGCGCGCAGCGGCTTTCGCGCGCAGCCGACGCTCGACCAAACGATCGACGATCGCCAAAAACACGCCCAGCCGATCGCGCCGCGGCCCGATCCGGTACTGCCGCATCAGCGACGGGTACAGGCTGGCAACGTCGGCTTTGACGATCCGCTGCGCGACGCCCGACGCGAACAAATACAGCGCCGCGCCTTGATGCGGCGTGCCGTCGCCGCTTTCGTGGGTCGGCAAGGCCGTTTTCGCGCGCAAGTAGGCGCGAACCAGCAACGGGTCGAGCACGCCGGTCGCGGCTCCGGCGTCGGCGAGCCGTTCGTAACGACGCGGCGCCATTTGACTCAGCGAGAAGGCCGTACCGCCCAGCAGGCGTGCCACGCCAGCAGCTTCGTCCACGTCGTCGCCGGCGTAGCGCCGCACCCGCTCCGGATCGGTCAGAAATGTTTCGTACACGCGCGCACCCGGAATGTATTCGCGTTCGGTGGTGGCCAAGCCGAAGTGGCGCGCCACGACCTTCAAGCCGTGACCCGGCAAATCACGCGCGGAGAAATCGTGCCGGCGCACGGCATCCATCGAGTCGAGCAGCTCGCGCCCCGGGATCGTGTAGCGCGCGCGGCGCAAGCGTTCGAGCCAGGCCGCGCCAGCTTGGCCGAGCCGTGCACCGCGCGACGCGGGCCGCAGCCGGAAGTCGACGTCGGTGCCGCGCCCCAGTACCAGGCGCACGCGCAGCCGCTCAGCGCGTCGCATCAAGAACGGCAAATCGAAGCCATGCAGGTTGTGGTTTTCGATCACGTCCGGATCGTGAGCGACGATCCGCGCCGCCAAGCGCAGCAACAGCTCAGCCTCCGCAGCGTCCGTGTCGGCGGCGGCTTCCAACAGCTCGTGCTCGGCGTTTGGTCCGCGCAAAGCCACCAAGAAAATCCGGTCGACGTCAGGATCCAAACCAGTGGTTTCGAGATCGAACTGCAGGCGTCGAACGTCGCCGTACTCCAGCCCCTGAAAATACGTGCGACCGGTGGCAACCAGGTACTGCTCCTCCGGCGGCAGCGACAATAGCGCATCCGCCCCGAGCTCGCGCACGCTGTCGACCGAACGGCCCAGCCGCTGACTCGCGCCGCGCGTGATCGCCGCGCGCAGCTGTCGCGCATCGGGCCCGCGCACTACGTAGCGAAGGCCCGAAGCACCCTCCAGCTCTTCGAAGGTGATCGCGTTAGCCGGCGCACCGTCGTCGTGCGGCTGCAAGCGCGCACCCAAGTGCTGAAAATCGACGAGCGAAGCCGCCAACACCCACGGTCGAAATCGTTCGGCCTCGCACAGCAAGGCTTTGGTCTCGGGACTGCGGCGCCAAACCAACGCCCGCCCATCTGACTCGGCCCACACCGAAACGATGCCGGGCGTCTTGTCCCAGCCGTGGAGCCACTCGTCTTCGTCGAACGTCAAGCCGCTGCAAAGTAGCATCGACCACGCCGCGCGGCCCCGCCCCGTGACCTGCTAGCTGCAGCCCTTTTCCCAATCGCACTTGGGATCGGCGTGTCAATGCCCTTGAACGGCCCCGCTGCCCCCGCCGTTTTACCAGTGCTAGGCTCCGTTGCGTGACGACAGCGGGGCGCCTCCCGCTTGGACGATGGCTAAGGGCAGGGCGACTCGCGCTCAGCCCGTCCACTCGTGCTTGAGCACGCACAGCGAGTCGTGCGCGGTCGTCGCCAGCTCGAGCGCGGCGGGCGAGAGACCGGGGTCAGACGCCGCGGCGATCTTCATGCTGTCGGCAGCTTGCTCGGTCTCGACCAGCTGCTCGCGCGCGACGCGCGGGTCGCCGTTGGCGGCGCCCTTCAGCTTCGTCACCTTGCGCTCGAGCTCCGCGAATACGGCGACGAAGACCGGAGAAGCCTTGGGTTCACTCGCTAACGCCGCTTTGCAGCGCGCGACGTGACGGTCGATCAGCTCGAGGCGTTGTTCCAAAGACTCCATGGCTTCTCCAATCTTCGCCCGCCGAGCGGCGGCCCGAAGCCGAAGCTAGCCGAGCCGCGCTTCGAGGACCATATTGAACGGCGTCTCAGTGGCGCGGCGCATGCGGCTGAAACCACCTTGTTTCACGATCACGTCGCGCAGCCGCTCTTCACCTGCTTGGGCGCCCAGTGCCGGGCCGTCAGCGGACAGCGAGTGCGGGACGCAAATCAACGTCGAAGCGGCATAGTAGACGCGCGACACGGGGTTCAGGTTCTGCTCCACCTTGTCGCCGGCCAGCGGCTCAACGACCATCCAGGTGCCGTCCTTGGCCAGCGTGCTCTTGATGTGCCGGGCCGCGCCTGCCGGATCTTCCATGTCGTGCAGGCAATCGAAGGTGCAAACCAGATCGTAGCCCTTGCCGCTGAAGTCGGTCGAGCGCGCGGTCTCGAAGCGCACGCGATCAGATAGCCCAGCTTTGGCAGCGCGTTCGCGCGCGGCCTTGACCGAACCTTCGTGGTAGTCGAAGCCAACGAACGTGGATTTCGGGAAAGCTTGCGCCATCAAGATCGTCGACGCACCGAAGCCGCAACCGACGTCAGCCACCGTGGCGCCGCGCTCCAGCTTCTCTTTCACGCCCTCCAACGCGGGCAACCAACCGCCGACCAGGTTGCCGATGTACGCGGCGCGAAAGAACCGCTCCGTGCCAGAAAACAGGCACGAATGTTGATGCCCCCACTCGACGCCAGCGCCAGTGCGGAAATTTTCGACACCGCGCTCCTGCGCGTGAAACATCGCCTCCACGATCCCGAACGCGCCTTGCAGATTGAACGGGCTGGCTTCGTCAGCCAAGCAATACGCCTGCTCGGGTGGCAACGTGAACTTCTGCGTCGCGGCGTCGTAGGTCAAGAAGCCGCCCGCAGCCTGGTTGGCGAGCCATTCTCTGACATAGCGCTCCGCCGTGCCGGTCAAGCGTGCCAGCTCGGCTGAGGTGAGCGGTCCGCTCTGCGCGAGCGCGCGATACAAACCGAGCTTGTCGCCGATCAGGACGAGCGCCGCGCTCATCGCGGCCCCCACCTCGCCCACGACCTTGTGAACGAAGTCGAGCAAGCGCGTCTCGTTGATGACAGGCTCAAGGTTCTTGACGGTCTTGGGTGCTGCTGCGGTCGTGATTTGGTTGTCCATCGCTGTGTCCTTTCCATACGTCGGTTGCGCGGACGCGAGCCCAATCGGGCGGCGCCGCATGAGTCGAAGCGTCAACGGCGCGCGTTGAAGTGGGCGTTGGAGCCAGCGTGGTTTTCCAGTGCCGAGCGGCTTGCGCTGGATTTGCGGGCGTGAGATAGTAGCGGTGCAAAGCGGCAGGCGCCGATGGAAAGCCTTTCAATTCGCCTATTTGGCGAGCTGGTGCTCGGTCAGGAAAAGAGCCGGCTGCCGCCGTCACGCCGCACCCGCGCCCTACTCGCCTACCTGACGGTCGAGCGACGGGCGCATTCGCGACAACGCTTGTGCGACCTGTTTTGGAGCGGCCCGAATGACCCCCGCGCGGCGTTGCGCTGGAGCCTATCGAAGCTGCGCGCCGTACTACCGATCGAGAGCACCGGGGAGCACGTGCAGGTCGCGGCGACCTGGCTCAGCGACACTTCGTTCGTCGAGCGCACACTTTTGCCGGGCATCACGAACGTCGCCACCGACGAGCTCGTGCAAGTCTCGCAACTGTTCCGGGGCGAGCCGCTCGAAGGTCTCGACATCCGCGATTGCTTCCAGTTTCAAGAGTGGCTGATCGCGACGCGCGAGCACTGGCGGGCTCAGCAGTTGGCGGTGTTGGACGAGCTCGTCATCCGCTCGCGCGCCGAGCAGCCCGAGCAGGCGCTGGTCTACGCACGCAAACGCGTCGCGGTCGATCCGCTGGTCGAAGCCGGCCACGTGACGATCGTGCAGCTCTTAGGCAGCGCCGGTCGCGTCAGGGAAGCCGTCGCCCACGTCGAGCGCTGCAAACACATGCTCGACAGCGAGCTCGGGGCGCAACGCTGGCCCGCACTGGAACAAGCGCGCGCCGCCCTCAGCCTGGGCGCCGCTGCCGAAGCAGGCTCGGTGCCGCCACCCGCCGCCGCCGAGCCCGCGACCGCGCGTGCAGCGGGCGTGTGGGTGGGACGCGCGGTCGAGCTCGACACGCTCGTGCGAACGCTGGCGGGCGGGGGCGTCACGCTCGTGTTGGGCGAGCCCGGCATTGGCAAGTCGCGGCTGCTGCAGGCTGGCGTCGAGCAGGCGCTGGCGCGGGGGGTGGTGGTGCTGCGCGGCCGGGCTTTCGAAGCAGAAATGATCCGCCCGTACGGCGCGGTCATCGACGCGCTGCGCTCGATTCCGCTGCTGCGCTTCCCGTCCGAAACCAGCGTCCACCTCGCGCCGCTGATCCCCGAGCTTGCTCAACCGCGCAGCCCACAGGGCTTCGACCGTGATCGTCTCTTCGACGGCGTGCTCGCGTTCGTGCGTGCGCTCGGCAAGGCCGGACGGCGTGTCGCGCTGGTGCTGGACGACGTGCAATGGCTCGACGACGCGTCCGCGGCGCTGGTGCATTTTCTGGCGCGCGCGGCTGAGCCATTGTTGGCGATCGCGCTCGGCGCTCGCGATGGCGAGCTCGAAGACAATCCGCCGGTGTTACGCCTCGTGCGCTCACTGCGCCGCGACAAGACCCTGCGTGAAGTCCCGCTTTTACCACTGAGCCTCGCCGACACGGGCGCGCTCGTGCAAGCCTTCGGTCCCCACGCCAATCCGGCAGCGATCCACGCAGCCGCCGGCGGCAACCCGCTGTTCACGCTCGAGATCGCCCACGCCGTCGCTGGTGGGCTGTCGCCACAGCAGCTGCCGAGCACCTTGCTCGGCTTGCTCGGCGAGCGACTGGAAAGGCTCGACGAACACGCGCGGGCCCTCGTGCCGTGGGCCGCGACGCTGGGCCACAGCTTCGCGCTCGAGACGCTCGGCGCCGTCTCTGGCGTCAGCCCGGAGGAGCTGCTGCGCAGCGTCGAAGAGCTGGAGCGACGCGGCGTGCTGAAAGTCGCAGCCGCCGGTGTCAGCCAATTCGGCTACGACTTCGTACACGACCTCGTGCGACGCGCCGCGTACCACGGGCTGTCGGAGCCGCGCCGTCGGCTGTGCCACACGCGCGCAGCAACCGTGCTGTGGAGCCAGGTCGAGACCGATTCGGCGCTAGCGAACGACGTCGCGCACCACGCGGCGCTCGCCGGCGATCACACGCTGACGGCGCGCGCCTGTGCCTACGCGGGTCAGCGATGCTTACGGCTCTTCGCTTACGCGGAAGCGAGCGAGCTGGCCAAGCTCGGGCGACGCCACGTCAGCTTGCTACTAGGCAGCGAACGCCGCGCGCTCGAGATCCCGCTCTTGCAGCTGCTCGTGCACGCCGCAGCGCCCGCTCAACACGACGAAATCGACGCCCAGCTCTCGACCGTGCTGTCCGAAGCTCGCTCCGCTGGCGAGCGCAGCAGCGTCGCCAACGCTGCCAAGGCACTCGCGGTGCTCCGCTATTACCGCGGCGATTTGCCGGGCGCAGGTGAAGTCACGATCACGGCGGCCAACGCGGTGCGCGACAGCGCCGATCCGCACGAGGTGGCCAATGAGCTGGCGCAGAGCGCGCGCTGCCTTACCCTCGTGGGTCGCATCGAGGAGTCGCGCGAGCTGTTGGGGGAAGCGCTCGAAGTCAGCCACAAGGGCGGCGTTTTCCCGATCGAGCTGCCGTTCGCGCAAGCCACGCTGGCCCATTTCGAAGGTGATCTCGAGCGCGCGCGCGAGCTGTTCGAAAAGACGACCGCCGCCGCACGCCGCTTCGACGACCATTGGCGCGGCGCCGAGGCGCTCGGTCGCCTGGTGTTGATCGCGCTTGAACAAAACCAGCTCGAACGCGCGCGCCCGCTCGTGGAGCAGCTGGCAACGCTCGCTGATCGTATGGAGAAAGACGGCGCCGAGCGGCGTTTTGCCGAAGCGCTTACGGCACTGATCGATCTTCGGCGCAGCCCCAGCGCCGAATCCGACGTCGGCACCGTCACGCTCGAACGCGCGATCGCCCGGCTGCGCGCCATCGACACCAAAGCTTTCGTCGTCTACGCGCTCACCGCGTTGGCCGAAGTGGAGCTCGGCCTCGCGCGCTACGTCAGCGCTGAAGCGCACGCGACAGAAGCCGCGGCGCTCGCTCGGCGCATCAAGAGTCCGTCCGATTTCGGCATCGCCACGGCGCTCGTCGCTGAAACATTTCGCGCGCGTGGCGACGAACCCCGCGCGCGCGCCGTGCTCGCCGACGCCGCCTCCGAGCTTGCCGGCGGCGAAGAAATCTCCGCCCGCGCTCGTCTCTACCTCGCCCGCGCCAAGGCCCCCCGCTCATGACCGACAGCCAAGTCATCATCGCCGGCTACCCCGCGCAACCCGATCAAACGCCCGAAGCGGCTGCTCAACAGCTAGCAAGCCTCAAACGTTGTCTCGCAGTCCGCGAAGTGACGCTGCTGCGCACCTTCGCGTCACTCGACGGCACCAGGCTCCTCCGCCTCTTCAGCGCTGCCGATGCCGGCGCAGTCCGCTTCGCTCACGCTTCGGCCGGCTTCACCAACGTCAGCGTGTGGCCGGCCACCGAGCGCGCAACGCTGTAACTTCAGCGATCGATCACGACCTCCAGGTATTCGCCTGGAATTGCCAAGCTCTTCGTCTTGGCTGGGCTCCGAAACTGCGCGACCAGCTCGCGCAAGTCGTCGGTCAAGCGCGCTTGGCCTTGCTGGTCCAGCGCCGCGTACGCCTTGTAGGTTGGGCCGTAGTAGTCGCGGAAGACTTGGATGAAATGCTCGAACGACTCGTAGCGAAAAACGAAGTCGCGGCGCCGCGTGTGAAACATCGCCACGTCCGGGAACAGCTCGCGTAGCCGCGCTTCGTTGCCCCAATACACGGGCGAAGCGACGCCCGGTGGTGGCGGGACGTGCTTGGCGACCGTCACCAACATGCGACCGACGAAGCCTTCCGGCGTCCAATTCGCCAGCGCAATCTTGCCGCCGCGCCGCACCACCCGCGAAAGCTCGCGCGCCGCCCGCTCCTGATCGGGTGCGAACATTACGCCAAACGTCGACAACGCGGCGTCGAACGAATCAGCCGGGAACGGCAATTGTTCGGCGTCCCCCTCCAAAAATTCGATCGAAAGCCGCTCCGCGGCCGCGCGCTCACGCGCCCGCTGCAACAGCACCGGCACATAATCCAGCCCCACCACGCGACAAAACCGATGCGCCGCCGCCAATGAAGCATTGCCGTTGCCGCACGCGACATCCAGCACCTTGGACCCAGCGTCGAGCTCCGCTGCCTCGCACAGCGTTTCGCCGACGATCTGCAGCGTCGTACCGATCATCGCGAAGTCGCCGGACGCCCACATCGCGCGCTGCCTCGCCTTGACGGCCGCCAAGTCGACTCCCACCAATTGGAGCGGACGCGGGCTCGGAGGAAAATCCAAAATCGATGTCATGTCTTCTGTTCCTTCTGCGGTTACCGAGAGTGCATCGGCCGCAAAAACGTTGTAGGGATTCGACATCGGGCTCGGAATGATTCCCCATCGGATCGGCATGACCCTGCGTCGGCTCGCAAACACTCACTTGATGCAAAGTCCGCCGCGCATGACCGCGCGTCCGCAAAGGCTATTTTTCCCATGATAGACACGCTTTCTGACGTGCTGCGGGCAGTCCGCCTGACCGGCGCAGTCTTCTTCGCGGTCGACGCGACGGCACCGTGGGTGGCTGAGACACCGCAGGCCAGCGAGGTCGGACCGCACATCATGCCGGGGGCCGAGCACGTCATCGCCTACCACGTCATCGCCGCCGGCACGTGCTGGGGCGGCTTGGTGGACGAGCCCGCCGTCAAGCTCGAAGCCGGTGACATCATCGTTTTCCCGCAGGGCGATCGCCACGTCATCTCCAGTGCGCCCGGCATGCGCGGCGAGCCGCACATCGACGCCTTTCGCTCCGTAAGCAAAAGCCGCGTGCCGCTCGCGGTGTCGATTCGCGGCGGTGCGCCCAAACGTGAGCAAGTCATTTGCGGTTACCTCGGCTGCGACGCGCGACCGTTCAATCCGTTGCTCGCCACGTTGCCACGCGTCATGCACATGAAACCCGAGAGCGAGGGCGATGTCTTGCACCGGCTGGTCGAGCTGGCCGTCGCTGAATCGTCCGCATCGCGCGCCGGCGGCGACTGCGTGCTCTCGCGCGTCAGCGAGCTCTTGTTCGTCGAGGTCGTGCGCCGTTACGTGGCGCAGCTGGCGCCTGAAGGGGTCGGCTGGTTCGCGGGTTTACGCGACGAAAACATCGGCCGCGCCCTGCAAAAGCTGCACGAGCGCCCGGCCCACGATTGGAGCTTGGAAGAGCTTGCCAAAGACTCGGGCCTGTCACGCTCCGTATTGGCGGAGCGCTTCGCGCACCTAGTCGGAATCCCACCGATCCAATACTTGGCGCAGTGGCGGATTCAGCTGGCAGCCTCGCTCTTGCGCGGCGGCAAAGCCAGCTTGGCGGAAATCGCCGACCGCGTTGGCTACGGTTCGGAGGCCGCGCTGAGCCGCGCTTTCAAACGCCAAGTCGGCGTCGCGCCCGCCCACTACCGTCGGCGCGAGGTAGCGTGAGCGCGTACGCCGGCGTGGGTTCTTCGTGCTATCCTCGCGTCGTGTCAGTCCGCCAGTCCGTCGGCCGCATGACTCAAGCGCAGTACGTGGCAGCCGAAGCCGAAGCTGACGTACGCCACGAGTACTTGCGTGGTGAAATTTTCGCCATGGCCGGCGGCTCACTCGAACACGCGGCGCTGGCCTCCGCCCTAGCGCGCGACGTTGGCAGTGCCCTGCGAGGCAAGCCGTGTCGGGTCTACTCGGCAGACGCTCGCGTTCGCGTCGAAGCAACGGACATGACGAGCTACCCGGATCTCAGCGTCGTCTGCGGTGAGCTCCAACGTGCGGCAACGGACGAGCGAGCGATACTGAATCCAATCGTCGTCTTCGAGGTCCTGTCCGATTCAACAGAAGCCTATGATCGCGGCGCGAAGGCATCGCACTACAGGCACATCCCGTCCCTCCGCGAATACGTGCTCGTTTCACAGAGTGAATCGCGAGTGGAAGTCCAGCGCCGCAACGCTGCCGGGCATTGGGAAATTCACGAGTTCGGCTCTGGCGAGCAAGTCGTGCTCGAGGCGCTTGCGGTCTCGCTCTCCGTGGACGACTTATATCGCAACCCGTTAGCCGACTAGGACTCCCCAAGGCACCCAGTCCTGATCCGTTGTCGGGGCCCTGCGCGAGGGCGGCCCCAGGAAGGGGTCCGGCAGCGGGATCGGGATCGGTCTCGGCAAGGGGCTTCGGGCAAGCCAGAGGCGGGGCCGGGCTCGGGCAGGGCCTTTCGCGGACTCGACGCGGAGCCGGGTATTTCGGTATCGGTTGCGGGCTTCGGCCCCGGGTTTCGGTCGTCTCCTTAGCAGACAGGACTTGGGGGCCGCGAAAGCTCGGTGGTGGTGGTCGTGATGAGCGCGAACAAGTGCTTAGAAAGCAGACCT
>JBBRMI010000030.1:0-52737 GCA_038230915.1 Polyangiales bacterium | reverse complement strand
TTCGCCGTTGCCTTTCGACTGCGTTTGAAAGAATTGCACGTAGCGCTGGATTTCGGCGTCTGGCAAAGGGCGTCGGAATGCGCGCCCTGCCACCTGCGTGACGACCGCAGCGATGCACGCGGCGTCGGGCGCAGCGGTCAAGCACGGCGTTTGAGTTTGCAGCTGCGAGGCCCTGCTCTCCGCCGCGAGCTTGCCTGCGTCCCAAACGACGTCAGCAAAGCCAACGGTCACGTAGTTGTCGGACGAGCCCGTCGAAAAGCCAGTGGATTGATTGATGCCGTCCTTGGGCATCGCCGAGATGTCCACGTTCATGGCGAACGAATCGGCAACCGCCGCCGCGTATTGTTCTGGAGAAAGTCGCCAAACGCGGCCATCGGGCGCGTAGCGCACGTCGCAGGTCAAAGCTCCGATGGCCTGAGCCGGCACGTCGTTCGGCGCGACGACGGAGCCACCCATAGACGTGCCGCCAGCGCTGCTCGAGCCGCCCGCGCCTGTCAGTCCTCCACCTACATTGCCAGCAATGACGGCGTTGCAACCGACCAGCAAGGAGATGCCGACGCCGATGCTCGAGAGCCGACCAACCTCGAATTTAGTCCGCATATGACTTGGGGAACCGCTCCGCGTACCGATAAGCAGAAAATATAGCGGGTGCGGCGGCGGCTCAAAGACCTGCCAGCGGCCCCTTGCCCTCAATGCCGAATGCCTGCTGCGGAACGCCCGTGTAGTTGAGCAGCGAGCACAACATGTCGTTGTAGTTGGCACGCGGGCGCTTCAGCAATCGACCCGACGCCATGCCACCACCGCGCCCCGCAATCACGACGGGAAGGTTGTCTGTGCTGTGCGCGTTTCCCTGGCCGATTTCGCTCGTGCACAGCACCAACGAATGATCGAGCAAGGTCCGATCGCCTTCGATGGTTGAAGCCATCTTTTCGATCAAGTAGCGAAATTCTGCCATTTTGCGGCGCGTGATCTCGAGCACGATGTCGTCGCCGGCGTCGTGGGACGCGGTGTGATCTTGCCATGACATTCCCGGCCAAACTTGGTTGCCGTCCGAGTTCTGCAAATGGAAAGTGCCAAAGCGCGTGATGTCGCACTTCATGGCGAGCACTAGCAGGTCAGCGAAAATCCGTCCCCGCTTGACGAAGTCCTCTCCGGCTTCTTCCGGAGTTGCAGTGGCGACGCACGCTACGCTCGCGTCGCTCGACTGTTTTTCGACTTGCCGGACCGCCTCCAGATGTTCCTCGACCTTCGCGCGATCGGCGCTCCCTAGCCGTGAGCTGAGTCGTGTCGCGTCTGCTAGGACGAAGTCGAGAACGCTCTTGTCATACAGCGCCTGGCGCTGCTTGCCTGCGTCTGGCATGGCGCCACCGAAGAGCTTCTCGAAAACGAGCTTGGGACTGCGGTACGGCTGGATTGGCGAGCCCGTTTTAGACCAGGACAGGATGCACCAATTGATGAGCTCGTCCTTGTCGTTGGAAATCGGGAGCGCCCTCAACCGGGTGGCGGCGCCGATGGCGTCGCCCGCGACTTGGTCGATGGAAGGGCCACCGGGTAACGGATAGCCCGACAAATTAGACTTTACGTTGGGGCCCCCGCTGGCGATGAACACGCCATCGTGGGCACCGGACAACACCGTCTGCTTGTGGTCGAGGCCCGTGACAACGGTAAGCGAGCTGGTGAGGTCAGTCCCGCCCTGAGCACCGAGCGGCGAAAGCGCCTGAGAAAGACCATCGCTGGTGAGTGAGCCTTCGGAGCCTTGCGGCTGCCACAGGTTCATGCGCGTCCCGTTGCCGAAAGACCAGACGAACAGGCGAGTCGGAGGAGCTGCCTCCGCCGCCGTGGCCGTCTTGAACGTCTGGCAGCGGTCGTTCAGCATGGCGTCCAGCAGTGGAAGGGCAATCAGGGTGCCGGCTCCACGCAAAGCCGCACGACGATCCAAACGAAAATTTTTCATCGCGGCCTCATGGTTGCTTGACGTTCCTGTGTCGGAACCCATCGCTGGTGATCAGCGCCGAAAGCATCGACCTGTAGTCGAAGCCGGAGCTCTTGAACTGGTTCCAAAGCCCGGCAACCGCACAGTCATCTTCGGTTTCGTTGGGCCGAGCTGTCGCCCATCGAAACAGCTGCAAAGAAACGCAGCTCGAGAAAGCGTCGGATCCCTTCAGCTTTGCGGCGAGCTCGGGCGCGCCGTCGAAATCCTCCGGCTCGAACCCGGCCAGCGCCCCCCGCGCGTCGACGAGGTGACCGCCACTATCGGTGGCGGTGTAGCGCCCGAGGTCGTCGTAATTTTCCAACCCAAAACCCACCGCATCCAGCAGTTTGTGACACCCGGCGCAGGCGGGGTTGCTGCGATGTGACGTCAATCTTTCGCGGTCGGAAGCATCCGCTGCCGCCGGAGCGTTCGCTAGCGGTGGCACGTCAGGCGGCGGGCTTGGGAGCGTTTGGCATAACAGAGCCTCCTCGATCAGCTTCCCGCGCAGAATCGCCTTCGCCTTGATACGGCCGGTGGCCGTCAGCAAACTCGCTTGTGTCAGGATGCCCGCGCGGTGTGCGCTGGCGGGTAGCTCCACCTTTGCCCAGGCGGCACCGGGAGCTGACAAGCCGTAGAGCGTCGCGAGCCGAGCGTCGAGAAACGTGTATTTGGCGTCCAGCACTTCCCGAAAGTCCCCGCCTGGCGTCCAAGCGACCTCCTCGACCAGTCGGCGGGTCTCTTCGATCATCGAATCTTTCAACCCGTCACTCCACGCCGGCTCTTTTTGTATGTCCCGTTGCGCTCGCGCAACGTCTCGCAATCTCAACCAGCGATAGAAAAAATCGCGTTGCCCAACGCGAACACGGTCATCAGCTAGCAGGTGCTCGGCGAGGACCGCGCGGCCGTCAGGGGTCGTCAAGTCGGTGCTTCCCGCGCGGTCGAGCAACCAATCGTCGGGGCCCGAGCCCCAGGCCAGGAATGCGGCGCGCGCAGCGAGCTCGTACGAGCTCAGCAACGAGTAGTCCGAGCGGTTCGGTGCTGACGGGTCTGGCGCACCGATTTCGACCAGAAACAACGAAGAGGAGGCGGTGATCAGGCCGCGAGCAATCAGCGCGACGCTAGCGTAGGGGTCGGTATCGTTTTCGGCAACCTTGCCAAGCTCTGCGACGGCGGCAAGCTCCGCGTCGGACAGTGGCCTGCGGAAAGCTCGACGCCCGAACTCTTTGGCGAAGGACCCCAAGCACGACGCCCGGGTGGCTGCGACTGGCGCACACTTGATCAGGCCGTCGCGAGCCTGTGGATTCGCCAGCGTCGCGGCTACCAGAGTCTTGATAACAGTATCGAACGCCGTGACGTGCTGCTCGGAAACCGACTGCAGACCTGCAACGTTTTCGAAGTTGTTGACGGTTGCCTCGCCAGGCAACACCGATAGGTCGACATCGGCGCTAGCCGCGTTGAGCAGGAGGCGTGCGTTGCGGACGTATTCCGTGTTGGTTTGTCGGCGCATGATCGATGCACCAAGCTTCGCGCTTCCTTTGCACGCAACCTCGATTGCCGGCACTACCGCATCGGATGGAACAGCCGCGGCGGGCGAGCTCGTCGCATTAGTGCCTGGAACCGTCGAGCCCCGGGCACCCAGAGTTTGCTGGTCCGGTTGCTCAATGTAGCCGGTGCATGCCAAGCACCAAGTCGCCAACGGAACCAGCCAGCGAATACGTCGGCCAATCTCGCATGCGGTCCGCATACAGGTTGGGGAGCCGCTTGGAGTACCCGTGAGCAGAAAATGTCGCGGGCGTCTGGTGGAAGCCTCAATCCGCTGCGTACACGCGCAGCCAGTCGATGCGCAGCTCAGCCGGCCACACGCTCGTGTCGTCCGGGGGTTTCCTACCGTCCTCGGCTGTCGGCACTGACAAGTTGAAGCTGGGGTAGAGAGGCGCGTCGATTTCCGCGGTCAGGGGACTGATCTCGACGACACGCTGCCCGTCCAAGAAGAAGGCGAGGTAGCCGGGGCGCCACTCGCAACCGAACACATGGTAACCCTCGTGTAGCTGGGTGATGGGCCAAGCGTGACTTTCACCCTTCGAGCCCGTCGCGGCTGGCCACCAATAGGATGCCGTCGCAAGCTCGGGGGCTTGGTCGAGGTAGTCCAGGAGATGGATCGCCGGGGGCCAGCCGTGAATGCTGCGTAGCCAGAACACCGACCACAAACCCACGCCCGGCGGAGGCTGCGTGCGCGCCTCGAAAAACCCGTAGAGTTGCTCGAAATGTCCGGCCGTATTGAGGGTACCGGATGTGTAGGGCGCGCCCGCCGTCGCTCGATTTTCCGCGCGAATAACGCAGTCGCCGCCTTGGGTGAAGACGTTTTCATCCGCCATGTACTCTTGCCGCTGGCCCCAAGTTCGGAACTCGGTGTCGTCGACGCGCATCGTTGTGATGAAGCGCGAAGCGTCGGGGCTTGGTCCATCACACGTCTCTTCTAGCGTGAGGTGGTACGCCACCTCGGCACCGAGCGGCTGCGTGGCGGGCGCGCCCGCTGCACCGGAGGCACCACCGGAGCTTTGGTCTCCAGAGTCTGTGCGGTGCCGGAAGTCGAGCCGATCCGTACAGCCTGTGGTCAGAATCAATCCGAGTAGGACGCGCGGCAGGGTCATGGGCTGTAGGTCAGCTCGGCCGCGAGACCGAGCGAGAGGTGAGGAAATTGGAAGACGACTCGGTCATCGATCGCCACTTCCGGCCTCCGCCAATCGTAGTGAAGCTCCGGACCAACCGATGCTGTCAAGTGCGAGCCGCTCAGTCTCAGCCGGGATCGAAGTGTCAATTGCGGGGACCAGGTGCCTTCCGAGCCGGGCGCGAGGTCCGAAGGCGCATTGACCGACAAATGGAACGCGCCGACGGAAACCCCGAGCGCCAAGGGTCCCACGACCCCAAAGTCGGCGAATCCACACGCGGACAGCGCGGAGAGCCGCAACCCGTCGATTGTAGCGAAACCGACGTTGTATCCGCCTGCCAGCCCGACCGCGAACTGCCGCGTGCGCAGTCCAGCCGCCAACGTCGGCCCCGCCCAGCCACGCGGCCCACCGCTGAAGATTTGGGCAGAAGCTCCCGCTGAGACTTCCCAAGTGTGCGCCGGCTTCCTGGCAACGATCGGGTTTGTGGGAGCGGGCGCCGGAGCGGGCGGAGGCAGTGGTGGAGCGACGTCGGGCTGGCGCGCCAAGTGCCAGACCGCGTCGACCAAAGCGTCGATGGCGTGCGCCGAGTCCGTTGGCAGATCGACTTCAGCGACGCGTGCAACCGCGTGGTCCGTAGCGCCCGTTTGAATGCGTAGGGCCACCTGTGCACGGCCTGCGTCGCAAGAAATTGCCAAAAAGCTGCCGCCCGCCGAAACCAACGAAAGCTCCACCCGGCTGCGTGCCTCGACGGCGGCGCGTGCCTCGGAATCGTCGGCAAATTGGCTGCAATTCCACACGATCTGCGACTCAGTGGCCTGAGCCGAGACGGGCAGAACCAAGCCTGTGAGGATGAGCCAGCTTCCTGCCACAATTCCAGAACGGCCAAGCGCCGAGAACAAGTACAGCTTGACCGGAAGATCATTGGCCGGTGAAATGTTTCGCTCTTGGCCACCTGTATCGGCACCAATAGACGTTGAAGCAAAAAATTTCGGACTCATCGATGGCCAGCTCGACTGGCGCCGCCGAAATGAGTGGCGACCAAGGCCCCGGGACTTCGCCCGGAGCCGCGGAGCCTAGCAAATCTCAACGCGAGCTCGAGGACGAGGTGTTCAAACTGTGCTGCAGACACGTTCAGACCTTGGTCGGACGGAGCTCACCGGAGTTTTCGGACTTGGTTCAAGGGTCTGCCGAGATGGCCTTGCGGGGCTTGCCAAGCTTCGAAGGTAGGTCCTCACTTTCTACCTGGGTGTTCCGCGTTTGCTATTCTACGTTACTGGGTGAAAGGCGCTGGTACAAGCGCTGGGCCAAGCGTTTCTCACTCGCTGCGCCCCAGGAGTTGCCTGAAATCGCGTCGACGGAAGACGCGAGCCAGCCGCTCGAGTGGCGCGAACGTGAGCAATGCGTTCGCGACGCGGTGTCGAAGCTCCGGCCCAAGCTACAGGTTGTGGTGACCATGCACGATCTTCAGGGCGTCGAAATCCAAGCGATTGCAGACCTGCTCGAGGTGAACGTGCTCACCGTGCGCTCGCGACTTCGCGACGGACGACGCCAGCTATCGCGCCGTCTGCGCCGCGATCCCTACTTTGGAATTGCCGCGTGCTCTTCACCGGGTGGAGGCCGTCATGAGTAGCTGCACGAATGCCGAGTTGGCAGAGCAACTCCTGACCTGCTCCGACGCGGAAATCGCCGGCCGCGCGACGCTGGTGAGTCACCTGGGTGCGTGCGACGGCTGTCGCAGCTACGTCGAGCAACGCCGTCGGATGGCGGCGCATTGGGACAGCCGGGAGCTTTCGCAGAGTGAGCTGCTTCGGCTGCGCGCCCGCCTGTTTCGCTCCGCGAAAGAACCGGTGCGTTCCCGGAGAGTTTCAGGCTTGGTCGGCGCATTCGCACTGGCTCTCTTGACAGCTGCCGCCATCGCCGCAACGCACGACCGTCTCGACAGGAAGCCCGCAGCACGTGTTGAAACCCAGGCCCACGGCTCAGCGCTCCGCCCCGGTTTGGCTGAGCCGCCGGCAGCTCTCGCGCCGCTCATGACCGACCCCCCGTCGATCGCGGATTCAGCGAGCGCGCCGCGCGCCGTGGGCTCCGGAGCGCGCGCCAAGTTGACGATCGGAAATACTGATCCGCGTTGGACCAAAGTGACGGACGCCATGCAGCGCCACGATAGTGCGGGAGCCGAGCAGGCGCTGAAAGCTCTGAGCTCCAGCGCGGACGTCCGATCTCGTGACGCGGCCCGCCTGACGTTGGCTGAGCTCTGGCTGCAGTCGGGACGCGCAGCGGCGGCGCGGCCCGTTCTGCGCGAATTGGCGCGAGGCGGTGCCACCCCGACCGTTCGAACGCGCGCCGCGACGCTGCTCCAGCAGCTGGGCGAGTGAGCGCTCTGTGACGGCGGGGCGCGGCTGACCCAGCAAGCGGAACACTGGGTGCGCTCTTGTGGGCAAGCTTCGGCCTGCACAAGCGTTGGGAAACGGAATAGCCTATGGATCGATCAGGTGGCGTTCATTGGAAAGTGAGCCAGGGCGCTTGTGGGTGTGGACGGCCGGGTTTGCCGGGGCTCAGCGCTGACGTCTAAATGGCTTGTTTTGGGTCGCGCCGGCGTACGGCACTAACGGCCCGCCCGGCACCTGAATCGCGCGCCAACCGGCGTGGCCTGCCGGAACAAAGTACGGCTGCTCGCCCTCGGCGCCGTCTTCGAACGAGGCTGGTAGCTCTTCGACCATCGCGCCGGCAGCGTCGACCGCCTTCAAACGGATCGGATCACCGGGCGGAGCGAGCAGTGGAGGCAAATCGAGCCCCCAGCTCGCCTGTCCAGCTTTGCTGACCCGCAGCGTGCGAAATGCTTGCGGCTCGCGCGGCGGCGGCGCGGCGGTCCCACCCGTCGCGCCGCCGTCGATTTGCCGCAAAATCGCGCGCTGATTGACGACGATGATGCGCTCCAAAATCTGCTGGTAGTTGTAGTCGCTGATCCAGTCCGGCGAGCAGTAGCTCATGAAGTCGACGTGGTTTTGCGGATCGAACAGCTCGCGCGTTTCGAGATCGTAACCCCAGCTGCCGAGACCGGCGTCGGGGTAGGGGTAGCTCTCGTCGGGCGCCGCGGCGCCGCCGCATGGAGCGTGCGGACGACGGTAGATATGCCCGAGCTCGTGGAGGAACGTCGTCGCAGCGCTCTCCGGGAAACCGACGCCCACGCCAGCCGCCGCGGTGCCGCTCATGCTGCCGAAACCGGCGATACCGGTCGTGCACGAGCCTTGGCAGTAGTCGCCGAACGTCTCGGCTTGGCGCACCAGGCCGTAGTAAGCGAGATCGCTCGGCGGCGCGTCGGTCGAGCGAAGCTCGCGCATTTGGTCGAGCATGTCGCTGAGCTGCGTGCGATCCGTCCCGACGACGTCACGCACGCTGAGCATCACCTCGGTCGTTGGATACATCGAGTAGAGCCGCCGCGTCATTAGATCGAGCTGCTCGGGCGACGTGTCCGGCAAGCGGCCGGAGCCGTCGGCCTCGTAGCGCACCGGCACCAGCATGACCTTGACCGGCCCGGTCGCGCGCGCCCCGACCGGCAGAAGGCCCGCTTCCGGGAAGCGCGCCCCGACCGGCGTGCCGGAAAGCGCCGTACAACGTGAGGTTTCGCGCAGCTCGACCGCGTATTGAGTGCCCGGATTGAACGCGTCTTTCGGCAGCTCGATGTTGAACGTCGACGCGCCGACCGGCTCGCTCGACGGACCGCTGACGCTGATGCTCTGCCAGAAATAGCGCGGCGCCGCGCCTTCGTCCTGCAGGGTGATGCGCGCGCTGAGCTCACGGCTTTGGAAGCCGGGCGCGGGCCGCACGAAGACGCGCATCAACGCTTCACGCCGCTGCACCAGATCGGCGTTGCGCGTGGTGATCGCTTGCATGCCGCGCGCGATCGGCACTTTGACGCCCTGGTAGACCGACACCTCTTGGATCTGGATGTCGCGCGCCAGGCGTTCGCCCTCGGGATGAGCCGGCAGGAGCTGGTCCCAGTTGCACCAGCTGGCGTCGATGCGGCCGCTCACCTCGGGTTGCCCGGGTGGCGTTACGCGCCAAGTGCCTTGCAAGCCGTGCCCGGCGGTGTAACTCGCGAGCTGCAGCGCTGCCCGCACATCGACGCACGCGCCGCCGGGCGCGCAGTAACGCGCCAGCACGTCGAGCGCCGCCGGGAAATTGTTGAGCGCGAGTGGATCGAGCTCGAGCGTCAAGCCTTCGGAAGTGTCTTGGGCTGCGTCGGTGTAGAGCTTCTGGCTGGCAGCGGCGCACGCGCTCGCTTGCGGCTTGGTCGTGAGCCACAGCGTTTGCTTTTCCGCGGGTCCGCACCAAGTACCGACCGCGGCGGGCCAGGTCACCGGGGGAGTCGCGCTGCCGTTGACGGTGCTTGCAGCCTGATCGCCGCCGACCGCCCCGGCAGCTGCGGTTGCTCCAGCTTGAGACGCGCTCGCCGGCGATCCGGTGGGGGCGCCGCTCCCCGATGGCTCGATGTAGCCGGTGCAGCTGACAAAACTGCCCAAAGCGACGGCAATTGCCGGTATCGCGCTTCGGAAATTTCTCGCTCGCTGCATCTGGCGCTGCCGTTGTGCCCTAGGTCATTAAAGGTGACCAAAGGTCGCACATTTGGCTCACGAAAGACTATGGGAAGTTCGGCGAGAAGGACTTCTATCAAAACAATCGAGCCGAATTGCCGCACGCTTTTCCGGCGTCGGCGCCCGTTTCCAGATCAGCTGGCGCGTGCTCTGAGCCGCGCGTTGGATGGTCATTCGAAGTCAACCTCGCCCTCAATGCGCGTCCAGAAGCGCAACGGATGCGGGAGTGGTTTTCTACGGCGCGAGCAGGTCGCGCAGATCTTCAGGAAACGCGTGGAGACTATTGTAGGTAGCAAACACGCCCTCCGCGCCAACCAATCTCTGCACACCGTCGATGTTCCCAAGAGCCGCGACGCGGTCAAAAATCTTAGGCTTCTTACCGGAATAATCGAGAAATGCCTTCTCACCCGCGAGATGCACGCGGCGCATCGATGGCTTGAGTCGCACGCGCCACGCGCCATACAACTCGCAAAATTGGCTGTACTGGTACGGCTTCAGTCCGTCACCGCGAGCCGCTACGCCTTCCTGATACTCCGACCACAACAGTTCCAGCGTCGCCGTGCTCTTGTGCAATTCGTGGTGCACGTGCCCGTATGTCGATGGCCGCACGCCGCGCGGGTTGGTTGCGGCCAGCGTCGCGATACAGCAGCGCCTCCACCTCGCTGTCGGTCATTCCCTGCACGACCTCCCACGTCGCGCCCGCCGCCTTCGCCCGCTGCAGATATCCGCAGATCGTGCCGGAGACTAGGAAACCTAAACGCCATCGGGCACCTGAGAGCTCGCCCCGCTGCCGTTGACCCCGCCCACAACGTCATGCGAAGCTTCTCGCTTCGCGAAATGCGCTAAGTGTTCGTTAATAAGAGAAATTACACGCCAATTCGGGGCCGAAGGCGCTCCGTTCCGTAGCCGCTGACGGATCACGATCTACGCGGAGGCGGAGGCTTTGTCGCACGCACCTACTCCGTGACCATCCGAGGAAAACTCAGTGACCGAGCCGCACTGAACGCACAAGCGCGGCCAGTTTTCGGGGCCGCACCTGTGTCAAAATCTTGCGCACGCTTTACGCAGACTTAGCGGCGTCGCAACAGTTCGTCGAACGCCTCGAGCATTTCCGGTGCCTCTGCCAACACGGAAAGCTCTGCCACGCGTTCGCGTGCGCGCGCAACGTCGATGCTCGGATAGAGCGCGAGCGCTCGAGCGAGTGCGGCGACGGCGTCCTCGAGCAGCCGCTCACCGCCCGCGCGCTTGCCTAGCATTCTCCGCTATGCGCACGCAGCGGCTGCGCACACGCTGAACCTCGCGCTCCGCCACCGGATCACGAGGCCCAGGCCAGGCACCTTGCGCCGAAAGCGCGGCAGTCGCCGAAATGGCTTCCGCGACTGCCCGCTCGGGACGCGGACCCTCGTCTCTCAGTAACTCCCATTGACGCGCAGCGGCGGCACGGTGCCCGCGCATCATCCGAACAATGGGCTTCTCATCCGACACGCCCGCAACATAGCACCCATCAGCTGGCACGCGAGCTACACTGTTGCATGCCCGCATGCCAGCGCTGCCCGAGGTAGCCGTCGCCGTGCGACGTGCGACGGCCGCGGATGCGCGGTTCATTCAGCAGCTCTCCGTGGTCGCTTTCGCTGAGTACGATCCCCACGCGGGCCGTACGACGGCCAACATGATGCTCGAGACCCACGCTCAAACGCTCGTCGCTGAGCGCGACGGCAAGGCGCTCGGCTTCATCGTCTTGCACCGTCCGTCGCCCGGCGCCCTTAGCTGTAAACGCCATCGCCGTCACGCCTAGTGAGCGAGGCAAACGCGTCGGGCAGCGCTTGATGCGCTGCCGAGCAGTACGCGAGGGCTCACGGGACCAGCCGCATCACGCTCGCCCTAAGCGCCCGAAAAACCCGACACTGTCCGAGTTCTCAGACACCCTGTCGTGACAAACCAGCGTTCGTGCGGTGGCGCACTTCGACGCGCGCGGAGCGTAGTTAGTTCTTAACTGGATTGGGGGGCTCTCGCGGAGATCGTCGTAGTCAGTTTTTTCCCGTGCGCGGTTTCGCATCGCAGATCGTTTGATTGTGCGGTAGGGGTGGTCGTTCCTGCGTCTGGTGCGCCGGTCAGCAAAGCGGATGGAACACATGGCAGCTACGGTTTTTCGTGCTTCGGCGTGGGTGTGCGCGCTTTCGTGGCGATTGGGCGCGTGGGTTCTGGGCGGTGCGTGCATCGCAGCCGGCTCGCTCAGTGCCTGCACGAGCGCCGAGGCTCCGTCTGCAGACCCGGAAGGCCCTGCCCAATACGTTCGTATCGGCTTGACCTCACCGAGCGTGTCGTCGCTACCGAAATGCACGAGCGCTAGCGCCGGCGTTACCGCTTTCGTGGTGTCGCCAGCGTCGCTTTGGACCTGTCAGGCCAGCGTTTGGGTGCGTCTCCCCTGCACGACCTTGTTGTCGGGGGTCGTCGCGTTCGCTAGCGAAACGCAAACGCTCTTGGCCTGTCAGGCCGGTAAATGGACTCAAGTCACGTTGCCGGCCGGCCCGGAAGGTGCGACCGGCGCGCCGGGCACGCTGCTCACTACCGCTGTTGAACCAGCTGGCGCCAACTGCGCGACCGGCGGGCAGCGGGTCGACGTGGGCGCCGACAGCAATGGCAACGGCAAGCTCGATGCATCAGAAATCACACAGACCGCATTCGTCTGCAACGGGCTCGGCGGTGACAAGGGCGACGCGGGGCCCAAAGGCGACGCGGGGCCCAAAGGCGACACCGGCGATCACGGAAGCAATGGAGACAAGGGCGACACAGGTGCCTCCGGGCTCTCCTCGCTCGTGAACACTGCCAACGAGCCGGCTGGCGCCAATTGCGCCAACGGCGGGGTGCGCGTGGATACCGGAATCGATACGGACCACGATGGCGTGCTGACGCCGGGCGAGGTGCAATCAACGTCGTACGTTTGCAACGGCGGCGCGTCTGGGCGCGTCGCGCGTTTCGACGATCCAACTTGCGACCCCAGCGTCGCGCCGGACGCTGAGCATGGCGTGTTCGTCGATTCGGTTTCGGGCAATAATTTACTCGGAACCGGCGAGGCTCAGTCGCCCGTTCAGAGCGTGACTCAAGCCATCGTGCTGGCGACCGCGCTCGGCAAGTCCAGTATCTACTTGGCGGAGGGCAGCTATGGCGGAGCCGCTTTGCCCGCTGGCAGTGCGCTGTATATCGAGGGCGGTTGGAAGCACAGCGCTCTGGGTACGTGGCAGCGCGACTGCGATCCGGCGGCACACGACAGCACCGTTTTAACGTCGGTCGTGGCCAGCGGCGTGGCGGCCGGCTTACGCACCCTCAGCGTGCGGGCCGAAGGTGGCCAATCCAACATTGCGGTGCGCGTAGCCGCCGGCTTGCTGAAGGTTCGGGACTCGGTGCTGTACGCCGGCCAAGGTCAAAGCGGCTCACCGGGTGTCGCCGGTCAAACGGGCGCTGACGGCACCGGTTCGTCCTCTTGCTCAAATGGCGCGTCCGGCACGCCTGCTCCGGCCGGGAGCCACAGCACCGGCGGAACGTTCAGTGCGTCCGGCACCTTCACACCGGGCGATGGTGGCGTGGGCTCCGTGACGGCCGTTCAATCGGGCAGTGCAGGTGGGTCGGGCGGGGCCGTGTCGTGCAACTACTCCTCCTGCCAAGTGGACACCACCTACCGACAAGCCGCCTCTTGCGGCAACACCTGCGGCTATATCTCTCCCACCTGCGACAAATACTGCTACGTGCCCACTAGTTGCTCGCTCAACGGGTTCGGCTTCACGGCAAAAGGGTCATGCGGCGCGCCCGGCGCCGCGGGAGCCGGCGGCGGCGCCGGCGGTGGTGGCGGCGCGAGCGTCGCGCTCGTCGTCGTCGCGGGCGCGTCCGCCGATATCGTCGCCAGCACGCTCATCTCGGCGAACGGCGGGAACGGCGCAGCGGGCGCTGTGGGTGGGAAAGGCGGCAGTGGCGCAGCGGGCGCGTCCGCTTCATGCAACGAGAACAGCTGCGGCGCCTTCCCAGGCTGCGAAACCGTAGTCGCGACCAAATCGTCAGCGGGCGGCAAAGGCGGCGACGGTGCAACTGGACCGACCGGCGGCGACGGCGCAGGTGGCCCATCTTACGGCGTCGTCAAGCTGGGCGGCGCCACGGTGTCGGTCGATGCGGTGAGCACCATCTCGATCGGAGCAGGCGGGGAGCCTGCGCCGGGAGCCGTCGCGGGGCGTGCCGTCGCGATCGCAACGCTTTGAGCTCGGTGGGCCTGGTCGACATTTTGCCGAGTGATTCACGCCGTGCTCGCTCGTAGGGCACGCCGAAACGGTGTGGGGCCTGGCTGACCGGGTGCATCTTCTTCGAGCCGGGCCGCCCACCGCGTGGCACCCATCAGCTGGCACGCGAGCTACACTGTTGCATGCCCGCATGCCCGCGCTGCCCGAAGTAGCCGTCGCCGTGCGACGTGCGACGGCCGCGCATGCGCGGTTCATTCAGCAGCTCTCCGTGAGACTAAGGAGACCAAACGCTACCCGGGCGCGAAGCCCGTGCCGGCCGTTGACCGCGCAGGCGCGGACTGGCAGGCTCTCGATCTCACGAGTGCGCCTAAATACTCGTTAACATAAGGGAAATTATGCGCGTTTCGTCAGTCGGACGGGATCGAAGGCGCTCCGTTCCGTAGCCGCTGGGATCGAAGGCACTCCGTTCCGTAGCCGCTGGCTCCGTTCCGTAGCCGCTGAGCTATTCCAAAGCGGGGCTCGGCCTCGGCGCCCTTCATCGGGGCGCACTCCGCCGCGGCCGGCGGGTATAGAGGGAGGCTCGCGTCAGTCCGGCGCGCGCTCGAAGTAGTCGGGCGAGCGGGCCCTGGCGATCGGGGGCGGCGCGGTGGGAAGATGGAGCGAGGTGAGAATCGCGGCGACGACTTCCGGCTCGGTGATGAGCGCGATGACCCGGAGGCGCCCGCCGCAGGGACAAGCCAAAGCGTCCACATCGTGGACACGCTTGAGCAGCGTCGCCCAGTCGATGCGCGCGTCACCCGCGATGGCGCTCTCGGCAGCCCGCGAGATTGCGGCCTGGCCTCGTACACCAAGAGCCGCAGCTCCGCCACTTTCGGCCGGCGCTGGTAGCCCCACGGGTATGTCCCTGTTCGAATCGGGGTCCGTGTTCGAATCGGGCTCACTTGCCGACTCTCTACGACAAGTTCGGGTCTTGGCCTCATCGCA
Source organism: Polyangiales bacterium (assembly GCA_038230915.1). Lineage (GTDB taxonomy): Bacteria > Myxococcota_A > Polyangia > Polyangiales > Polyangiaceae > PMG-095. Next base: position 38,291 of record JBBRMI010000030.1, on the reverse strand, counting down.
AGCAGCCGCGCTCCCGTGCGCGAGCGCAACCACGTGGCGACGCCAAGCCGAGTGCGGAGCGAAGACGCCGTGGAAACGGACGAGCGGATGGCGCGGGGGCGGGATGAGGGCGCAGAGTCGCGCCAGAAATTGAAGCGGGCTCATCACGCGGTGCGTTTGCTGGCCGCGCGGGTTCTTGATGCGATACGCGACGCGGCCGTCCGCGAGGACGCTGAGGCGCTCGAGGCTGAGCGGCGGTCGAGCGCAGTAGCGGAGGAGTCGCTCTCGCCCCTCACGGTCCTGCGCTGCGACGGACACGCCGGCGTGAATGTCGAAGCCGCGCGATGAGCGAGCCCGACGTGACGCGAGGACGCCGGTGAGAGAGCGCGGGTTGGGCGGGTTGGAAGCTGCTGAATCTTGACCCTTCCCCTGCCCCGCCGTACTCGCCGAGCCAGGAAGCGACGAAAGCTCGCCGATCCCGAGGGAGCCGCGCAGACAAGCATCAAGGGCGTCGCGATGGCTGCTCAGCATCGTGCTCGGCCGGCTCCGCTTCGTCGGCCCCGAGCAGACCCGGCGTCTGAGCCAGCGCAGCACTCTCAGCTCAACCGCATGCCCTATCGTCTCGAGCTCAGAGCGGTTGGGGATGGCCAGCTGATGAAACACGACGCCCGGCGCTGCCTCGGGCTCACGGCTGAAGACGCCGTCCGGCACGGCAACGTGATAGTGAACGTTGATCCGAACGAACACCTCGACCTCGCCGTCCAGCTCGTCCACTCGTTCGTCCAGCTCGATGTGCCGGCCGTGCAGCGTTCCGCGAACCACGACACCGCGTTCCATTCTCGCAGGCGTAGCGCATGCGCGAGCAAAGTCGTGGGTGCGTCTCACTAAACGGCTGGTATATCCGGAAAAACTGGGGATTGAGCCGAACAGCGTTGGCGGCCGGCGGCCAGCGCTGGCGTCCCCAACCGCCCGAAACTGGCCGGGCGCGTTCACGGATCTGGTTGCCGTCAGGTTGCCGCGACTCTGCACCGAACGGCGGAATGGGGCGGGACAGGGTGGAAGCGATCGGGATTCTTTTTCGTTCGCGATTCCAAGGAGATGTCGGTCAAAGTCGCGTCTCGCAAAGGGTTTCTCCTCGGAGCACGAACGGATTCAATTCCCAACGCCCGTACCAAGTCGTTCCCGCAACGTGAGGTGTGCGGTGCTGACCGAATAGGTGATCAGCTTCTCGATGCGGAGGTTAGCAGGTGGCGCACCCTCCTCGCCCGGGATGGCTTTGATCAGTGACACTGCTTGCTCGAGGTCCTGACACATCACGAGACCTGCGCGGTCTGCGGCGTAGTCGACCGAGTGCGCCCACTTCTTCAGGTCAAGCGACTCGGTGGAGCGCAGTAACCTCGACACCACGTCGGTCAGTTGTTCGCGCTGGCGCGCCGGCAACGGTGTAAGCGAGAGCTCGCGGGTCGCTTGAATGACGAGCGGCTCGATATCGACCGAGACCGGGAACTTCGGCTTCACCAATCGAATTGCTGCAAAGACCCAGCTCTTCAGCGCAGTCATGTTGCTCAGCACCTGGCGCAAGAAGAAGCCAGGCACGAAGTACGTCACCGCGCGCCCTGCCACGAAGTTGGTCGTGACTTGCGGCAACTCGGACGCGAACGCCGCCGCACCGAGCGCGATCGAAGCCGGGCTCGTTCCCAGGAACGTGAGCACGCCCGGATCGGCCTGGTTCTGGAACACCGGCGGCTCGGGCAAACCGAGCGCATCCGACGTGGCGCTCAACGCTTGCACCAGGCCGTAGGGGTACGTCGCGGCGTTCAGCAGGTGCTCGGGCGTGAGCCCGTACGCTTCCATGTTTTTGCCGCGGGCCGCCAGCGCCAGCGGCTCGAGCAGCGCCATCAGCGCCGTCACCGCCGGATCATGCTCGATTGGCAGGATGTATTCGGGCCAATCCGACAGCGCTAGGCGATCGGCGGCGGTTTGCGGCTCTTCGTTGCGCAAGCGGCCGTAAAAGCGCTCTTCGTCGGGCTCGGCGCGACCGAGCGTGTGCAAGGCCTGGCACGCGCTCCAAGCGCCGTCGGCGTGGCGCACGCCGGTGTAGATCCGGCGTAAGAGCTGGTACGGCTCGCTCTGGTACGGGTCGCGCTCGATCCAGTCACCGATCAGCGGCACCGACTCGGCGAAGGAGCCAGCCGGATCTTCGGCGTACAGCCGCGCCAGGCGCTCGGCCCAGCGCGTGTTCTCCGGCTCGATCGCGTGCGCCGACGTGCAGACCGCGATCGCTTGCTCGACGCGCTTGAGCTGGCGCTCGTAGACGTCGGCGAGTTGCCACAGCGCGGTCAGCAAGAGCTCGGTGTTGCCCGAGTCTTGCGCGTGGGTGACGCGCAGCTTGAGTAGGTTCTTCACGCCCTCCCAATCGCGAGCTTTCTGGCGCAGCGCCAGCGCTTCGTCGAGCGCGGCCGCGAGCGACGGGTCGTACGCGAGCGATTGTTCGAGCAGCTCTTGCGCGAGCGTGGCGTCTTCTAGCTCGCGCGAAGCGATCATGCTCGCGGTGTGTAGGTACTTGGCTTTGTGCTTCTTCTCGTCGACGACCTCGGCCAGCTTGGTGATGACTTGAATCAGCTTTGGCCAGTCTTTTTCGGCCCCGTACAGCTGCATTAGCTTGGCTAAGATATCGCGATCATTCGGCTTTTCGCTGAGCGCTAGCAGGTAGCTCTTGGCGGCGTAGTCCGGATTCCGGAGCCGCGTAGCTGCCAGATCGCCGATCTGCAACAGCAGCTTGGCGCGCTCGTCACCGACTGTGCGCTCGAGCTTGCGATACAGCGTTTCGAGCGCCTGATCGTAACGCCCGAGCGCCGACTGGGCCTTGGCGATGCCGTCGAGCGGCGACAGATCACGCGCGTCGGTGTCCAGCGCGCGCTCGAGGGCTTGGATGCCCTCTTCATGGCGGCCGAGGCCGATCAGCGCTTCGCCGCGCAGCCGCTCGGCGCGCGCTGCGTCGACCAACCCCAGCGAAGGGCCGAGCCGTTGCAGCAAGTCTTGCGTGAGCATGTAGGTCTGCTCGGGCGCATCGTTTTTCGATGCCAGCTCGGCTACCGTCAGCAGCGCGCGCGCGTCGTCGGCGAAGAAGCGACGCAGGCCGTCGATCATCACCATCGCCTTTTCGGCCGAGCCGCCCTTGACCAGCGCCTCGATGTACAGCCGCGCTACGTCGGCGGCTTCGCTCACCTCCATACCTTCCAGGACCGAGATGACCGGCTCGAGGCGCTTGGCGGCTTCGGCGAACCGACCGTCGTCGTAAGCAATTTTTCCGAGTACGCGTAGCGCGCCTGGCTCGGTCGGGTCGAGGTGAAACGCCAGCTGCGCCATCGAGGACGCACGTTCGGGATCTTGCAGGTGGCGCTGACAAAGCACGGCGATTTGCCCGGCCAGCTTGGAGCGCTGGTGCTCGCCCTTGGCGTTCTCGAGCTCTTCCTCGAGCAGCTCGACGACGCCGCCGAAATTACCCATCACCACGTATTTGCTCTTCAGTTTGCCGCGCGCGCCGCCGTCGTCCGGGAACGCATCGATCGCGCGCTTGAGCTGATTGATCGAAGCCTCGAGGTCGCCTTGTTGCTCGAGCAGCGTGGCGGCGCGCAGATGGTAGTCGGCGCGCTCTTTCGGCGTCTTGGCGGCTTCGGCCAGCGCCTCGATCGCGTCGAGCGCGCTCTCCGAGTCGCCGGCGGTGGCGCGCAGCGTGGCCAGCGCGTCGAGCGCCGCGTTGTGACCCGGTTCGAGCGTCAGCACGAGCTCGTAAGCTTCGATCGCGCGCTGTGGCGCCGACAGCTCGCTGCCCAGCAAACGCCCGAGCGCCAGCGCTGAGTCGATGCGTAGCTTGTCGTCGCTGCTCCTGTCGATCTGCGATTGGTACAGGTCGGACAGCTCGACGAACTTGCCGAGCGAGCGGTAGTGTCGGCCCAGCTCGCGCGCGGAATCGACGCGGCTCGGATCGAGCGCCAACACTTGTTCGAGCGCGCGCGCCGCCTTGCCGTGGTCCAGGAACTCCTCGTCCCACACGCCGGCCACCCGCTCGAGTAAGGTGATCTTTTGGCGCGCCGTGACCGCCAGCTCCACCTCGCGTTCCAGGACCGAGAGTAGGTCTTGGTAGCGGCTCAGTCGGCTGTAGATGCGGTCGAGGCCGCGCAGCGCGTCGTTCGACTTCGGGTCTTCGGCGAGCACCTGTTTGTAGGCTTTTTCGGCGGCGTCGAGGTCGTCGGCCTCGACCTCGTAGCCTTCGGCGATCTCGCACAAAAGTGCGTGCCGTTCCTCGCCCGACAGCGCGGCGGCGCGCCCGGACAAGATCGCGAGCGCACGCTTGTTGTCACCGGCTTGGCGCAGCATTTCAACCATCCCGCGGACGGCGCGCTGATGACCTGGATCTTCGCTCACTACCGCCTCGTACAGCTCGAGCGCGGCTTCTACGCTACCCAGCTTGTTAGCGACGATCTCGGCCGCCTCCGCGCGCAGATCGCGGGCGACGTTCGGCGCCGCTACGTCGGCGCGCTTGACCAAGATCTGCGATAGCTCCGGCCACTGCTGTGCCTTGCGATAAATCTGCGACAGCATTTCGAGCGACCGCTCGTGGCTCGGTTCAATTTCGAGCACTTTGTGCAGCCAGGGCAAGGCAAGATCGGGGCGCGAGACTTTGTCGGCGTACCAGCGCGCCATGTGCGAATACAGGTCGTGCTGCGCCTCGGTCGAAAGCCCTTCGTTGGCGGCTTCGAGGCACAACCCGAATACCTCTTCCCACGATTGGTAGCGCGAGCCGGCCAGGCGCTCGATCGCGTCCGCGTAGCCGTCGACGGTCGGATCGGCGCAAAACGCCTGAGAGTAGGCGACCAGCGCTTGCTCCTTGTCGTCGAGGTCATTGGCGTAAACTTCGCCGATCGCGAACAGGTGCTCGGCGCGCTCGCTTTGATTGGAGGCGCTTTCGCTGCGCTCCAACAAGGATTCGACCAGCTCATCGTGCTTGCCGAGCCGGCTGCGCACCTTGTCGAGCGCTTTGGCCGTCGCGCGATTGTCCGGCTCGAGCTTGAGCAGGCCCTTGTACAGCTTCTCGGCCGACTCGTGCTGTGAGGCCTTCTCGAACAGACGCGCGGCGCGCGTCAGCAAGCGCGGCACAGCGCGGCGCGTGCCCTGCTCGTCTTTCGCGCGCAGCTCTTTGGCCAGCGCGAAGAAGCCTTCGGCGAGTCGCCCCGGGTCGGCACCGAGATCGAGCATCGACTCGAGCTTGGCGGCAGCTTCTTCATCGTTGGGGTTTTGGCCCAGCGCCTCGAACATCTCCGGCAGCCGCTCGTCGGTGATAAAGCTCGGCGGGCGCTGCGAGTTGTGCCACAGCTTGCGTAGTCCCTCGAGCAGCTCCTGACCGTCGCGCGGGCGCTGTTCCGGGTTCTTTTCCAACAGCGTGCGCACCAGGGTCTCGACCGCTGGCGACGCGCCGTTGCCGGGCGCCACGAACGAGAGTGGCTCCGGCGACTCGATCAAATGCCCGAGCGCGACGTCCGCGGCGGTCTTGCCAGTGAACGGCGGTTTGCCGGACAACAGCTCGTAAAACAAAACGCCGAACGCGTAGATATCGCTGCCTGGGCTCGGTGGCTTGCCGCGCAGCACTTCGGGCGCCAAATGGGCCACCCAGCGCTGCTCACCCGGATCGGTAAGTGGCGGTCGCGCCAAGCCCGCGCCGGCGTCGACCAGCCGCACCTTGGGCGCCGCCGGCGCGACGTCGGTGACGATCACGTTGCCGGCGTGCAGCGCACCGTGCGCGCGGCCTTCGGCGTGCAAGGTCGCGAGCGGCTCGGCGATCGCCCACAGCAAAGGCAAAACCGCGTTCAGGTGCTTGGCGCCACCTTTGGCAATGATTTGCGCCAGCGAGTCGCCAGTCACGAAGTCGTGAGCCACGCTGAAGAAGGTGTGACCCCCTAGCTCGAGCGTCGTCGATTGCAGCGCGTCGGGCAACCCCGCGTGCGCGATGTTGCCGCACAATCGCGCCTGCACCAGCGCTCGCTCGGCGTCGCGTCGGCGCACGGTACCGCGCAGCACGCGCAGTCGCACGTCGTCGTTGTCCCGGCGAGCGCGGTAGATGCGCGCCGTCGGGCCCGCGCCCAGCTCTTCCAAGATCAGGTATTCGCCCAGCTCGGCGCCGGGGCCGAGCGCAGGCTCGAGCACCAAGCCGTCGCCGCGCAGCTTCTGCAGCGGCTCGGGAAGGCGCTTGCCGGTGGCTTCGACGGCGTCGAGCAGCGCCGGAACTGCGTCGAGCTTCTGGCAGCGCACCACCAGGGCGCGCGCGAACGACGCTTTGGCAGTGGCGCCGCCGACGCTCTCCGGGTCGAGGCCCAAGCAGCCGCGGCTGAGCTCGGTCAGCTCGTTGAGGGTGAGAAGTTGTTCGAGCTCCGCAGCCAGCGACTCCGTGATCATGGGGCCGTTGAGGAGTAACAAACTGGGGCGGCGGGAGCCAGCACCTGCGCGGCGCCCGGGCTTCCGACCGCGTTCGGAATGAGTGATCCCTTTCGCAAGCGTGGCGCGGGTTCGAGGCTCAAGCGAAGATTCTGTCCGGGCACCAATGAGTCCGTGCGGCGTCAGACGCCGTGTTATTCTTCGAGAACGATGCCGCGACCTTCGCTCGTTTCGATTGGGCTGTTCGTCAGCGCGAGCTCGGTGCAGCTGCTGGCGTGCGGTAATGGCACGACGGGCGGCACCAGTGCGACGGCGGGTTCGCCGAGCGGTGGCTCGGCGACGGGCGGCGCCGTCAGCGCAAGCGGCAACGCCGCCGGCGGCCACGAAACGAGCGGCGGCGCTTTCTCGGGCGGCACGACTTCTTTCGCTGGGGCATCCGGAACCGGTACCGCTGGCGGCAGCAACGCGGGCGCCGCTGGTTCGGTTGGCGCGAGCGGCGGCGCGGGCAGCTGTGCGGGCGCGTTGTTCTGCGACGACTTCGAAAGTTACACCGGGACGCCCGGCGCGCCTTGGGCGGTGAAGAAGAACGCGCAAGGTGGCGTCGCCATCGACGGCGCCCAGCACAAGAGCGGCACCAAAGCCGTGAAGTTCACGACCAGTGGCGCGATGGCCTACCAGCAGGCGTACATCAGCATCGACAAGATCTTCCCGGTCGCTCAAAACGCGTTTTACGGCCGGATGATGATCTACACGACCAAGGCACCGAACGACGGCGTGCACTGGACGATGATCCAAGGCGAAGGCGCCGCCACAGGTGGCATCACGCGCGCCGACGTTCGCTACGGCGGCCAGCACCTGCAGGGCCTGATGGCCAACTACGACAGCGCCGGCAAAGCCAGCGACTGCTGGCAGCACTCACAGACCAAGATGCCGGAAGGCAAATGGGCGTGCATGCAGTGGTACTTCGAAGGCGCCACGAATACGCAGAAATTCTGGCTCGACGGCAAGGCTATCGATGACCTCACGGTCGTCGGCCAAGGCCAAGGCTGCATCGCGCACGACACCGCCGATAAGTGGGTCTTCCCCAATTTCGAGCGCGTGTACCTCGGCTGGGAGAGCTACCAAACCGATCCAGCGCGTGAGGTTTGGATCGACGATGTCGCGCTCGGGACGAAGCAAATCGGCTGCCCGCAGTAACGCGTGATCATTCGAAGCGCTCATTCGAAAGCGAGACAACAGGAAGGCGGGAAGACTTTTGGGTGGGGGAGAGAGTCGCGTCGATGCAGCAGTGCTGTGGCCGATGTCTCGATGAGGCGCTCGAACAATCCGCGTGACGCGGAGCCCGGCAAACCGGAACGGGCTCAGACTCCTCAGCAGCGGCGATAGGCGCCACGGATCCACTGATCGAGCAGTTTGATATCGAGCAGCGAGGACGCGCGGCTAGCCGACGAAAGCCCGCGTATTCCTAAACAGGCGCATCCAAGGCGCGTCTTCGGTCCAGGCGCGCGGGTGCCACGAATATTGGACGGCGCGGAAGACGCGCTCGGGGTGCGGCATGATCAGGGTCGCGCGGCCGTCGTCGCTGGTGATGGCGGCGATGCCGGAGGGCGAGCCGTTCGGGTTTTCGGGATAGTGGGTCGCGATGTCGCCGTGCGAGTCGACGAACCGGACGGCGACGCGGCCGGAGGTTTCGAACGCGGTGCGCTCGGCGTCGTCGGCGAACTCGGCGCGGCCTTCGCCGTGCGCCACCGCGATCGGCAAGAGTGAGCCTTCCATGCCTTGCAGCAGCACCGAACGACTCTTTTCCACGCGCACCAAGCTCAAGCGCGCCTCGAACTGCTCGGAGCGGTTGCGCACGAAGCGCGGGAAGCCTTGGGCGCCCGGAATCAACTCGGCCAAATTCGAGACCATTTGGCAGCCGTTGCACACGCCGAGCGTGAACGTCGTCGCGCGCGCGAAGAACTCGCTCAGCTCCGCGCGCGTACGCGCGTGAAACAAAATCGATTTCGCCCAGCCGCCGCCCGCGCCCAGTACGTCACCGTAGCTGAAGCCGCCACAGGCCGCGAGCCCTTGAAACTCCTTCAAACCGACGCGGCCTTCGAGCAAATCGCTCATGTGCACGTCGATCGCCGCGAAACCGGCGCGGTCGAACGCCGCCGCCATCTCGAGCTGCCCGTTGACGCCTTGCTCACGCAAGATCGCCACGCGCGGCCGCGCGGAGCCGCTGCGTGCGATAAACGGCGCCGCTACGTCGTCGTCCAAAGCGAACGTCGCCTTCACGCTCAAGCCGGCGTTGTTCGCATCCGTGCGCAGTGCGTGCTCTTCGTCAGCACACGTCACGTCGTCGCGCAGCCGCTGCAGCGCGTGGGTCGTTTCGGACCAGATACCGCGCAAGGTGCTGCGCTTTTCTTGCAGCAGCACCTGGGCGTCTTGCGTCACCTCGATGCGGTCTTCGTCGAGCACGGTGCCGACAGCGTGCACGCACTCCGACAGCCCAGCCAGCGCCAGCACCTCGCGCACCTGCGCTACATCACCGGCGCGCACCTGAATCACCGCGCCAAGCTCTTCCGAGAACATCGCCGCCAGCGTGTCGGCGCCTAGCGCATCGAGTCGAACCACGAGCCCGGCCGAAGCCGCGAACGCCATTTCGAGCAACGTTACGATCAAGCCGCCGTCCGAGCGGTCGTGGTAGGCGAGCAGGAGGCCGGTCGCGTTCAGTCGCTGAATTACCCCAAAAAATCCGCGCAATAGCGCCGGATCGTCTAAATCTGGCGGCGCTTCGCCGACGCTGCCGTGCACCTGCAGCACCGCTGAGCCTCCGAGGCGGTTCTTGCCGCGGCCGAGATCGATCAACAAGAGCTCGCTCGGCCCATCTTCGCGCGATAGCTCGGGCGTCAAGGCGCGCCGCACGTCGGTCACGGGCGCGAAAGCGCTGACGATCAGCGACAGCGGTGCCGTCACGGATCTCTCTTCGCCGTTCTCGCGCCACACGGTGCGCATCGACATCGAATCTTTGCCGACCGGGATCGCGATGCCCAAGGCCGGGCATAGCTCGGCGCCGACGGCTTGCACGGCTTCGTACAGCCGCGCGTCTTCGCCCGGGTGCCCGGCAGGCGCCATCCAGTTGGCGCTCAGCTTGATGTGCGAGAGATGCGCGATCGGCGCTGAGGCAATGTTCGTGATCGCTTCGGCGACGGCCATACGCGCCGAAGCCCCAGCGTTCAGGAGCGCCAGCGGCGTGCGCTCGCCGATCGCCATCGCCTCGCCTGTGTAGGCTTGAAAGCCGCTGGCCGTGAGCGCGGCGTCGGCGACCGGCACTTGCCAGGGGCCGACCATTTGATCGCGCGAGCACAAGCCTCCTACCGTGCGATCGCCGATTGTGATCAGGAACGTCTTGTCGGCCACTGTCGGCAGTCGCAGCACGCGGCGCAAGGCCTCGCCCAGCTCGATCCGCGAGTGCTGCAGCGAATCCGGCTGAAAATCGCCGGTCTCGGCGTTGCGCGTCATTTTCGGCGGTTTGCCCAGCAGCACCTCGAGCGGCATGTCGATCGGCTGGTCGGCGAAATGCGCGTCGTCCAGCTTCAATTGGCGTTCTGCGGTCGCGGTGCCGACCACGGCGTACGGACAGCGCTCGCGCCGACACAGCGCCTCGAAGCCCGGTAAAGACTCGGCCGCGATCGCGAGTACGTAACGCTCTTGTGCCTCGTTGCACCAAATCTCCAGCGGCGACATGCCGGGCTCGTCGCTCGGAATCGCGCGCAGGGAGAATGTCGCGCCGCGCCCGCTGTCGTTGACCAGCTCGGGCAGCGCGTTCGAGAGCCCACCGGCGCCGACGTCGTGCACCGACACAATCGGGTTTTTTTCGCCCAGCCCCCAGCAGCGATCGATCACTTCCTGACAGCGCCGCTCCATCTCCGCGTTGTCGCGTTGCACCGAGGCAAAATCCAAATCCTCCTCGGAGGCGCCCGACGCCATCGACGAAGCCGCGCCGCCGCCCAACCCGATCAACATCGCCGGGCCGCCCAGCACGACGATCTTCGCGCCCGGCCGAATTTCCTGCTTCTTGACGTGCTCGCGGCGGATATTGCCGAGGCCGCCGGCCAACATGATCGGCTTGTGGTAGCCGCGCACTTCGCGTCCGGCAGGTCCTGGCGCCGACAGCTCGAAGGTCCGGAAGTAGCCGCAAAGATTCGGCCGCCCAAACTCGTTGTTGAACGCCGCGCCGCCGATCGGCCCTTCGAGCATGATGTCGAGCGCCGAGGCGATCCGCGCAGGCTTACCGTAGTCTTGCTCCCACGGCTGGACGGCGCCCGGCAGGCGCAAGTTCGAAACCGAAAAGCCGGTCAATCCCGCCTTCGGTTTGCCGCCGCGCCCGGTCGCACCTTCATCGCGGATTTCCCCGCCCGAGCCGGTGGCGGCGCCGGGGTAGGGCGCGATCGCGGTCGGGTGATTATGCGTCTCGACCTTGAGTAAGATGTCGACCGGCTCGGTGCTGTAGCCGTACTGGCCCGTCGCCCCGTCGGGCATGAAGCGCGCGGCGACGCTGCCTTCGATCACCGCGGCGTTGTCGTGGTAGGCCGAGAGCACGCCGCCCGGGCTTACGGCGGTGCTGTGTTTGATCAGCTGAAATAGCGACTTTTCGCGCTTCTGACCGTCGATCACGAAATCGGCATTGAAGATTTTGTGCCGGCAATGCTCGCTGTTCGCCTGCGCGAACATCATCAGCTCGACGTCGGTCGGGTTGCGACCGAGCGTGGCGTAGCTCTTCAGTAAGTAGTCGATCTCGTCCTCGGCCAGGGCCAGGCCCAGGCGCTTGTTGGCGTCTTCCAGCGCGCTGCGACCTCGCGCGAGATCGATGCGTGACAGCGCGCGCGGCTCAGCGCGGACGAACAGCTGCGCGCCGTCGTCGAGCCGCTCCAGCACCGCCTCGGTCATGCGATCGTGAAGCGCGGCGCGCAGCGCTCTGGTGTCGGGCACGTCGCCCGCCAACGACCATCGAATGCCGCGCTCGATGCGCCTCACGTCGTCGAGGCCGCAGTTTTGCGCAATATCGGTCGCCTTCGACGACCACGGCGAAATCGTGCCGAGGCGCGGCACCACGCACAACTCACACCCCGCCACGTCGACCTGCTCGAGGCGCGGCCCGTATTCGAGCAGCCCGCCCAGCACCGGCAGCGCTTCATCATCGAGCGTCCGCGCCACGTCCACGAAGTGGACGAAGCGCGCCGACACGGCTGTGATGCCCGGGCTCACGCGCGTCAGGCGCTCGAGCTTGCGCGCCAGACGGGCCGGGGTGAACGCGGGGGGACCTACCAGAATGAGCATGCCGGGGCGGAGCCTGGTCCCTGGAAGCGGGCGCCGCAAGCCGGAAGCGGTAGCGCAAATTGCCTAACCATTATCGATGTTTATGAGCATCGAGTGGGCGCGGGGCGACTGTCAGTACGTTCCGAGCTCGTGGGTATCTCTCGACAGCGGGCGTATCGAGTCCTGGCTCGCCACCCCGAGTTTGGCGTGTCCAGTCTGCGCCGGTCTTGAGGTGCCTTTCGCGAGCTCGGCCTCGGCTCGCATGATCACGGTCCGCAGCCATAATCCGACGAGCACTACGATCGGCAGCTGGACCAGGTACATCATGTTCGACATCCACGGCCCCTGGCTCATGAACACCGTTTGCGCCGGGAAGTCTCCGGCCGCTCCCGGAACATCCGGCGGAAGCGTGAGCCAAAACTTCGAGAACAGCGTGCTCACGAGCGCGAGCTGGATCATGGTCTTGCGATCCAGGTCCAAATCGTCCAGCACCTTGACCACGAATGGCAAGATGATCGCCAGAAACGTGTAACCATGCCGCTCCTCGCTATCGAGGCCGAAGAGCGCGGCCAATACCCCAACGGCCACCAGGCCCGCGCCGCGCTGCTGCAGGAGCGCCACGACGTCTCGCCAGCGGAGCAGTGCTAGCAAGATGAGAGGACCGAAGTACACCACATACGCTAACAAGAAGATCCCGGGCTTGAGCGTGGTGAGCATGACGGTGGTGTTGAACCACAGGTTGAAGCCCATCAACTCGGGGGCGGACCAGCGCGCTTGTGCGTACTTGATCGCGACCAAGACTGCGATGCCCAGTGCTCCTTCGAACGTTGCAAGGGCTCGCAGGTAAAATAGCGGGCGATAGAGATCGCCATAGTTCACGAGTTGGCGAAGCGCCAAGAAACAGTACGCCACCGCGATGAGCACGCTAAGCCGCACGGCCTGGGGCATGGTATCCGCTGGGGTGAAGCTGGGCGGCGCGAAGCCGCTACGAACGATGTGGAAGCTGAAAAGCGCCCACGCCAGCGCCGCCGTGCCCGCGAAGAACAGGTGAAGCTTGAGCGGAGCCGGCTTGAGCTCGCCGCGTTGGCTCCCGAACAGCAGGAAGAGGAACCCGGGTGCGATCAGCGACGGCCAGGCAAAGGCGCCGACCAACAGGCACGGCGCAATCACCCATGTTCGTCGCAGCAAGTAGGCGTAAAGAAAGACGAACCCGAACGTAAAGCCCCACAGGTCGCCGAGCACGGGGTACCAGGTCGTGAACTTGACGATGCCGTACGTGCCAAACATTGCAACGGTGCCGAAGAGCATTGCCGGGGCGCGGATCTGCAGCAGGCGCGCGATCTTCGTCCACACCAGCGTTCCCAGGAACATGAGCGTAACGTTCATGGCCTGAAACGCGGCGACCACAGTGCCTGGCGTTGGTCGAATATGCAGCGTCTTCAGTGCCGCCCACGCAACCAGCGAGGGAAATGCACGCTGAATTTCATAACTGCCGAGCTTGGCTTCGATGGCGTGTTTTGGAAAATCGAGAGCCCAGTTGCCGTAGCTACAACCATCGTGGCCGAAACCGTTGCAGACCGTAAACTTCTCCTGCAGAAACGTGGCGAGCGCGTACAGGGTCGCGACCGCCAGCGCGACGGGCAGATCCCTGCGCCTCGGCAGTACCCCGGAACCATTGTGCAACGCCACCCGTGCCTCCATCTCCTCCGCGCAGCAAGCTGCGTGCCACCTGCGCTCTGCCCGCTCCTGGGCAAGAACCTCCGCCTCGCGCTGCCAGATTGAGCCAACAACGGGGTTTGGGTGCAAGACCTGACATAGCACCCCCACGTACCGTCACTGAGATCCCGCCTCAGACGTTCGGTCGCTTCAGCGTCGAGATTCGCTGGCCGTGACCGGGTGGGGCGAGGGGCTCGATTGCTTCGAAGCGGCGACGCCCTATCAGGGATCGATCGGCAGTTCCGGTGGTCATTCAATACTTCACTGCTGCCACCGGGTTTTCAGGCTGGACTCGGTTCCAGTCCGGCCCCGCCGTCGATTTCGTGGACCCTACTGAGAGAGCTCCGGCACATCCCCGGTGTGCGGCGAATCCTCCTCCCACTCTGTGCCCTGTTCGCCCTCGGCTGCACCGGTTCCATCAGCGGCAGTAAGGAGCAGGGCAGTGGTCCGTTAGGCGGCTCGGGCGGCGGTCTTGGCGGCAACAGTAACGGCACAGCGGGCGCCACGACCGGTCCCGCGGCGGTGTGCAACAACCCCGCAGCGCTCGCGCCCGGGCCCGCGCCGCTGGTTCGGCTGAGCGCGACCGAGTACCGAAACACCCTTCGCGATCTATTCCCGAACGTCGCGATGGCGACCGCGGAGCTAACGCTCCCGGCCGAGGTTCAAAGCGACGGCTTCTTGAATACCGCGGAAGCGCAAGCGCCGTCGGCCGCCGTGATCGCCTCGTTCCACGACAACGCCGCGACAGTCGCCAAGCTCGCGACCACCGATCTCACCAAGATCTTGCCGTGCACGGCCGCTACGCCCGCCGACGAGCTGAGCTGTGGTGCCAAGTTCATCGAGACCTTCGGCAAGCAGGCTCTGCGTCGCCCGCTGTCGGCCGACGAAACCACGCGCTACACCGCCTTGCTTAGCGCTAGTCGCACGCAGTGGGGCTTCCCGGTCGCGATCCGCCTGTTGATTCAAGCGTTCCTGCAGACGCCCGCGCTTTTGTATCGATTGGAGTACGGCGGTGCTCCCGTGGCGGGCAGCCAAGCCATCGCGCTCGATGGTCACGAAATGGCGAGTCGGCTCTCGTACCTGATGACCGACAGCATGCCGGACGCGGAGTTGATGACCGCGGCAGATGCGGGGACGCTCGCGACCCCACAAGGCCTCGAGACCCAAGCGCGGCGCCTGTTGAAGGTGGATGGCGCGCGCGAAGCCGTAGCGTCGTTTCACGCGCAATGGCTGCGCTTCGACAAGATGGGCAACCTGGTGAAGGCGGCCGATCTGTACCCGTCGTTCAACCCGGCGCTGGCGGCGGCGCTGAAAGACGCCACGGTGCGCTACGTCGACCGGATTTTCTGGGACCAAGGCCACACCGTGACGTCGCTGCTCACCGACAATCACGCCTACGTCAACGCCACGCTCGCGCCGCTCTACGGCAGCACCGCGACCGCCACCGACCTAGCTTGGACTGAAGTCAACGCCAGCCAGCGCTCCGGTATCTTGACCCAAGCCGGCCTGATGGCGGGCTTGGCCCACGAGCGCAACGACGCGCCGGTGCAGCGCGGGGTGTTCGTGCTCGACCGGCTGCTGTGTCAGCCACCGCCCCCGCCGCTTTCGACCGTCAACACCAGCTTGCCGCCACTCACCGCCGCTTCGAATCAGACCACTCGTCAACAGCTGGAGGCCAGCCACAACACGCCGACCTGCGCCGCTTGTCACACGGCAATTGACGGCATCGGCTTCGGCTTCGGCAACTACGACGCGATCGGCCAATGGCGCACCACGCAGTTCGGCCAAAACGTCGACGCTACGGGCGAGCTTACCGGCACGGACGTCGACGGCAAGTTCGACGGTGCCGTCGCGATGGGAAAAAAGCTCGCCGACAGCCGCCAAGTACGCAGCTGCATCGCCGCGCAGTGGCTCGGCTACGCGCTGGCGGTGCGTCGCGAGCACGTCGATGCCTGCATGACCGAACCACTCGTCAAATCGCTCGACGACTCCAACGGCGATTTGCGGGAAATGGTCGTCGCGCTGGTGAAAAGCGCCGCCTTTCGTCACCGACCCGCCGCCCCATGAGGAACCAGCCATGAACGCTTGGAAGCCATCTCGCCGTTCTCTCGCCAAAGCGCTCGGCCTCGGCGCTGCCGCCACGTTTTTGCCGTTGCTGCGCCCGCGCTCGAGTCACGCAGCTTCGGGCATTCCGACGCGTGTGGTGCTGTTTTGGGCTGGGCACGGCGTGCCGCGCCAAACCTACAACTTCAAGTCAGCCGGCGGCGGCGCGCCGACCGCGACCGACTTCGTCTTTCCGGACGTGCGGGCGCCGTTCAACGCGATCAAAAAGGATCTGATCGCGTTGTCGGGTCTCGGCATGTTGTCGGCGACGGTGGACAAGACGGCACCCGCCAACGCTCACTACGACGGCGAAACGCATTCGCTGGCGGCCACCAATCGCGCCAACGCCGACACCGCGGGTGGCCCATCGATCGACCAGTACATCGCCCAGGCGATCAACAGCCCGAGCCCGGTCACGAAAGTGCCGTCGTTGTCGTTGGCGCTCGCGGTCGACGGCAACGTGAGCGCGACCAAGGTTTGCACGCAAGCTTCCGGCCAGGTGGTGTCGCTCGATGTCACGCCTTCGGCCGTGTACAAGCGATTATTCGCGAATTTTACGCCGCCGTCGATGACGCCGCCGATCATGACGGGCCCGTCCGCGGCCGAGATCGCCGCCGCTCAGGACAAGAGCGTGCTCGACTTCGTGCTCGCCGATTTCGACGCCTTGAAGCCAAAACTAAGCCGCGATCAGCAAATCAAGCTCGACGCCCATCAAAGTGCCGTGCGCGACCTCGAAAAGAGCCTCACGCTCGGCGGCGGCCCGGGCGGAACCGTTACTCCGGGTGCGAGCTGCGTGGACCCGACCTCGAGCGTGACCGCCGGCTCCGGCAACGCCTATCCCGGCACCGGCGCCATGCACCAAGCGAACATCACGTCGATGTTCAAGCTCGTGCAATCGGCGTTCGCCTGCGATCTCACGCGCGTCGCCCTCCTGTGCCTCGCGGATCCGTTCGCGGAGGCCTTCGGCTACCAGTCGGGCGCCTACGGAACGACCGACGCGCACGACTTGATCCACAAGACCTCGTACAACAACGCCGGCAGCTTGAAAGACAACCCGGACGCGATGGCCACGGTCGCGAAATGGCACCAATGGGAGGCCAAGCAGTTCGTGAGCCTGCTCGATCTCTTGCGCCAAATTCCGGAAGTGGACGGCAGCTCGATGCTCGACCACACGATCGTTCTCTTGTGCGGGCAGATCGGTGAGCACGGTCACGAACTGGACGCGCTACCGTGGGTTGTCGGCGGCGGCTCGGCGGTCGGCTTCAGCGGTGGACGATTGCTGCAGGTCGATAAGCAGCCGCACAACAACCTGTTCGTCTCGATGGCCCAAGCCATGGGCGTAACGACCAACACCTTCGGCAACCCCGCGGTCTGCACGGGGCCGCTCGCGGGTCTGCGCGCCTAGGCTCTGCTGTCGGTGAAGGCCGCGCTACGCATGCGCGCGCGGTAGGCCCTGGCGCTTGAGCGTGCCGAGCAAGGTGCGGATTGGCGCGTCGAGCGGCGAAGCCTTGCGGAACACGCCGCTCCAAGTGCGCGGAAACCCGCGCCGCGTGAGCCGCACCGCCTCGAGCTCACCGCGCTGTACCCGCGCCGCCAACGTGAACCCGGCCAAGATGCTGACGCCCATCCCTGCCTGTACCAAGTCGAGCACGGCCTCGGTCACCGGCAGCCGCAGCACGCGCTTCACGCCGCCGTGCTCGCCGAACAGCACCTTCTTCACGCGCTCACGTTCGACCGGCGAGACGTTGTTTTGAATCAGTGTTTCTTCCGCAAGATCGCTACCTTCGACGTATTTCTTGCGCGCGAGCGGGTGGCCGCGTGGCACCGCCAGCAAAAGCTCGTCCCGGAACAGCGGCACGCGGGCGAACCCGCCCTTGCTCGGCGGCGTCACGCACAAGACCAAATCACAGCGATCGTCTCGCAAAGGTTCGTCGGCATTGCCCACGATGTCGTTCTGCAGCACCAAATCGACGTCGGGGTGCTCGATCATCAGCGCCTGCAGCGCTTTCGGTAGCCAGTGGTACGCCGTGTAACATTGCGTGGCGACGCGCAGCTTGGGCCGATCGCGAAACACGCCGCGCTTGAGCTCGAGCTCGGCTTGCAAAAGTGGCAGCAGCACCTGCTGCGCGAGGTCGACCAGCTTTTGGCCAGCGCCAGTGATGCAGAGGCGCCGGCCCTGGCGCCTAAATAGCTCCAGCCCCAGGCGTTCTTCCAGGCCGCGCAGCTGGTGGCTCACGGCGGATTGGCTGAGGTGAAGCTGCCTGCCGGCCTGAGTGGCGCCGCCGGCCTGGGCGATCGCTTGGACCAAGCGTAAATCGCGCGTTTCGAGCGAGCCGGCGTTCACGCGAGTCACAACGATGAGTAAAACTGATGGTTCTCATGAAATCAATGCGTTTCCGTCATGAACCTTCGCGCGCTACCGATCGGCGCATGACATTCATGCCCAAGCTCTACTTCTCTCCCGGCGCCGTTTCGATGGCCACCCACATGGCGCTCGAAGAGGTCGGCATCCCGTATGCGCTCGAGCCCGTACTGATTCGTGAAGGCCAGCAGCTGACCGACCAGTACCGCCGCATTCATCCGCTCGGGCGCTTGCCCGCGCTCGAGATCGAGCTCGGGGTCGTTTTGACCGAGACGCCCGCGTTGCTGGCTTATCTGGCGGAGCTTCGGCCCGAGCTCGAGCTTTTGCCACGCGCTGGGCTCGAGGGCGCGCGCGCCAACGAATGGATGAGCCTGCTCGCCAGCGCCGTGCACGTCACCTTCATCAGCTTCCTTCGGCCCGATCGCTACACCTCGGACGCCGCGGCGCGGGCGGCGCTCAAGATCGACGGCAAGCAGCGCTTCTTCGACATGCTGCGCTACGTCGAAAGCCGGCTGCCCGAGCGCGGCTTCGTGCTCGGCGAGCGCTACTCGTTGTGCGACGCCTACCTGGCGGTATTTTTCCTTTGGGCGCGGCGCTTCGAGCTAGCGGTCGACCAGCTGCCTCGCTACGCGCGGCTCGGCGGCGCCGTGCTTCAGCGCCCTGCCGTGCGTCGCGCTCTAGAGCAAGAAGGCTTCGGACACCTCTATCAAGCGTCGGCGTAGCGCAAGTCTGCGCTGGACTCGTCAAGATGTCCCCGGCTGTTCAACGAGGGTGCCTCTTCGGACGCGATTCGATGTCGCACATGCGACACGAAATACGCAATGATTTCGCGGGCAGAGTTTTTGAATCTGACGTTGTCGCACATGCGACATTGCGTCAGAGCATCTGGCGGTGTGTGGCATTTGCGACAACGTCATCTCAGCCCCAGCAAGCCGTGAAATGATTCGGAAAAAGGTGTCGCAAGTGCGACACGGATTCGCGCGCGAGAAGGCTCTCCCGCGGGAGTCGTCGGCACAGTTGTCGCCTCCTGCGGCGGCCGTGGCCGAGCCTGCACGGCTTTCCCGTTGTCTACTGTTCGGGAAATACCGTTAATCGTCAGGGGGCGGGCCCCAGGGCTTGAGGACCTTCGACCAGGGCGCCCCTTGCAACATCAACGGCAACTTCGACCGCCGGCCAGGCCCTTCACTGCAAGCGCGGCTGAATTCTTGGGACGCGGAGGGTCGTGGTAGCTTCACCGTTTCGCGATGCCTGGGACGTTTCGTTGTCTTGCGCTGGGTCTGCTGGTCGGGCGCGGTTCGAACACGGTCGTGCGGACGCCGACGGGGCGGGGTTTCCAGTGGCGAGTGACGCAGTGAAGCCGACTGGATGGCGAGGCAGCTGGGTCTATTCGCTGGTCGTCTGGCTGGTGATGACGTTGTTTGCGGCGCCAGTGCTGTTGGCGTGGAACCTCTGGGATCCGCTCGACTACCTGCCGTACTTCGTGTGCTTGGGGGTCGGGGTGACTGTCGCGATCGGGGCGTGGCGCATCAACGAGCAGCTGCCGAGCGCGGCTGCGCATGGCTTTCTGCGACTTGCGGTCATTTGCTGGCTGCCGTGCTTGGCCGTCGGCGTGGGCCTCGCAGCCAACACGCTGTTGGATCGCTCGCCAGCCGCGACGCACGCCGCGGTGTTCCTCGGCTACCACCACCCGCAAAAGGGTCAGAGTCGTGTGCGCTTCGCGTCGTGGCGCAAATCGGGCACGGAAGAACGATTGACGTGCAGCGCCGGTCGAAGCCAAGCCGTGTGCCTCAACCTGAAGCCGGGCGATCCGGTCACCGTCACGACGCACAGCGGCGCGCTCGGCTGGGAGTGGGTCGCGCATGTCGCGCCCCGCTGAGCGGCGCGCCTCAGCGTAGTCCGCTCAGAAATGGTCCGACGGCGGCTAAACCACCGCGCTCCAGCACGCGCAAGGTTTCGCTGCCCACGACTGCGATGTCGGCTTTGCCGCGCAGAAAATCGACGTCTTGCTTTTCTTTGACGCCGAAGCCCACGGCGAGCGGCAGCGAGGTCGCGGCGCGGGCGCGGGCCAGGTAGGCCGACAGCTCGGTGCTGAATGCGGTGGCGCTGCCGGTGACGCCTTTGCGCGCGACGCAGTAAACGAAGCCGCGCCCGTAATTGGCGATTGTCCTTAGCCGCTGGTCGTTGCTATTGGGCGAGTAGATGAAGATCGGAGCGAGCGCGCTTTCCTGCATCGCCGCCAGGTAATCGTCGGCTTCTTCGGGCGGTAAATCGGGGACGATCGCGCCGCGCAACCCGGATTCTTGCATGCGCGTGACGAAGCGTGTGACACCGCGCTTGAACAGCACATTGTAGTAGCTCATGAACAGGAACGGGATGTCGAAGCGGCGTGCCACCTCCGTGGCGACCTCGAAGCACCGTTCCACGGTCGAGCCGGCGTTTAACGCCTCCTGATTCGCGCGCAAGATCACCGGGCCGTCGGCCATCGGCTCGGAGAAGGGGATCTGCAGCTCGATCAGATCGACGCCGGCCTGCACCATGCTTTCGACCAGCCGCAAGCTGGTGTCGAAATGCGGGTGGCCGAGCACGATGTGCGTCATCAGCAGGATTTCCTGCTTCTGGCGCTGCTCTTTCAAATATTGCTCAAGCACGACGGTAGCCCTCCGCCTTCTTCTGAATGAAGGCCTCCCAGGTCGGATCCTTGAATGCATCGGCGATGGTGAAGATGTCTTTGTCGCCGCGGCCCGATTGATTGATCAAGACGACGTCGTTCGCCGACAGCGTGCCGACTTCCTTGAACGCCTGCGCGAACGCGTGCGACGACTCGAGCGCTGGAATCAAGCCTTCTTTCCTAATCGTGAGCTTCAAGGCTTCGACCACTTCGGTGTCGGTTGCGGCTTCGAACCGTGCGCGCTTGGTGTCGCGAAAGTGCGACAAGATCGGCGAAACGCCGACGTAGTCGAGCCCGGCCGCCACGCTGTGCGTCTCGTTCATCTGCCCGTCGTCGTTCTGCAGGAAATACGTTTTGTAGCCCTGCGCCACGCCGATCGATGCGTCTTTGCTCGACAGCCGCGCTGCGTGACGGCGCGTCTCCACGCCGTCGCCGCCGGCTTCGACGCCGACCAGCTCCACGCTCGGGTCGCCCAGGAATCCGCTGAAAATCCCGATCGCGTTCGAGCCGCCGCCGACGCAGGCGTAGACGCGCTTCGGCAACTGGCCGGTGCGCTCGAGGATTTGCCGTCGCGCCTCTTGCCCGATAATCGACTGAAAGTACGTCACCATCTCGGGGAAGGGGTGCGGACCACACGCGGTGCCGAGCACGTAGTGGGTGTCGTCCATGTTCGACACCCAGTCGCGGAAGGCCTCGTTGATGGCATCTTTCAGCGTGCGCGAGCCGTCCTTCACTGGCACGACGGTCGCGCCCAGTCGCTCCATCCAGAACACGTTCGGGCGTTGGCGCTCGACATCGAGCTCGCCCATGTAGATCGTGCAGGCGAAGCCGAATTTGGCGGCCATCGTGGCAGTCGCGACGCCGTGCTGGCCGGCGCCGGTCTCGGCGATCACGCGTTTTTTCCCCATGCGCTTCACGAGCAGGCCTTGGCCCATCACGTTGTTCGCCTTGTGCGCGCCGGTGTGATTCAAGTCCTCGCGCTTGATGTAGATGCGCGCGCCGCCAAAATGCTGTGTCAGGTTCTCGGCGAACGTCAGCGGCGTCGGTCGGCACGAATACGTGCTCATCAGCTCTGCGTACTCGTTCCAAAAGCTCGGATCTTGGCGCGCCGTCTCGAACGCCAGCTTCAGCTCCTCGAACGTGGCATGCAAGACCTCCGGAATGAAGGCGCCACCAAAGCCCTCGAAATAGCCGCCAGCGGCTCGAATTGACTCAGTCATGTCGTGACTCTGCTCCTATCGTCTGCGAGAAAACCAGCTCATCGGTGCGGCAGTACAGCTCGCCGAACACGGCGCGCGGTGCGCTCGGAAAAAATAGTGATCGCTTGACCAACAGCAGCGGGGCGCCGGCCAAAAGTCCTAGCGCCTGCTGCACGTCTTCGGCCGGCACCGCCACGCGGAAGCTCTGTTCGGCGTGGGTCGCTTTCAAGTAGTAGTGCTCCTCCACCACCCGCGATAGCGACGCGCCAGCCAACGCCCAGCGCTCGAGCCCCGGAAACATCTCTGGATCGAAGTACAGGCGCTCGAGCAGCACCGGTTTTTCAGCGACGCTGCCGACGCGCGTGACCACGAACGCGCGCCGCTCCGAAAACGGATTGTCTGCATCGAGCGCGACACGTCGCTCAGCGACCTTTCCCAACAGCGCCGTGCTCAGCTCCAGCCCACCCGCGCGAAAGCTCGACAAAGTGCCGCCGAGCGAGAACAAATCGACGCGCCGGGCGGCGCGCCGAACGAACGTGCCGGAGCCGCGACGTCGCTCGATCAGGCCGCGTTGAACCAGCAGCTCCGTCGCCTGGCGCACCGTGGGGCGGCCGATGCTGTGCTGCCGCGCGAGCTCCGGCTCGGAGGGCAGGCGGCCTCCGGGCTCCAGCACCCCCCCGGCAATCTCGCGGCTGAGTAGCTCGGCGAGCTGCTGGTACAGCGGCAGCGGAGATCCCGGATTCAGCATGGCTCTGGGCGAGCGAGCTTCTCGCTCGGCACTCAAGTTGTCAAGACAACTTTACAAATCGACCCAAAACCTGTGCAATCCTCAATCTTCGCCAGGCCGCTTGCTTAAGCCCTGCCGCCAAGCGGCCGTTCTCGACGAGTAAGGGCATGTCCTATTCCGCGCCGCTCGAGCTGCTCACGGATATTGCGGGCTCCGTCACCTTTGGGTGGGCGGACCAAGGCGTCTACTACGCGCGCTTCAGCCGCTGCTTGTCGGCGCGGCTCGGCGAAGTGTTTGCGGCGCACCTCCGTTCCTCACTGCCAACAACCGGCACCATCAAGTACTTCGCCGACGGGCGCGCGCTCGAAAGCTACGATCTGATCGCGCGCAGCGCGTTCGTGCGCGTGGTGAGCGAGCATCGCAAGAAGTTCGAGCAGATCAACCTGTTGGCTTGGAGCGGCGGTGAAATGAGTCCCGCCTTCTTGAACGCGTTGGGTGAGCCGGTCGTGGTGACTCGCGACGATATCGACTTCGAAGCGCGGCTCTTGGCCGTCGCCCCGCGCGCGCGCGTCAAACTGGGTGGAAAAGCCGAGTCAGCGCCGCGCTCGCGTTGGCTGCAACGCCGCTGAGCCTGAGCATTCATCGCATCTTCACTCGGCGTTCGTAGAGACGATCGGATGCTGAGCGGCGGTTTCCCACGCCAGCTGCGGCCACCAGTGCGCGGATGGTGGACGCAACGTGGGTTCGACGGGCTCGCCCGGGCGAGGCGTGAGCAACAGCACCTGCCGCTTTTGCGCGGCAACCAGCGTGCGCTCGACCGGCTCTGTCCAGCCGTGCAGGGCGAGGCCGAGTAGCGCCCAATGCACGGGGAGCATCACCTGGCCGCGCACCAGCTGGTGCGCTCGCACCGCCTGCTCGGGGCCGCTGTGCCAGTCGGGCCACGCGCGGTGGTACTGCCCGGTTTCGATCATCGTCACGTCGAAAGGGCCGAGCTTTTTACCGATCTCGCGCAGTGCCGGGAACAGCCCAGTATCGCCCGAATAGTAAGCGCGATGCTGCGCGCCGAGCAGCGCGTAGCCGGCCCACAGCTTGCTGTCCTTGTCGAACAAGAAGCGGCCCGAGGCGTGGCGCGCCGGCGTAGCGACGATCGTCAAACCACGGACAACGGTGCGTTCCCACCAATCCAGCTCGACGATGCGCTCGAGCGGCACGCCCCAATATTCGAGGTGCGCACCCACGCCCAGCGGCACCACGAACTTCATGTCGAGCGCGTTCAGCCGTACGATGCTGCGGTAGTCGAGGTGGTCGTAGTGGTCGTGCGAAATGACGACCGCGTCGAGCTTTGGTAAATCCTCGAGCGCGATCGGCGCTTCATACCAGCGCTGGGGCCCGAGCCAGCTGATCGGCGAAGCGCGCTCGCTCCACATTGGATCGGTCAGCACGCGCACGCCGTCGAGCTCGATCAACATCGACGAATGGCCGAACCAGGTGATGCGCAGGTCGCTCGCTGGCGCGGCGGCGAAGGCGGCGGGAGTAAGCTTGGCCACCGCCACGGGCTCGCTCGGGTTGACGTGGTCACTGCTGTGCCACATCCCGCGCAGCATGCCCCAGTAGTCGTTGAACAGCGGCTGCGGATTGACGAAATGACCGTCACGAAAATTCGGCGAGCGCTGCATGCGCAACAGCCGCGCGCCTGTGGCATGCGTGCCGAACGCCGTCCAACCCTGCACCAGTAAAAGCCCCAGCAAGAGCAGAGACAGCCCTAAAAACAGGCGTAGCGCGCGAAGCGTCAATCGCCGCAGTCGGCCGCGCGCGACGCTCTGCTTGCCCAAGGCCGTTGAAATTGACAATCGTGGCTAGGGTTGTCAAGTTTGTTCCTGACGAGTCGAACCACCCATGAGGCGAGATGAAAGTGATCCTGTTCGGAGCAAGCGGCATGGTCGGTCAGGGCGCGCTCCGCGAGCTCCTGAATGACACGGATGTCGACGCGGTGCTGTCGATCGGCCGCAGCGCGACGGGTCAGCACCACGCCAAGCTCAAAGAGTTGGTGCAAGAAGACGTCGGCGACCTCGGCATGCTCGAGCACGAGCTGGGCAGCTACGGTGCCTGCCTCTTCTGCTTGGGTGTGTCGGCGGCTGGCATGAGTGAGTCGGACTACAAGCGCATCACCTACGACCTCACGCTCAAGGTGGCGCAGACGCTCGAGCGACTCAACCCGAAGATGACGTTCGTCTACGTCTCGGGCGGTGGCACTGACAGCACCGAGCGCGGCGGGGTGATGTGGGCACGCATCAAGGGCGCGACCGAGAACGCGCTGTTGTCGATGCCGTTCGAGCGCGCGTACATGCTGCGTCCCGGCTTCATCCGCCCGCTGCACGGCATCGTGTCGAAGACGCGCTGGTACCGCGTGCTGTACGCGGCGGTTGGCCCGCTCTACCCCGCGCTGAAACGGCTTTTTCCCGGCCAAGTCACCACCACCGAAGAGCTGGGGCGCGCCATGTTGCAGCTGCTGAAAGGCGCCGCCAGCGAGCGCGTGCTCGAAAACCGCGACATCGTGGCGTTGGCGGGCATCGGCGCAACCGCTCCCGCTTGAGCCGGGTCTTCGGCTAGCGTGCGGCGCTGATGGCCCGTCGCTGCTTGTACTACCCGTTCATTCACTTTCGCGACGACGCTTGGCTGAAGCTGAGCGCGTTGTATTGGGACGACGTGACGCGGATCGTGCCGCGCGCCTACACGCCGCGAGACAACCGCGAGGTGCGCGCGCTCGAAGACGCTGGCGTGCTGAAGCGCGTCGACCCCAGCAGCTACGAGCAACCGGTCGGGTCGTTGTTCACGGTGCTGCTCGACCGCTACGCAGCGAAGCTGGTGCGGCGCTACGACATCTCGCAGCGTGACGGCTGGCCAGCGAACCCCGAGCGATTCGGCGTCAAGACCGGGCGCGTCTCGTCGCAGAGCTTGGCGTTCATTCACTGCTCCAAGCTCGAACCGGCGCTGCTCGAGCAGCTGCTGAAGCTCAAGCTCGCGGTACCGAGCCACGATCGGCGCTGGCTCGGTATGCATCCGGCGATCGTTTCGGCGTACATGATCGCGTTAGCTGGGGAAATTTCGCGGCGGCGTGGGCTACAGCCGATCTCCGACAACGTCACGCACGTGTCCGGCGTCACCAGCTGCACGGTCGAAGATCTGGCGCGCGCTTTGGTTGGCGACGTCAACTTGTCGAAGAAGCGGCCACTCACCACGGAGGCTGCATCGAAGCGCGGCAAGGCACCAGACCTGGCGGCCGAGCGCGTCGCGTTCGTGACGCTGCGGATGGTCCTGCCCGGGCGGCTCGATGGCGTATCTGCCAAGCGCATCCTCGAGCTGCGCGCTCGACACGGCGGCGCGCGCCAGGCCTTTCATGGTTACGTCGACAGTGTGGGCACCCAGCTCGCCTCAGCCGACATTGCGGAGCCTGAAGCGCTCGACGAGCACATCAGGCTCGAATACGAGCGGCGATTGAAACCGGAGCTGACGGAACTATCGCGCGGGCTGCGCTCGCTCGGCGTGGGGTCGTTTTTGGGCACGTTCGGCGTCGCCGTCGCACTGCCGATCGGCTCGTTGCTGGGGGCTTCACCCAGCACGGCGGCCGCGGCGGTCGCTGGGGCCAGCCTGGGCGTCGCCGCGCTCTCGCACCGCCAACGCGAGAGTGCACAATCGCTCGTCAAAGCGTCGCCGGCTTCATTCCTGTTCGTGACCGAGAAGCTGCGCCCGCGCACGCTCGCCCAGCGCGTCGGTGAGAGCCTGCGCCGTTTCTCGCTCGGCGTGTAAGAGCTCGCGGGTTTTCGGGCGCGCGCCCGGCTCAGCAGGGCAGCTTGTCGCCTGGGTCGACGCCGAGCACGGTGCAGAAGCGCTGGTAGAACGAGACCCGCGAATTGACGGCTTCCGAAGCGCCGCCGCTGCACTCGACGTCACCGTTGATGCTGCGAATCGTCTCGCCAAAGCCGTGATCACCGACGATCGCGTCGTGGGGCGTGAACGTGCCTGCGCCTCGCTGCGTCATCCAGAACCACAAACCGGTCGCCCACGCGATGGTCGCGTTCTGTGCCACCAACTCCGGTTGAGTGCGTAGATCGTAACCAAGCGCCGCGCCGGCGCTGCAGTAGTTGTAGTTCCACGAAATCTGGATCGGACCACGCCCGTAGTAAGACTTGCCGGGCTCGCACGGGCACTTGGCGCTCGACGAGCACAGCACGTCTTTCTGGATCTGCTCGACGTAGACGAGCTCGCCGGTCTCGCGCGCCACGTTGGCTAGAAAAGCCGCCACTTCGCGCTTCTTCTGGTCGGCGGTACCCGTGCCAGCAAACGCCGGGTACTTGCGGGTCGCGTCAATCAAGCCCTGGTAGGTGTAGAAAGTTTTGCGGTCGGGAAACAGTTGATTGAAGACGGCCTCGCTCAAGATCTCGTTGAGCGCGCTGTCGCCGAGCGGCGCGCTGCCGCCGACGCCGCTGCTGCCACCCGTGCCGGCCGTTGCGCAGCTGTACGGATCCCAGAAATAGTCGCTGACGACCGGATCGTAGCCGGGGTTCTCGTGCACCGCGACGTAGTAGGCACCCTGGAATAGGACGATGTCGCCCTCGCCGTAGGTCGTTCCAGCAACCCAGGCCGGCCCGCACGGCTTGCCCGAGCTGGTGCCGCCGCTGGCTCCCCCCATGGACGCGCCCGCTGCCGTGGACGGCATCCCGCCGCCAGTGTTGCCCGCTACGCTGACCGGGCTGCCTGCGGCGCCAGTGTTGGTGCCGCCGACGCCGACGGGCGCCGCGCCCGAGGCGTTGTCGGCGCTGCCGCGCGCGCCGTCCAGGCCGCCACCGCAGCCGAGCGCGCCCAGACTCAACCCCCAACCCAGAACCAAGCTCGTCGCCGTCGACTTCATGAGGATGCATGGATGGTAGCCGCGGCGGTCGAATCGATTGCGGCCGTTCTTCTCGTAAACTTGTACAGATCCGAACCTGGAGCCTGCTTTTCAGACTGCTCCTGAAAGTCTGCAGTCGCCCCAGAATTCGGCCGCGCCGCTGGCTCTACGCGGTTGCATAAACACTGACAATACGCTGTCACTCTGAACCGATACGACTCTCTTCATCGCCGCACCAACCCCGCGGCGCAATGGAGCTGACAGACAATGACTCACACCATCAACTGGTTCGAAATCCCCACCACCGATCTGGACCGCGCGAGCCGCTTTTACGATGCGGTGCTGGGCGCGTCGTTCAAACGCGAGGACTCCGCCGACATGCCCATGGCGGTGTTTCAAGGCGAAGAGCAATCCGTCCGTGGCGCGCTGATCGCCGACAAGCGCCGTAAACCGGTGGCGGACGGTGCGCTCGTCTACCTGCATTCGCGCGATCTCGACGCTAGCCTGGCGCGCATCGAGAAAGCCGGCGGCAGCGTCGTGATGCCCAAGACCGATATCGGTGATCCTGGATTCATTGCGCTGGTGCGCGACACGGAAGGCAATGTCGTCGGGCTTCACGCGCCGCGTTGAGTGCTTCTTACCAATTGCCGGCGCCGATCGCGGTTCTGGCCGCTCGAGTCGGCGAGCACCCTCGGGCAGAGCACGGAGGAGAAAAAAAGAACAGGTGTCCTCCGGGGCACCCCGTGGCGAATCTCACCGCGTTTGGGTGCGCAGTTTTCGACCAGCGCTTTGTGAGCCGATGCGGAAGGCTCGCGTGACTCTGCCAAGCGGACCAAGAGCAGCCGCAAGGAAGAACGCCCATGTCGGTTCAAAATCGCGCGCGCATCTGCGCCGTCGTCGCGAGCGGCTTGTCGCTCGCCAGCCTGATCGGTTGCACGGGCGAGCTATCGGGCCATGCGCAGGGCGCACCCGGTACACCCGCCTTGGACACGGCAGGTTCGGGCGGCGGACCCGCCGCGTTGCCGGCCAGTCAGTGCGCGCCCGCTGCACCGCGCGCGCCGCTGCGACGCCTGACGATCTTCGAATACAACAACACCGCTCGCGACTTACTCGGCGACAAGACGTCGCCTGGCAGTGGCTTTCCGGCGGAGGAGCTGAGCAACGGTTTCGGCAACGACGCCTACGCGCAAGGCACGCCGCCCGGCCAGGTTGAGGCTTACCAAACCGCCGCCCAAGCTCTAGCCAATGCCGCGACTGCGCCGGACAAGCTCGCCGCGTTTGCGCCGTGTACGGCCGAGCTCGGTGCCGGCAGCGACGCCGCGGCCGAAGCTGCGTGCGTGCGGAGTCTGGTCGAGGTATTCGCGCCGCGCGCCTTCCGTCGCGCCTTGCACAGCGGCGAAGCCGACGGCCTTTTGGCGTTGTTCAAGACCATCCGCGCGTTAGCGGGTGAGACGTTCGTCAGCAGTCTGACCGCGATCGTGGCGACGATCCTGCAGGAGCCGCACTTCTTGTACCGGCCCGAGCTGGGCGTTGCCGTGAGCGGCCGCAGCGACATCTTGAAGCCGTCGGGCGACGAGATGGCCGCGCGCCTATCGTATTTCTTGTGGGGTAGCACGCCGGACAGCGCGCTCACGGCGGCTGCCGCTACCGGTGAGCTGCTCACGCCAGAGGGCGTGAAGGCTCAAGCCGAGCGGCTGCTGAACGATCCGAAAGCGCACGGCATGGTGCGTTACTTCTTCGACAACTTGCTGCCCGTCACCGGGCTCGCGCACCTGGAGCGCCAACCAGCGCAGTACCCAGCCTACACGGCCGAAATTGGCGGATTGATGCGCCAGGAGACCGAGAGCTTCGTCGATCATCAGGTGTTCGTCGGGCCCGGCACTTGGTCGTCGATTTTGGCCAGCAACACCACCTTTCTCAACGAAAAGCTGGCTGCTTACTACGGCATCAGTGGCGTTAGTGGTCCCGACTTTCGCGAGGTTACGGTCGACGGCGTCAAACGCGGCGGGCTCTTCACGCAAGCCGGGATCGTCGCGGGACCGATTCACTCCAATCACACCAACCCGGTGACGCGCGGCGCGTTCGTGCTGCGCAAGATGCTGTGCACGTCCATCTCCGTGCCGACCGACCCGGCGATCGCGGCGCTCCTCAAAGAGCCGGAGCCGTATTCGGCACCGACGGCGCGCGAGCGCTTCAAGTTGCACCGCCAGCAGCCGATTTGCGCCTCGTGCCATCAACTGATGGATCCGATAGGCTTTGCGCTCGAGAACTACGACGCGGTCGGCCAATGGCGTGACCAAGAGAATGGCGTCACGATCGACGCTTCCGGTTCCACGCCGCTGCTCGCGACGCCGTTCGTCGGTGGCGTGGAGCTCGGCAAGGCGCTCGCGGCATCTGAAACCGCGCAGGCGTGCTTCGCCAGCCAATGGGTGAATTTCGCCTACGGCCGTTTGGCCACGGAGCGCGAGGCGTGCACCGGCGATTCGGTGAAGGCAGCCTTCAAGGCTGCCGGTTACAACGTGAAGGCGCTGCTTTTGGCGCTGACTCAAACCAATGAGTTTCTGTACCTGCCAGCGAAGCGGGAGTAAGCGCATGCGAAATTTTCGTTTGAATCGTAGGGCCGTGTTGCGCGGCGCTGGCAGCTTGGCGGTCGCCTTGCCGTGGCTCGAAGCCATGGGCGGCGAAGAGCAGGTGGCGCGCGCCCAAGCCCAAGGCGCTCCCGCCAAGCACTTCATCTCGGTGTTTCAGCCGGGTGGTTGCGTGCGCGATCGCTATTTCCCGACCGGTACCGAGACTGCGCCCGTGTTGAGCTCGGTGTTGGCGCCGCTCCAACCCAGTTTGGCCAAGCTGATCGTCACTAAGGGCTTGCGCTGCGAGAGCGCGCTCGGCGAGCAACACCAAGCTGGCATCATCGCGTTCTTGACCGGCAGCACTCAGGTCAAGAACGGCGATGTGCTCGGCTTCTCGCACACGCCATCGATCGATCAGATCATTGCTGGTCGCGTCCTAAAGGGAAAGAAGTTCGGCAGTTTGCAGATGGCGGTGCGCTGGGCGACTGGGCTCTCGTCGGGGCGTTTGCATCCGATCAACTGCGCCAACTTCGAAGACAACGCCGACGCCACGCCGATCCCACCGAAGCTCGATCCGCAGAAAATCTTCACCGATGTCTTCGGCTCGCTCGACGCCGGCGCCGCACAAGATGAACAGGTCGCCGAGCAGAAGTCGATCCTCGACTACCTCGATCACCGCTACGACGCGCTCGGGCAGCAGCTCGGCGCTTCCGACAAGCTCAAGCTCGACGCGCACCTGACCAAGATCCGCGAGCTCGAGACCACGTTGTCGACGCAGATCACCAAGAGCGCGCTCTGTCAGAAGCCCGCCGCTGTCGACAGCAAGGGCTACAACCCCGACACCGGCATCAACTCCGCTCCCAACGGCGAAATTCGCGACGAAAACACCGACGCGCTGATCCCGATCGTCGGCAAATTCTTCATGGACATGACAGTCATGGCCCTGGCGTGTGACGTGACGGGCGTCGTGTCATTGCAATGGACCGACACCGAGGCCAAGCACACCTTCCCGTGGCTGAACCTGCACGATCATCACCATTTTTACCAACATGACGGCGGGTTCAAGCCCGACCAGTGCGCGCAAATTGACACTTGGTACGCCGGTCAACACAACTACCTGCTGCAAGAGCTGGATAAGGTGGACGTGGGCGGCGGCGTGACGCTGCTCGATGAGAGCGTCGTTTACTTTGGCTCCGAGCTGGGCGAGCCGCCGACGCACGACAAACACGACATGCCGTATTTACTCGCCGGCAAGGGTGGCGGGCTGCTCGGCGGTCGCTTCATCCAGTACCCCGAGACGTCACACAACAACTTGCTACTCGCGATTCTGCATCTGTTCGGACTGAGCGAGCTGCAGACCGTCGGCACGCCCGACTACAGCCGTGGCGTTCTACCCAAGCTCACTTCGCTGACCTAATGACGCCGAGCTGCGCGGCTGGAGCATCTTCCGCACTGAAGCCCAGCACGGTGATCATGGATGGCTCGTTCGCTGCGAGCACCAACTTTGCGGCCGAGACCTTCAGCGCGCCCAAGCTAGCCGTGAGCGGTGGCTTGAAATGGCGCGACCAGCCGACGATTGACCAGGCCTGCGACGTGAGCGTCACTCAGCGTGGCACCGGCGACAGCTCGAAGCTCGGCGGCACCGTGTGCGGCCGCGACTTTGACGAAAATTCGTTGCTGTCGGGTGGCCCGAGCAACGCTACCGGCGGCTCCGGACAGGGCGGCTCCAGTGCGACCGCTGGCACGGTTGGCGCTGATTGCTCGTGCTTCTGTCCCGACGGCAGCGGCTGCACCGATAGAGGCAATACCTCCAATCCGTGCGGCGTCGACGCTGACGGTATCCCCAACGCCTGCGGCTGCCCGGTCGGCTGCAAATAGCTCGAGTCACGCGACGTGCAGCGCCGCATATCTGCTGCGGTCTGACACTGACCCTGCTAGTCGTGGCGGTCATGAAAACCCGAGGAGCGCAGCTCGGCTGCGTGGTTTCTATTGGTGTGCTGGCGCTAATTTTGGGCTGTGAGGAAGAGAAGCCTCCAGCTCCGAGCAAGCCCGCGCCGAGCGCCGTGACGGCGGCGGCCCCGACGCTGAGCGCCGCGCCTGCGCCTGAAAAGGCGGCTGCAAAAAACGCCGACCGCCCCAGCAAAGTCGACATGGAGCTCACCGCCGCACGCCGCTCGGCGATCGAAGCCAAGTACGCTGCGGCCAAAGGCTTTCTGGCGGTGACTGAGCTGCAAGCCAAGCTCAAAGCGGACAAGAGCCTGAAGGACAAGAAAGCAGCCGTTGCCGCCTTCGATAAAATCGCGCGTGGCAGGTGGCTGCTGTTCACGGGGCCGCTCGTGAACTTGAAGGATGACGGCTTCGACATGGCGCTCGAGTACACGCCGCAGCTGCCGAATGACCCGATGGGCATGAGCCGTCAGTTCTTCGAGGTGACGATGACCGAAGTCGAGGGCTACTCGAAGGAGGCGTTCAAGGATGGCAATCTCGGCGTCGTGCTGGTCAAATACGCCGGCGCCGCCAAAGCCCCGTCTGGCTACGAGCTGGTCGCAACTGGCGTCTGGAAATAGCGCCCCCACCCAACAAACGCAGGCAAACTGCAAGTCTCCGCGGCGTGCCCAAAACAGAGTACGCTGCGGCATGACCGTTGAGCGATTGCAAAGGGACGGTTTCGTCGTGGAGCGGCACGGCGCCGCGTCGGCGACGTACTTCGTGTACGCCGGGCACATGAGACGCGTCGAGATGCTGCCGTCGCACACGGTGCTGCACATTCCGTATACGCGCCTCGACGATGCGGAGCACGTCGAGCCTCTGGTCGACGCGCTGTGGGAGCTGTCGGTGCCCGGCGTCGTCGACAGCATCGAGATCGCCTACAAGGAAGGCGACCCGAACGAGACGATGACCGTGCGCGAGCGCAGCTAGCCGTCGTCTTCGGCGAGCACGACTAGCCTGTCGCCGGTCTTGGGCGAGAACGAGCGCGTGCGCTCGCGCCAGGGGTGGATGCGAATGCCCCGATTCGCGTCTTCGTGCGACGACTGCGTTTGCAGGCGCGCAGGATCCGCGGTCAAGCCGTCGTGGTGCCATGCACGGCCTCGAAGTGGGTGCGCTTTTCAGCCAGCCTTCTGTGCAGCCTTGATTGGTGATCGGGCCGGGTTGGGGAGCGGGATCGGCTGATCGGCAGCGGGATCGGGGTCGGTCGGGGCAGCGGTTTCGGGTCAGCACAAATTCGCAGTCGGCGAGTCCGAGAAAGGCCATGCGCGAGCCCGGCGCCGCCTCTGGCTTGCCCGAAGCCCCCGCCGAGACCGATCCCGATCCCGCTGCCGGACCCCTTCCTGGGGCCGCCCTCGCGCAGGGCCCCAACAACGGATCAGGACTGGGCTTCTGTGGGGGGTGCGCCCAGGCAGCGCCGAAAACCTGCTAACCTGCCAGCTATGCGGACGCGTTTTGCGGCATGCTTGCTGGCTTCGGTCGCGATTTTCGTTGCCTGTGGCGGGCGCTCGGTAACCAGCGGGACCGACGGCCAGACCGGTGGCAGTTATTCGTCGGGCGCCAGCGCCAACAACGGCGCGACCGACAATACCGGCGCGACCGACAACACTGGCGCCACGAGCCACGCCGGCGTCCCCTCCGGCACGGGTGGTAGCTTCAGCGTAGGCGGCACGGCGTCGGGTGGCTTTATCGGCATTGCCGGCTCGGCGCCGTCGGGTTGCGCGTGTGCACCAGTCGCCTGTCCGCCCAATTACGTGCCCGTACCCAACCCGGATGGCTGCTGCTACCACTGTGAGTCCTTCTGCAACCAAATGGCGTGTCCGGGCATCGCGTGTGGCTTCGGCAGCCACCTCGAAATGGTGCCGGGCCAATGTTGTCCGACCTGCGTCCAGGACGACTGCGGCAAGCAACAGGCAGTCTACCAAGACCTCAAAAAGCAAATGCTCGAGAAGTACTCGACTCTCGGCTGCAAGACTGCCAACGATTGCACGATCTACTACGAAAAGAATAATTGCGGAGTTGGCTGCGGCATCGTGATGCCGAGTGCCGCCGTTGGTAATTTCGACTCCAACCTGCAAAGCTACGCGCAGCAAAACTGCAGCCCCAACTGCCCGATCTTGGTGCCGCCCTGCGCCCCGCCCGCCGGGCCGTTCTGCTTCAACGGTCGGTGTCAGTAAGCTCGTGCGTGTGGTGGAGTTAGGTCGTGACGGCCGTTGCGCTCAAGCCTTGAGCGCGGACAGCACGTCGCGGTACTCGGGCTGGGTGTAACCCTCGATGCCGACACCGACCGCCTCGCAGACCGCGTTCAGCACGGCAGTGTGCTGAAAGTCGGCTTGGATGACCTGGCCGGTTCGGAAGTAGCCGCCCGAGTTCCCGGCCAAAATCCACGGCACTTTTGCCGTTCCGTGCCCGCCGCCGGTCTCTTGGCAGTTGGCGACGACCAGCACGGTGTTGTCGAGCATGCGCGTGCCGTCGGCTTCCTTGGTCGACTTCAAACGCTCGATCAGCTTGGCCATTTGTTGGTAGTGCCAACCGTCGAGCTGGAGCTTGCGAGCGTCGCCGGAGTGGGCGATCGAATGATGACTGTTCGAGTCGCCGATACCGCCGCTGTCGCCGACCGGCTTGATGCCGAGCCAGGTCGGAACGATATGATTGTTGCCTTCGTTGCCGAAGGTGATGGTCGTGATGCGCGCGGCGTCGGACGCCAGCGCCGCGACCGCAATGTCGAGCTGCGCTTGAAACGTCTTCTCGGTTCCGTCGTCGGTCTTCGGGTCGAAGTTGCGCGTGAGCTGCGGCTTGTCGCACGCTCCGACGGCGGTTGCTTGCAATTGCATCTCGAGCTCGCGCACGCTCTGCAAGTGCGCGTCACAGCGGGCGCGGTCTTCGGTGCCCAAGTTTTGGCACAGTCGCGTCAGGTCGCCGGCCACGCGATCGAGCACGCTCTTGCGCGCTTGGCGCAGTTGCTCGAAGGCTGGGTCTGGCTGACCGGACGCGGTGGCGGCGCCAAACAGCGTGTCGAACGCGTGGAACGGGTCGTTGTCCGGCGGCGCGGCGTCGCGCGCACCGCGCCAGCTGAGCTGGTAGCCCTCGTGACGAACCCCCAAGTGCAACGGCGCGCGGTCGTATTTGCCCTGTTTTTTCCACTCGGCGCTGATGTGATGATCGACCGACGGGCCGCCGGCCTCTTCATGAAAAGGCCGCAAGTCGGCATAGCGAGTGCCGGTCCACACGGCTGGCGTGGCGCCGTGACCTGCGTTGTCGGCTTTCTGCGGATTGGGCGTGTCATGCAGGTTTTGGAACGTGACGCCGCGCATGAAGATCAAGTCGGAGCGGTGCGGCTCGAGTGAAGCGAGGAAGCTCGGCAAAGCGCCGCCGCCGACCGGCGCCCACGTGCCTTGGTTGTTGATGCCGTTGCACCAGAACACCAACATTACCCGCTTCGGTGCCACTGCCAGGCACGATGACCGTGCGAGCTCGGCTTGCAGCAGCGGCAAGGTGGCCGCGCCGAGGCCCAGCCCCCGCAGCAGCTGACGACGGGAGAAACCGGCACGCTGGTTGTGACTGCTCATTGTACCACCTCACCTGGTGCGACAGTTCGATACGAAAATGCCTTGGAACCGACCACCGCGAGCCACAGCGCCTTCACGTTGAGCCCGCTTTTTTGGAATGCGTCGTGCACGCTGGCTGGGGTGCCGGCGTCGGTGTCGACCAGTGGACGACCGAGCGCATAGCGGAGCCATTGGTCGCTGAAGCAGCGCGAGAAGTCCGCGGAGGCTGCCAGCTGCTGCAGCAGCTCCACTGCGTTCTGAAACTGCACTTTTTGGCCAGAAGGAAAGGCCAGCGCCCCACTAGCGTCCACATCCCGCTCGCCTTCCTTGTTGCGGAACCGGCCGAGCGCGTCGTAGTTTTCGAACGCAAAGCCTAAGGGATCGAGGAATTGGTGGCAGCCCTTGCACCCGCCTTCCGAGTGCGTCGCGAAGCGTTCGCGCGTCGTGACGTTGGGAGCGGGATCTTTCGGCTTCGGCACGTTGGCCGGAATTGCCGCCATCTCCCCGCACAGCAGGCGGGTCCAGAGCGTCTTGCCCATCCGCGGTGGCAGCGTGCCGCCGTCCGACGAGAGCGCCGCCAGGAACAGCGGTTGCGTGAACAACCCGGAGCGCTGCCCGCTCGGTAAATCGGTCCGAACCAGCGCGTCGCCCGCCACGCCGGAAACCCCGTAGACCGACGCCAAACGTCCATCCGTTAGCGACCAGCCGGCGGTCGCCAGATCCGTCAAGCTGCCGCTCTCTGTCAGCACGACGCGGTCCAAGAAGCCACGTGCCTCCGCCAGCATCGAGCTTTTCAGTGGGTCATCGAAAGCCGGAAACAACTGGGGATTTTTCTTGAGCTGACTCGAGAGCGCAGACGTCGACTTGATGTAGAGCCATTGCACGTAGAAATCCCACAACGTGTCAGAAGTGTGCTGCGCGTCGGACAGTAGCCGTTGTGCCTGACTGGTGAGCGCGTCATTCGACGTCAGTTCGCCGGCGTCGGCGGCGCGCGCCAGTTCGGCGTCAGGTAGGCGGCCCCACAAACTAAGCGAAAGGCGTGCAGCAAGCTCATGGCCGGTGAGCGCTACTTCGCCCTTGATCGCCTTGGCGGGTCGGGCGCCGAGCTCCCACTGATAAAGGAAGAAAGGCGACTCGAGTACGGCTTGGACGACCAGCCCGCTGGCTTTAGCGTAGTCGTACCCCAGCGCTCGACCGCCGGTGAACACGGTCAAAAGCTCATCTACCTCGGTCGATGCGAGCGGGCGTCGGTACGCTTTGCGCGCAAACGATTGAATGAAGCTGCGCGCACAGGCCGATTCATCGCTGCCTGCGGCGCACATCGAAAGCGCGCTGATGCGCGCGCTGGCTCGTGTGGTGAAGGCTTCAGCGGCCTCCATGTAGCCGCGCGCATCGAGCGTCCCGACGGCTGGCAGCAGGCCGATGAAGCCTGACTCGCCGATCGATTCGGGCGTGAAGCGCTGCACCGCCTCTGGCGTGGCGCCGGCGCCGAGTAGGTCTTCGATCGAGCTCAGGTATTGACGCACCGTGAGGCGTTGCAACGGTCGCGGCCCTGCACCTTGGGTTAGTGAGGAGGTGGTTCCTTTGCCTGCTGCGCTGGCGCCGTCCGTTGCGCCGGCGCCGCCGATTGCGTTCGGGCCGGCCAGGGCAGTTGGAGGCGTGTCGCCGTCGATCGTCGCCGTGCATCCGAGCACCAGAAGCGAAAGGCTGAGCAGCGAATGCAGAGCGGGGATTCTAGATTGGGAAAATTGCATGTCGTAGGCTCACTTGGTCGAGAGCAAAGTGAGTGCGCGCGCGGTGGCGGTTGCGGACAAAAACTCGCATTGGTTCGCTGATTTTGCGAAAAATGCAGACGTCGGACGAATTGCCGATCAACTCCGGTGTGACGTCCCATCAAGCACTTCGCGAGCACCCCGAGCGTCGTGCTCTGGCTCGCTGCTTGTTTGTGGAACAGCGTCTGGCGTAACCGCTCCGCAAAGCACAACGATGCGCTACAGGGCGACGCCAAATTTCAGCCGAGCATCAAAGGGCTCAATCGCCTGATGCTGCCAACGTTCTCGGGCAAGGCGAACCCGAAGAGCACCGAAGGCGGCGGCAGGCCCTGCGCCGCTGCCGTGATGAGCGCGCGCTCGATCGAGTTAGGCCGAAGCCTTGCGAATCGTCTCCAGTTGCCCGACCAAGTCGGTGAGTGAACGACCGGCGCGTGGCTGAAGCCAGCTACAGGCGGCAGCGACATGGTCGAAAAAAGCGATCGGAGTTGGCGTGCGCGCCACCAGTGTCATGCCGGTTAGCACGGTGCGGGTGATGGCGGCGCGGAAACCGGTGCCTTCGATCACACAGGCGCAGCCGGCCAGCTTACGCTCGTGACCCAAGAGCATCTTCACCGATGCGTCGCGCACGTCTTGCTCGGGCGGGTCTGCTTTGCTCGAAACGATGCAAAGAAACAGCGCGCGGCCGGGGTGGCGCAGCACGCTCATCGCGAGCGCCTCGCGTTGATGCTCGAACAGCGCTCGCGTCGGCTTGCTATTCCAAACCACGACACAAACGTTCCGGAGCGAAGCCGTCACCAGTTCGTCACTCCTGTGGGTGACTTGTAGGTCCGAGTTTGAAAGCGCCCCTGTCGTTTGCTCGAATGTCGTCATGAAAGCCGCTGGCCCGCGGGCTCTAGCCTAGATCGCGGCGACAAAAGTCGAAGCGCGCGAAAACAAAAGGGAATTCGCGCGCAGGCGGCGATGGAAATAGAAACAGACGGGTATCCGTTCTCGGGAAGCACGCCAATGCACCCCAAAAAACGGAGACCCGATGCGCA
>JBBRMI010000029.1:0-52795 GCA_038230915.1 Polyangiales bacterium | reverse complement strand
GTTCTGTTGCCGCCCGCGTTATGTGGCGGCAAGCGCTGCTACGCCTCGCGGGGGCGCTCTTTGTCGTTGGACAGGGCACATAACGGTTACAACGACGCGAGCCAGTCGAGCAGAGCTTGGTCCTCGCGCCAGATTGGCTTCCGAGAAAACCCGGATGAGGTGACCGGTGGCTCGCAGGCGCTCAGCGCCGCTTCCTTCGTCTTGATGGTGATCTCCGCGTAGCGGTTTGTCGTCGAGATGTCCGCGTGTCCGAGCCACGCGCGAATCACGTTGAGCTCAACGCCGGCCTCAAGGAGGTGAACGGCCGTCGTGTGTCGCAAGACGTGAGGGGTGACACGTTTGCGCTTCGGCGCGCCGCGTTCGCGTTCGAGCAGCGCGGCGTGGCGACGGACGATCTTGTAGATGCCGAAGCGAGTCAGAGGTCGGCCATTGCTCGCTGCAAACACGGGGTCTTTCGGCGGAGTTTCTAACGCGTCTGTGACGAGCCGCAAAGCCGCAACGGTCTCGCGCCATAGCGGGCAAGTTCGCCACTTGTCGCCTTTTCCGTGGAGCCGAACACGGCAGCCGTCGAGGTCAACGTCCTCCCGATGTAGGTCGGCAACCTCCTGGGCTCGTGCGCCGGTGTTGTAGAGGAAAAGCAAAAGCGCCTTGTCTCGCGGGGCTCGTGAACCGCGACTTGGGAGTCGCGCGAGCCATGCTGCCACTTCCTCTCGTTCCAGGAAGAATGTTTGCGGCTCGGGTGCCCGCTTTCGCGCGATGCCCATGATGCGTTGGCAGGTATCGAGCATCTCAGGCAGACGCCCTGCAACATACTCGAACAGCGAGCGAATGGCGGCGAGGCGCTGGTTGCGCGTGCTCGCTCGATTGCCGCGACTTGCTTCAAGGCTAGCGATGAAATTAGCGACCAGCTCGAACGTTAGGTCCTCGACGCACAGACGCGTCAGTCTCGTCTTCCTGGTGGTGGCGACGAAGCAGAGGAAGAGCCGGATACTGTCGCGGTAACTGCGAATCGAGGATGGGCGAAGCCCCCTTGTTGAAACAAGGTGACTGACAAAGAACGTG
This sequence comes from Polyangiales bacterium, assembly GCA_038230915.1. Lineage (GTDB taxonomy): Bacteria > Myxococcota_A > Polyangia > Polyangiales > Polyangiaceae > PMG-095. Next base: position 51,733 of record JBBRMI010000029.1, on the reverse strand, counting down.
TGGACCACCGGCCCCAGCGGCGTGCTCATGACTTTGCCCCCACGGTGCGTGCAGCGAAGCCTTCGAAGCGAATATTGGCCTCGTGCAGAAGGTCGTCCGTGATCGTCAGATACACTGCTGTCGACGCGGGATCAGCGTGCCCCATGAACGTCGACAGGTAGTGCAGGCGTGACGAAGCGTTGACGCCTTCGCGGTACCATCGAAGCAAGGTTCCGACGGCAAACGAGTGCCGAAGGTCGTGGAGTCGTGGCGGGGAACCGCCTTCGGGAATCCTGAGGTGCAAGCCGCGGGTGAGCGCAAGGAAGGTCGTGCTCACATTCCCGGCGTGCACGGGTCTCCGGCCGTCGAACGTGAAGAAGGGCCGATCGGGCAACGCCGGCTGCTGCTCACTCTGTCGCGACTGCTCGCGTAGTAGTCCTGCCATGCGTGGCCCGAATGGTACAAGGCGTGACTTCCCGAACTTACCGTCGCGAATGGTCAGAATGTTGCGACGGAGGTCGATGTCGCGATGCCGCAGTCGACACGCTTCCCCAACACGAAGGCCCAGAGCGTAGCAGAGCGCGAACAGCGCGCGGTAGACGGGGCCCCGCCGGGGTGCGCGAGAACCATCGCGAAGTTGTCCAGCCGCGTCGAGCAGCCGGCGAGCCAGCGGGGCGTCAAAAATGAAAGGTACGCGCGACGCCGTCACTCGCCGGCGCGCTGCGCGGAGAGGAGAAGTCCGAAGTTTGCCTTGAACTACGAGCCAGTTGAGCAATCGTCGCACCACGCCGAGAAGCTGATTGTGGTACCGCGCGCCTGGAGCTAGCCCGACAAATCGCTCCAACAACGCGGGGCTCAGCTCGGACGCTTCGAGCACGCCGTGCTCGAACAGGAAGCCATCGAAGCGGCGGAGCACGCGCTCCTCTCGCCAATACTTGCGACCGAGCGCGCGCTTTGCGTCGATGAAGAGGCGAATGTCGCCGGCAAACCCGCTGCGGAATTTGGTCCAGCGCTGAGACTTGAGAACCCCACCGTGTCGCCCGCTCATAGAACATCCTCCCCGTCACCGAGCGCCACCACCCGGAGTGCTTCGACCGAGATCTTGGCGTACGCGCCGGCCGAAGCCGTCGATCGGTGGCCGACATAGTCGCTGACTGCTTTGAACGGCAACTCGGCATCGACGAGCCGCTGCACACACGTATGTCGGAGAACTTGGGCGCCGGGCCGAGGGACCTCGACGCCCGCTTTTTCGAGGAGGAAGCGCACGCGGCTGCTGATTCCGGCGCAGCCCAATTTTCGAATCGGAGCAACGAGTCGCACGAAGATGCGGCGCTCCGCCGTTTTCGGACGCGCGTTCTTAAGGTAGTCGACGAGTCCTTCGGCAACCGTCGTCGAAAGGGGATAGCCCGTCGAGTTACCCACCTTACGATCGCGAATACGCAGGCGTTGTTGCTTCCAATCGATGTCGTCCAGAGTAAGGCGAGCAACCTCGACGACCCGTAGGCCATACGTTACAAGCAGGAGAATCAGCGCATAGTCTCGCTTCCCAGCCACGTCCCGGCGGTCGACCGCCTCCAGCACCTTGCGGACGTCGCTCCATTCGATCGATCGAGGCAGCGTGGCCAGTTGGTACTGCAACGGGGTGTCCAGGGAGGCGCTAAGATCTCTGTCCACAACGCGCTCTCGGTGCGCGTAGCGCAAGAACACCCGAAGCGCGCCGCACTTGCCGCCGACAGTCTTGGCGGCAAGCCTGCGTCGCGAGCACTCGACGACAAACGAGGTCAGCACGACCGGTGTCAGATCACGTAGGTCGGTGAAGCCAATGCCGCGGAGGTAGCGCTCGAACGTCCGCAGGCGATATGAATAGAGCCCGAGGGTGCGGTCGCACAATCCGCGCTCCTCGCGCAAGAACTCGAAAAAGCTGGGCAGCTCCCGCGCAAACGGCTGCGATACCTTTGAACGCCCAAGAGGCCTGAAATCCGGCACGATCAATCGCAGCAGCTGCTCGACCGGAAGCCGCAACTCGTCGCGCAGTTTTTCGCGACTCGCCTTGGTGGTGCGCCGCCGCTTGATGAACTTTCTGCCGCCGTCGACGAACGCATCAACGTGACCCGGCAGCTCGGTCCACGCAGTGGCACCTCGTATCTGCGCAAAGCGGGCGAAGTGCATGACGGTGGGCACGCGCGCGGTGACGACTTGCCGCGAATAGCCGTGCTCATCTAGCCACGTGACGTATTTCTCGATGACGGGGCCGAGCCACGAGCCCCTAATGCGATCCAGCGTTGCAGGCCGAACGTAGTATTTTTCCAGCATGACGATCTCCTGGCTTCCCGCCGAAGCAGCGGGGCCGGGACATCGTCGCTCGTTTGAAATTATGTGACTGCCGACGGCGTCATCTGCGCAGAAAGGTCGCGACACGGACGACCCGCGCCACATAACGCGGGCGGCAACAGAACTAGAAATTGTTCAGTGCGGCTCCGCCTCGCCGAGCCCCTGATCGATTTGCGGTGCTTCTCGAACACGGCTGCGAGCTCGGGCGGCAGGTTGCGTCTCACGGCGTCGTCGTCCTCCTGGCCGCGCTCGCGAGCGGTCGAACGCTCTTGGGGTTTCTTGCCGGCGTGGCGGATTTGGCGCTGAAAGAGGCGCTCCGCTCGCAGCGTGCGCTTGGCGGTGTGCTCGAGCTCGAGGCCTTGCTCCTTCGCTTCGGCCTTGCCGGTGACGCACGTGGTGCGGCCGAGGTCGCGCTCGGCGTGGTGCTCGAGCGTGAGACGCCGGCGCTCGGCTGCTTGACGTTCGCGCAACGACATGAGGGCTGAACGGCAAGCCTCGCGTGCTGTCCGGACCATCTGGCGACGCTCTGCGCGAGCGGAATCGATCATTCCGCGAAGCGCGTCCAGTGCGGCACGGTCCTTCTGCCGCAGGTGCTCGGCGAGCTCGCGTTGAAGTTTCTGGCGATCAGTGGTGGCCTTCGGCATGGCGCGGGCTCCTACGACTTTCGCGCGGGGCGCTCGTAGTCGACCGCGTACCACTCCAAGAATTCTTGGGCGTAGTGCGCCGCTGCCTGCCGACGATCGATCGGCGAGAAGATGATGTTCCAGTGGTCGCCGGGGCCGCCGAATTCGCGGATGTATTTCTTGGCGGCGACGCCCATCAGGCCGGCGAAGGCTTTGGGGGCGAGCGCGGGGTTGTATTTGCCGCGGTCCTTTTTCTTCGCTAGGGCGCGGAAGATTGCGAGTTTCTGGCGGTAGAGCGGTTCGTCGTTGTCGAGGTAGAGGGTGAGCTCGGTGGCTTCGGGGCTCATGGCGGACTCCGGGCGCAGGTGTGCCGGTGCCGGGCGCGGCGGAGGCGCGGCGCCAGCTTGGCTTTGACGTGCCGGCGTGGCGGCGCGGTCAGGGTTGGTGTTCTCGTCGCGGCTATGCGCCGACGGGAACGGGTCAGGCGGGGCGGGCGTGGTGGACTAGAGGCACTCCTCGAGTTCCATGTGGATGGTTCCGTTCAGGCCGGAGACGGGCGAGCCGCCGTTCGACGTGGCCAGCGAGCTCACCGTGGCGCTCGAGCCGAGCGTCTCGTTCGCGCGAGCGCGCAGCTTGATGCTTGCCGGGGGCGTGGCGTCGTTGATGCCGAGGTCGGTGCCCAGGGTTAACGGAAGCCAGACCTGCATTGGGCGTCCTTCCACGCCGGTCGTGGTCGAGTTGATGGTGTGCGCGTTCTTGGCGCGGTTGGTGTAGGTCGTGCCGCCGTCGAGCGACACGTCGAGGTAGAGCACGACTTCGCCGCCCGGACTGGTCGAGCTATCGTTCACGTCGAGCGACAGATTGGCTCGGTAGTGAAGAGCTTGTTTCGGGGCGTCGAGGGTGAGCACGAGCGGATTGGGTACGCCGAAGCCGTCGGGGCTGATGACGTCGGGAACGCTCGGAATGGCTTGAGAGCCACCCATCACGCTGGTTGCTTCGGTCAGTCGAAGGCGCGCGCCGGCGCCGGGGGAAGTGGCCTTGCCGATGATGGGGCCGGAAGGAGAGAGGCGGATGTCGGTCATTTTCAGGGTCCTCCATTGGGTTGCTGCAGTTGCTCGAGCGTCTCGTCGTCCGGCCAGAGCGCGCCCTTTTTGATGTGCCCGACGCCGAGCGGGCAAAGGTGAACGCCGCCAAGATTGATCGAAAGCCTGTAGTCTTCGGCGAGCCAGCTGCCCTTGTCGGGACCGCACCAGGTGAACGCGCTGTAGAACTTGCCGTTGAGCTCGAAGGACTCCGAGCGTTCTTCGAACTCCAAGAGCAGCGCGCGCGGGATCGCAACGCAACCCAAGCCCACGAGCCACAGGCCCGGGTGTTCGGCCCACCGCGAGGCGGCGACCTTGGCCGTGAGCGTGGCGTACACCGCCGAGCAGGCGCGCCCGAGCTCGCGTGCCTGGTCGGCGAGCGCCTGCGCCGTTTCGGCAGGCACCTCCATGTCGTCGTCGAGCATCAACACGATGTCGCGGTCGGGGTACTCGCGGAGCTTTTCGCAGGCCCATGACAGCGCGCGGCAACGTGCAAACGCCACGTCGGACGAGCCCGTTTCCATCAGCAGCATTGCGCCCAGGTTTGCGAGGTTTTGCAGGGTGTTTCTGGTCTGTTTTTCGACTTCGCGGTTGGAGCTCATCACGACGAGCGTGTTCTTCATTTTCGCGCCTCCAAAATGGTGGACTCGAGCCGTGCGAGCTCCGGCCCGACGTCACGGTGATGCCCGTCGACACCCTCGAGCTCGCCGTAGCCGTAAGGACGGCGGCACACCTGCGAGAAGCCGACGACGAGCAAGGCGCCCGCGGCGCTGTGTTCGGTCCAGGCAGTCTGATGACCCCAGCCAGTCAACATTTGCCAAAGGGCCGCGCGGGTCCTTTCGGGAGCCGTCGCGGGTAGCGTCAAACCAGGCCGGTCGGCGAGGCCGTCGGCGTAACCCAGCGCCGCAGCGTTGAACGTGAACTCCATCGCGCGCGTGGTCAGAAATCGGCTCACGTCTGGAAAGGCGATCCGCAGCACACCACCTGGCTTGAGCACGCGCAGGCATTCCCGGAGAAAGCTCATCGCCTGCAAGAAGGGAACGTGCTCGATCACATGCTCGGCCAGGATGGCCGCGGCCGAGTCGTTCTCGAACTTCAGCCGCTTCCGAATATCGTGCGTGGGGCCGAGGTTTTGCCACGGTTCTGATAGCTCGTTCGGCCCGGCGCCGAAGTTCAAAAACGAGTCCATCGTTCGACTCAGTGTGCGCAGCGGCGCACGCAGTTCAGGGCCATGTGGTCGCGCAGCGTCTGTTCGGTGACGCGCCGGTCGATTGAGGCTCGTTTGGAGGTGCCGTGCTTGCGGGGATCCTTGCGCGGCGCCTCGGCGACCGGGTGCGCGTGTGATTTGGCGCGCTTGCGCGGGTGGGGGTGGTGCCCGTGCGCGGCCTTTCGGAGGCGGTCGTGTTGGCCGCCGGTGCTCGGGTGGAAGTGGTGGGCTGCTAGCTTCTTGCTGGGCTTTCGCTTGTGACCAGATTTCTTGGGCATTGCTTGGTTCCTTGGTTGGCCGCCTACGAGCGCAGGATTTCGGGCTTGCGTGCTTGTTCCTGCTCCTCGAGGTCGCGGTATTGGGAGTACAGGGCGATCAGCAGCTTGCGGTTCGAGTCGGTGAGCGACGCGAAGACGTTCTTCACCTCCGCTTCGCTCAGCGTCTTGAGGAACTTGCGGATGGCGAGCTGGCGCGCCATCACGTCCGCCGGCGACGGCGCTTCGTTTGAGAAGGCGCCGTGGAGCTGGGCCAATGCGATCTGGCTCGAGCTCGAAATGCAGCCGAGAATGCTAGAAATTTCGGTTTCCGAGAGGCAGGCGAAGAAGTGGCGCACTGCGGCGTCCTTGGGATCGACGGCGAGTGTGGCGTCCGTGGGAGCGGGTAATTGCTGCAGCTGCCCGCCGCCCAAGAGCTTGGTCGCCAGGATGGGCAGCAGTGCTGTGACGACGCCCATGAGCTCGTCGACGCGCCGCGCTTTCATCAGCTCTTTGGCTTCGGTGATGCGTCGCTCATGGTCGCGGTCGAGCAGCCCCTGGTATTTCTCGAACATCGTCCAGTTCTGGAGCTCGGCCTTGCTGCGTGCGTCGCGTTCGCGCTCGAGCTCGGTGGAAAGCCGACCGATCAGCGCCTCGCCGCCGCTGATGAATAGGCGATGGACGTTTTCGTCGTGGCGCAGGGCGTGCGCGATGACGCCCTTGTCGGTTGGCGGCTCCGAGTCTTCGCCTTGCTTCGAAAGGTGAAGGCCGGGGCGCACCAGGAAAGCGTGCTGGCTTTCGTGGTCGTCGCCTTGGCCGCGGAAGGCGTACACGATGTAGCGCTGCGGGATGCCCGTGATGCGCGATTGAACGTCGCGTTGCGCCGCGTCTTGGACTTCCTGCGCGAGCTCCTCCGGGCTGCGAGCGTTGTCGGACTCGTTGCGCCAGATGTCGATGCGCTCGGCGTGCTCACCTTCGATCTTGTGGATGAGCTCGAAACGGCCGATCGCGCCGGCTTCCGTGACGTCGGATAGGAGCCGGGTGAGCCACTTCACCAGGGTTTCGCTTGGCGCGCCCATTACGCGGCCTCCGCTGCAGCGCCGGTGCTCGACGCCGCTCGCAGCGCCGCGAAGTACAGCACTAGGCCGACGCCGACGATGGCCAGGGGGATCCAAACGACCTTGGCGAGGCCGGCACCGACGTTCTGCGCCGTGTCGGTGATGGTTTCGCCCGCCTTCTCGCTCGACGACTTCTCTGGCGGTGCGTCGACGCTGGGGACGGCCGCCGCGTCGAGCATCCAGTCGGCGTCGACCGGGCAATTGGCGCTGCTCTGAAGCTGGACGGCCGCTCCGGCGCGCACGGGCCACGGCATGTCGACGAGCTGGCCGCGGTAGGCGAAGCTGACCTCAAGCCAAACGACTTCGCCGCTGCGGACCGTCGGCAGGATACCGGGCAGCTCTTCGCGGCGCCGTGCATTCTGCGGGAAAGACAAGCGTTCCTTCGAAACGTGCTCGAGCTTGATCAGGTCGGCTGTGGCGCTGCGGGTAGTGCCCTTGGACGGCAGAGCCGCGTCGAACGGCATGCCCGCAAACCACTTCGAAAATGTCGCTGCGAGGGTAGTTTTGAGATCGTCGGGCGTCGGGTCGTCCCGCAGCGTTCTCACCAAAACCCAGCGATTTACCCTATTTGGGAAGAGCGGCGCGCGATTCTGCTTCCGCCACTCGTCGACGTCGACGCCCGAGCAGCCCAGGTCACCGATGGTCGTCACGACGCGCCTCCGCCGGGCTCGGAGAGGAAGGTGGTGCGCATTTGCGAGGTCGCGTCGTCGAGCTGGGCTTGCGTGCCGGCGCCGAGCTGAAGCTTGCCGTCCTTGCCGACCACGAAGCGGAGCCCATCCTCGCGGGCGACATCCATCGTGTCGTCGCTGTAGCGAGTGATCTCGTACTTGAGGCTATTCAACGTCACCATGCGCTGCGAGCGAATGGTTTTGCCAGTGACGAGCGCGACGAACGCTAGGACGGCCGCGGCGATGATGGCGCTTTTGTAAATCATGGCGCCTTGCCTCGGCGGAAGAGCGCGACAAGCCACCGCACCAGCGCGCGCAGCCAACCTGCGCTGCTACTTGCGCTGTTTGCGGAAGCTGCCCCAGACGAGGCCAACGGCGGCGAGGGTGAGGAGGAGGGCGGCTCCACCACCGGCGGCGGCAGTGCGATTGGCGGGCGTGGCGCCGCCGGGGCCGCCAGGACCGCCACCGCTAAAGGGCGAAAAGCCGCGAATAGCGTGGTCAGGGTCTGCTTGTACGTCGCAGGGTTGGCCGTGAAGTACTTCGGCGGCGTCGCGAGCGCGTCGACGAACGCGCTCGGATTTTCAGTATGCAGCGCCTGCCACCAGGACGCGCGGTTGTGCAGCACCTTGAGGTAGTCGAGCGCGCCGCCGGCGGCGTCGGCATACGCGCGGAAGTTGCAGTGCGGGTCGGGTGGGTCGAAGAACTGCTCGGTGCCGTGCTCGTCGACCTCGGAGCAGCGGAACTGCACGATCAGCGGGTAGTCGACGCCGGCCTTCGCGTTGCCGAAGTTGAAGTTGTGGATCTTCTGCCAGTTGCCCGTCTCGAACGCCGACTGAGCGAGTAGGAGGGCCGCGACGCCAGTCGTGGGCAGCACGCCCGTGAGTTGCTGGTAGCCGGCGGTGAGGGCGCGCGCCGCTTGTTCGCGCGTGAGCGGAGTGAGCTTGCTTTCGACGATCATCGGAACCTCGCGAGCGCTAGGCTCAAGGCAGCGCGAAACGGCGGATTGAGCGCGGGAAACTCTTTGGCGACCCACGCGCGTACCTCAATGGCTCGAGCGGCGTAGTCGCCGATCGGCTTGAGCGCCTCGAAGATCGCGGCCCGCACTTCGGGCGGAAGCGAATCGAGGTAGGTGGCGAATTCTTCGTTCGTCATAGGTCCAGCTGGAAATTGAGCTGCACTTCGGCCGCGCCGGCGCCGCCGCCAACGTTCTCGATGCTCACGAACTTGGAGAACGCGGGCACGACGACACCACTGAGCAGCAGGGCTTCGTCGATGGAAAAGGTGCCGGTCGGGAACGCCGATACGGCAGGATCGGGTGCGCTGAAGAAGCGCAGGAAGTTGTTGCTGCCGAGCAAACTTGTGAGGTCGTCACGATCGAGCGGCGTGAGGAACAACCGCTTGCCGAACTTGGGGATGCGCGCGACAGGGTCGGCGACGGCGTTGTCGACGAGCGTCACGTACGGCTCGCCGTTCAGCAGCGGCGCGAACTTGGACGGCGGAAGGCCGCCGCCGCGCGCGCCACGGCCGAGTAGCACGCTGAGCTTCACGTCTTCTGGCCGGCTGGAGCCGGTACCGCCAGTCTCGGGCGACGCCCAAAAGGCGTTGATCGAGATCGCGTTCATCGGCACGGAAAACGTGGTGCCGGCGAGCCAGTCGACGAGCACGGTTTCGGTCGCGCCACCGACGCCAAAGGTGACCTCCGCCACGACGTCGAAGCCGCGCGTCGTGCCGGGCCAGGTCGTCTCCGAAAACTCGATGCCCAGACCCACCGTCCAGACGGCGGGCTCACCCCACTCGGGCAGATTGATGATGCGCTCTCGATTGTCGCGCTGTGGCCCAAATGGCGTCGAAAAGCCGAAGTTGTTGTTGTCCGTCCAGATGCCGTGCGGGGACGGCTGGACGTAGACGCTGGCGCTGGGTTCCGGTGCCTCGGCGTGTCTCATCGGTGCCTCTTGTGGGCGGCGTGATGAGGCGCCCTGTGTGCCAATGCTGCGTGATGAGCGGGCGGCAAGGCTTTCGGCACGACGTGTTCCGCTGCCGCGTGCAGCAGGGGCAGTCCGCCTTGCGCCGCCGCCGAGAGCAGCCACTGACCGGGGACGATCTTGCCGTACTCGGTGACGAGCAGGCCAGGCGTCGAGGTCTTGCCCTGGAGCTTTTGCCCGTACGTCCTGACGCGACGGCGGTGCTCCACGACATGCCCGAAAATGCGGGCAGTCTTGCGGGCGGCCACGTCGCCACGGCTCGCGCGGGACGCAATCTCGCGCAGCTTCTTCTTGACCTGCGTGGCGCGCGCCAAGACCTGTTTGATGGCGGGCGCATGAGCCTGCAGTGCCGCCTTTTGAGCTGGCGAGCCTGCAGACAAGATGGCGCGAGCGCGGTTCTTGATCTCGACGGCTTTGTCGATCGCAGCCATCGCCGTGTTGGCCGTCGCGTACGCGGCTGCAGCGGGGACGCCAACGGGCGGGAAGATAACCGCTGCGGCGCCGATAACGCCGCCGGTGATCTTGCTCTGGACCACGCTCTTCACGCTGCTCGCGACCTGCGAAACCAGCTTCGATTTTGCGACCTTTTTGACCGCATTGATGAAGCTGCCCGGCCAGCCACCGACGCGCGCCCCGCCCTGGTGTTGGCGGCGATGCCACTTCTTGAGCGCTGCGGCGATCGGACGCAGGTCGACCTCGGCCGTGACCGTCTTGGGGGCACTACCGACGGCCTGGACGTGGACGACCGCCTTGAGCAGATGTCCCTCGCGCCAGTAGCGGCCCTTCACGCTAATGCCCGACGGGGCGACGTGTAGTCGGAACGTGTCCTCTTGGCCGACAATCTCGTGCCCGAAGCAACCCACGGCCGGCAGCTCGTCGGGCATGGCTTCGAAGGTTGAAATGGCGGGGAAATAGAGATCGACCATGGCTCTGTCTTTCAGGCGAGCGAGGCTTTTGCGGCACTGGCACGGAGGCGCGACGCGCGGTCGACGTTGCCGAGCTGCTCGGCGTCGAGCGCAACCGACTCGAGGTTGCTGCGGTAGTTGTTGAGGTCCTTCTGGCCGGCGCCCTTTTTCCAATAGAAGGGCGGAGGGATGTCGGACGCATAGCGAGCAACGTGGAGCGCTGTCGTCGCCCCGTACTTGCCGTCGGCAGTGAGGTGCTCTTCGCTTTGAAAGCGCTGCACGAGACCCTGGTCTTCCTTGTACCGAGCCTTGGGCACGCTGCCGTACTGGTCGATGAGGTTGTTGAGGCTCGTCGATACGGAATCAGCGAGAATTTGGGCCTTGGAGCGCTCGAGCGGCTGCGGTTGCGGCATGGGCATCGACGGCAACGGCAGAGGTCCGGGCGGCGTCGCCGTAACCGTCATGGGCGGAAGCTGTTGGATCGGTGGTGCCGAGGCTGTGCCTCCGCCAGCAGGCAGCGGCGGGACGAAGCCAGGAGTTTTGAACTCCTGGTCGATGTCGTGCATCGTCCGAGCCGCGTCGAGCATCGCGCGAATTTGCTTTGCCTTGGCTTCGACCTGGTCGGCCGTGTTGTTGAACCCGCGCAGACGGAGCTCGCGAGCGAGCGCTTCGAGAGCGGCAGGGTCGCCTTGGAGCTGCAGCTGTCGTGCGACCTCGAGCGCGAGATCGGGCGGCATGCTCGGATCGAGCGCGACGTTCGGCAGATCCTTCTGGGCAGGTGGCGCAGCCTTGGTCGCGGCCGTGCGGGCCCGTTGCCTCAAGTCATCGGCGAGCTCGGGGAAGCCTGCGCGCTCGAGCACGAATGCGGTGCTGGTCAGCACCGGCACCGTGCCGTTTTGGATAGCTTCCGCCGCGAGTTTTTGCAGGTCCGGACTGAGTGGTGCGGCCGGGGTGCGGGTGTCCGACGCTGGGAAAAAGGACGGCGTTTGGACGACGAGCGGCGTGCTGGCCGGCGTCGCGGGCGAGCTGCTCGTCGCCGTAGCGGCTGCCGGCGTTGTGCCCGCTCGAACTCGCCGAATCTGGTCGGCTTGCATGCGGAGCACGCCGGCTGCTTGAACGAAGCCCTGCATCTCGAGCTGCGCAGCCGTCTGCTCGAGCATGCCCGGGTCGTTCGTGCCCTGGGCTTGCGCGGCGAGTATCCGCAGGTTCGAGGGCAGGACGTCGAACGGATTGCGGGGCGCCGTCGCCGCCTTGGAGCTCGACGAGAGCAGTAGCAGCAGGCCGCCGCCGATCGCGACTGGGATGAGTAGTTTTCCGATCATGACTGACCTGCCTTTGGGCTCCGTTCACATTCCAAGAAGGCGAGAGGGGTCTTCGATGCGTCCGTCTCCGCGCCTCACGAGCACGTGGTAAAGGCGGCGTCCGCGAGGTCGTCGCCAAGTGATGCGTATGCGCGCCGGCTCACCGGCTTCTTGCAGCTCCGCGACTCGCCACGGGGCGAGGTCGTCGCAGTCGCCCCAGCCCCGCGATAAAACCTTCGGAATCGCCGCAAATTCCTCGGGAGTGCCGTCGTCTGGCTCGGGCCGGTAACGAACGCGAGCGCGGTAGAGCTCGGGGACGTGGTGCGTGCGCAAGTAGAACCGGTTGATCTCGACCAGCGCGTCGAGCACCGGCTTGATGAACAAGCCGAGAAACCGGCTCCGCTTCGCCAGCGGGATGTCCCCGAGATTGACCACGACTTGCACGGCATTGCCCTCGATCCTTCCGCGCTTCGCGCTCGCCTACGCCTGAACGACGGTACCGATGATGCCGGCCGAAAACTCGATGTCGCCGGCCGTCTTGTTGCGCACCGAGACGCTGATCTGGTTACCGATTTCAGCCGTCTTGAAGTGCACGTGCGTGTCGATCGATACCTCGGTGAAGAGCGCAGCCGGTACCTCCCCGCCGCTCACGAGCTGCGAGGTGTTGCCGACCTTCACGTCCTGAACGCCGAAGTCGAACGCGATGTCCGACGGAATGACGAGACGTTCGGGGCGGAACATGTCCTGCGGCGCCGCCGGGATGTTCGACGTCGCACCGGCCGTCACGGTGGTCGGTTGGAAACCGAGCGGGAAGCGTCGGCGCTTGCTCAGATCACGCTGCCGAATCGATACAGCGCCCGGATCGACCTTGCGATAGGCCTGAATCTTCTGGGCGGCGCGGCGGAGCGCGCTCGCTTTCTTGTGCTTGCCGCGCCGAGCCGCTCCGATGGAGAGCGCGTTGAGCAAGTCTTCGTCGCCGCCCCATTCGTCATCGTCTTCGTCACCGCCGACTATTTCGGAGGTGCCCATTCCGCCGACCAGATCGAGCTCGGCGCCAATCTCGCCGAAATCGTCGTCGTCGCCCATGATTGCTTCCCAACTTGCCATGCTGATTTCTCCTCGTGCTTCTCAGGATTCCGTTCTTCGAGCAGAGCTCCGCTGCTCACCTCGCCGGGTGCCGCGGGCCGTGATTGCGAGCGCCGGCGTCGGCTGGCGCTAGAGGTTGCGGCGCAGCGCGGCCGCGAGCTGCGAATCGGTCATCGCCACATTCACCGGCGGAGCGGCGCCGAACGACGGATACGACGATGGCCCTACGATCTCGGGCACGCCACCGGCCCAAAACTTGTCGGCGAGCTTTCCCGAGCGTGCGTGCTTCCGGAAGTACATGGCGGTCGCGCCATCGAGGATGCCGCGCGAGAGCTGAAAGACTGCTCTGCCGGCTTCAGAACCCTCGTCGCCTTTGCCGCCGCTTTCTTTCTTGGTGCCCATGTAGCCCATGCCGAAACCGACAAGTACGCCCAGTGTGCCGATCGTGATGTCGGCGGGCAGCGTGGTGCGCGGGATGAAGAAGTTGCCGTCGTCATCCTCGAAGCGCCCGTGCATGAAGCCGATGCCGGCAGCGCCTGCGACGCCCGCGCCCGTGTACAGGAGCTCCATCCACTTGCGGTGGTTCTCCTTCTTTTCCTGCCGTTTCTCGAGCTCGCGCTTCTTCTCGCGCGTTTCATAGTTTTCGAGCGTGCTCGCGAGGCTCCGCACCTCGGAGTCAGACATCATCGCCATGAGTGGCCTGCCTTTCGATAGCGACGATGGAGCAAGCCCTCGCGTCGCCCAAGAATCGAAGCGGTAAACTGTTAGTCGTAGCCGGCGACGCAGCTGAATTTGGCTGCGAGATTTTCTTGAGACGAAGGGATTGTTTGGTGCGCGAGGCACGAGGACAGCTGGCGTCGCGTGTTGTCGCGGCGTAGACTTCCTTTCAACCTTGCTCCGTGCGCGTACGCGGTGGCAGGCGAGAGCTTGCTTACCAGGAAGACCTAAATGCGAATGAAAGCTGCAATCTCGGCGTGCTCGTGGCTCGGTCTCGCTGCGCTGGGACCGATGCTCGTGGTGGCGTGCTCGGGGTCCAGTTTTTCGCCCAGCGGCTCAATGTCGGGTGGTAGCGCCGGGGTTGCGGGCTCCAGCACGGCAGGCGGTGTCGCTTCGGGCGGCGGGAGCTCGAGCGGTGCGGGCGGGAGCTCGCAAGAAACGTGTGCCAAGTCGGCATGCGGGCCCCAGCTCGGTCTACCAAACCAAATCTGCTCGGATGGCTCGACGGGCGGGCCTACGGGGCGTTGCCTGAAGAGTGCCAACGGCAGCTGCGGCTGGGAAATTCGCCAGTGTCCTGTGGACGGGGCGGACGGTGACGCCACCAGCGGCGCTGCTGGCACCGGTGGAGCAGCGAGCGGCGCTTGTGGCGGCAAGACGTGCAGCGTCGATCAAGTGTGTTGCGGGCCAGCCGAGTGTGGTCACTGCATCAGCAACCTAAGCGGCCAAGCCTGTCCGAGCATGTGCCCGACGGGTGGGGGTGGCACCGGCGGGATGCCGGATTGCGCTGCCTTACTCGGCGACGTGACCAAGGCTCAAGCCACCGCGCAAGCGTGCAATCCGGCGTCTACCAAGCCCGGAGCTGAGTGTGCAGGTTCTCTCGAAGGCCTGTGTTGTCCGATCGGCGTCGAAGCCGCTTCCGCCACTGCTCCTGACAACGCTGCTTACTTGAGCGCGCTCAAAGCCTACAAGGCGAGCTGCACCCATCCGTGCCCGCGTATAGCGTGCTTCGAGCCGATGGTTGGCAACTGCCAAGCGAGCGCCACCGGCAACCAATGCGCGCCGTAGCGCCGGCAGCACGCGCATCGCGCACGAGCGTTCGTGGTTGCACTTTGCTCCCGACTCACGCTTCTGCTAGCTGAAGCGCGCTGGCGTCTGTGGCATCCCCCCCGCTGCGGGCGCCGGCACTTCGCTCGCCGGAGTATTGGGGGCAATACGGCGCGTCGCTACCGCCGGGTATGAGGACCTCTCGCGCGGCCAACCCAACGCGCGCTCGAAGAGCTGCCCAGGAATCGCAGCCGTAAACTGTTAGTCGTAGCCGGCGACGCAGCTGAATTTGGCTGCGAGGTTTTCTTGAGACGAATGGATTGTTTGTGGCACCAAGGTTGGGTGTCGCAGCGATAGCGCGGGGCGCCTGTCGACACGTTCCGGGGTTTTCCCGATTTCGTCCCGCTCAAGGAAGCGTTGGTCATGAAGCTCTATCGTCTCAACCAAGGGGAGTTCCGTTCGTGGCGCGATCGCCAAGCCAGGGCCGAGCTCGAACGCGTCATCTTCGGTCAGCACGGCAACACCCAAGTTCGCGCCCCCAGTGGTCGTATCTTGGGTACGGTTCGGGCGCCGGATAAGTCCGCGCGGATCCCGATCGAAAAGTCGGTTGCTCGCGGCGCTCATCACGCCGTTTCCCCACGGGAATGCCTCTGCCGTGAATGGCAGAAACCCGCGGGCAAGGCCGACCAGCATCACCCGATTTGTGCGCACAAACAGCACTGGGAGGCCCAGCAAGCCCGAAGCCCCGATGAGCCGCGCGAGCGAGTCGTCGTCAGTTCGCGCGACGTCGCCGAGCCACAGGGGCCGGCGGCTCTTGCTTTGGAACCCGGGGCGAACGTGGCTCCCACGGAGCCGGCCCCGACGCCAGCTGTGGCCCCACCAACGCTCTCGCCGCGAGCACCTTCGGATTGTCTCTGCCAGGAATGGTCGGGGGCTGTTTCGGGCAAGCACCATCCGTTGTGCGCGTTTCGCAAAACGTGGGAGCAACTTCAGGGCGAAGCGGCGCCGCAGCTGCTCGAGCTCGAGACGGGCTCGGTCATTCGCGAAGCCACCGAAGAAGAAGCCCTGGCGAGCAAGCAGAAGGCGGTCGAAGACGGCGTCGGCGCTATCGAGCTCAGTGACGGCAAGCTCTACTATGTGAAGGAAGCGTGAGGTCGGATGTCCGACATCATCACGATACCGCTCGGGCGCTTGCGGCCCGATCCGCACCAAGCGCGGCGCACCTTTCAACGTATCTCTGAGTTGGCCGACTCCATCGCGCGCTATGGGCTGCTCAAGAACCTGGTCGTGCGCGAAGCCGATTCCAGCGGGATTCATGAGATCAAGGCAGGGGAGCGCCGCTATCGCGCTCTCCGGCTCTTGAAGGAGCAAGACCGCTTGAAGAGCGACGAGGTGCCTTGCTTCGTCGTCAGGACGGACGGCGAATACGAAGCGCTCGTCGAGAACGTGCAACACGAAGAGGTGGCCCTCTGGGAGCTGGGACACAAGTACCTGAACCTTTGCGAGTCTGGGTTCCTGCAAGCCGACGTTGCGTCGCGCATCGGCAAGACTCCGGGGCACGTCTCGACGGCGATCACGTTGGCACGAGATCTCGCGCCGGCCGTCGTAGTGCGCTTGTCCAAGCTCCCACCCAACACGTTCCCCGCGCAGCGCCTGCTGCGTCTGGCAGCGCTGCTCGACGACGACGAACAGCCCGACGAAGAGAACCAGGTCCGCATGTTCGAGCAAATGCTGGGGACCCCGACCCGCAGAGCCGGCCGCCCCGCGCGGCGGCGCACCGAGAAAGAGACTGTCTGGGCGCGCTACCGCAAGCTCAAGGAAGGGGCGAGCGCGCTCCGCGTAGACCCCGTCTACCAACCCTTCTTGGAGTCGGTGCTCCAGTATTTGGCCGGCGAAACCAAGGGGATCGTCCGATGATTCCCATCCACAGGCTCCCGACGCCGATGACGAGGGCTTGGGCGACCAACCGCGAGGTTCGGCACAAGTTGGCAGCGTGGCTCGCACATACGTACCCAAGGACGGGCGTCGCCGTGTGTACGGATCGCCTGTTCATCGTCGCATGGGTCAACCCGCTCGGTCAGATCAAATCTGGCACCCCACCGTTCCAAAAGGTTGAGCGTCATCAGTGTGCTAACAACCCTGCCTGCCGCGATTGCCAGTGCCGCACCTGGTTCGACCCGGAGAGCGGTGGCCCGTGGGGAAAACGCGAAACGTCGACGCACCACCCGCTGTGCATCTACGACCCTGGTGCTGCGCGCCGCTGGCAAGAGGTCGAGCTGCCCGAGCAAGTGGTTGAGCAAGCGGTCGTCGGCGGATTCCTGGAACGCGGATAGAGGTCTCGAGCGCAGCCGCGTAGCTCGTTGCGCGGGCGGTGCGTCGCTTCGTTGGGAATGGCTTCGTGGTTGCCTGCGTTCGATCGCGTGCCATACTCCCGCGGGTTACGGCGGCGGGCTAGAACGGGACGATGTCAGCCAGTTTGGGCGGTAAGGCGTGCGTTTTTCGCTGTACGCCTCCGATAGGAGCCTTGGGACGGTTCGATGCACCAGAAGGCGAGGGGCGAGACCCTGGTTGGGCCGAAGCGAATTTCGCGGCAAGGCGAACGTCCTGCGCTGCCGACCGTCCCCATGTGGTTTCCAGCGGTCGAAGGCTGCGTAAATCCCGGGGTGGAAGCGGTCTGCCGACAGACGCAGTGCCGCTATCACCTCCAACATCGAGGTCGTTGGGATCGCGAAGTCCCCGCCACGCGCGACTGCGCGCTCACGGTAGCCAACGAAGGTGACCACACACGTGAGGAGGTCGCGGTCGTGCTCGGCGTGAGCGAGGAGCGCGTGCGACAACTCGAAGAGAGTGGTTTGCGAAAGCTGCGAAACAGCGCTGTGCTCAAGGACGTGTGTGAGGATTTCGAATAGCGAGCTGCCAGGCGTGATCCCAGGGGCGCGCCTTTGTTCGCAGGAAATGCCTCATGTTTCACTTTGTGTACGGATCTTCTTGGGATCTGAGCTCCAGATCTGTCATGAGAAATGTGAACGGCGGGGCTTAGATTTCAAAGTCGCAGTTGGCATGCGCTTGCGCGTGCCGGCGGTAGTGTTTCGCAGGGGCGCGCCGGCAGGATCTCGCCGAGCCGTGGACTAGTTTCTCTTTCGCGGAGCGCAAGCAAAGCGTTCGGCGTTTCCGTGGTCAGTTGGTCGGGACACGAGCCAATGGAACACTCACGCAACCCGAAGCCGGGCAGAAAATCGCTCACGGTGACACCGCTCATCGTAGGACCAGCGAACGCGCTGGCAGCGACTGGCTTCAATTGGCGCTGGGTGCGAGACTTTTGGAGCGCCCGAGGCCGCGCGTTCGTGGGCGCCGGAAAGAAGCGCGGCATCCCCGCCACTGCTCTGCTCGATGAGCTCGCAGATGCTGGCGCGGAATCATTTCCCCCGCTCGCGAAGGTTGAGGCTGAGCCAGTGGACGCGGCCGAGGCGGTTCGCCGAGCGATCGGCGTGAGCCGGAGGCGGGCGTGAAAATCCGCGAAGAACGCTCCGAAGCACTGATTTGTGAACCGTCCGCATGCGCAGCGCGTGCGGCTCGGGTGGAAAACAGCTATCCACGTACTGCGCACGGAATGAGCTGAATGCACGCTGCATCCATGGAGGCCAAGAGTGACAACCATTGAGCTCGAGCACGCATCAGCGACGGGCGACGATCGAGGTGCACATGCCTAACGTGCCTAAGGGCGAAGTCCGCTGGACCGAGCACGGCTGGGTCGCGCGCATCACCGTTGGACCGCGCAAACGCGAGTCCTTCCTGATGCCGACCTGCAAGACGAAGGAGGCGGCTGTCGAGCGCTGCTCGTTCGTAGCAACGCTCGCCGCACGGTTGCGCGATGCGGGTGTCATCAGTCTTCCCGAGGCGCTCCAGCTGTTAAAGACTGCTGCGGCGTGCGCGCCCGCATTGTTGCCAGGCGTAACTCAGGTGGCTGGCGAGCTGATCGGTGGCGAATTCAAAGCTGGCCCCAAGATGCCGACGTTCGGTGAATTCGCCAAACGCTGGACCTCGGGTGAGCTGGCGAAGAAACACCCGGACCACATCAAGGCCAAGGACTCGGGCCAGGATGCCAAGCGGCTCGACAAGATCTGCGCGATCACGTTCGGACTGACCACCATCGGCGACCTGCCGCTCGATCGCTTCCAAGTCGACCACGCCGAAGCTGTCATGGCTGCGCTGCCGGAAGAGGTGAAGCGCTCGGCGACGCGGCGGCACTACGCGCAGCTGGTGCACCGCGTGATGCAGCTGGCGGTCTATCCCTGCCGGGTGATCGCAGCCAACCCGCTGCCGAAAGGCTTCCTGCCAAAGATCGGTCGCCCGCCGGCCTATCCGTACCTCTACCCCGGCGAGGACGCTCAGCTGGCTCGTCACAAGAAAGCACCGCTCTGCTTTCGGGTGCTGTGGGGCTTCCTCACGCGCGAGGGCTGCCGCGAGGGGGAGGCGTTCGGGCTCCGGGTCCGCGACTTCAACCTCGAGGTCGGGACAGTCAGCCTGGACGAGAACAAGACCGACGACCCCCGGACCTGGGCGCTCGACCCGGGAACGACCCGGGCGCTGAAGGCTTGGGTCGAAATCAGAAATGCAGATTCAGCCGAAAAGAAGGCCAAGCCCCAGGACTACATGTTCGTTGATGAGAACGAGGGCCCGCTCACCAATGACCACCGTTTGGCCGAGGTGCTGAGGCGCGCGCTGCTCGACGCTGGAGCGACCCGGTCCGAGTTGCACCAGGACGGCGTCAACCGCCGCAAGCTGCGCGTGCACGACCTCAGGGCCACCTTCGTGACGCTTTCGCTGGCCAACGGCAGGACCGAGACCTGGGTCGCCGACCGGACCGGCCACCGCTCAAGCCAGATGATCAACCGCTACCGACGTGCGGCGCGGTCGGCGAGCGAGCTCGGACTGGGCCCGTTGGTGCCCCTCGACGTCGCGATTCCGGAGCTGTCGAGCGAGAGTCATGGGGGCCATCAGGTCGCTGATGGCCCCGGGATGACCCCGAAAATAGTGTCCCGGGACGGAATTGAACCGCCGACACGAGGATTTTCAATCCCAGAGCCGAGGGGCTCGGCGGGCGGGAATCTGGCTGCGAAGCGCGTTCGGGCCGAAGCCGTGTAGCGCATGTGTAGCAGTCGGCCCTCGTTTGCCCGGTCACCTTGTCGCCTTTGCCTCCACGGCTTATCCTCAAGGGGCATGCAGGCGCCCGTTCCCGGTCTCCCGACGCCCCCAGCTTCCGACGAGTCTCCGGCCCAAGCCCTCGTGCGCCTGCTGGAGCGGCACGGCCTCGAGGACAGCCTGAAGGAAATCCTCGCGGCCATGCAGGCGCGCAAGCAGGAAGGCCAGCAGAAGGCTCGCCGCGAGGTGCTTGAGTACCTGCTCGAAGGCCAACCGCCCATCACGGAAGCCGAGCTCGCCGCGGTCCGCCAAGAATGGCAGGGCTGACCCTCGACACGGGCGTCTTCATCGCCCTTGAGCGGCGCCAGCGACGAGCACTTACTCTTTGGGCGGACTGGATGCGCGCGAAGACCGTGCTCACCGTTCCCGCCGTGGTGGTCGCATGGTGGCGCGAGCGCGGTTGGAATGCGGCCCGCTTGCTTGACGGCTGCGACGTCGAGCCGGTCGACGAAGCGTTGGCCCGAATCGCGGGCGAGGTGCTCGGCGAGCTTCGGCTCGGCCGCGAGCACACCATCGACGCGATCGTGATGGCCTCGGCCGCGCAGCGCGGCGACACCGTGTTCACCTCGGACTTCGACGACATGGCGCGGCTGGCGACGCGGTTTCCGGGCGTGCGCGTGCTCGGCGTCTAGCAGGCGGTTCACCGTGTGACTTTCTTTGGTGAGCCTGCGAACGGCGTCGAAATGGCCGGCCGCCCAAAGCGCTGGAGCCGACCGGCACAACAAGCTAACCTCTAGACGTTTTTTTGGAGTTCAGGCTTTGAACACACTCCGAACGACTCTCTTCTGTCTCGCGGCATTGTTGCCCGCAGCGCTTCTACCTGGGTGTGATTCCCTGCGACAAAAGACGTCGGGCACGCCGCGCGCCTCGATCGTCCACGTCAGGACCTCCACGGGATCTGGCACTGGATTCTTCGTCGAAGGGCCTGGTGGTCGCGTCTTCGTGGCCACGGCGTTCCATGTGATTGCGTCCGGTGAACCCTGTACGGTTGAGCGGGAAGTCCGCGTAGACGAAAAGACTTCCTACCTCGAAGCTTTTCCGGAAAGCGCAGTAGCCGCCTTTAGCGAGGAGGCCGACCTCGCCCTACTCGAGATCAAGAATCTGCCAGCGAGCAGGACGACCGCGTTGCGCCTAGCAAGTGAAGTCAAACAGGATTCCGATGTCACTTCGTGGGGGTTCCCGGATAGCAACGTTGCCAAGATGGGCCTCACGCAGAAGCTCGGCCGCGCTTCCAATCTTGTGAAGCTGCCTGTCGTGGATCCCGTGTACAACCGCTCGATCAAAGAGGACGCGGTCGACGCGGTGATCGTCTCAACAGATCTCGAGCCTGGCTTCAGCGGCGGGCCGACGTTGGATGCAGCCGGGAACGTCATCGGTGTGAACGTGATCAAGGATCTGACCCATCGCGGTCAAAATGCGTGCGTGCATGCCTCGGTATTGACCCAACTAATCGCGAAAGCTGTGCCGACGTCGGCGCCCGCGGCCGCCGACGTCGGAAAGCTCTTGGCAGAGATCGAAGCCAACTACCTTCGCCTTCCAGTCGAGCAGCGACACGAGGTCTTCCCCACCGAAATCGTGGCCCTAAGCGAGCTCCCGGTGCTCATGCGACTGGCCAGGCACCTGAGGACGTATCTCTGGATAGGCGTCTCCGGTGCCAAGCTGAGCATTCTGCTGGCCCGGATGCCGGGCGAGCTTCTGCCAACGTATCTCTCGAAGGATACCTTCGATCGAGTCGCGGAATGCGAGAAGGCAGAAAGCGATGGACTGGGCGGACTGGCCAGCGCGAAGGGCCCCGTCGACTGTCGCACCTTCGAGGTGCGGCCCCTGTCTTGGGACTTCGTCAGTGCGACCCTCCAGTGGGCGGGTCAACCGCGCACGTATTCGGTTGGCAAGATCGACGAGGTCAGCTCCGAGCGGCACATCTACCGCGCGCAAGTTGGCACGTCAGCAGATTCGCACACCTTCCCTGTCTACTTTAGCTCCGAGGCGGGTCGGCTGCGATTGCGCGTAACAGACGAGTCTGGGAAGTTGTACGCCCTGTCTGTCAACAGGCACGCGCGCCGAGGACCTGTATGGGAAATGGGAGGTGAAACCGCAGAGCGTGCCGGGAAAGCTCGACGTCGTAAAAACGATCTCCGAGTCGCTGGAACTTGCTCCGGTGGCCGGCGGGAAGATATCTGCGAGCCAGACTTTCGTCAGTGTTGCCAAGGCACCAAACGGCAAGACGTTCGTGTGCAACGCGGCGATGGAAGTTCGAGACGTGATCACCCAGCAATTCGCGGGAACCCTCGAAGGCGGCGTGCTGTCGGCGGCGCCCGTTCGGGCCATGCAGCGCCAGAACCCCAAGGACTGCCCCGTGGCTTGTGGCTACCAGTGTTCCTCGTATACCGAGGACACGACGGCCATCTTTAAGCGGATCGGCCCGGACCTCTTCATGTATCGCACGACGGGCAACTCGCCGGTGGAACCGCAGAGATTCGTTAAGTCCCAATAGCGGCTCGCACCACCGTGGCTTGACCGCTCCCCCTATCGAGCGTACACGGTCGCTACGGCGCTAACCCGCGCCGGCCACCGCGCGGCACTGTCGGTACCGAGCGAGGCGAAGGGGAGCAAATCCTCGGGTGGCGGTAGCAATTTCAGGTCCGCGGCAGCGTTGGAATCCAACGCCGCTCGGGAACGGAGTCCAAACATGACGGCAGGAAGGGATCTCAAGCGATTGATCCGTCGACGCATGCAGGCGACCGGGAAGTCTTATTCAGAGGCGCACAAGGCGCTGCTAGGGGAAGACGAGCGGGGCACGGCCAAACAGCATGAGGCGCCATCGCCTGCGCTCGACGTTGACGCGCTCGCACGCATCCCAAAGGCGGACGCGCTTCAGTACGTGGACGCTATTCTCGGCACGCCGGAGAGGTGGCCGTCAGCGCTGATCTCCTATCGGCTCACATCTGACTTTCAAGCCCCATGGAAAGCTGAAATGGGGCAATGGCTCCGAGCCGCAGCAGACTTTGGATTCTTGGATCAGGTGCTTCACCAACTTGAGACGCAAGCACGTCGACCGTCGAAGACCAAGGGGATCGACCCCAACGACGAGCGGCACCTGAAGTTGCACCAGCATCTCGCGGCCGCTCGAATCGTGCACTACCTCACCCGCACGGGCTGGGCGTTCGATGCATTTGAGCCCGAGACTGGCGGCGCCGTTGACGTCGACATCTCACTGAGAAGCCCGGACGGTCAGCGCGTCGAATTTCAGGTCAAGGCGCCGGATCAACCGGGCCGCATTGTAGCCCGACAGATCGTCGACGGTGAATACGACGACCGGATCGTGCACGCCGTGAACAAGGCAGCGGGGCAATTGCGGCAGCCTGCGCGCGGACCGTCGCTGATAGTCGTGTGTGCGAATCGCAACTGGCCGCTCGCTTGGGATGTTGGATGCCTGGTTCGCCCGCTGCTCGGCTCGACCCTGCAAGTAGGGTCTCGTGTTTTCCTCGAGCGGGACCGGGCAGGTGCATTCTTCAAGGACGGCTGGGCACACGTGTCGGGCGTGGTCGTGCTCGACGTGGCCTGGGGCATCGACGAGGGGAAATACCTGTGCGTCGTGCTGCTCAATCCGAACGCCGACTTTCCAGCGCGCGAGGAGTGGTTCCCCGGGGCTCGGGTAGCAATCCTCGAGGGCAACGCTTTCGATTGGGTCCGTGGTGAACCCGGGGTTGCGCATACGCTGCCCACGGGCACGCTTTTCGTGGAGGAGGTGCCTGCGGACGCCTGGCGCGCGATCGGAAGCGAGGGGTAAGCCCCGGACCGGATAGCGAGACCTGATCTGCACCGCGGTCGGGTGCATATTCGTGTGCGTCGACCGGACGGCGCCGCTGTTTGACGCGCTCGGGGTAGGGCTGCCCCCGGCCGCCCCGAGGTAGTGCAGCCGGCGTAGTTGATCGCAACCGTGTTCGACGCCGCCGTGAGCGACGCCAAGTCGACGCCCTTCCCGTGGCCGTGGTGCGATGCGCCGATGCGCCGATGCGCCAGCCGGCTAAGCGGTCCGCTCGTCGCGGTCGTCAGGAAAGCTCGCGGCCATTTGGTCGAGCGCCTCCGGCAAGCCGGGGATCTCAAAGGCTGCCGCGTATACGAGCAACCCCATCATGTAGACGACCTGTCCGAGGCTGTACGGGCTGTGCACACTCGGCCGCTCGTCTCCCACGACGAGCGTTCCCGGTGGCCCCGTTTCGATCACAGTACCGAGGCCGTAGGCTGTCCCGTGCGCAACGGCGCTCGCGTGCCGATACAGCGTGCGGTAGAGACCGGCTAGGCCGTATCTACTCGTCAGCCTTGTCCACTTGCTGGCGGAGGCCGAGCCACTGGCCCGGAATGGCGGCCTCTTCAGTGACAAAATATTCTCTCGCGTCTGCGCTGATGAAGGTCTCGCCGGACGTCGCTGTCATGTCGTTGTCAGCGGTGATTCGTTCAGCGCGATCCCACTTGAGCCAAAGTGGCAGGTGCTCGACCGGATTGGCCGCGACGTACGCGAAGCGGGCCACGTGTTCGTAGAGCGAGCGCAGCACCGTATAGGCGTCGTTGTCGAGGCCAGCCGGACGCAGGGCTAGGAGCGCTTCAAGCGACCGTGCCGCTCTCGCGATCAACGCTGGGCCGGTGACTAGCCATTCGTCCTGTTGGCCAGTCCCCGGAACGGTCAGCGGAAACAGCTGGCGAGAGACCCCGAGGAGTGCGTCAAACCGGAGGTCTATGAAATCGGGCAAGCTCATCCGAAATCCGAGTATCGCACGTGCGCCGCACCTTCCCGACTCCAGGAGATTGGCGTGAGACGAGGGCCGAGGCGGTGGCTAGAGCCGAGGCGCGTGCACTCGGACGCAGCAATTGGGAGGCTGACCAGCAATTGGGAGGCTAATCGCACCGTGGCGGCCGCGCCTGTCAGGCGGTTCTCCAACCAAGCTCGACTGTGGCGAGCTGGCCCGCGCACACCGTCCCGTTCGAGCTTTGGCAAACGCACGGTGGCGACACAGTGGCGAGCAGGTTTGTGTTTCCGGCCCCCACATGCTCGCCACGGTGGCTTTCCGTCCGAGGGGTGACAACTAGGTCGCGACGCGGGTCGCCAAGTACGCGCGAACGAAGGCCGGCGCTTGCACAAGGTCGAGTGTGTAGTGCCGGTCGCCTCGCGGGCCCACGCTAGCGCGCACAGCGTCCCCAGTAGTACGCGGGCGGCGTCGGTGTGCGCGTCGGAGCACTGGCCCCGGAGGCGGCGAACCTCGGCGCGAAGGCCTCTCGAGCCGATACCGGGGTTCGCGCGCAGGGCGTCGACGACGGAGCCGACCACCGGGAGTAGTCGGCCTCGTGCGAGGTTGTTCGCAAGCGCCGGCGCCCTTGCGACGCGCTTCCAGACTGGCCGCCACCTGATGCGTGCCATGGGTCGATCACTATCACGCCCGGCGGCATGCCTTCATACTTGCGGGCTCGGCCAGCTCCGGTACCGGGTTGTGAGTCGGTGGCAATCGGTGGCAATCGGTCGCAAATGGTGAGAGAACATTGTTGTTCATGACTGCGGCCAAAGCTCTCGAGCGCAAGGAGGTTGAACGCGTTACGGCGGCCTTGCGAAACGCCCTGAAGGCGGAATGCCCCGAGCGCCACGACGCATTTCTGGATTTGCCGCCGGATTCACCCAAGCCAGCGTCGAAGCGTGGCGCGGCACTATGGGATGCGCATCGGCAGGCGTGGGCGACCTTGGCGCGCCTTACGAGGCGGGCAGAGCTAAGTCGGGCACGAAAGCGGGGCGGTGGCGAGGCGTTCTTCGACGACCGGCAGAATGAGGCGGCTATCACCAACCTCGAACGGGCGCGCACCCTGGTTCGCAATGGCTGTGCGGCTGTGCAGACGAACATCGACCGAATTCGCAAAGAGCGGGCACGGCTCGGACTCCGAGGCGACGACTTTGAGGATCTCCCCGAACACCTCGACGCGATGGAGCGGATTGGTGAAACGCTCAAGCGGCGCATCGAGAAACTGAAGACATTTAGAGGGATTCCGCAAGCCCGGACGCGCGACGACTGGGACGAGTTCGTCTCGAGAATGGCCAAGCAATTGCTCGAGGCCGGCTTCGGTACACGGGAGGTCGCGGGGCTCCTGACCGGCAAGGAACCGGACGCCGTCGACCGCGCGACCCTCGAGCGATTTCGTCAAAGGGTGAATCGGCTCGCAGTATCCAAAGGTTAGGCGTGGCGTACGTATGGGTTAACCCCAGAAAGCGCATTTTGTCTTGTAGCTGGGGCGCGGGCTGAGTACAGACTGCACTCAGTGAACGCCGACGACCTTTTGTTGCTCGACGAGGTAGCTGACCTGGCGAGAGTGTCGATCGACACTGTCAGATTTTGGATCCGAGCGGGCAAGCTTGCGAGCGTTAGACCTGGGAGGCGTCGCATGGTTCGCAGCGACGTGCTCGATGCTTTCCTGCAGCAGGATTCGCACGCCGCGAGCCGGGCACGAGCCACCAACCAGGGAGCAAGCAGCCACGATCCGCGGCAACGCTCTCTCTGGGAGCCAAAGCGATGACGGGCTGCGTAGGTGAACGCGGGCTGAAGCGTGCGGGAGTCACGACCCACACGGGACGGACGGTCGACGACTCTTGTCGCCGTACGCTTCAGCCCGCGTTTTTGTCGCTGAAATGGACGCTAGCGGGGGCGGCAGAGCTCGGAGACTCGTCCGTCCCGGCGCGTTTCGCGCGCCCGTGCGGGGTGCGGGGCAGCGCCCCGCTGGCGCCGGCTTCGGCGGCGTTCTCTTTAGTTCATACTTACGAACTAAGTCGCCCTTTGTGGGACACGTGCGCGCGGGGCACGACGTGACGACTTGGCTGAGGGAGGTCGGCGAGCATACCAAAGCGCACCGTGCTGATCGAGCCCGGAAGCTCGTCCAACGTCGCGTTGAAGTTTGTGTCGTTCTGCGTCGAGCCGGTTGGAGTGAGGCGGTCATCCACGCCAAAGGGAAGTGGTACGACGATCGAGCGCGCGGGCACCGTGAACGCATCGAGCGCGTGGAGGCGTGCTGCACGGAGATCGTCGCAGTCTCGTGCCAAGGGTGCGGCGTGTGTCGCGAGATGTCGCCGGGTTGCCGCGCTTGGATGCTTTGCGTCCGCTGTCGTGGCGCTACCGCGGCTGAGCTTCGGGGACGCTTCCAGGCGGCTCGGCGAGAGGTGATCGCGATGGCCTCCAAGCGCGGGCTATTTCGGCAAGTTCAGCGCGGAGGTAGGTGGGGCGAGCGATTCATCACGCTCACGGTTCCGCACGGGGCCGCGACGGTAGCCGGTCGCATCCAGCTTGCGTTCGATGCCTGGCCAGTTTTCTTGAAGTTGATCAACGAGCACTTTCGCGAAATTGGCGTGAAGTCGGTCGAGTGGGTTCGCGTGTTCGAGTGGACGCCGGGCAGCGACGGTCTAGGACATCCGCATTTTCACCTCTGGATGTTCTCCCAGTTCCTCGAGCACGAGCTGCTGCGTGACCTCTGGCGACGCGCGTTGCATCGAGTCGGCTGCGACATCCCGGATCCCATCGTTCACATCGAGGCGGTGAACGACGGCGAGCAAGCTGCGCGCGAGCTGATCAAGTACATGCTCAAGGACATCACGGCAGACGGCGGCAAGGTTCCGCCGGCGGTCTTCGCTCTAGTGTTCGAGGCGCTCGCGCGGCGACGGATCCGGCACGCTTCGAAGGGCTTCATGAGGCTGGCCACCAACGCGAAGCCCTGTTGCGAATGCGGCGCGACGCTCCCGCGCCGCGTCACGAAGAAGCCGAAACCCGCAGCAGCTGAGGGCCAAGCGCCGTGACGCCTGCCGTGTTCCTTTCCGCTGCCGAGGTGGCCGCGGCGCTCGGCGTCTCGCGAGCGACGGCCTACCGGCTCATGCGCGAGATGGTGCACTTCCGGCGCGGTAAGCTGCTGCGCGTGTCGCGAGAGGCTTTCCAGCGATATATTCGCAGACTTGAGGTTGAACCATGGCGAGCAGGCTCTACAAACGCGGTGAAGTCTGGTGGGCGTGGTTCTACGAGCCCAGCGGGCGGCGCAACTGCAAGTCGACCAAATGCACCGACAAGCGGGCGGCCGAGCTTACGTTGCGTGAGTGGGAGCGCGGAGCCGCCGATCCGGCTTACGCAGCCGCGCACACCGCCACGGTCGAAACCGCCCTCACTCGGCTGATCGCCGATCGTCGCAGCAAGGGACGAGCTGAGGGCACGCTCAGCATGTACCTCGCGAAGGGCGGGCACGTCGCGCGCGTGCTCGGCGCCGACACCCCGCTCGCTCGCGTCACGGCGCGCGAGATCGATCGCTTCATCGACGTGCGGCTCGAGGAGGGCGCGGCACGGAACACGGTCAAGAAGGAGCTGACGACGATCCGCGGCCTGCTCAAGGTGGCCAAGCGGCGCGGCGAGTTTCCGGGCGACATTGGTGCGGTGATGCCCGAGGGCTTCGAGTCGGGCTACCAGCCGCGGAAGCGCTTCCTGACCGCTGACGAGACGCAGGCCCTGCTTCGCGAGCTGACACCCGACCGGGCAGCTCGCGTGGCCTTCATCCTCGCGACCGGCGCGCGTTGGGGTGAGACCGACCGCGCACGGCGCCAAGACGTTCAGCCGGCCGCTGAGCGCGTGCTGCTGCGCGGCACCAAAACCGACCTTGCTGCCCGCACGGTGCCGATCGTGGGCGGTGGGCACGACCTAGTCGCGCATGCACAGCGGCACGCGGAGGGAGCTGACGGCATGCTGTTCCGCCCCTGGGGCAACGCCAGGCGGGACCTGAGCCTAGCCTGCGGGCATGCTGGCATCCCTGCTGTGAGCCCCAACGACCTCCGGCGGACCTTCGGCACGTGGCTGCGCCTGCACGGCGTTGCGCCCCACTTCATCGGTGTAGCAATGGGCCATGCGGACTCGCGGATGGTCGAGCGCGTGTACGGCAGAATGCCCGAAGAAAACCTACGCGCGGCGCTCAACGAGCACGTGGACCCCTGTAGCAATAGTGTAGCAAACAGGGGTGCAATCGGGCGACGTGAGCGACGTCTGAGACAACCGAAAGCTGCGTTTTCTTCGAGAAACTTAGTGTCCCGGGACGGAATTGAACCGCCGACACGAGGATTTTCAATCCTCGTGTCGGGCGATGCTCGGGCCTAGCCGAGCGTCATCTTCCAAAGGATTGCGATGATTCGACGGAGCAGTGCCGCAGCCGCCGCTTGCTGTTCCGGCAGCACGTGACGCCACGCGACCGCGACGCGCAGCGCCGTGAGCGTTTCGTTCGCGCTGCCCGCAGCCGTGAAGAGCCGCGCCCTGCGATTGCCCGGATCGGACAGCTCCGCTTCGCCCAGATTGAGGGCGATACTACTCGCGGCGCGAGTCAGCTGATCCGCAAGCGAGCGGTCGCGTTGTTTGATGCGCGGCATCAGCGGACGAAGCGTTTCAATCAATTCGATGCTGAGTGAGAGTGCTTGGAATGCCATGATTGCTGCTCCCTTCGAGCGCTTGCTTGCGAGCCATACCTGCCCACCGGCAGGGAGCGGAGCCGCGGTCCAGGCTGCCCGCGCTGCGCGGGCACCGGCGCAGCCGGCCCCGGCCTGGACGGCGGCGAGCACCCTGCCATCATCAGAAAGCCGAGGCTGCATACAGAGGGTGAACCGCCTGCGGCGGGGCTCGTGAGCGTGTGCGTGAACCGCCTGCGGCGGGGACTCGTGAACCGCCTGCGGCGGGGACTCGTGAACCGCCTGCGGCGGGGCCGCGCCGAAGGCGCGTTCACCTGATCGCTCACGAGCTCGGCCGCAGGCCGTTCACCGAAATCGCGCCGAAGGCGCGTTCACCCGAATCGGGCCAACGGCCCGTCCACGAAATCGCCCGAGCGAAGCTCGGCGTTCACCCCCACGATCACGATCACCTTCAGGAAGCCGACCAACGGCACCTAATTCCGACACAAAAGCTTCTGCAATTCAGGCTGCGTCTCGGCAGCCCCTGCTTCCGCCTACGGAAGCTTTTTCGGCTCCGGAATGCTTCCGCCGCCGCGGACGAAGCCGATGACCGTCTTCGTCAAATTGTCGTCCGCCTTCACGCACTTCAAGGAGACGTCGCCGCTGGTGGCGCCTTTGCATTCGGTGCGCCGGCTTTGCCAGGCTTTGTTGACCTTGTCGTCTTTGCGTAGCGCCTCTTGCGTGTCGTCGTCGAGGTAGCGAAAATCGATCGACGGGTATTTCGGCGCGGGCGCCTTCGACATCGTCACTTCTTCACTCTGCAGGGTAATGCAGGAGCCGTCCCAGCGCAGGGCGTCGTAGCTGCCGCCGGCGCCGCTGACTTGCATGCCACCGGCGTCGGCGACGCGCGCGTACAGAATCAAGACTTCTTCGTCGAACTCGACCCAGCCGCTGTCGGAGGCGCCACCCGAGGCGTTCCAGGCTTGCGTGCGACGCGTGAGGTAGCCGCGCGTCCAGGCTGGATTCGAGAACAGGTACAGACCAAGCGACGGGTACTTGCCGTTGCACAGTCGCTTGACGAACTTCGGATCCGGCGAGCAAGTCGCGCCCGATTTGAAACACTTCGTCGGCACGCCGGCGCCACCACCTCCGGCTTCGGCGGGGGGCTCGGCTTTGCTGTCGGCGGCGGGCGCCGCGTCGTCGGTGGCGGGGCTGGGAGCCTTGGTTTCGGCTGTCGGAGCAACGGCCGGGTTGGACCCGCCGCAACCTGCGCAGAGCACGCTGTAAGTGACGAATCCGAACCAAACCAGGGCGCGACGCATCGCCCCGTTCATATCAGGAAACCCGCCGGGCTTGTGATAAAGCGTGCAACCGGAGACGCCGATGCTCGACCTCAAGCAGATTCGTGACAACCCCGACCAAGTGCGGCGCGCGATCGCCGAAAAGCGCGTGAGCCTCGACCTCGACGCGCTGCTGGCGGCCGACCAGGCGGCGCTCGCGCTGTCGCGCACGCTGCAGGAGCTGCAGGAAAAGCGCAACGGCAACGCCAAGCTGATTCCGAAAGCGACTGCCAGCGAGCGTCCAGATTTGATTGCCGAAGGCCGGCGAATTGGCGACGAGATCGCGGCGCTGAAGCCGGCGATTGACGCGACCGAGACCGCGCTGAAGGACTTGTTGTTGCTGGTGCCGAACATTCCGGCCGAGAGCGCGCCGCGCGGAGTTTCGGAA
Source organism: Polyangiales bacterium (assembly GCA_038230915.1). Lineage (GTDB taxonomy): Bacteria > Myxococcota_A > Polyangia > Polyangiales > Polyangiaceae > PMG-095. The sequence goes on along the minus strand of JBBRMI010000029.1, from coordinate 21,070 downwards.
GCCGACAACGTGGTCGTCAAGACCGTGGGCGAACCGACGCGGTTCGACTTTGCGCCGCTCGATCACGTCGCGTTGCTGGATCGCAATGGCTGGGCCGACTTGGCGCGCGTGGCCAAGGTGGCCGGCTCGCGTTCGTATGCGTTGAAGGCCGACGGCGTTTTGCTCGAGCTGAGCCTGCTGCGCTTTGCGCTCGATCGGTTGGTGGAGCGCGGCTTCACGCTGATGAGCGTGCCGGCGTTCGCGAACGAAGCGGCGTTGATCGGCACGGGGCATTTTCCAGCGGGGCGTGACCAGGTGTATCGCATCGAGCTCGACGACAAGTACCTGACCGGCACCTCGGAAGTGACGTTGAACGCGCTGCACAGCGGCGAAGTCTTGTCGGAGGCAGATTTGCCGGTGCGCTACGCCGGCATTTCGACGTGCTTTCGCCGTGAGGCCGGCAGCGCCGGCAAGGACGTACGCGGGCTGATTCGCGTCCACCAGTTCAACAAAGTCGAGCAGTACGTGATGTGCAAGAACGACCCGGCAGAGTCCGAGCGCTGGCATAAAACCTTGCTCGAGATTTCCGAGAGCATTCTGCTCGACTTGGAAATTCCGTACCGCGTCGTCGAGTGCTGCACCGGCGACATGGGCCTCGGCAAGTACAAGATGTTCGACGTCGAGTCGTGGGTACCGAGCGAGCAGCTGTACCGCGAGACGCACAGCTGCTCGAACCTGCAAGACTGGCAGGCGCGCCGCAGCGATCTTCGCTACCGTGATGCGCAAGGCAAGGTGCGCTATTGCCATACCTTGAACAACACCGCGCTTGCCACGCCGCGCTTCTTGGTTCCGTTTTTGGAGAATCACCAGCAGCGTAACGGCAGCGTGCGTGTGCCCGAGAAACTCCGCGCTTACCTCGGCGGGCGCGCGAGCTTGGGCTGACGGCGGCTGTGCTCGTCGCTTGCCCCGCTACTCACGCCTTCTTGGCGCAGAGTCGCTCGTACAGCCGAGCGGTTTGGCGAGCGATGGTCGACCACGCAAAGTGGCTTTCCACGCGCTTCCTGCCAGCGGCGCCCATTTTTTGCGCCAGCTGTTGGTCGGCGCACAGCTCGTTGACGCGCGTAGCTAAGGCGCGCGCAAAAGCTTCGCGGTCTTTGGGGGCGCCCATCGGCGTGCCGTCAGGCTCGAAGCTCACCAAATAGCCGGTCTTGCCGTCTTCAACGACCTCGGGAATGCCGCCGACGGCCGAGGCGACGACCGGCGCGCCGCACGCCATGGCTTCGAGATTGACGATGCCGAACGGCTCGTAAATCGACGGGCAGACGAAGACGCGCGCGTGCGACAACACCTGAATCAGCTGCGGGCGCGGCATCATCTTCTGGATCCAGAGGAGCCCGCCGCGCTCGGCCTCGATTCGTGCGACCAGCGCTTCGACCTCGCGCTTCAAGTCGGCGGTGTCGGGCTCGCCTGCGCACAGCACGATGCGCACGTTTTTATCGATGTGCCGCGCGGCTTCGAGAAGATGCACGATGCCTTTTTGGCGTGTGACACGACCGACGAACACGGCGTACGGCTGCCCTGGGTCGATGCCGAAGCGATCTAGCACCTTGGTGCCTTCGTCGCGCTTGTACTCGTCGAGATCGATACCGTTGTAGATGATGTGCACGCGCGTCGGATCGACGTTGGGGTAGGCCTTCAAGATGTCGTGCTTCATGCCGCTGGAGACGGCAATCACGGCGTCGGCAGCTTCAATCGACGTGCGCTCGCTGAAGCAGGAAAGCGCGTAGCCGCCGCCGAGCTGCTCGGCTTTCCACGGCCGCAGCGGCTCCAGGCTGTGCGAGGTCATCACGTGCGGAATGCCGTACATCAGCTTGGCGAGGTGGCCGGCGAAGTTGGCGTACCAGGTGTGGGTGTGCACGAGCTCAGAACCGGCGACGTCCTTGGCCATCGCCAGATCGATCGATAGCGTGCGCAGCGCGGCCAGCTCCGGTGCGCCGCCGTCGAGCGCGCTCCACGACGTGTAGCTACCCTGCACCTCGGAGGCTTTGCGATCCGCCCCGAAGCAGTACACGCCGAGGTCAACCTGGCGCGACAGCTCGCGCGCTAGGTATTCGACGTGCACGCCTGCGCCGCCGTAGACTTCCGGCGGGTACTCGCGCGAGAGGAGTGCGACCTTCACCGGATCAGCTGACCTTCGGCGGCGGAATCACGTCGCCTTTGCCCACCACGACCACGCCGTTCTCGCTGATCGTGAAGCCGCGCGCGCGATCTTCTTCGACGTTGACGCCGATGCGCGCGCCGGGCGGAATGACCACGTTCTTGTCGAGGATCGCGCGGCGCACGATGGCGTGGCGGCCGATATTGACGCCGTTCATCAGCACCGAATCTTCGACTTCGGCGTACGAGTGAACGTTGACGCCCGGCGAGAGGATCGAGCGGCGCACGCTGCCGCCGGAGACGATCGCGCCGGCGCTGACCATTGAATCGAAAGCGGAACCACGCCGCCCTTCTTGGTCGAACACGAACTTGGCGGGCGGCAGTGAGCCCATCATCGTGTGGATTGGCCACTGATCGTTGTACAGGTTGAACACCGGATGCACGCTGATCAGGTCCATTTGCGCGTCGTAGTAGCTGTCGAGCGTACCGACGTCGCGCCAGTAACCGGCGTCGCGCTCAGTGGCGCCTGGCACGTGGTTCTTGGCGAAGTCGTACACGGCGGCCTGCCCGGAATCGACCAAGCCGGTGATGATGTTGCCGCCCATGTCGTGGGCGCTGTCCTTGTTTTCGGCGTCGGCACGCACGGCGTCGACCAGCGTCTTCGTGGTGAAGACGTAGTTGCCCATCGACGCATAAACCTGGTTGGGATTGTCGGGCAACCCCACGGCGTTGTTCGGCTTTTCTTGGAACTTCGCGATCCGGTCATTACCGGCCGGCACGATCACGCCAAAGCGCGACGCTTCATCCTTCGGCACGCGAATTGCCGCCACGGTGACACCGCAGCCTGACTCCATGTGCGCGTCGACCATCTGCTCCGGATCCATCCGATAGATGTGATCCGCGCCGAACACACAAATGTAGTCGGGCGCTTCGTCGCCGATCAGATTCAGGTTTTGGTAGATGGCGTCGGCCGAGCCTTCGAACCAACGCGGCCCGAGCCGCATCTGTGCCGGCACGGTCATCACGTAGTTGTTGAAGATCGGCGACATGCGCCACGTCTGCACGATGTGGCGGTCGAGCGAGTGGCTCTTGTACTGAGTCAGGACCGCGATGCGGCGATAGCGGCCGTTAACCAGGTTGCTGAGCGCAAAGTCGATCAGCCGGTAGTTGGCGCCGAACGGCACGGCAGGCTTCGCGCGGTCACGCGTCAGCGGCCAAAGCCGTTTTCCTTCACCACCCGCGAGCACCACTCCTAAGACATGCGGACGTTTAGCCATACGAAAGTCGTGAGCGTGCCCGACCTCGGCTGCCCAGGGAAGCCAGAAATCAGGGTTACGGGAACGCCAGCTCGCCGAAGGCGTTTCGCCGCTCATTGTCGGCCAGGCCTAGTTGCCCCGCTACGTTTTCGCCTGTGCAGAGGACGCGGTCGTCTGTCGTCACCGCGCAGCTGGACAACCGCCCCGCCGCAACGCTGCGCGTCGAACCCGGCCGGAGGCTAGGACCAAGCTCAACCAGCGCGGGACTCGGCCGGTCGTCGTTGTCGGTAGTTCCGAGCTGGCCTTCGAGGTTCCGCCCCCAGCAATACAGATTTCTGTCGGCGTCGACGCCACAGCCATGAAACGTGTCGATCGAGATTTGGGTCCAGACGCGGCCGGCTGCCACTTTGGTTGGGACGAGGCGCTGGACGTTATCGCCGAGCCCGAGGTTGCCGAACGAGTTCTCGCCCCAGCAGAACAGGTTGCCGCCGAGACGAATGCCGCAGCTCGAGTCTTGGCCCGAGACGACACTGAGCCAGTCAGCGTCGGTGCCGATTTGAGTCGCAGCGCGGCGCTGCTGATCCTGCGTTTGCCCGAGGCCGAGGTTCGCGGCCGTGTTGCGGCCCCAACCAAACAGTAGCCCAGCGCCGCGGATGCCGCAGGTGTGGCCGTCACCGGTGCCGGTGAGCTTCCAATCGCTGTGGTCACCGGAACGAATCGGCGACAGTTGGTCGACGCCCGGGTGGGTATCACTGAGCCCGATGTTGCCCTCCCAGTTGCGGCCCCAACAGTAGAGCTCGCCGTCCGTGAGCACGACGCAGGCGGTGTTCGCCTCCGAGCTGAGCTGGACGGCTTTGCCTGGCAGCGGCACGCGGAGCGGCACGCTGGAAGCTTGAGTGGACCCCTGCCCCAACTGGCCGACCGTGTTGGCGCCGAAGCACCACACGCTGCCGTCTTGCTTGAGCGCGCAGGTGTGAGCGACACCGGTCGCTACAACGATCCAATCGGCGTCGAAGCCGACGCGCGTCGGTGCGTTACGATCGACCGTATCGCCGACGCCCAACCGGCCGTCGGCGTTGGCGCCCCAGCAATACAGGATGCCGAAACGCGCCGCGCAGCTGTGCGCGTCGCCCGAATCGACGAAGATGCCGAGCGCCGGTGCTTCGGGTTGCTCACCACCGGCGCCGAGCGAGCCGCCGCTATCGCTCGCCCCGCCCACGCCGGCGCTCACACCGGCCTGCGCGGGCGCACCGCTCTCGGATGGGCCGCGGCCAGCTGCTGGCGCCGACAGCACCTCGGCGACCTCACGGCAGGCGAGCTGGGAAAACCACGGCACCGCGCAGACGAGCGCCAAGACGAGCCTTCGCGTCATGGCAGCTCCAGCGCCAAGCCGGTGGACGCGAACAGCTCGAGCTTCGAGGCGCCCGTGACGATGCCGCCGCTGTCCGAAGCCGAGAACGACTTGAGCGGCAAGCCAGCGCCGAGCGCCGAATACGAACGCAACAAGCCTGGGCTACCGAAGGCCAGCCCGAGCCCGACCCGCGACGTCATGGCGAGCCCGCTTCGCGCCGTCGCGGTCGCGCCCGATGCAGCCTCGGGCTCGAAGCTGAGGCGCAAGAGGCGTCCCGAGACGAAGGCGCCCAGATCGAGTCCGCGTTGTTGAAAAAATGCCAGCGTTACTCCGGCTTCGACCGAGAGCGCGGTCGCGCCAATCGAGCCATGCTCGGCTTGTTGCGAGAGCGCGCGGCGCGCACCGACGGCCAGCAACCCACCGGCGATGCGCCCGAGCGGTACGGCGCCGAACAGATCCACGCCGTAGTGGGTCTGTCCGCCCAAGAAATGTTCGAACGACAAACGCGCCCCCCACGCCGTAAAACGCCGCGCGACCGGCGGTGCGGCGGATTTTTCGACCACCGCCCGCACTTCGGGCGGCGCGGCGGTTTGCGGGCTGTGAACACCGCGCAGCGCCAGCTCGGCCCAGCTGGCGCGCAGCAACTCTTCGGCCGCCACCGCCAGTGCCAGCGGGCGACCGTCGGCGGGCAGCTTGTCGAGCAAGAGATCGCGCCCGACACGTTTCTGGGTGACTGAGTCGGTAACGTCGAGACTAAACCGGCCCTTGGCGGCGTCGAGCTCGGCGATCGCGACGCGGGCCAGCGGCTCGGGCGCGCCTTGGGGTGCCTCCGCGCAGACCTCGATGTTGCTCGGTGCGAGCCCGGCGCGCAGATCCGAGCGTACTGTGGCCGCGAAGGTTGGGGGCACTTTGCCGGAGACGGCAACCCACGGCTTTTCACCCGTGCACTCCGGAGCCGACTGCGACTGCGCGGCACGCGACCCCAGCGTGAGCAAGAGCAGGCAAGTGAGGAGCGCTAGGCACCGCTTCACGCAGGCGGGACTGTAACAGACTTCGGCCGGTCATGCCGTGCCGGAGGCGTCGCTATCAGCGGGTGCCACAGCGCGTCGCGACCGCGCTCGCGTGCACACCCGTCGGGTAGCTCGCCAAGTAGCGGTCCCGGGCGCGGCCACAAGCGGCAAAGTTGCCCTGTGACGCGTACACGGAGACTAGACGCGCCAGCGCGTCTTCGCGAAAGCTCGGGCCCACGTTCAGCGAAAGCGCGCGCTCGAGCGCGGTGATCGCGCCTGCTGGATCGCCCAAGCGATCCATCCGCAAACGGCCGAGCTCGAAAGCGGAGAGGCTGGCGCGACCGTCGTTCGGGTGCAGGCGCAAGAGCTCGTCGTAAGCGTGCGCGGCCGCCGCGGCATCGCCCGCACGCCGACTCTCGCCGGCTTTTTCGAATAGCTCGCGCGCGCTGGGCGATTGCACCACGGCCGAGGCGGGCGGTGTCGCGTTGCCTTTGACGTTGTCTTTCGGCACAGGCTCCGTGCCGGCCGGCGGCGTGGCCGGCAGCGAGCTCGGTACGTCGTTCGGCCCGACCAGCGCGCGCGCGGACGCGCTCGGCTCGGGGCTCTGAATCCAGCTTTGGCCAGCGGCGACGCGCGCCACGACCCCGGGACGACGCTTGCTCACCACCTCGACTACACCGCGCAGCACGCTTACCTCGACGCGCGGGTTGTCGCCAGGCGTCGTCTTGACGCTGAACTTCGTGCCGACGACGCGCACCTCGACATCGCCAGCGGTGACGGTGAACCTACGATTCTCCTGGTGCGTGACGTCGCACACGACCTCGCCACGCGCCAACTTCAGCGCGACGGCGGTGGCTTGGTTACCGCGCACTTGCACTTCACTGCGCGAGGCGAGCGAGACCTTCGAGCCGTCGACCAGCGTGACGGCCAACACATCGCTGGCGGTTTCGAGCTTGGCTTCGGCCAGCACCGCGCGCTCCGTCGGGTTGCGGCTCGGCGAAAGCTGGTTTTTAGCGATAAAAATGCCACCGGCAGCGACGCCGGACAGCAGCGTACCCACGACGAGCCAGCGCCAAGCGCGCCCCGACCGCGTCTCGAGCCGCGCGGAGACGTTGCCCCACAGGCGATTGATGCGCGCGTCGGAGACGTCGGGTTGGACGAAGCGGCTCGGTTCCGTCATGCATTACGCGCCCGTTCGAGGCGCTCCTCCGCTGCGTTCAGCCGACGTTTGACGGTCGAGACGCTGAGCCCCATCTGCTCGGCGATCTCCGGAATCTCCAAGCGCTCCACGCGCCGCAGCACGAGCGCGATGCGCTCTTCGACCGGAAGCTTCTCGAGCAAGCCATAGACGGCACGTAGCTCCGTCGCAACGTCGGGCGGGGCCGTGCGCGCGACGACTTCGTCCACGTCGATCGGTTCGTTGCTGCGCAGGCCCAAGCGCACTTGGAGCCTGCGTCGGCGCAGCCGCTTGCCCGCCGTGCGCACGACGATCGATGAAAACCAGGCTTGGAAGGCTTGCGGATTCGACAAGCCGTTCAGGCGTTCGAACGCATAGAGGAAACTGTCCTGCACCAGATCGTCGATGTCGGCGTCGTACGGCAGGATGCGGTAGGCGAGCCCCAACGCCAGCCTGGCGTAGCGTCGGAACAGCGCCTCGCGCGCCCACTCCTCGCCGGCGCAGGCCGCTTGCACCAACACCGCGTCGGTCGGCAGCTGACGCGGCGCCGAGTCGGGGGTTTGCGGCTTGGTGACGAGGGCCATCATGGGCGCCACCGGCGAACAGGACGTCGTGGCGAGCCCTCAGAATATCGCAGCCTGCCTGGAACCGGTGGGCGGTTTTGCCGGTGGCTGCGAGGAGGATTCGGGGGGACATGAGGAGACGGGGCCAGGAGCGCTTCCGGGCAATACGTACCTCGTGGCCTGCCAAGCGGTTCAGGCGGTTGGGAAAGTGGCTTTAGTAGGGATTGTCCTGCGGTTTTGCGGGGGCGGCAGGCTTGGGGGCGGCCGGCTGCGGCGCGACAGCGGGCGGAGCGGGCGCGGGCGGCTTCGGGGCGGGGGCGGCAACGGGAGCTGCCGGGACCGCGACGGGCGCAGGCGCGGCAACGCGCGCGGGCGGCTTGGGAGCGGCGACGATCGGCTTTTCCGGCGTCGGTACGACCGGGGCGACGACGACCGGTTTGGTCGGCGACGTGACGGAGACGCTCGGAGTCGGTGCGTCTGCCGGCGGGGCTGCGGCTGCTGACGCGGACGCCGCCAGAGCGGGAGACGGTGCGACGTCGGGCTCGGGCGGGGAGACTGCAGAAGCCGCGGGCAGCTCGGGGGCAGGCTTCGTTTCGGTGAGGGCTTCGTCGCGCTGACGGCTAAGCAGGTAGACGCCGATCAAGATCACGAGCGCGCCGCCAACCACCTTCACGAGCGTCGGGATGCCAGCCGGTTTAGGCGCGCGGGCAGGCGGCGCGTCGCTGGAGCGATCGTCGCCATCGCGCTCGCTGCCTGGCTGTGGTGTCGAAGCCCGCGCGCGCTGGGGCGCGTCACGGCGAATGGGCAAGCCGTGCTCGCGCGCCCGCTCGGCCCGTTTGCGTCCGGCCCTGCGCTCGTTCCGCGAGCTCTTCGAACCGGATTTCTTCGCCATCGCTCAGTCTTTGAGCGCTTCAGCGCCGCCGATGATTTCCATCAGCTCGGTGGTGATGGCGGCCTGCCGTGCACGGTTGTAGACGAGCGTGAGGTCCGCGATGACTTCGGACGCGTTCTTGGTCGCCGAGTCCATCGCAGTCATGCGCGCGCCGAGCTCGGATGCCACCGATTCGTAGAGCGCGCGCAGCAGCGAGATCTCCACGTACATCGGCACCAGCCGTTCGAGCAGCGCTTCCTTGTTTGGCTCGAACAAGAACTCGTCCTTGTTGACGAGCGGCACCGGTTCCTCGCCCTTGGCCAACACCGGCGCCTGGACCGGAGCGAGCGGGAACAGCGGCTCGACCGTGACCTTCTGGGTCATGGCGCTCTTGAACTCGTTGTACACGATCTGGATCGAGTCGACCTCAGCGCGCAAAAATGGCGCCAAAACCTGGCGCGCGACGACCTTCGCGGTATCCGGTCCGAGCTTCTCCCAGATGCCGGAAAACACGTAAAACAGCGGGATCTTTCGGCGCTGGTAGAAGTCGCGACCCTTGCGGCCAATCACGGCCAAGAGCACGTTTTGGCCCTGCGCCTCGCGCTCGCGACGCTCGCGCTCTGCGGCGCGCAAGATGTTGGTGTTGAAAGCGCCACACTGACCGCGATCGCTGGTGATGACCAGCAAGAGCACGCTCTTGACCGGGCGCCGTGTGAGCAGCGGATGCTCGGACTCGATGCCCGATTCCTCCGCCTCGGCCTCACCGGCTGCCGTCACTTCGGCTAGCACCTTCGCCGTTTCGACTGCGTACGGACGCAGCGCCACGATGCGCTGCTGAGCACGCGTCAGGCGAGCACCCGCCACCATCTTCATGGCGCGCGTGATCTTCTGCGTGCTCTTAACGCTCGAGATGCGTCTGCGAATCTGCTTGAGGTTCGCCAAGGTTCACTTTTCCGCGGACGCAAACACAAACCGCTTGCCGAACGCCTTGAGCACCTCGTCGAGGAGCTTCTTGATGTCGTCGGTGAGGTCGCGCTTCGCCTTGATGTCAGTCCACAGCTCAGGGTGTTGCTCGTCGACGTAGCGGTACAGGTCGATCTCGTACTGCTTGAGCGAGTCGACCGGCAGCTTGTCGGTGTAGCCAGCGGTGCCGGCGTACACGATCACGACCTGCTTCTCGACCGGCAGCGGGACGTACTGGCCCTGCTTCAGCAGCTCGACCAGTCGCTTGCCGCGCTCGAGCTGGGCGCGCGTGGCGGCGTCCAGATCGCTGGCAAACTGCGCGAAGGCCGCCATTTCACGGTACTGCGCCAGGTCGAGGCGCAAGGTTCCGGACACCTTCTTCATCGCCTTGATCTGCGCGCTGCCGCCGACGCGGCTGACCGAGATGCCGACGTTGATCGCCGGACGCACGCCGGAGAAGAACAGGTCGGACTCCAGGAAGATCTGACCGTCGGTGATCGAGATCACGTTCGTGGGAATGTAGGCAGACACGTCGCCGGCTTGCGTCTCGATGATCGGCAGCGCCGTCAGCGAGCCGCCCGAGTACGGATCCTTCTGCACTTCGAGCTCGGCAGCGTTCGGCTGCGTCTTGAGCGAAGCCTCGGCCGAGTGCTTGGCCTCTTCGCCGATGTGCATCTGGCCGTCGACACCGCGGAAGGTCAGGCTGCCGGCCGGAACCGTCGTGCCCTTTTTGACGACGTGGTAGCGGTCGCCCATCTTGGCGGCACGCTCGAGCAAGCGCGAGTGAACGTAGAACACGTCACCTGGATACGCCTCGCGACCCGGCGGGCGACGCAGCAGCAGCGACATCTGGCGATATGCCACGGCTTGCTTCGACAAGTCGTCGTAAATGCACAGCGCGTGACGACCGGTGTCGCGGAAGTACTCGCCGATCGTGACGCCGGTGTACGGCGCCAAGTACTGCAACGGCGCCGACTCGGTCGCGGTCGCGACCACGACGATCGTGTAATCCATCGCGCCGTGCTGCTTGAGCTTCTCGACAACCTGCGCGACGGTCGACGCCTTCTGGCCGATCGCCACGTAAACGCAGGTAACGCCCTGGCCTTTTTGATTGATGATCGCGTCGATCGCGATCGTGGTCTTACCGGTCTGGCGGTCGCCGATGATCAGCTCGCGCTGGCCACGGCCAATCGGGATCATGGCGTCGATCGCCTTGATGCCGGTCTGCATCGACTCTTTCACCGGCTGGCGGCCGATGATGCCCGGCGCCTTGACTTCGATGCGGCGGCGGTGCGGCGTCTCGATCGCGCCCTTGCCGTCGATCGGCTGGCCGAGCGCGTTGACGATGCGGCCGATCACTGCGTCACCGACTGGCACGTCGGCGATGCGCCCGGTGCGCTTGACGACGTCGCCCTCTTTCACGCCGCTGGCTTCGCCGAGCACGGCGATACCGACGTTGTCCTGCTCCAGGTTCAGCGTCAGGCCGAATAGGTTGCCCGGGAACTCGACGAGCTCACCGGCCATCACGCCTTCGAGGCCGTAGACGCGTGCGATGCCGTCACCAGTCGACAGCACCGTGCCGGTCTCGCTGACCATCGCGGCCCGGTCGAAGTTCTGGATCTGCTTCTTGATGATCGATGAAATTTCGTCGGCGCTAAGCTGCATGGCGGGGGTCTCTGAATCTGCTGAGGTTGAGTGGGTCGGAGTGTTTGTGGGGCGATCGGGCGGCTAACTCGGTCAGGCTTGGCCCACCAACTGGCGTTCGATTTCGGTCAGGCGGCCCCGCACCGAGCCGTCGATGGTGTTGTCACCGATGCGCGTCACGAAGCCGGCGATCAACGTCGGATCCTCGCGGCGTTCGAGCACGATCTTGCGCGCCGTTGCAGCTTCCAGCTCGCTGACCAGTTTTTGATAGAAGTTTTCCGGCATCGGGCCGGCGCTGGTGACGGTGGCGCGCACGACGCCCGCTTGCTCGTCGGTGAAACGATCGAGTCTGCGCGCGATGTCGGCGATCACGCGCAGCTTCTTGCGCGAGGCCAACAGCTTGATCAGGTTGAGCGCATTACCCATCAGCCCGAGCCGCGCCGACACGTCCGCTAACACGGCGTCGCGCTTGTCTTGCTCGATGATCGGGTTGTCGAGCACAGCGCGCAACTCGGCGTTGCCGGCATAAACCTGGGCAAATCGCCGCACTTGCTCGGTGATCGGGGCGAGTTGGCCGGTCTCGATACCGAGCTCGAAGATGGCGCGCGCGTAGCGGTCGGCAATCGGGGCGTGGCTCATAGTCTTCCTCGCAGCGCTGCGCCGGACGCTCTGACCGACGCCAGGAACTCGTCGCTCAGACGCTGCCGGTCGCCGTCGACGATTTTGGCGATCAGCGTGGCCTCGGCCGACTTAACGGCGGCGCGCACGGTGTCGCGCATCAGGCCTTCACGCGTCACCTTCAGCTCTTGCTCGACCAAGGTGCGCGCGTCGCGTTCCATCCGCTCACGTCGCTCCTTGGCTTCGCCCAAGATGCGCGCGCTCTCGGCTTCGCCCGCTGCTTTCATCTCGCGCCGAATGCGCTCGACCTCTTGGTCGATCTCGTCGAGCTGCTTTTGGTACTTGGCCAGGCTGGCTTCGGCTTCCGCCTTCATCTTGGCGGCGTCGTCCATGCCCTTCATGATGCCGAACTTGCGCGCCTTGAGCGCGTCGCCGATCGGCTTCTTGCCGAACTTGATCAGGAGCCAGTAGAGGATGGCGGCGTTCAGCCCGAGCGCGCCGAACGGCACGGGCATGCCCTTCGGGCGCCACAACAGGCTCGGCTCAACGCCGTCCTTTTCGCCCAAAAAGCCGAAGCCCCAGTTGACGTCGTCGAACGTGGGGGCGAGGTCGTGACCGGTGTGCTCGCCGTGACCCTCGGCCGCGGGAGCCGCATGGCCCTCAGCTTCGGCGAAAGCCGGCGCGGCGACGCCGAGCGCGGCACCCAGCGTGAACAGAACCAAGGCGCGCGAGAACGGCTTCATCAGTTGGCCTCCCGACCGAGCACGCGGGTCGCGATATCGCCAGCGAGGCGTTCCGACTGCTTGCCCAGCTCGAAGCGAATCGCGCTCGCCTCGGTCTGAATGCGCTTCCTGCCCTCTTCCACGATCTTGGCGGCGGCGGCGCGCGCCTCGCTCAGGATCTGGGCTTCCAGCTTGGTCGCCTCGGCGCGCAAGCGGTCGCGCTCCTCGGCGGCGGCGTGGCTGACCCGTCGCAGCTCGGTCTCGTAACGGGTGAGCAGCTCACCCGCTTGAACCTCGAGCTCACGTGCGGTTTCGCGCGCGCCTTCGGTGCGCTCCTCGCGGAGGGCGAACACCTTCAGCATCGGGTCGAACAACAAGGGCTTGAGCACCAGGATGAGGAAGACGAAAATGACGACCTGGAAGACAACGACGTGGTTGAAATCCAGCTCGATGGGGCTACCGCTCATCGCGAGAACGCGGGGACTTGGTAGCAAGTGAGGAAGAGCGCCAAACTCGGTCATCGGCGCGCGCGCTCGTACCACCTCGAAACCGATGTGTCTACTGCACCGGCTAGAGAGTGTCCCTGAATTGCGGGTCTCGCCGTAAACGTGCCCGTGCCCGTGCCCGTGCCCGAAAAGCGCCACACTGCACCCGGTTCCGATTGAGAGGCCAGGGTTCCTGGCGCGGGCGAACGCCCGCGCGCGCCGCGCCCAGCTGGGCGCGCAGGCAGTGCCTACACCCAATTTGGTGACTTACGGACCGTCGGGCACGGGCACGGGCACGGGCACGTTTACGGGCACACGAGAGCGATCCAATTCAGGGACACTCGCTCGACACGACACGCGCTCCACGTGGGCCTATTCCGCTCTGCCTGGAGCCCGCGTTCGAGCCGATCAGCGATTCGGCCGCGGGTCCCAGCTCGCTCGCGTTTCGAGGCGGCGAACTCCGTGCGTTTCGAGCGGCAAAGCCAAGTCGACATAGCGCCGGCCGGAGTGCGGATCGCGCGCCTCGGGTGCCACATCGATCAGCGGGGCGAGCGCAAAGGCTCGCCGCAAGAGCTCGGGGTGCGGCAGCGTCAGGCCGGCCTCGGCCAGCGCCAGCCCCGGACTGTCGAGCAAGTCGAGGTCGAGCGTCCGCGGCCCCCAGCGCTCACGCCGCTCGCGACCGTGGGCGCGCTCGACCGCCAATAGGCCGACCAGCAGCCGATGCGGGGTGAGCACCGTTTCAAGCAAAACGGCGGCGTTGAGGTAGTCGGGCTGGGGCGGCCCGACGGCTGCTGACTCGTAAAGGTCCGACACAGCCCGGACCGCACCGTGCAGCTCCAAGGCCAAAACCGCAGATTTTAGCGTGCCGAGCCGGTCGCCGAGGTTGGCGCCCAGGCCGATCACATAGCTCAGACGCACGTCATCCGACATCTACCCCGCAGTACTCGCTCGAGCGCCGGCTGCAAACGGATCCTCGTCCGCTGTGCTAGACGAGCCTCATGTTGGGACTCAACAGCGGCGAGCTCATCCTGGTCGCCCTGCTGGTGTTCGCGGTTGTTTCGGCGCGATTCTGGCCGGCCGCCGGGGCGAGGATCGCCGAGCGGCTCTCGGGCTCGACCTCGCAGCGACAGGTTGATCGCAGCATTCCGAAGTCGGAGCGGACGAACGACGCGGACTCGACTTAGACTCATCCCCTAAGTGGTGCCCGATCGTCCGGCCGGAAGCGAAACGGGAAGCTCCGCGGGAAGCTCTTCAGGGAGCTCTTCCGAAGCCGGAGCCCTGATTTTCGTCAGCGACGCTTCAGCGGAAGCGGAGCGACTGATATCGGCATTGCGAACGCGCGGCTACCAGGTCGTCGACGTGCCGCTCGGACTGCTCGTCAATCGCGTATCGGTGCAACGACCCGCGCTGATCTTGTGCGACGCCGACGCGCCGGGCGCGGTCGAGAGCGTCGAGCGCATTCACCGCGACGTGCCCGGCGGGCATCGCGTCGACGTGGTGTTCGTGCGCGAGCGCGGCAGTCAAAGCGCGCTCGACCTGACGTCGATCATCGAGCGCGAAGGCAGCGGTTCTTTCGATCGCCCGGTCGACGACGCCGCTCTCACGCGCAAGGTTGAAGCGCTGATCGGACCTCCCACGCGGCACGAGCCCCGCCCGCGCTTGGCTCCCGGTGGCCGCGCGCCGATCTTGGTCGCCGCGACGCGCCGCCCGTTTCGGTACGACCAGAAGCCGGGCACGTCGCTGTTACCGGAGCCGCCGCCCAGCCAGCCGCCGAAGAGCACGACTTGGGTGGCGCCAGGTCCGGGTTCCTCGCCCTCGAATCCGCCCAGCGCCCCGGGCAGCTCGCCGCTCAGCGCGCCCGAGCCCCCGAGCAGCATGCCATCGAGCCGGCGCCGCGATGAGCCGCCGATGTCGGCCGCAGCCAGCGCCGGGCAGCTGCCGCAAGGGCGCCTGAGCCCTGAACTGGAAATGCTGTTGGGGCGCGCCGAACAGCGCGTCACCCAAGGCCGCGCCTCGCTCGCCCCGCCCTCCGATCGGCTCTCGCCCGAGGCCGAGCTGGAAGCGATCTTGCCGAACGACGTGTTGGCTGCGCTCGACGAGCCGCTCGACCTCGACGACGGCGACGAGAGCGACGCCGGGCCGAGCACGCACGGCGGCGACGACCGCGGCAACAGCCGCAGCGGCGCGACCGGCGCGACCGGCACCAAGACCGGCAGCGGCAGCAAGGCGCCCGGGCAGGTGACGAACGGCGCCGAGGTCGCGAACGAGCAGCCGCAACCGCCGGAGCCCAGCAAGACCGAACCGCCGCCGAGCCGCGAAACCGAGCCGCCTAAAACGCCGCAGGCCATGCCGTCGCGAGCAGCCGTCACGAACGCTGGCATCTCGGAGCCAGCGCCGCCGCTGAGTGACGGCGAACAGCGCGGCACGGCTGCTGGCAATCCGTCCGACGTGCCGCCCCCGAGCCTGCAGTTCGCGCCCAGCGCCTCAGCGTCGCAGCAGGTGTCGACGACCCCGCCGCACGCCCTGGGCAGCGCTCCGAACAACTCCGGTCCAGGCATCTCGCCCGCGATCGCGCCGCCGTTGCCGTCCGGTCCGGCGCGACCCTCGGATCAACCGCTCGATTTACCGGCCACGTTGCGCGCCGGCGAAGCCATCCGCTGCCTGGCGCTGGCTGTGCGCTCGCGTTACACCGGCGCGATCGCCTTCGAAGCGCCTGACGGCATCCGGCGCGTGGTGTTTCGCGATGGAGACTTCGTCACCGCCGCGACCAGCGTCGACACCGAATCGCTGGTCGCGTGCTTGATCGAGCGCGGCACATTACCGGCGGACGCCAACGCCAAACTCAGCCGCAAGCTGCCGCTTTTCGGGCGCCACGCAGGCGCGGCGTTGATCGCCCACGGTTACCTGCAGCAAGACGAGCTTTGGCCGGTATTGCGCTCGCACGCCGAGTGGTTGATCGGTCGGATCGCCAAGCTTGAGCGCGGTGAGACCGGCGTCGAGCCCGAGGTGCCACCGCGCCTGGCGACCGAGCCAGCGGTGTTCGGCGGCGCGACCGGCGCCGAGGTGCTGGTCGAACTGGTGCGGCGCGTGTCGACGCCGGAAGCTTCCAGCGCGCGTCTCGGCGGCGCGAGCATCCGCTTGCGACAAGGGCCGGGACACGCGCTCTTGGGCGAGTGCGCGCTGCCCACCGACGAAGCCGACGTCGTGCGTTCGCTCGACGGCGAAACGCTAAGCGCCGCTATCGCGCGCACCAAATCGCAGGACTTTGGCTCCGCGCTGTTAGCGCTGGTCGAGCTCGGAATTTTGGAGACCGTAGGCGTCAGCGCGCAGGCGCGTCGCGTCGCGGCGCCGCCGACCACGACGCGGCGCGAGCCCGACCGCCTCGACCACGAAGCCTTGCGCACGCGAATCGCGGCGCGGCGCGCATTGGTCGACGAGGGCGACTATTTCGCGCTGTTGGGAGTGAGCCGCAGCGCCACCAGCTACGACGTTCGCCGCGCGTACACCGAGCTGCGCGAGGAGCTCGACCCGTCGCGGATCCTCACGCCCGCGACCGCCGACCTGCGCGACGACGTCGACGCGATATTGGGGGTCATCGACGAGGCCTACGAAATCCTGGCCGACGATTTGCGTCGTGACCGTTACCGCCGCGCGCTCGAAGCCGCGCCGGGCTAGGCGGCCCCGCCCGCAATCGCGACCAACAAAAACGTCACACCGGGGCGCTCCGCCCACGGCTTTGGGCGGCTGCAGTCATGGAGATCCAGGACTTATGCCCTGGCGCGATTGTTGCTCCTTGGCCGGTCATGACTTCAGTGGCCTCAACTGCCGACGACGCGTCGCTCGGCTCCGAGGGTCGCGTCATCGCCCAGAAATACAGGCTCGAAGGCCTGATCGGCGAAGGCGGGATGGGCGCCGTTTGGCGAGCCTTCAATCTGCAGCTCGAGGTTCCGGTCGCGATCAAGCTGCTACGCGGCGGGTCGGACGCGCCTGATCTAGCGGAGCGGCTGCGGATTGAAGCACGCGCTGCCGCCAAGCTCGTCCATCCGAGCATCGTGCGTGTGTTCGATATCGGCGAGGCCGAATCGGGCGAGCCGTTCATCGTGATGGAGCTGCTGCAGGGCGAGAGCCTGAGCAGCATGCTCGAGGCGGGGCCACTTTCGGCCGTCAACGCACTCCAGCTACTGCTCCCAATCGGCGAGGCGCTCACGCTAGCGCATTCACGTGGAGTCGTGCACCGCGATCTGAAGCCGGACAACGTGTTCATCGCGAGCCAAGGTTCCTGCATACAACCGAAGCTGCTCGACTTTGGCATCGCCAAAGTGCGAAGCGCCGTGGTCGCTGGCGCCCCGACGCTGACGGAGACCGGAACGCTACTCGGCAGCCCGGAGTACATGTCGCCCGAGCAGGCTTATGGGCGGTCCGACATCGACGAGCGCTCCGACGTCTGGGCGTTCTGTGTCGTGCTGTACGAAGCCATTTCGGGCCGAACCCCGTTTGGAGGCGACAGTTACCAGGTGACCCTGCGCAGCGTGGTGACCGACGAGCCGGTACCGCTCGAGCGGCTCACCGAAGTCGACCCGGAGCTTTCCGCTTTGATTATGTGGGGGCTCGCCAAGGACCGCGACGCGCGCCCAACGTCAATGTTCGAATTGGGGCGCGCGCTGGCGGCGTGGCTAATCGCGCGCGGAGTCACTGAAGACGCCACCGGCTCCTCGCTGGAGACCAAGTGGCTCGGTCGCTCGATCGAAACACTGTCGTTGAGCGCACTGCCCGGCGTCGCGACGCCGCGTGCCCAGCACGAGGAGGCGACGCTGGTTTCGGTCGTGCGACCGTCGCCGCGCGCAAGCTACGATTCGATCCACGAGCCTACGTTGCGAAGGCGACGTTGGACACCTAGCGCGATCGCTTTGAGCGCCGCGCTCGCGGGTTCTCTCGGTTGGGCGTCGATCCACCAACTCAAGGCGATGAGCAGGACCGCGAGCGCGGCTGCGCAGAGCCAGAGTTTTGCGGCGGCGCCCACGCCCGCGGTGGCAGCCCTCGCGCCGATCGCGCGCGTCGAACACGAGGCGGTCACCGTGGATGCGCCGAAGGTCGAGGTGGAGCCGCCGCCGGCCGTCGAGCCCAAGCCTCACGTTCAACCCAAGGCCTGGTCTCCGCCGCCGACGTCATCGAACACGACCCGGACCGCCAGCCAGCGCGCCGTTCCGAGCGCGCTGCCTCCGGCGTTGCCGCAAGCGCTGCCCGCGCGCGAAAACCGTAACGAATTGATCAATCCCTATTGAGGGCCATGGAACTGTCGCCCCGTAACGCGCTGCTTGGCTCGCTGCTCCTGCTTGGCTGCGTGGCCACGTGCAGCGCGCGGGCCGAAGCGCCCAGCAGCGAAGCCGTCACGGAGACTCGCCGTGAACGCGCAAAGCTCGAGTTCAAGCACGGCTCCGACCTGTACGATGCCGGTCAGTACGAAAAGTCCGTGTCGGCGTTCATGGCTGCCGACCGGCTCGCATCCAGCGCTGCGCTGTCGTTCAATATCGCCCGCGCCTATGAGCACATGGGCGACACGAGTGGGACCTTGCGGTGGTACCGCGACTACCTGCGTCGCAGCCCGCGCGCCTCGAACGCAGCCGAGGTGCAGGCGAGGATCAATCAGCTGTCACGGAAATTGTCAGAAGCCGGCTTGCAACAGCTCACCGTCGTGTCGACGCCGGGTGGCGCGCGCGTGATGCTCGACGGCCGCGCGGTCGGCATGACGCCGTTTACTGGCGACTTTTCGCTCGGTAAGCACCGACTTCAACTAGACCTGACAGGTTACCGCGACCAAGGTCGCGACATTTCCCTCGCCCCGAGCGCGCCGCAGGACCAAAACATAGCCATGGATGCCGAGCCAGCCCCCGCGCACACCGCCCAGGTGGCGACCAACGCCGTCCCGTCGCCGCTGAATCGCGATCTCGGTCGCCGCTTCGGCATCGCCCCATGGCTGATCGCTGGCAGTGGAGCGGTTGGCCTGGGAGGCGCGCTCGGCTTCGAGCTCAAGCGCCGCGCGGATGAAGATGCCGCGCGGGCAGCCCCCAACCAACTGCGGTTCAAAACCGAAAGCGACGCGATGCAGCGCCACCAAACGACCGCTCGGGTGCTGGGCGGCGTCGGCGGCGCGCTGTTCGTCACCGGGACGGTGATGATGCTATTCAACGACCAGACACCGGTCGCGCCTCGAGTTGGGTTCGGCTGCACCCTCAAGGGTTGCACAGCGTCTGCACACGGGAGTTTCTAACCGTGCATCGACTCGCCGCGCTCATAGGGTTGTTGGTCGTGTTTGGCACGGCCGGCTGTGCGTCAGACCTCACGCTCAGCTTGGATGGCAAAGCTTGCGACGCGCAGGGGCATTGCGTGCCGGGCTACGTCTGCGACACGGCGAGCCAGCTGTGCGTCCGTCCCGCCACCGACGGAAGCCCCAGCACGCCCGGGAATCTCACCTGCGCAGCTAGCGAAACCGCTTGTGGCAGCGCCTGCGCCGACACGAGCTCGGATCCGAAGAACTGCGGCGGCTGCGGGGCGACCTGTAGCTCGCCGGCCAACGGCAGCGGTATCTGCTTGGACGGCAGCTGTAACTTCGCGTGCGGCAAGCCTTTTTCTCCGTGCGGCAGCAGCTGCATTGACCTCTCCAGCGACCGGTACAGCTGCGGTGCCTGCGGTCACGCTTGCCCAGACGCCGCCGCCGGCGAGACGCTCTGCGTCGATGGCGCATGCACCGTGTCGTGTACGGCCCCGCTTCAAGCTTGTGCCGGTGCGTGCATCGACGTCAGCAGCGATCCGGCACACTGCGGTGCCTGCGGCCAGGCGTGTGCGCCGGGCAAAGTTTGCTCGAACGGCGCGTGTTCAGACAGCTGCACCGACGACAAGCTCAACTGCGGCAGCGCCTGCGTCGACGCGCAAGCATCGGCGCAGAACTGCGGCGCTTGCGGCCTTCGCTGCGACGCGCCGAGCAGCGGCACCGCGACCTGCCTGAAAGCCAGCTGCAGCTTCACGTGCGCGAAGCCTCGCGAAGCCTGCGGTAGCGCCTGCGTCGATCCGCAGAGCGACGCGCTCAATTGCGGCGCCTGCGGCAACCGCTGCGACGCGCCCGCCAACGGCAGCGCCACCTGCAGCGCAGGGAATTGCCAGACGTTGTGCAATTCGGGCTTCGCCGAGTGTTCCGGAGCGTGCATCAAAACCAGCAATGATCCGGCCAATTGTGGCGCGTGCGGGCAAACCTGCAAAAGCGGAGAGGTCTGTAGCGGCGGTAGCTGCACGCTGAATTGTCCCGCGGCTGAGCAGAATTGCGGTAGCGCCTGCGTCGATCCCAAGACCGACCCCACGAATTGCGGGCAATGCGCGAAGATGTGCGCGGGCACTGCCCACGGCGCTCCGGCCTGCGCCAACGGCACCTGCCAGCTGACCTGCGACGCCGGCTACGCGCTGTGCGGCGGCGTTTGCCTGAGCTTGGACAATGACCCAACCAACTGTGGCGCATGCGGCAAGACCTGCCCCGCGGTGTCCGGTGGCTCGGCCGTCTGCGCGGCAGGTAAGTGCGGCGTGCAATGCGGTTCGGGACTGCAACCCTGCGCCGGCGTCTGCATCGACACGTCGTCGAGCAAAGCCAACTGCGGCGCGTGCGGCAAAGCGTGCGGCGCGACCGAAGTCTGCCAAGCCGGGAAGTGCGCCAGTGAATGTGGCAGCAAGACGTCGTGCGACGGTTCCTGCGTGGATCTAAAGAGCGACGCTCAGAACTGCGGCAGCTGCGGCAAGGGCTGCACGTCGCCCACTGGCGGTATACCTCACTGCGGCGACGGCGCTTGCAGCTTCGAGTGTAGTGCTGGGCGCTCCAAGTGCGGCGGCGCTTGCGTCGATATCAAAACGGACGCTCAAAACTGCGGTGGGTGCGCGAACGTGTGCGCCAGCGTCGCGGGCGGCACGAGCAGCTGCAGCGGCGGTCAGTGCAACGTGTCGTGCAACGCGGGGCTCTCGCAATGCGGCGGCGCGTGTGTCGACACGCGCTCTGACTCGGCCAACTGCGGCCAATGCGCCAAGAAATGCACGGGCAAGAAGTCGACCTGCGTGCAGAGCATGTGCAAGAACGGGGCGGACCAGAACGACTAGGGTCTGTCCCTGAATGCTGCGCTCTCGGCGTAAACGTGCCCGTGCCCGTGCCCGTCTGTCGATCCCGCACAAGTTCTGCAGTGAAATCGATCGGTTAGCGGGACCGGGTCGCATCGGCGTGAGCGGCGGCGGCCCGCGTCC
>JBBRMI010000028.1:0-53233 GCA_038230915.1 Polyangiales bacterium | reverse complement strand
GTCATACGGAGCCAAACGGTGGGGCGCTGGCACACCGACTGCGCGTAGGGGGGCATGAGTCCCCAAGACAAGCAGGCCCTCCAACTTCCTCATCACAAGCTGATTGCCTACCAAGTCGCGGCAGAGTTGCTGCGGCTGGTGGCGCGCATCCGCATCAGAATCTCTTGAGCCGGCTCATCCGCTAGGCCCGCTCGGGCCAAAGAAAAGCCTCGCATTCTTGCTTGTTCGCGCTCATCACGACCACCACCACCAAGCTTTCGCGGCCACCAAGTCCTGTCTGCTAAGGAGACGACCGAAACCCAGGGCCGAAGCCCGCAACCGATACCGAAATACCCGGCTCCGCGTCGAGTCCGAGAAAGGCCCTGCCCGAGCCCGGCCCCGCCTCTGGCTTGCCCGAAGCCCTGCCGAGACCGATCCCGATCCCGCTGCCGGACCCCTTCCTGGGGCCGCCCTCGCGCAGGGCCCCGACAACGGATCAGGACTGTACGCTACAGCACCTCGGGGGGCATCGTTATCAAGGCATAGTGCAAGCGCCAGAGCGGCATGCCCACCCGAACCAGCTCTTCTGCCAGCGCAGCGACGAACGCCAGGGGCTTACTTCTTCTTAGCGGCGGGCTTCTTCTTGGCGGCGGGTTTCTTGGTTACGGCTTTCTGCTTCGCGGCGACCGGCTTCGCTTTCGCGGCGGGCTTCGCTTTCGCGGCGGGCTTCGCTTTCGCGACCGGCTTCGCTTTCGCGGCGGGCTTCGCTTTCGCGCCGCGCGTTTTTGCGGTGACGCTGGCGGGACCGCCGGCTTTCCGCCCGGCGGGCTTTTCGCGATTGAGGGCGATGGCGGCGCGAACCAAACCCTTGAACCCCTCGACGTTGAGCGGGTCGCCTTCCGAGAAGTCGATCGCCCGCCACGCATTGCCGTTCAGCCCAGCGTTGAAGACGCGCTGAGGGTCGGGCAGCTTGGCGCCCTTGGGGAAGGTCACCTTCACCACCTGCTTGTGAGCGTTGGCGAGGCAAAGGATGCCGTTGTGGTTCCACACCGGCGTGCCCATCCACTTCCACTCCTCGGCTATCTCCGAGTCGACCTGACGGACGGCGTTGCGGATTGACTTCATCCGCTCGCCGCGCCAGTCGCCGAGCGAGCTAATCTTGTCATCGATGATCTTCGAGGCGTCCATGGTTACTCCACGCTAGATCGAATGCGCTGCCGATAGAAGTAGTAGGAGAGGACTTCGAGCACGAACGTACCCACCGACCAGCCCCACGCGACTACTCCCTCGCCCACGGCCAGGTGTGCGATCAAGGCCGAGCCCAAGACGATCGCGAACCCGGCGTAAGCCCATTCCTTGACTATCGCTGGCACGACCGGCACGAGCAACACCACGAGTCCGACCAGCTTGGCGATGCACAGCTCGATCCGGAAGTAGTTCGGGAATCCAAGCCGGGGGAAGACCTCCGCGACTTTCGGGATGCAAAGCTGTGCGTAAGCGGTGAAGCCCATCTGCAGGGCGAAAAGGCCCGTGAAAGCCCAGAAAGCGATGGTGATGCCTTTCAAGGACCGCGGCATGGTTGCAACCTGCGCGGTCACGCGAGTTGCTCCAGCACGGGACCGAGCCGCATGCCTGCCATGTACTGCCAACCTTGCTTGGCGCCTTCGTAGTAGCGCGCCTCGCCTTTGCCCAGCTTGAAGCCCGAGTGCACTAAGGCGAGCAACGTGCCCGTCGGCGTCGGCGTCAGCGTCCACTCGACGACGCTGCTCTCGAGACCACCGCCGCCCCACGATAGCGAAGCCGCTTCTGCGGCTCGACCTCCTGCATCTCGCAATTCACCTTGCCGTCCCAGCCCGGACCCGATGGCGCCTGGAACGTGAAGGCGTTGCCGACCACGGTTTGCATGTCGGTCGACATCAGCCACTTTGCGAGCAGCTCCGGCTCAGTCAGCGCACGCCACACTTTAGCGGGCGAATGCGGGAGGTCGAACTGCATCGAGATCGACTGCGTTTCTTCGGCCGTAGCGTTCATGATTCCATCTCCTTGAGCACGTTCAATCGTCCATCTCATCGAGCAATTTTTGGAGTCGGTCGACGCGGTCGACCCAGAAGGCTTGGTAGCGGCCGATCCAATCGAGAAGCGGTCGCAACCCGGTCGCCTGGACGCGGTAATAAACCAGACGACCCTCGCGCCGTTCAGCGACGAGACCCGCCTCGCGCAGCACCGCGAGATGCTGCGACACTGCCGGCTGCGAAATGCCCGCGCTCGGCACGAGGTCACGCCCGGGCGCCTCGCCCTTCGTCAGCCGCTCGAAAATCGCGCGGCGACTAGGGTCCGCCAACGCGCGGAAAACACGATCCTCAGCCAGCACCCCTGATCAATAAGCCGCGGCTTATTGATTGTCAAGGGCGCACGCCCGCTGCGATTTGGCGCTGTCGAGTCTCGAGAAATTACAGTCGAAGCTCGACCCAGAGGACACCCATTGATGAGAAGCTGTGACGGTCATGTGGTCCGCTAAAGCTCACCAACTCCTGGTCGCTGGTGTCGCCAGCTCCGTGCTCCTCGCCTGCAGCGGGGATTCGCCGACCGGCGCTACGAATGGCAGCGGGGGCCAGGCCGTCGGGGGAGCGCCCAGCGGCGGCTCGTCAACGAACGCGGGCGATAGCGGCGCTGGCGGTTCGTCGCCGCTCGGCGGAGGCGGGGCGAGCCAAGTCGGTGGCAGCCCAGGAGCGTCGGGCGCCGTGACCGCCGGGACGGGCGGAACGCTGGCTGGCTCCGCAGGTGCCGCCGGTTCGGCCGGAGCGGCCGGAGCGGCCGGAGCAGCCGGAGCACCGGGCAGCTCACATATCCTCATCTATGGCGTAACGACGGGCTTCCGCCACGGCTCCATTACCTCGGCGGCGAATGCGCTCGCGGCGGTCGCCAAGACCCACGGCCTCACCGCGGACCTGGTCGGCTGCACCGACGCAACGAACATGCCCGCCGCGACGAACCTCTCGAAGACCGCGCTTGCAAGTTACGGCGCCGTCGTGCTGCTCGCGAACTCGGGCGAGCCGTTCGGCTACCCCGCGACGACCGAGATTCAGAACCTCGTCGACTACGTGAAGGGCGGCGGCGCGCTGATCGCCATCGAGGACGCCGACCACTGCTACGACGGCGCGTTCAACGGTCACCCTGCGTCTCAACCCTACGTGAGTCTTGTCGGTAATGATTTCGTGGGTCATCCGGGCGGCGTTGCGCTCTCCACGTGCACGAAAACGGGTGCGGGCCCCAGCATCGACCAGCTACCGGCCACCTTCACGACGACGGACGAGATCTACGAAACCACATCGCTCAACCCGAACAACCAGATCGTCCTCAATTGCGTGTCCAGCGGCGACGCCGCGAAGAAGATGCGCCCGATTTCCTACGTGCGCGAAGAAGGCGCCGGCCGCGTCTTCTTTACGGCGCTCGGCCACCCTGCTGCCTCGTGGACTTCACCGATGGACGCGGCCGCCGCCAACACGCGCCTCGTGGAAGATCACGTGCTACCCGCCTTACTCTGGGCGATGCACCGCTGAGCGAGGCGTGCCTTGCAAGTTACGCGCGTCAGTATGTAGAAAGCTGCGCAGCCGCGGCGACCCGCATTTGACGAGGCTCACGCCAGGCGCCTACGCTCGAGCGGTGCTGATCCACTCCGTCTATTTCTGGTTCAAGGCTGACGCCGAGCCAGCGCGCGTTGCCGATTTCGAGACCGGGTTGCGACGTTTGATCGGTGTCGAGAAAATCCAGCAGGCCTATCTCGGCAAACCCGAACGAACTCCGCCCCGGCCGGTGATCGATCAGAGCTACGACTGGGCACTGGTCGTACATTTCCAGAGCCTGGCAGATCATGACGCGTACCAGGACCACCCACTCCACCTGGAGTTTCTCGAGCGCTTCGCCGCGACCTGGGAACGCGTTCAGGTCTACGACACGCACGTTTAGAGCGCTTCCGCAGCGCCGAGCAGCGCGCCACCGCCGGCAACCGTACGTCTACTTGCCAGTTGCGAGCCAGATGCCGCGGTTGTCGCCGTACGGGATCGTGTAGAGAAGATTGCTCGACGTGATGATGTAGTCGGAGACACCGGAGTCGACCGTCGCTTTGAAACGTAGCTCGGCGTTTTCGTAGTTGAGCTGCCCGGTAGCGCTGTCGCCGGCGTAATTTGCCAAAAAGATCGTGCCGGGGATCAGCGAACCGAGCGATGAAGTGGTGAAGAAGCCGACGCTGGGCGCAACCTCGTCGAGCTCGGGGCTGCGGAGAGCGGCGTCGAGTGGTGTCGTCGCGAGCGAATCGAGCGTGCCTGCGAAGCGCGAAAGCCGCCCGCTGTCGCCCTGCTGGTCATGGAAGATCACGGTCCATTGCTGGCTCCCGTCGGTAAACTCGAACGCCCTGTTGGGCACGCCTTCCGCGACGACTACCAGTCGATCTCCCGAAACGGCGACCAGTTTGCCCGACGTGCCATCCCAATCGACGATCAATCGCCCGACGCGCGAAAGGACGTTACTGGCGAGCGTGTGCGTCACGCCTTTGCCGCTGAAGTAGGCGTAGTCGCCGACGTTGCCGTCGAAATTCACGAGTGCGTAGCCGTGGCTTTCGGTGCCGGAGTCGATCAGATCTGCATGATCGAGCGTCGCGTTCTGGCCGATCACGTGCTCGACGCCCTGGGGGTCGCGGACCACGAACGTCCCAACACCAGACGAAACGTCGCGCAAGAACACGAACCAGAATGGGTCCAGATTCGGATCTTTGCCGGGGCTGCCGTGCGCCGGTAGGAGCCGGAGGTAAAGCGGATCCGCGTCGAGCTCGAGATCGTAGACCTTGCCGGACCGCACGTGGAGCGCATGCAACCTGCCGCCCGCGCAGGGCGCATGAAACGTCGCCCACGTGTCGTCGCGCATACCAAGGTCGCACGCGTCTTCGACGAGCAGCTCGTCCTTCGTGGTTTTGCCGTCCGGGCTCGAAGAAAGCCGGCGAAGGCCGGTTTCATCGAGATAAAGCAGCGTGGTTTTTGTCTTGATCAGCGTGCCTACGCCCCGGCCGAACATACCTTGGCTCTTCCAATCGCTGCCGAACACTTCGAGGCGCTCGCCGGTTCGAACCAACGTGCGGGCCGAAAACGCGCCCGTAATCAGGTTGGTGACGAGCGACGAAAGCGTCGTCCGCTTGCCGGTTGCGGGGTCTACCTCGAGCAGCTCGCCGTCCGCCCAAACGATCACAGTGCGCTCCGTCTCGCCGACCGGTAGACGCGCACCCTCGACCTCGAAGTCGAAGGTCTTACAAGAGGTGTCGGCGAAGTGCAGCGTCCCTTGCGCCACGTCTTCATGAAAGTAAGCTATACCGGCTTCGATTCGGTTAGGGTTTCTGCTGGCTACGTAGCGGCCTACGTCTGGGATCTTACATGGCTTGGGGTTCGCAAAACGCATGACGAAAAGCGACGTGTCGTCGACGGAGCGGGCGAGCACGCTCAGCTCATGCCCGGAGGCCAGGTCGATGCGCTGGTACCCGCCGCTGGCGAGCCGCAAAGCCGGCGTTGACAGGTGCGTGCTCTGCTCGGGAAAAAGGGCGTTACCCGCATCTTGAAACCCCTGGACGATGTCGCAGCCGATCAGCGCGGGCAGCACGAGCAACACCCTCGCCCAGTGCGTCGCGGCTCGCTTTCTCGTACCTGGTTCCGTCACGCGCTCCTCACCCTCCTCGCTCTATCTGCACCACACCCGCTTCAGGCGCAACCGTCCCCGGTCGAAAACCGTGCGCCGCTCGTCGTACCGCCGCGGGCGCTTTCCGCGGAAGTTTCGTATCCGGAGGGCGCGACAGGCGCCGGCGCTGTCGTGCTCGAGCTCACGGTCGACGCCTCGGGGGCCGTCACGGACGCGCAAGTAGTGTCCGGCGAAGAAGTTTTCCGGGCGACGGCACTCACCCAAGCCCGTGCCTTTCGCTTCGAGCCCGCCTCGCGCGACGGGCGGCCAGTTGCGGCGCGGATTCGCGTCACGCTCGAGTTTACGCCGCCCGAACCGGCGCCGGAATCCAGGCCTGAGCCCGAACCACGCCCGCCGAGCCGACCCCGTCGTCCGCTAGCGCGCACGGCCTCCCCAGGCCGCGCCCCGCTCGAAGTGACCGTGCAAGGCGAGCGGCAGCGGCCCGGCTCTGTGTCGTTGCGGCAAGAAGATGCGCGGCTCATGCCCGGAAGCTTCGGTGACCCGTTGCGCTCGATCGAGGCGCAACCGGGCGTCGTGCCGATCGTTTCAGGGTTGCCCACGTTCTTCATCCGCGGCGCGCCTCCGGCCAACGTCGGCTTCTTCTTCGACGGCATCGAGGTGCCGCTGCTTTACCACGCGTTCTTCGGGCCCTCGGTCCTCCATCCGAGCTTCATCGATCGCGTCGACTTTTACCCGGGCGCGGCTCCGGCATCGCTCGGCCGTTTCGCGGGACCGGTGATCGCGGTCAGCCCACGCCCGTTCTCGGTCGAGCCGCACGCCAGCGGCAGCGTGCGAGCCGTCGACGCTGGTGCCTACCTCGAGAGCGGTTCTGCCGTCGCAGACTGTGAGCCAGGCAGTCGCGAGTGTTCGCCAGCGGCGGCGCGCGTCGCCGGCCGCTACTCGTACGCGGGCTTAGTGCTCTCGCTGTTGAGCGACGCGGAGCTTTCGTATTGGGACTACCAGGCCCAGGCGCGGCTACCGGTGGGGCGAAACGACAGTCTCGGGGTGCTGGCCTTTGGCGCCTACGACCTGTTTCGTGCGCCCCAAACGTCAGTGAAGGGAGGCGCGGCGATCACCTTTCATCGCGTCGATGTCCGCTGGGATCACCGGTTCGGCCCCGACGGGCGGCTGCGCATCGCGCTGACGGGTGGGCACGATCGAGCGGGTGGAGTTCGCGACGATTCGAGCCTCGTGACCGATCAGTCGCTGCGGCTGCGTGGCGAATTCGATCGCCGTTACTCGCGGCAAGTCATGTTGCACACCGGGCTCGACGCGCGCGTCGATCGCTTTGGTCTCGAGACCAGCCCGCGTCGCCTGGACTTTCCCGACTACTCCGCGCTCTTTCCGACCCGCACCGATTCGGTCGCGGGCGGCTATGTCGTGCTCGAGCTCGAACCAGCGCCGCGCATCTCCGTCACACCGAGTGTGCGCGCTGACGTGTACTCGTCGCTCGGCGTGCGCGCGCTCGGGATCGATCCGCGCGTGTCGGCGAGCTTTCAGATCAGCCGCGCGCTCAGCTTCGAGGACTCGCTCGGGCTTCTGCACCAACGTCCAAACTTCGCCGCGCAGGTGCCGGGCGCGCAGGTGGCAGATCTGAGCGCCGGCCTGCAGTGGGCACTGGTCGCCAGCACTGGCGTTCGCTACAAACTGCCCGACGACATCGGCGCCAGTGCCACGCTGTTCCGTTCAGGCTATTTCAACGCCCTCGATCCGATCGGCGCCGGGCGTGATTTCACGCTCGATCGCACCAGTATCGATCACCGGTCGACGGTGTCGGCGGTCGGGCTCGAATTCATGCTCACGCGCCCGCTCTCGAAGCGGCTCGGCGGCTTCCTTTCGTACACTTTGTCACGCTCGACCGTCTCGCTGGATCGAACCCGCTCCCCCTCCGGCTTCGACCGAACCCACGTGCTCCAGGGCGGCCTCAGCTACGAGTTCCCCCACCGCATCCGACTCGGCGCACGCAGCGTCTTTTACACGGGCATCCCCGAGCTCAACCTCGAAGGCTCGCCCCATTTCACCGGCGCACGGCGCGGCCGCTCCTTCTTCCGCCTCGATCTGCGCGCCGAAAAGCGCTTCCTGATCGGCCGCCGAGGGTACCTCGATATCGTCGCGGAGATCCTCAACGCCACCTCCACCCGCGAAGTCGTCCGCCTTGACTGCGGCGAAGTCTGCCGCGAACGCACCGCCGGCCCGGTCGTCCTCCCCAGCCTCGGCATCGAAGCCGGCTTCTGACCGAGCCGCTCGGGGCGGCGCCGTCGAGCTCACAGCCGTGCTCGAGCGCCAGAGCAGCATGGTATGCGTCCGCAACCAACTTGCCGCGCGCACCAAGCAACCGCGCGCGCCCATCCGACTCCGGGAAGCTTCCCTTGGCCGTCAGGACTAGCGCGCGTCGTCCTCCACGAACGCTCGCAGTCGGTCGATGGCGCGGTCCCACTGAGTGGAAATTTGGTCGAGGTAGGTGCGGGCGTCGGTGAGGCGTTTGGTTTGGAGTTGCCAGATGCGCTCGCGGCCGTCGCGGGTGCTGCGAACGAGGCCGGCTTCGGCGAGGGCCTGGAGGTGTTTGGTGATGGCTTGGCGCGAGACTTTCGCGCCGTCGGTCAGGCGCACGATCGATTGCGGGCCGGTCGCGCAGAGCCGAGCGACGATGTTCAGCCGCGTCTCGTCGCCGAGGGCGGCGAACAAAGGTGCGGCTTTGGCGAGCGGCTCGGCGGCAGCGGTGCGGGCTCGGGACATGCGGATCAAACCGCGCTGGTATTGGCGAGGTATTTCTCGATCAATTTCGCTTGAGCCGCCCAACCCTGCTCGTTCATCGCGAACGCTTTGGCGCGCCGTTCGAGCGGGACTTTGTCGAAGCCCGATTCGGTGATGATGAGCTTTGTCCCTTCAGCCACCTCTTCGAGCACGAACTCGACGAGCGTCGTCGGCTCTTTCGAGTAGTCGAAGTCGGGGTCCACGGCGAAGGGATGCCAACGGAACGAAAACAGCCGCATCGGCTCGATGCGGTCGACGGTGAAATCGAATGCCCTACCCCGGTAAGGCTCCTGCGATTTCGCGACTTCAGCGTCGACGCTCGTTGGCACGATCCGCCCCGTCAAGTGTTGTCCGGCGACGAATGGCCCGTCGAAGTCGACACCAAACCAGCTCCCGAACTGCTTCGCGTCGCTGATCGCGCGCCACACACGCTCGCGCGGTGCACGAAGCAAAGTCGTCTTTTCGATGCGATCGGTGGTACCAGTCATGAGCAACCTCCAGGTTGCTTATTTCGTAATGCCACTCCGCGCTAAGTGCAACCTCCGCGTTGCATTTCATCAGCCCGTACCCGGCTGGCACGAAACTCGCTATTGGCCGTGCTAGGAGCACACCGACATGACGCTAAAAAATACCATCTGCATCTGGTTCGACAAAGACGCGCATGAGGCGGCGCGATTCTACGCTGCCACCTTTCCGGATAGTAAGGTGACGGCTGTTCACACGGCGCCCGGTGACTTTCCGGGCGGCAAGCAGGGCCAGGAACTGACGGTGGAGTTCACCGTTCTGGGCATTCCCTGCCTCGGTCTCAACGGCGGCCCGCAATTCAAGCAAAGCGAAGCCTTTTCCTTCCAGATCGCGACCGACAATCAGGAAGAAACCGACCGCTACTGGAACGCGATCGTCGGCAACGGCGGCCAGGAGAGCCAGTGCGGCTGGTGCAAGGACCGCTGGGGCCTTTCCTGGCAGATCACCCCGCGCACGCTCACGGAGGCGATGGCTGCAGGTGGAGCTGAGGCAAAGCGCGCCTTCGAGGCAATGATGCCGATGCGAAAGATCGACATCGCGACGATCGAGGCGGCGCGACGCGGGTGATTCCAGCCCCGCCCGCAGTGCGGACTTGTGCCCCGTAGCATAACGAAGCCGGAGGGCTCCGTCACCTACCACTTCTGTCATATGCCAGAGACCGGGGCTTGCGGCAAGCCCCGGCTGGTGCCGCACTGTTCGGGCATGACGAACCATGCAGTCGTGATTGCAGGTTGTGGTCCGACCGGGCTGATGTTGGCGGCGGAGCTGGCGTTGGCGCGAGTCGATGTTGCGATCGTCGAGCGGCGCGCGAACCAGGAGCTTGCCGGGTCACGCGCGGGTGGTTTGCATTCACGGACGATCGAGCTGCTCGATCAGCGTGGTATTGCGGAGCGGTTCCTGTCGCAAGGCAAGGTGATGCAGGTCGCGGGTTTCGCGATGATTCGGCTCGACATCAGTGACTTTCCGACGCGCCACAACTACGGGCTAGCGTTGACGCAGAACCACATCGAGCGCGTGTTGGCGGCGTGGGTCAACGAGCTTCAGGTGCCGATCTATCGTGGGCGTGACGTGACGGGCTTGGCGCAAGACGACAATGGTGTCGACGTTGCGCTGTCCGACGGCAGTTCCTTGCGCGCGCAGTACCTGGTCGGATGCGACGGCGGTCGCAGCGTGATCCGCAAGAAAGCGGGTATCGATTTTCCGGGTTGGGCTCCTTCCATCAGTTACTTGATTGCCGAGTGCGATATGACCGATGAACCGGCGTCGGGCGTCCGCTTCGGTGAGAAGGGCGTCAATGCCCTCGGCAAAATGGAGGACGGCAAGCGCATGCGAGTCGTGTTGATCGAATCCGAGGTCGCGCAGGAAGACGAGCCGACCATCGACGACCTGCGTGCGGCGCTGGTCGCCGTTTACGGCACCGAATTCGGCGTTCACAACGTCACTTGGCTCTCGAGATTCAGTGACATGGCTCGGCAAGCGGCGTCGTACCGCGAGCGACGGGTGCTGGTGGCCGGCGACGCGGCGCACATGCATGGCCCAACTGGCGGACAAGGACTCAACATCGGCGTGCAGGACGCCGTGAACTTGGGCTGGAAGCTGGCCCAAGTGGTCAGCGGCACATCGCCGGAAAGCCTGCTCGACACCTACCAGGCCGAGCGGCACCCAATCGGCGCGCGCGTGCTGAAGAATTCCCTGGCGCAAACCGCGCTGATGCGCGGCGACGACCGGACGAAGGCCGCGCACGAAAAAATGTCCGAGCTACTGAAAATGGACGAACCGCGCAAGCGCTACGCCGGGATGATGTCCGGCCTCGACATCCACTACGACCTCGGTACCGGAAACCCAATGCTCGGCCGCCGCATGCCGGATCTCGAGGTCGTGACGGAAAGCGGGCCACGACGGGTGTTCACCTTGCTTCACGCTGCCCGCCCGGTGCTGCTCGATTTCGGTGACCCCGACACGCTCGACATCGCTCCGTGGGCCGGCCGGGTGCGCTGGGTCAAGGCGCAATATGCCGGCGTGTGGGAGCTACCAGTGATTGGCGGCGTCGCGGCTCCCCGTGCCGTGCTGATTCGGCCGGACGGATACGTCGCGTGGGTCGGAGAAGGCACGGACCAAGGCCTCCACGACGCCTTGGCGTTGTGGTTCGGAGCCGCTACGCCGCCACAAGTCGCGTAGCTGGGCCCGCCGGCTTGGCCCAAAGGGCCACGCCGAATAGTGCTGCGATTTCAGCTATTTACAAAAAAGCGTGCGGGCGTGTCGATCGGCGCGGATGCCGAGCGTCGCGTGTACGAGGGTGCCGGCAGCCGCCGGGGCCCGAACCCACCCACGACTCGGAGACTCACATGGAAAACGTCATCGCTTCGGCCCCCACCTTTGACTCCCCCAAGCACAACCCCCGCGCGCTCGGCTGGACCGGCCGCGTGCTGACCGGCGTGATCGTCACGTTCTTGTTCGCCGATGCGATCGGCAAGCTCATCCCGCTCGCCCCCTATGTCGAAGGCACGCGGCAGGCTGGCTATGCCGCGGAGCTATTGCGTCCGCTCGGCTTGCTGCTCGCGATCCCAACGCTCTTGCATTTGATCCCGCGCACGCAGTTTTTCGGCGCGCTGTTGCTTACTGCGTACTTCGGCGGCGCTGTCGCCACGCACTTGCGCACGGGTACGCCGGCCTGGTTCCCGGTCGTGTTCTGCGTCATCCTCTGGGCCGCTTATGCGATGCGCTCTGCCCGCCTGCGCGCGTTCCTGCGCGTAAGAATCAGCTGATTGTCAGCAGGAGAACCTGTCATGCGCTTCATGATCATGCACAAGAACGATCCGCAGACCGAGGCCGGCCAGCCCCCGCCGCCTGAGCTCGTGAGCAAGATGGGCGCGTTCATTGGTGAATACGCCCAAAGTGGCCGGTTCGTCGATGGCGCCGGCCTCAGCGGCAGCAAGCACCGCACACGGCTCGTGTTCCGGAGTGGTCGCTGCACCATCAAGCACGGCCCCTACGTCGGCGAGCGCGAGCTGCCCTCGACTATACTGCAACTCAAGGTCGCGACGCGCGAACAAGCCATCGGCTGGGCGGAGCGCTACGGCAAGATCCTCGGCGACGGGGAGCTCGAGCTCGGCAAGGTCAACGAGCCTTGGGACATTGGTCTGATGCCGGCGCCCGACAACCCTCCGCTGCAGTTCTTGCTGATCGAGAAGGCCGATCCAGACACCGAGGCCGGCACGCGCAGCCCGCAGAAGAAGGCCGAGCTGACTCGGCTCAAAACCGAAATGACCCAAGCCGGCGTGCTCGTCAAATCGATCGCGCTAAAGCCGAGCGTTACCGCCAAGCGTCTGGCCTTCAGCAGCAACGCCCTGCACGTCACCGACGGCCCATTCGCCGAGACCAAGGAACTGATCGGCGGCTTCGCCATTCTCGATCTGTCAGGCATCGACGAGGCGCTCGATCTCTGCCGTAGCTACGCCGCAATCCTGGGCGGGACGTTGGAGATCGACGTGCGTCTCGTCGACCAGACTGACGACGCGGCCTGAGCGCCGCGCGAATCTAGCGGTCGCGCAGTACCAGCAGATGTGCGCCGCGCGGGTCGGCGACGTAGACGGTGCCGCTCGCATCGGCGACGGCATTTCTGGCGCCTTCGGCGGTTTCGGCGCTAGCGACGACGGTAAAATCACCCTTGTCTCCAACGCGGGCCACGGTGAGCCGTGCAGCCTTTCCAGCGGCCGCGTAGAGCAGGCGCGTGGCTGGCACGTATCCGATATTGTCGAGCCCCGCGCCGGTGTCGAGCTTTGCGAGGAGGGCCCCGCCGTGAGCCATGTCCAACGCTTGCACGTGATCGGTGCAAGCGACGAGCAGGAGACGACGCGCTGAATCGACCGCAATCCCCCGCGGCCCGTCTGCGGAGCATGCCGCGTTCCACGTATCTCGCACTTCATGCGTCTGGATGTCGATGCTGAGCGTCGTGCCTTTGTCCTCCAAGTTGGTCAGGAAAAGACCGCGAGACTCGTCGACCGCGTAGCCCTCGGGCTCGCCGTCGACTTTGATGACAGTCTTGGATTTGAGGTCGCCCTTGTTCGAGGTGGCTAACACCAGCAAGGAGTGGGCGTCAGGCGCCGTTACCCAAACTTCGTGCGTCGACGCCACGTATTCGACACCATCGATGGCTACTGGAAGCGTGATACAGACGCTCTTCTTGAGCGTCGTCAGGTTGATGGAGCAGACTTCCTGCGTTGCCCGGTTGCCGATGTACGCGAAACCATCCCCAACGGCTCCGGCGCTCGGTCCCAGCGTGCGTTTCTTGCCGTGGCTTACGCGCTCCGCTGTCTTGAAGCCTTCGATGCGCGTGAGCTCCCGCTTAGCAACGTCGAATACGTCAACGCTACCGGTGCCTCCAGCAGGCACCCAAACGCGCGAAGCCTGAGCCTCGAAGAACAGGTAGTCCAACGAAACCGGCGCGACCGCACCTGGCAGCGCGACCGCCTCGGCGATCAACTTGGTGACATTCGCCGTGACACTAGCGTTGGACGCAGGCGGGGGCGCGACGGCGACAGTCGCTGGTGTCGCAGCAGTTGCCGGAGCAGGCGCGGCGACCGGCGTAAACGGAGCGGCCGCCGAGACCGCCACTGGCGTCGTCGTTTGCCCTGCGCAGCCCACGAGGCAACAAGCGAAGACGAACAACTGAGGGCGAAAGCTGATCACTGTTCCTGCTCCTTCAGCCGAGCTGATCGTAGTAGCCGGCGGCCGCGGCGCTCGGAGGAACGGCGGTTGCGTACATGAGGCGATTGTGGGGGCGTGCCCGGGTTCACGCAAGAGCTGGCGACTCGTGCGTGGAAGCGAAGTCGACGACCGAACGGTGCACACCGAGCTGCCACGTCGCACGAAGCCCCCGGCCTCAAACCGCTCGCGCCGATTGAACTGATTGTGCTGCGAGGCCGTAGGGCGTAGGCTGAAAATAGTGAGTCAACCCGAGATTGCCGGCTACACGCTGCGAGAAGTGCTGGGTCGCAGCCCGTCGATAGAAACCTGGCGCGCCCTCGATTCGGGCGGCAGCGAGGTGGTCGTCAAGCTGTTCCGAACGAATAGCGCGGAGTCGATCGTCACATTCGTGTCGCGCGCCTTGTCCTGCTCGCGCATGCGGAGCGCCCATTTCGCGGCACTGCGCGAGCGCGGCAAGAGCGGCGACGTGTTGTTTTCGGTTCGCAGCTACTTCAGGGGCGGTACACTGGAGGCGCACTTGCCGTCGCTCGGCGCGAGTCAGCGGCTGGCGATCGCGCTGCGCCTAGGCCGGGGTCTCGAGCACGCGCACCTGCACGGATTGGTCCACGGGGCGATCAAGCCTGCCAACGTGCTGTTCGAGACTATCGACACCCCGGTACTCGTCGATCCCGCGCTGCTCAACACCGCGGTGAGCGGCGAGCTAACGCCGCCCGAACAGGCATTCTCGGTGGCTCACGACCCGCGCGTCGATCAATTCGCGCTGGCAGGCCTGACGCGCTGGCTGCTCAGCACGGCGCCCGAGCGGTTCAGCGACGCTGGGCTAGAGGCTGCAATCGAGCGCGCTCGCTCGACCGACGCCGAGCGGCGTTTTCGAACCTTGGCCGAGCTGGTGAGTGAAATCGAAGGCGCGGTGGGTCGCTCGACGCAAGCAAGCTCGCCAGATACTTCCACGGTCGAGCTGAAGCTCTCGGAGCAAACCCTGCGTGTGAGCGTGAGCGGCACGTGGACGCCGCGCGCCGTCGAAACCTGTTCGCGAGACATCGCGCGTGCGCTCCAAGAACGCGGCGCGCAGACGATCGGCTACGTACTGCACGCGCAGGGCGGCTGCCATTCGACGGCCATCGACGCTTTGGCAGACCTACATCGGCGCTATCGCAGCCGCCTGCGACGCGTGGCGTTCGTTTCGGACAGCCCCCAGGCGCGAGGGGCGAGTGTCTTGATTGGCACCCGGGTCGCCGGCCTCGATTGGAAGACGTTTGCGACGGTCGACAGCATGGAAGCGTGGCTGCGCGAGGCCTCGAAATGAGCGGCAGCCTCTCACAGCGCATGGCCGTGGGCATCCTGCGCGGCCTCACCACCAAGATTTGGGGCGCGCCCCCATTTTTGCTGCCGCAGATCGTCGAGCACCTCGGCCCCTTCGGTGCGCTGTCCTGGTTCGCGAAGAACCTGCCGGAGTACGAAGCCATCCTGAAAGATTGGGGGCCGCTGCGGACACACCTACTGTGCGTCGAGGCGTCGTTGCTCAACGGCTGCAGCTACTGCGTTCACGCCCACGCCTACGCGTTTCAGCTGCACTACTTTCGCGAAAAGGCAAAACTGTTTCCGCTCGACGAGCACGAGTTGATAGCACTGCGCGACGGCTCGGACGCCGAGCTTCGCGACGCCGTCAAAGCTGCGTTGGTCGCCGGGCAGATGCCGGAGGAAGAGGCACTGTTCGATCGGCTCTGGCGCCTGAAGCTCGAAGGCGAGCCGGCCGATGACACCGACCGCCGTATCGACCACCTGCTCAAGATGTTCGAGATGCTGAACTTCTGCGGTATCAACTCACGCACGCCCTTCGACCACGCGCACGATCCAATCAACAAGGACGCCGAGCTCAAGCTGCGCTACGCCGAAGCGCGTCTGTCGCAGCACTAGCTGACAAGCGTGCGTCGGCCGCGTTTCGTGATCGCTCGCGCTTGCTCAACATGACTTCCAAGTCGCCGCCGTAGTGTGCAGGCCGTTCCCGGTTCGACGTAGTATACCAGCGTCCAGCCCATGTCGGCGTTGGGGGCGCCGCCGTTGCCGCTGGAGTCACGGCCGAGGTCTCTATTGCATGTCGTCGAAGGCAGTCGCGATGTCCTGGGCGACTGCGGTGTTGCCGGACGTCGTGAGGTGGGGGCCGCCGCCGTTGAAGGCGGCGCAGTCGTGGGCCTCGAACTTGGGGGCGACGAAGACGAGGCCGGCGTGTTTGGCGGCGATCGCGGCGAGCGCGGCGTCGAGCGCGGCGGGCAGCGAGATGGTCTCATTGGCAGCGGGCGGCGTGGGGCAGACTTGGTTGGCGGGGCCGCGGATCACGGTCATGAGATCGATCCGCTTCAGGGCGGAGTACTTGGCGACCAGGTTGGTCACCGCGGCGTCGACTTGCGCTTCCCACTCGGCCTGTGTGGTGCAGCAAGCCGGGTTCCAGCTGAGCACGGTGAGCACGACGTGATCGGGGTTGGTGGCGCCGGCTGCACACGGCGACTGCGGCGGCTCATTCCAAAAGTCGCTGCTGGGGTTCGACCACTCGGTGATGTAGCCGTGCTCGCGCGCCTTCAATTGCCAGCGGCCGTCGATGATGCCGGCATCGCTCTCGAAGCCCGCTTGGAACCATTCGCGCGTGAGTGTCAGGCCGGTGATTTGGTTGCAGGTGAAGCTGGTTGCCGCACCCGTGGCGCCCGCAGAGCCGCCGTGCCCGGAGCCGGCGGTACCGGCCGTCGCCGTGCCGCCTTCACTTTGGCTGCCCGCGCCGCCACCTGCGCCGCTCACTCCGCCGCTGCTCGAGCCCGCGCTGCCGCCGTCCGCGCTGCTCGAGCCCGCGCTGCCACCGCCGACGCCGGGTGCCCCTGCGCTACTGGCAGGTGACGTGCCGGCGGCGCCGCCGTTGGCTGGGCTGGGGGTGTTGGCGGGATTGCCTGAACAGGCGCCGAGCAGAGTCGTGACTGCGACAAAGACGGCGCCGCGGCAGGTCATCCGAAAGCCCATGCTGGATAGGTGCATGGAGCCCAGCAATTTGAACCGAAAATCGTCCGGCAGCCGGTAGAAGCCCGGATAGTCGAGAGATTCGAGGGCCGCGAGTGAACGGCTGGGTGCCAGCCGAGCTACTTCGTATAGCTAACGGCCTGGACGTTCTTCATCACGCCGAGGTCCGCGTCGTTCGTGGGATAGCCTGCAACGATGGCGCCCTCGTAGAAGGTTCCCCACGAGTTGTTGCTGTTGTCGCCGCCGACGCCCAGCACGATCCCGCCTAGGTTGCTCATTGCCTTGGGCAGGGCGCCTTCGTAAGCGGTCGCTAGATCCGTAGCAGTCTTCACATCGGCCGCGCGTAGAGCCCATTTGGCCGTGGAAGTCTTGAGGATGCCCAACGCGAAGGGCACCGCTAGCGCCGGGTCCTTCGGGTTGGATGGATGCATGTCACTGAGCGCGCCCCAACCAGGGTCGCCCACCTTCGAGCCGCCTGCCCAAACGCCGGCCTCGAAATCAGCCATCATCCACGGGCCGGGGGCGGCACCATTGCCCCAGTACGCCTTGCCAAAGAAGAGCGTATTCATCACGCCGTATTTCGTGGGGTCGGTGGTGACGTTGCCGAAGTCCCAACAGCAAGCAGTGCCGGCATGCGTGCCATCGGCAAGCTCATAGATGCCTTGCGACGCGGAGCCGAGCGGCATGTTCTTTCCAACCGCTTGGAGCCGATACCCCTCGTGGGCAGCCATGTAGAGCGAGTAGACTTTGTGGCCGCCTGCTGTCACTGCGCCCTTGGTTGCACTGGACTCGTAGTCGTCCTCGGCTCCCGTAGCGCCTCCGGCCGTATTGCCCTTCTTGGCCGGACCCAGATGATTTCCGTTCCCGGATTGATCGTACAACCTAGACACCGTGCAGACGGTGCCCATGCAGAAGGTGTCGACGGACGCCGTATCGGCGTAGCCGTCCGCGGTCATCATGATGTCCTTGGTCATGCCCCCAGAGCCGGTGTTCATGGCTGAGCTGCCGTTCCGAACCTGAAAAAGCGGCCCGGTGTACGCCTTCGAGAGGCCGCGAATCATGCTGTACGCTGCAACGCAAGGCGTAGTCCCCGCCGCATAGACGTCGCACGGACCATCGGTTCGCATTCCCGTTCCGCTCGTTCCGCCCGTGCCGGCCGAGCCGCCCGCGCCCCCGCCACCCGTCGAAACGCTCCCACCAGTCGCGTCGGCGCCCCCGGCACCGCCGCCGCCGTTCGGCGCGTTCTGCTGCAGCGCGATCGAGCCGGTGATCACCGTCGCGGTGCTGGATTGCGGTGTGACCGTCAGGTTGCTCCCCGAAACGCAATAAGCGTGGGTCTTATTGCCCGAGTCGGTGGTCAGTGAGAGCGCATTGGCCGCGCTCTTGTAGTTGCCGGACGTGGCGGGGGTCGGCGTGGGGATGCCAATCCCGCCCTTCTGATTGACGATGCTCGAGCAGGTGCATCCGCCGCTGGCAACGGGCGTGCACGTGCCCAGCCCCAACCCCGCGCTTTCGAGTGCGGTCTGTGCCCCTTGGCAGTTGATGCTCGTTCCCGAAATTTGCAGGCAGCCTGCGGCAAGCTCGACCTGTGCCGTTCCGGTCGTGGTCGTGCCGTCGGTGTAGGTCCCATCCGCGTTCGCGGTGAAGGTCCCGCTCACGGTGAGGTTGCCGGTGATGCTTGCGCTGTTGCAACTGCGCGGATCGAGCCCGGCCGATGCAAGGTCTAGGCTCCCACTCAACGTGAGGCACGAGGAGCCCACGGCCCACTTTCCCGTCGGGGTGCCGCCGCAGGCCGTCACGTTGGTGCACGAGGCGACGGCTGCGCTACCGGCGGCTCCGTTTGCCCCCGCGATATTCCCGCGGCCGCTGCTGCCGGGGCTCCCGCTGCCACCGCCGGTGTCAGCGGGGGGGACAGTCACGGAGCAAGCGCCAAAACTCACGCCGCACGCTGTCGCCACCAAAAAGAAAGCAGATTGAACCTTCATCGAACGTCTCCTAAAACAACCAGTCGGGCTTGGGACTAGTGAGAGCACCTGGGATCACTTGCTCTTGGAGCGCGAGCCGTTGGCGTAAGACTACTAGTGGCGGGATCGAGCCAGGACGAACAGGGAAACGACACGGCACCGCGCGCGCGACGACGAAGCGGGCCTTCGATCCGGCACGCTGATTTTGTTGATCACCGTTTTGCAAATCGTGCCACCA
The DNA here is from genome assembly GCA_038230915.1 of Polyangiales bacterium. Classification (GTDB taxonomy): domain Bacteria; phylum Myxococcota_A; class Polyangia; order Polyangiales; family Polyangiaceae; genus PMG-095. Next base: position 34,345 of record JBBRMI010000028.1, on the reverse strand, counting down.
CGCCGCTGCGCTCATAGCGACTCGAAGAAGTCGTAGCTGGCGCGCACACCAAAGCACTTCGACTCGATGTCGGCGCGAGCTCCGGGGTGACGCTCGCGCCGGTCATCACGGTTGTCCGTAGGCAGAGACGATGTTGGCCTGTACGGCGTCGTCGGCCATGTTCGTCGAGTAGTGGGCGGTCATCACGCCCTCGAAGAAGTTGCCCTGAGCACCGTTGCTGTTGTCACCACCGGTGCCCATGCCGATGCCGCCTTCTTTGCGCATCGGATTGTACTTCGAGCTCGGACGCTTGCCGTCGAAGGGTGTGACTAGCATCCCAGTTTGCGCGTTGCCGCTCTTGATCGTCCAGTGATTCTTGCCGGCGGCGTCGCCCTTGACCATCGCGGTGATGAACTTGAAGCTCAGCGGCATGTTCATGGCGAAGGGGCTCGAATCACCAGCCCACAGACCGTTCTCGAGATCTCCCATCACCCAGGGACCTTCACCGGCACCCTTGCCCCAGATAACGCATTTGCCAAAATAGACGGCTTCCATGGTGCCTTCGCCGTTGTCGCGACTGTTGCGTTCCATGTTGCCGTAGTCGAAGCAACAACCACCGTTGAAGAGGTCGCCAGCGACGACCGCGTACTCTGTCTCGGCACTATCGCCCTCGGCTGCGCCGCAGGCGTTGTTGTTGCGATAACCAACACCCGGCACGACGTGAACGCCGTAAACCTTGTGTCCACCGAAGGTCGCGGGGATGGCCTTGGCGTTGGCTTCGTTGTCGGGCGTCGCCTTCGCACCACCCGCGGGCGCCTTCGTCAGGTGGTTTCCCTGGCCGGACTGATCGTAGATGATCGAGATGGTGCAGGCGTCGGCGCCGCAAAAGGTGTCTTGATCCGCCGAATTCGCGAAACTTCCCGGCATGATCGCGGTAATGTCCTTCGTCGTGCAATCGCCCTTTCTGAGCTGATAGAGGGGCCCAGCGTAAGTCGCATACAGCGCCCGAACGGTGCTGTGCGCCGCGACACACGGCCCGCCGTCCGCCGCGTAGATGTCGCACGGCCCCTTGGCGACTCCTTCTGCAGGAGGTGCTGGCGGCGCGGCCGCTGTCGTCGTGCACTTGCCGACCGACTCTGGGTCGGTGGCGCCAGCGGTCCCGGTCGTGCCGCTCACTCCGGTCGTGCCGCTGATCGCCGTTGTGCCGCCGTTCGGGATCACGCTATCGCCCCCCGAGCCGGCCGTGCCGCCCGCCGTATTCTGCACGGTGCAACCACAAAAATAGGCTCCACACAGCGCAACAAATGAGATCTCAGCCCAAAAAGTACGTGTTTTCATAAAGGATTCTCGGCGTTACTTGCCGTACCCGGCCGCAACGATGTTTGCCTGAAGCGCATCCTCCGTCGTATCCGACGGGTAACCAGCAACGATGCAACCCTCGTAGAACGTACCAACACTCAGGTTGGTGTTGCCGTTGCAGCAATCGCCACCGCTACCCAGAACGATAGCGCCTTCCTTTTTCATCGGGTTCCAGCCACTAGGCAGCGCGCCCTTGAAATACGTATTGAGGTTACCGGTAGTCGCGTCACCACCCCTGAGTGCCCACTCCGTCCTGCCGTTGTTCTTCTCGATCGCGGTGACGTACGTTGCTGCCACCGTCGGGAGGCTCGGATTGTTGCCGCCTTTGCTACCAGCAAAAATGCCCGCCTCGAGATCGCCCATCACCCAGGGGCCGGCGCCAGCTCCCGAGCCCCACTGCGTGGAGTTGCCAAAATACACCGAATCCATGGCGCCGGGACCCACGTACTTTCGGCTGAGCTCGCTGTTGCCGTAGTCGAAGCAGCAACCACTGTTGAAGTGCTTGCCGCTCGTGACCATGTAGATGCCCTGCGGCTCGGCACCGAGCGGAATCCCATTCTTGGAAGCGTCCACCCAGTAGCTACTTTGCTGAGCGATGTAGACCGAATAGACACTGTTGCCGCCAACTTTGAGCGGCTCTTGCGCCGCGTTCGCGGGCCTGTCACTGCCACCGACCGGGCTGCCCGTACCCTGGTACCAAAGATCATTGCCCTTGCCGGTCTGGTCGTAGATCGCCGTGAGCTCACACTTGCCGCCGTTGCAGAATGTGGCCTGCGCTGCGCCATCGGCGAAGCCTCCGGGACGGAGCGTACCAATGTCCTTGGTCTGCGAAGACGCGTTGCGCACCTGATAGAGCTTCCCGCTGTAAGCGCCGAAGAGCGCTCGAACGGTGCTGTGGGCTGCCACGCAAGGGCTACCCCCGGTTTTGTAGATATCGCACGGCGCGCTACCCGTACCCATGCCGGAGCCGGCGCTCCCACTGACGCCACCGCCACTACCAGCCGCACCGCCGCTGCCTCCAAGCGTAGCGCCGCCGGTGCCGCCTTGGCCGCCGCCGCTGGTGCCCCCTGAGCCGCCATCTTTCTGCAGGACTATCGAGCCCGAAACCTGGGGGTTCGTGCTCAACGGCGTCAGGGTCAAGCCACCGGCCGACGCACAGTACGAGTACTTGGCGTCGGTGTCGCCGGTAGTGTCAAGCTCGTTACCCGTCTTCGTGAAGTTGCCGTCTTTGGTTGGCGCGGCCGCAACCAAACCAAGTCCGCCCGTCTGTTGGACGGTGGTGGAGCATGCGCAGCCGCCGTTGGCCGAAGTGCAGCTGGCCGTCACGTAGCCGTAATTCTTGAGAAACTCAGCAAGGCCGTCGCAGGTCACCGGCGTCGACGAAATCATCAGACACTCGGAACCGAGCGTCATCTTCTCGCTGCCAGTGGTGACGGTGCCGTCCGACCAAGTCCCGTTGGCATTGAGCGTCACGTTTCCGGTTACGGTCCGAGAACCTGTCGTCGGCACGTGCTCGCAACTGCCAAACGGTTTGAGGTTGAGCTCACCACTGACGCTCAAGCACGAAGACGCCACTTTCCAGGCTCCAACTACGTCGCCGCCGCAAGCCGCCGTCGCCGAACAAGCGGCGCCCTGGCCAGCGCCGCTCGCGCTGCCACCGCTCGCGCTACCGCCGCTCGGATTTCCGCTGGTTGCGCCACCCGCCGCGCTGTCGCCGGTGGCGTTGCAAGCGGCCCAAGCCGTCGTGCCAAATATCATCGTCAACGCCAAAGCGGCGGACTGCGTCTTCATCGAACGGTCTCCTCTGAGAGCGACTTTGCGTCAGTGTAGTTGAACAGTGAACCGAGAGCCACGATCGCATTCAGATACTTTTGTTGATCAAGGATTGAAGTCCTTGGGCACCAGCGCGAGCGAGCTCCCAACTTTTATTGATCACTCGACGAGGTTCCTAGTCACCAGTCGGCGTGACTGGCGTGATGGTGAGCAGCGACACGCCAAACCGAGGCAGTTCGAAGTCGAGCGTGACCCAACCGTTGGCGCCAGGTTGGACCGTCTGATCCGGCACCAAAGAGGCGGGTGCCATCGCTTGCTGCAGCGCGGCGAGTTGCTGCGAGGACGGGGGCTCCGGCATCCCTTGCGCGACCCACAACGAGTGCGCGTCACCGTGCGACTCGTCGACACGCTGATGCGACACGCGCAGACGAGGGCCGAAGGTCGGCGGCAGCTTAACCGCCAGATGCACTGGCGTCGCGGCCGCCACCATCAGCTCGTCGTGGTAGTTCCAAGCCAGCACGCGTATTGCCCCCTGATCGAGCGTCGCCATGCCGTCGATATCCGGGCGGCCCCGCACGCCGTTTTCGAGAATATCGTCGAGCTCGCGAGCTCCGCTGCTGGTCAGCGGCAAGCGCGCTCCAGCGAGTCGACCGAGTAGCTCGAACGCGCTCAGCACCGGCAGGTCGATGCCGTGCGTGGCCAGCCCGCGGTAGCCAGCAAAATAGGGCGTTTCCGGGAACGTGAAGGCCCACGTGAGCACGCCCGCGAGGTCGACGCCCAGCTCGTCCGCGAGCTCGATGGTGTGCTTCATCATCGCGACTTCGTGGGCGCCATACGCGGTTGAGTTGCGGTAAGCACCGCCGGAGATCACGTTCGCGGCGCACGCGGCGCAGCCGTCGGGATCGGCCTCGGTGATGTAGATCGGCGTTTGGTTGAATTGAGGAAACGCCGCGACCGCCTCGAAGCCGGCGCGGTGAAGGCGAAGCTGGTTACCGAGGTCCATCTCGACGTGATCCCCGTTGACGGTCACGCCGCCCTTAGCGTGGAAGGTGACGAGATCGAGCCGCGTTCCGATGTCCCCGGTGACGGCATTGGTACCCGTCGCGCAGTGGTCCAGAAACTGAGTCAAGAACGGGCCAGCGGGAGCGATCACCGCCGGACCGCCCAACCTTGCGCCCGGGATCGCCTCGTGCAAGGCCGCCTCCGTGAAGTCGTAGAGCTTGGTGTAGTCGTCGAAGCTGCCGTGCCAGTAGCTACTGTCGGGCTCGTTCCACAGCTCCCAAGGCCAACTTTCCGCGACGCCCGTGTAGCGCGCGTCCACGTGCGTCGCCCAGGCGCGGACCAGCGCCGCCCACTTCGGGTAGTCGCTCGGTGGATAGAAACATCCGCCGTTGAGCAAGAGGGTGCCGGAGTTCTGGTACGGCGTCGGGTGCGTCGAGAGCGCCTGAGGCATGAACCCGAGCTCGACGAATGGCAACGCACCAGCGCCCGTGATCCCGTCGAGGATTTGGTCGGTCAGCGCCCAGTCGTAGACGGGCGCGCCGGCGGGGTCCTCAGCGTAAACGTTGGTCGACCCCCACTTCATACGCGGCGTGCCGTCGCCACTGTTGAACAGAAAGTGATTGCGTACGTGGACCGGCGCCGAGTGTGCGGCGGCGAGCGCCCGCAGCAGCGCCTCGCCTTCCGGGACGGTCGTGTAGTTGATTTCGTCGTAGCCGTGAAACGCCCACACGCGCTCGAGCAGCGCTCCCGGCACGGTTGCGTCGACGGAGATATCGACTGCCCCCGCGAGGCTTGCTGCGGCTGGGACAGCGGTTCCGGTGCAACCCAACGCCAGCAGCGCGGCGATTGACGCGCCGCAGGCACGAGCGCCTACCACCAAGTTTCGCCCTGAAGACCATACGTCCAACCGCTCAGGTAGGTGGGGTAGTTGTCGGTGTAGATGCGGGCAGAATCGATCACCGCGAGCCGGGCGGACTCGCTCCACCTGGCGTACGTGGCAAACACGCGCAGCTCCGGGCGCGCCATGAAGCCTTTGCCGGCGGTGATTGCCGGAGCAAAGGTGAGCTTAGTCAGGGACTGCGGCGGCGCGCCGTTGGTCTTCTTGACTAGGTCATAGCCGGCCTCGCCCAGCAGCTTGAAGTGCTCGACCACATCGACCGCGAGGCGAGCGCCACCGGAGTACCAATTCGTGACGGCTCCGCTCACGCCAGTACCCTCGTCGTCACGCTGGTAAACGCCGGCGACTTGAGCGCCAAACCACGCGGTGGGCTGAATCGTGAGCACGTCGAGCAGGCGCAGGCGTGCCTGTTTCGGATCCCACTTCAGCGAGAAGTCAGGGTAGTAGAAGCGCGCCAGCGTTCCGAAACCCGTTCCGCCGCCCCTGCCGTACTGGACGACGAACTTGTTGTCACCGCCGAGTAGCTGTTGAACATGCCGTAGAGTGACGCCCCATCCGCCGTGCGTCGTTGACACACCATTAACGTCCTTGTCGTTGCTAAAGTCGGCGATGTACTGAGCGCCGAGCTGAAACTCGCCGCCCGGGTAGGGGCGAATTCCGCGAAGTTGCAGATCGTTGCGAACGCCCAAGTCGATCTGGCTCGGCACCTGGGGACTTCCGACCGGCTGCCTATCCACGGCAAACGCCGCGTAGCTGAGCCGCAGATCCGAACCGAGGTTGATGTCCTCGACGCCCCCACCGACGCCGGATGGGTTCCAGTAGAAAAAATCGCTGATGTAGATGGACTCACGCTTGTAGTAGCGAGTACCGACCCACGCCGCCCCGCCGTGCAACCAGGGAATGCCCTTGATGTCAGCGTAGAGATTGGGAAACGCCACCGTCGCGCCGGTTCCCGGCGAACCGAAATCAGACGACGTAACACCCGTCGGGGAGTAGCCGAGCTTGCTGGTTGGAATGAACGCAGCCGGCGTGAAGTGCATGGTCGCCAGCGCGCCGTCCGACCCGGAATACACGACCGTATTCAGCCCAAACTCGGCCCAGACCTCGCATTCGTTGCCGAGCCGGTACTTGGACAGCAGCCCGCCGTTGAGCGCGAGCTGGAAGCACGTTTGACGCCCCTTTTGGCTACTCGCACCAAACCCGCCGCGGAAATAGCCGTTGCTGGTCGTGTCACCGAACTTTGGCCGGGCCGCGGCGTCCGCGTCTGCCTTGTCTTCACCGGCCGGGTCGTCGCCAGCGGATCCCTCGGCCAACGCGTGAGGTGACGACGAAAGCGCGGCCAACCATCCCGATAACGCCAAAAGTTGCAGTGCTCGTCGCATAGTCGTTCGTTCTCTAGTGTGCTGTGTGCCGTCTAACTTGGTGCCGTCTCGAATCGTGGCGCCGCGTGTTACTGCCCGTAGTACGCGCGCTTGCCATGCTTGCGCTCGAAGTGCTTGCGCACGAGGTAGTCCGGCAAGCGCGCTGCCTGCAAATCCAGAGACCGCGTGATGGATGCCATCTTGGCGAGCTCTTCGAGAACGACAGCGTGGTAAACGGCCTTGTCCGCCGTCTTGCCCCACGCGAACGGCGCGTGCCCTGCCACGAGCACCATCGGCGTCTGCTGCGGATCGCGCGCGCGGAAGCACTCGACGATTTGGGCGCCCGTCTCTGCTTCGTAATCGCCGCCGACCGCATCGGAGGTCATGATCGCGGTGCACGGCACATCCTCGGCGAGGTGGTCCGCATGCGTCGTGCCGTAGATCGGGATGGGGATGCAGGCCTGAGCCCAGGCGGTTGCGTAGGTCGAATGGGTGTGAACGATGCCGCCGATGCCTGGAAACGCCCGGTACAGCGCAGCGTGCGTCTTCGTGTCGGACGATGGTCGCAGTACCCCCTCCACGACCTTGGCGTCGAGATCGACGACGACCATGTCGGCGGCCGTGAGGCGCTCGTAAGCGACCCCGCTCGGCTTGATCGCGAAGACGCCCCGCTCGGCGTCGAAGGCCGAGACGTTGCCGAACGTGTAGATCACCAAGCCACGGCGCGGTATCTCCATGTTCGCCTGCCACGCCCGTTCCTTCAGCTCGTCGAAGCTCGATTTCATGGGGATCTCGACGCTAGCGAGCCAGACGGAAGGCGGCTTCGTTCCAACGCAGCTCTTTCTTGAGCCCGCTCAGGTCCGTGCCGTGCCCGATGCGTACGCACTCCACGCCCAGAACTGCGGCGAAGTCCTCGAGCTGCTCGGCCACTACGGCCTGGCTGAACGACGTGTGATGCGCACCGCCCGCGAGTAACCAAGCCTGAGCTCCGCGTCTCAAGTCTGGTCGCGGCACCCAAAGCGCTCGCGCGACCGGCAGCTTGGGCATCGCGTGCTCGGCTTTGATCGCGTCCAGCTCGTGAACGATCAGCCGCATCCGTCCCCCCATGTCGACGAGGGTCGCGCCGACCGCGGGTCCCGGCGCGGCATTGAACACCAAGCGACAAGGCGCTGCCTTGCCGCCAATCCCCAGTGGGTGAACCTCGAGCGAAGGCTTGCCGTCAGCGATCGACGGGCAGACCTCGAGCATGTGCGCCCCGAGTACCTTCTCTTCGCCTTTGACCAGGTGGTAGGTGTAGTCCTCCATAAACGACACGCCGCCCGGGCGCCCTACAGACATGACCTTCATCAGCCGCACGAGCGCGGACGTCTTCCAGTCTCCCTCGGCGCCGAATCCGTAGCCGTCCGCCATCAGCCGCTGGCAAGCTAAGCCCGGCAGCTGATTGAGGCCGTAGAGGTCCTCGAACGTGGTGGTGAAAGCTCCGTAGCCACCGCTCGTGAGAAAGCCGCGCATGCCGATCTCTTGCCGAGCCGCATGGCGCACGTTTTCGCGATGCTCCCCGCCCGGCCGCAACGTCGGCGCAAGCACGTATTTCGCTTCGTATTCCTCGACGAGCTGCTCGACCTCGGCGTCTCGCACTTCGGCAATCCGCTCGACTAGGTCGCCGACGGCGTGTCCGTTGATCGACCAACCGAACTTGATCTCCGCCTCGACGCGATCGCCGCCCGTGACGGCAACCTCGCGCATGTTCATGCCGCCGAAACGCACGATCTTCAGTCGCCGCGATTCGGCGACCGCGCAGGCCACGCGCGACCAGCTCTCGAGTTCGGTGCTGACTTCGGTGTCCCGCCAATGCCCGACGACGATCTTGTGCTCGAGCCTCAGGCGCGCGACGACGAAACCGAACTCTCGGTCGCCGTGGGCCGACTGGTTCAGGTTCATGAAGTCCATGTCGATCTGCGACCACGGCAGCTCGCGGTTGAACTGCGTGTGCAAATGCGCCATCGGCTTATTGAGCCGTGTGAGACCGCGAATCCACATCTTCGCGGGCGAAAACGTGTGCATCCAGGTGATCACGCCCACGCATTCGGGCGCGGCGTTCGCCTCGAGGCAAAGCTGCGCGATCGCATCCGGCCCCTTGAGCGTCGGCTTCCACACCACTCGAACGGGCAGCGTGGAGTCGAGATAGGCGGCGATTTCGCTGGAGTGCGCTGCGACCTTGTCCAACGTCTCCTGGCCGTACAGCTCTTGGCTGCCGGTCAAGAACCAGATTTCTTGTTTACTTGCAGTGCTCATGACTTGGCTTCTTGCTGGCTCTCGACGAACGCGCCGAACGCCAAATAGTCTGCGTAAAGGCGCGTGTAGTGCCGGGCGCGGTCAGGCTCCGGTCGGTAGACGGAGTCGATGCCCGCCGACATGGCGCGCTGGGCTTCCTCGACGCGGCGGTAGACTCCAGCAGCGGTGGCGGCGAACATCGCCGCGCCGAGCGCGACGGTCTGCTCACCCGCCGCCACCGTGACTTCCATGTTCAAGACGTCAGCGATGGTTTGCATCACGAAGCGGCTCTTTTTGGCTACGCCGCCGATCGCGATCGCGCTGTTGATGCGAATACCCTGCGCGCGAAAACGCTCGACGATGGCGCGCGAACCGAACGCTGTTGCTTCGACCAAACCACGATAGATGCGCGGCGCGTCCGTACCGAGGCAAAGTCCGGCGATCGCGCCCGTCAGCCGCTGATTGGCGTCCGGAGTTCGGCGCCCGTTCATCCAGTCCAGCGCCAGCGGGACCGTCTCCTCGGAGCTCAGCTTCGCCGCTGCCTGTTCGAGCGCCGGGATGATCTGCTCGGCGATGGAGGCTGCAACCTCGCGCTTCGCCTCTTCCGAAATCCCGGTAAGATTGGGCAAAATGGCTGCGAGCGGCCAAGCCAGCAGCCCCTTGAACCAGGCGTAAACATCTCCGAATGCAGACTGGCCTGCTTCGTAACCAATCGTGCCGGGAATCACCGAACCGTCGACCTGCCCGCAAATCCCGGCGACGAGTTGATCAGGCTGGCTGCCAGGCGCGGCAGCGACGATGTCGCACGTGCTGGTGCCCATGACCTTGACCAACCGGTTAGGGCCGATGCCGCCCCCTACGGCGCCCATGTGCGCGTCGAACGCGCCAACCGCGACCACCGTCTCCGCCGAAAGCCCGAGCTGGGCGGCCCATTCCGCCGACAGAGTGCCGAATGGCTGGTCGGACGTGAATGTGTCGTTGCCCAGCGTTCGCTTCAGCGCGGGAAGCTTGGCGTTGAGCTTCGCCAAGAAGTCGTCGGCCGGGTAGCCACCGAACTCCGCGTGCCAAAGCGCCTTGTGGCCCGCCGCGCAACGGCTGCGCTTGAACCGAACGAGGTCGGTCGTGCCAGTGAGCAGCGCCGGAATCCAATCGCAATGCTCGATGACCGTGACCGCGGCTTCTGCCACGGCTGGGTCTGTTTCGAGGAGGTGAACGGCTTTCGCCCAGAACCACTCCGACGAATAGATACCGCCAACGTACTTCGTGTAGTCCGGTCCACCCCAAGTTCGAGCGAGGTGATTCAGACGTTCGGCCTCGGCGACCGCGGTGTGGTCTTTCCACAGCACGAACATGGCGTTCGGGTTCTCGGCCAACGCCGCGCCCAGGGCCAGCGGCCGACCTGAGCGATCTGCCAGCACGGGGGTGGAACCAGTCGTATCTACAGCAATCCCGCGTACCCGGGCTCGCGCTCCTGAACCCGCCAGCTCGAGCGCCTCGATCAACGACGCCTGCATGCTCTCCATGTAGTCGAGCGGATGCTGCCGGAACCTATTTTCGACTGGATTGCAGTAGAGCCCCTTGGCCCAACGCGGGTAGTACTTCACTGCGGCGCCGAGCACGCTTCCGCTCGTCGCGTCAGCGACCAGGCTGCGCACGGAGTCGGTGCCGAAATCGATGCCTATGACGCAGGCTGCGTTAGTCACGCGGTCGGTTCTCCGTCGTCCGGCCCCACAGCGCGGGTCGCTGAGAGCGTCAACTGACGCGCGCACTCTGCCATATCTAGGTCGGCAGGCGCAACCCTGGGAGGTGACCAACGAACAACCATCTTTAACAATCTCTGTTACTCCATGTGACGGAACCTCGAACGCATCGATCATCTCGATTGCTGATCACGTTTGGTGAGCTTCTGCCACCGCCTGTTTCGGCGCCGTCGACTTTGTTGATCAAGTTCCGCGATTTCGTGGCACCCGAGACCAAGTGCGTGGCGCCGGCGCGATTGCCCCCACTTTTCTGATCACGGAAACGCAGCTTGTGCTCTCGTCGAGCGGCGCAAAAAACTGCGCTCCGATCACCGCAGTCAGCACCCCGAACAGGTAGAAGTCCTACCACTCGAAGATTGTCCCGAGGGACGAAGCGAAGATCACGCGCTTCTCGTCCGGCGTCATCGCCCGCTGCGCTGGGCTCATGCGCGAACAAAAGCCCGTCTTTGATGCTCGGCGACGCCAATCTGGTTCGCACACGGAACGCGTTGAATATGCAATTTGCTGATCACCGAATGCGGGTTGGCACCACCAGCAACCGCACGGGATGTACGCTCAGATCGCATGTCGGAACGCATTGAGTGTCTGTTGCGTGCCCGCGGGGACCATGCCAATCTGAGTCCGCCGCTCGCGCACGTCATCTCACGGCGATGAGCGAGGGCTAATCATCCATTTTCGGAGCAGACTACCGATGTCTCTACGTCAGAACGGGACTTCATCACGGCGCTCCCCAAGTCGACGGCGATCATGGCGGAGGCGGGTTACCTCGTGCGCTCGATCATGCTCAGCCCGATCGCGCGCATCGAGCGCCTCACAGCTCGTCCAGCCAAGGCGGCGCCACCAAGCGAGGATCGCTGCGGTGGCGGGCTAGCTTTTTGGCCTTACGGGCACAACTCGAACCTAAAAGCCTTCTTCGCACGCGTGCACCGCAGCCCGGCCCCACACGACTTCAATCAGATCAACGTGCAGTGGCAGCTGTTCTTCTGAAGCCCCTGACCTTTAGCCAGATCTTTGAGCTAACGCGCCGTTCTGACCGGCACCGCGCTTGCCGCCCGCCAAGCCTGGTTTCTGGCGAGGCGCTAGCAGTTCGCGATCACTCCCTCACGTAGGTAGTCCGCCAGGAATGGGTCACGACTGGCCCAAACGTTGATGCGCTTCCACGCTCGCGCCAACGAGCGCCTGGCGGTCGGCGCGGAGACGCCGAGTTTCTCACCCACCTCTGCCGCGTCCATGCCTTCGACGAAGCGAAGCATGAAGGCGTTGCGCTCGCGGTGGCGCAACCGAGCGAGCAGCTGCTCCAGGCCAATCAAGGCATGTTTTGCGGCTGGGTCGGCGGTTACGCTCAGCTCGCCGGCGGAGCGCTGCTCGTCCTCCGACGCCTGGTAGAAGCGCAGCCGACGGCGACGCCGTTCGTGACTCATCGTCCGCTTGGCAATCGCGATCACGAACCCCCGGAATGCGACGGGAACGCGCAAGGTGTGCACACGTCGAAACAGGCAGAGGAAAACTTCTTGCACGACTTCTTCTGCATCGTGACGACCAAAAGCGCGCCGCGCCATCCGCACCACCAGTGGACTGAAACGCTGCCAAGTGACGTGTTGCGCGTGCGGGTCACCTACGAGCAACGCCCGCGCCAGCTCTTCATCCGGTGCATCGATCAGGCGAGTCGCCACCACCGCGCCGGTCAACTCAGGCTGTTCGCGAACCAACGGACCGTACGAGACTGATGCTGTTTCGCTATCGAACATTGTATGTCACCCGTAACTTCAAGGAGACGCGACACCCAATGAACGACTCAACAAAACGAACTGAGAAACATATTTCTCAAACACGCCTGATACGCGAAGACCGGATAGCGCTCGCGCGCACCCAACCCGTGTGCTCACACATCATTGTATGCACCACTCATTTCATTGGATGGGATCCTTCTAAAATCGGAATCGGCGCGCCCGACGGACAGCGCTTGGTTCGCGCCGACAGGAGCTAGGCCGGGTGCCATGACCGGGCACTGGCGCCAGACTAGAATTTCCGTCATCCGAATCGAGCACCCCAGGTCGATCGTGGCGGCACTCGACGAAGTTGCTCCCCTTTGCACTGGAAACTGGTTCCAGTTCCCGCAAACGTGGCTCCACACTCGCGGCGGCCGAAGCGGCTTTGCCGGGTGACAAATCACCAATTTCGCTCACACTATTGCCGAAGTGACACCCCGCCTACCTGGCTCCGCCGGCAAGCCGCGTCCTCGGGTGACCTACTCGGCATTCGCGCAGCGCCTGGGTGCGGCACGCTTCGGGGCGGCACTGGCGATGCTCGGCGCCGTGGCTGGATGCCAGCCGCAGCTGAGCATCGGCGAGTGGACGTGCTCCGCGGACGGGACGCCGAGCAAGATTCCCGAACGAACGGCCCCGGTGACCGCTCCCTGGACGAGCGGGTTCGAAAATCGGTTTTGCGACTACAGCGAGCTGGCCGGCTTCTGCTACGCCGACGCGGGGGCATCCACGCTCCTCGTCAGCTCGCCGGTTCACTCGGGTCGCTACGCAGCTGCCTTCACGGTACAAAGCGATGCTCCCGGTATCTCCCAGACCCGCTGTGTGCGCCAAGGCACCTTACCCGCAGCGGCTTACTACGGAGCCTGGTACTATATTCCCGAACCGACAGCGACCAGCGGCAATTGGAACCTGTTCCATTTCCGGACTGGCGAGGATCTAGCCCGCACGCACGGCGTGTTGGATGTCTCATTGATCGCGGCGGGTGCGGACCTCGAAGTGGCGGTCTTCGGCATGCGGTACCAGAGGCTCGGCGAGTCGGCGACCCAGCCACCAGTGCCTTTCGGCTCGTGGTTTCACGTGCAGTTGTTCCTCAAGCGCGCAGCCGACATGACGGGTGAGGTGGCCCTGTACCAAGATGGAGAGCAGATTTTCGACGTGACGAAGCTGGTGACCGACGATGCGACCTTCGGCCAGTGGTACGTAGGAAATTTGGCGGACGGTCTGTCACCCCCGGCTTCCACCCTCTACGTGGATGACGTCAACATCAGTTCCACCCTCTAATCGACGGCGAGCTTGGGCGCTGAGCGCACCCGTGCTGCGGGCTTTGCTCGTGCTGCTGTCGCCTGCCCGCGTGCAAGCGCAGCAACAAGTGCAGCCACTCGAAGCCGTCAACCTCGAATGGACTGCGCCGGCGGACTGCCCGCAACTCGAGGAAGTACAGACCCGCATACGCAAGCTCGCAGGTTCGCGCAAATCGAGCGCCTTGTCCCTACGCGCCGAGGCAACGGTCACGCGCAAGGATGAGGAGATGCTGCGCCTGCACTTGGTGCTGCACGCTGGAGAAATGGTCGAAGAGCGCAACATCGAGGGTCGCTCGTGCAGCACGCTGGCGGGCGCGACAGCGGTAGCTGTCGCGCTGCTGTTTCGTTCCGGGGTCCTGCAATCAACCGATGTCGATCACACCGCACCGCCCTCGACGACGGGTGAGACGGCTGCGGGGACGACAACCAACGGCGGGCCGGCAACGCCGCGCGGCAACGCCGCGAAAATATCCCGCGCGGCCACCGGCACGGAGTCCCGTTCGCGACGCCACTGGCACGGACTTGCTCAACTGCCAGTGGGTATGCTCGGCATCGGTCCACTACGGGCGCCCAGCCTGGGTGTCGGCGTAGCGGGGGGCGCTTCAGTCGGCAGCTGGCGTTTCTTGGCGAGAGGCGTGTTGTGGTTTCCGGAGCACGCGACGACAAGCGACGATTTCCAGCAGTACGATGCTGAAGTCCGCCGGACAACTATCACTCTCCTCGCCTGCCGAGCGCTCCTGATTTCGCGCTTCGAGCTCGCTCCCTGCGCGACCTTGTCGATCGACCACTTGTCCGCACGTGGGCAAGGCGCGCATGTCGCGGCACACACCGTCCAGACGACGTGGGCGGCAGTGGGCCTCGGTCTACAAGCGCGCTTTCAAGTTACGGCTTGGCTGAGCCTGCTGCTCGGCGTCGAGGGGGAGATCGAGACCTCTCGACCACGGCTCTTGCTCGATGGCGTCGGGCCGGTCGAAACCCTGCTGCCGGCGGCCGCGACCATCAGCGTGACGCCGGAGTGGATTTTCTGACGGACTGCCGAGTCCGCTGCCATTGCATCTATAGAGAATGGCAGCACACGGTTTCGGCGTGGGCCGTGCTCAGGGACCTCGACGCGGACCTGCCAAGCCTGCATGCTGATCGCACCACAGTGCCCCCGTTTCATGCGGTCTACCGGCAATACTTCGATTTCGTTTGGTCATCGGCGCGACGCTTCGGCGTCCCGCCGCATGCGGTCGATGATCTCGTTCAGGAAGTATTCATCGTGGTTCACGCCAAGCTCGCAGGTCTGGAGCGGCCCGAAGCGCTCCGCAGCTGGATCTATGGCGTTGTGAGGCGCATGGCGAGCGACTATCGCCGCGCGCAGCGCACCCAAGTCGCAGCCGGCATCTTGGCGGGCTCCTATAGCGAGAGCGTTCCCCCCCAGCCGACACCGTTCGAGCGCTTGAACACGAACACTGATTTGCAGCTGCTCGCCAGTCTGTTGGACGAGCTGGATGAGCCTAAGCGAGAGGTATTCGCGCTCGTGGAGGTCGACGAATTGACGGTTCCCGAAGCGGCGGATGTTTTGGAGATTCCGCTCAATACGGCGTACTCGCGGCTGCGCGCGGCGCGACAAGCGTTCGAAGCCGCATTGGCTCGCCGTCGAGAGCGAAGCAAGGGGCGTGACTAAATGGGCTCTCTGAATCAGGATGCCAGCGCGGTAGTTCGAGCTGGTCGGAGCGCCCTTCGAGCAACAAGCGCCGATCGCGAACGCGTCGAAGCGGCGCTGAACGCGCGCCTCGGGCCGCATGCCTTTCCGCCCAGCACCCCTGTCGCGTCGAGCGCTCGAATGCTTGCCTTGCGCGCCATCGCCGCCACCGCCATCGGTGCATGCGTCGTCGGAGCGGTCTTTCTCGCGTCCAAGCCGGGACCAGGCGGACCGCCCGCTGGAGCCCCAGTTGCTGGACAGCTAGTGAGGGGGCCAGCCCTGCCAGGAGCAACGAACCCGGCCCCCGTGGCTGCCGTCGAACAGCCAGCCACACCGACGGCGGCGGACGCTGCCGAGCGCACCAGTCAGCCGCCAAGCTCGGCGCCTCGCCGCCCCGACGCGCTCACTCAAGAAGTAGCGCTGCTGTCCCGCGCCGTCGCGGCACTCAACGCCGGTCGCGCGGGCGAAGCGCTCACAACTCTCAACGAGCACCAACGCCAGTTTCCTCACGGAATCCTTGGTGCGGAGCGACAAGCCGCACAGGCGCAGGCGCTCTGCTCGTTGGGACGCGTCAGTCAGGGCCGCGCCGAGCTTGCTCACCTTTCTCCGCGGTCGCCGGCGGCCGGCCGAGCAAAACAAGTCTGCGATTCCGTCTCTACTGACGGCCACTCCAACCAGCCCTGACTGGACCTGGGAAGGAGAGCTGGCCCCACGTCCGGTGAAGTCGTAGCAGACGTGTGCAATGCCCGTATGCCAACGCCCGACGGCCGCTCACGGTCGAGCTCGGCGCGAGCACGGGCGATGACGCTCGACTTGAGGGCTTCGCCCTCGTGGCGCCCTCGCTCTTCTGCCAGGAGGTCTCGCGCTAGACTCGAAAGGGACTGCTCACCGAACACGAAAGCTTCCCTTCTGCGAGCGGACGAGCGCGAGGTCGAGCTCGAGCTCCTTGCAGCGCAGCAGACGCGCTCGGTCGCAGTCATGCCATCGCGCTAATATCACCAAGAAGACCTCGTGAAGAATGTCCTCGATGTCCGAATCGGGGACACAGAGGCCGCAACGAACCCGTCAAATAGTCGAGCCCAAGCTGATATGTCTGGAGACAGCCGCGTGCCTCGGCAGGGAGGACACCCGCGGATTTCGTGCCGGCCTCCAGGTGGCCGAGAGCCACCATTGTGTGATTGCGGCGAGGGGCGCCGGATTGTCATGCGAAGATTGCCGCAGAATCCAGGATGGCGGAAAGTGCGCTCTCGTCGGAGTTAGGGCCACATCGAGTCCCCTGCCCCTTGCGCTGACTAGCGGCAAGCTGCTTACTCTTCAAACACGGCTCAGCGAGCCGTCGGTTGACCATGCCGCACCCAATTCGTTATTTGATTGTCTTGCTCACACTTGGCGTGAGCACCGCGACAGCTTCGTGTAGTTCGCCCGAAAAGCAATCCGCGAGCGCGACGGGAACGAGCGGGGCGAGCGGTAGTCCGGTTCAGTCGGGAGCTTCCGGCAAGAGCGATGGTGGTGGTGGGCAGCTGGGCCAGGGTGCGGCAGAAGCCGGGCCCGCTGGGACGGGCGGCGCTGGGACGGGCGGCGCTGCGACGGGCGGCGCTGGCGGCTCAGGCCTGCCGAACGGCGGGTCTGCGAGCCACCAGCCGAACTTCGTCAAGACTCGGCTCAATGCGGAGTTCTACTCCGAAGGCATCAACTACGGAGATCTCGATCGCGACGGGAAACCAGACATCATCGCTGGACCCTATTGGTACCCCGGTCCGGACTACGCTGAAAAGCGCGCCTTCAGGCAGCCGCGAGCGACGCCCTTCGACGCCTCGGGCGATTCCGACTGCTACTCGATCTTCACCCATGACCTCAATCAAGACGGGTGGCTCGACGTTCTTTCGTTTCGGTTGGCCGGCGGTGCTGAAGCGGTCTGGTATGAGAACCCGAAGGGCGCAGGCGGCTATTGGGCGGAGCACGTCGTGTACAGCGCCGTCGATGATGAATCGGCAACTTTTGCGGACATCGACGCCGACGGTAAGCCTGAGCTTGTCACACTCTCGAATGGTTACGGAGGCTGGGCGCAGCCGGACTGGGCCGATTCCAAGCAGCCCTGGCCCTTCCGGAAGGTAACCGCGAACGGTAACTGGGGTCGCTACACGCATGGCATGGGGGTCGGCGACGTCAACGGTGATGGCCGTGCGGACCTCATCTTGGCCGAGGGATGGTGGGAGCAGCCGGCTAGCGGGTCCGCGCTGCCCTGGGTTTCACACCCTGCCGCCTTCTGGGGTCAGGAAGCCGCCGGCGAATCCTACGGGGGCGCGCAAATGTTTGTCGACGACGTGGACGGCGATGGCGACAGCGACGTGGTCACCAGCCTGCAAGCGCACGGTTGGGGACTTGCGTGGTTCGAGCAAACGGGCGGAGGCTTCGTGAAGCACGTGCTGATGAATACGCGTGCCGAGGAAGCACAATACGGTGTTGCCTTCGCCCAGCTGCATGCGCTCGATGTCGCGGATCTGGATGGCGATGGCTTGAAGGACATCGTCACCGGCAAGCGCAAAGGCGCGCATGGTAATGGACTGGGCGCTGAGCTGGAGGCGCCGGCCGTGCTGTATTGGTTCCGGCTGATCCGCGAGCCCGGGCAGCCGCCCCGCTACGAGCCGCACTTGCTCGATTCGGAGGCCGGCGTCGGAACCCAGGTCGTCGTCGCTGACGTCAACGGTGATGGTTTGCCCGACATCCTCACCGCAGCGCGCGCCGGCGCATTTCTGTTCTTGAATCAGTAGATCGTGGGTCACGAGTTCTGCGACGTACTTTCCGACGAGCCCCCAAGATGGACCCGGCTACCAGCAGCGTCGTCCAATCGTTGGCGCGCCGACCGTAACTGAGGTCGCACGCGCAGCCGCCACCGAAGGCCCGGAGACCCGGACGCTGATCCGCCTGGCCAATGCCCCGCGATCCAGCGCCAGCCGTTTCGGCAGGTCGTTCTTCTGCACCGGGTTTGGCGCCAGCCTTTGCGTTCGCACCGCCGGCAGTTGAAGCGCTAGCGCCACCCGCACCCACCGGTTTGTCGGCACTCGGCGGGGTCGATACCGCTCCACACACGGCTTTCTGCCACAAACCGATGCCAGCGTAATACGCACAGCTGTCGGTGCACAGGTCGGCAACACAACTCTTGACCGCCTGCACCTGTTTGAACCCGGTGAGCGGCCTGAGGTGTGCTCCCTCGTCGTCCGACTCCGCGATTGCATAACCGTCAGCAAAATTGTCGCCCGCGACGTAGAGCTGGCCGTTGCGTTCCGCCAAAGCGTGACCGTGGGGGGCCCCTGGCCAGGCTTCGAAGCTCTGCCCGCCGTCTTTCGAACGGTAACCGACAGCGTCGGTGCCCGCCGTGCCAGCGACGATGATCGTACCGCTCGCGAGCTTGAGGAAAGCGTTAAGCTTACCTGGGATTGAAACCGATTGGACGAAGCTGAGTCCGCCATCATCGCTCGTTGCCAGCGTTTCGGCGGAGGCTCCGAGGATTCGCACGTACAGTGTGTTTTCGTCGAGCGGATCGATCGCAAGCAGCTCGAACGGATTTTCACCCAGCGACTCCACCAGGTCGGCGGCCACTTCCCAGTGCTCACCCGAGTCGTCCGTGCGCAGCAGGATCGGGTGGTTCGCGGGGGTCGAAAACATCGTCGCAAAAAGCCTGCTGGGCTGGCTGGGCGCTACCATGACGCTCAGCAGGGCGCTGCGCGCTGGCGAGGTGAACACGGGTTTTCCGAAGCTGAGTCCCCCGTCGTGAGAGAGGTAGATGCTCTCGCCGTTGCTGAGGTCCTCGCGCGGCACACCGATCGCGTACACTCGCTTTGAATTCGATGGGTCGACCGCAAAAGCGTAGGGCAAAACGGCGCTCAACGTGCCGCCCGCCGCTTGCCAGCTGCACGAGTCATCGTCGGAGTAGATGAGGCCGGTGCCCGTCGTGGCAAAGATGCGGTGCGAGGTCGGTGCGCCGAGCAGATATCTACCAGCGTAGGCGCTGAGCCCTCGTTCGCAGCTGAATAGCCAAGTGGCTCCGCTGTCCTCGGAGAAGAGCAGCCCGAAATTCGTGGCCAAGATGATCTGTCGGGGGCTATCTGCTGGCAGCAGGATTTGCCGCGGCTCCGGAAAGCTTCCGTCCGCTCGCGCTGGCGAGGTGCCCAGCAGCGCAGTCAGCGTGACCAGCACGCTGAACGCGAATCCCGACGGCGCCGCATTGCGCACGAGCTACGGCTCCGAGCCTAAATGGGGCCGGTCGAACGGCGGCAGCTCGGCTGCGGCCCGCGGATCCGTCAATCCATTTTGGACGAATTCCAAGAGCTGTTCAAACTCGTAGTCCGGCATATTCAATGGGTGAATCTCAGGATCGGTGTTCTCATGATGAATACCGCCCTGACGATAAACGTCGAGAACCGACCGCAGCGTCGCGCCGCTACCCGTTGCAAAATGCAACAGCCCGCCTGCGGCGCGCAGCCCCACGTTGCGTAAGCCGGCGGTCTTCAGCTTGCCGAGGTCAGCTGCATCGCCGCTGATCGACGAACGGCCGACATCCAGGTTGGGCGCCTGCGCGCCGATGTTGTGGAACTTGTTGTCGGTGAACAGCGGCGCAACATGACAGGTGGCGCAGCGTCCCTTGGTGTTGAAAAGTGCCAGGCCCGCCCGTTGATCGGGCGTGAGGGCCTCGGCATCGCCGGCGTTGAAGCGATCCCAAGGCGTTTGATCCGATCTGAGCTGGCGCTCGTAGGTTGCGATCGCAAACAGGATGCGTCGCGCGGTGACGACGGGCGTCCCGTATGCCCACTCGAACAAGGCGGGGTAGCTCGGGTGTTCGCCGACGGCCACCGCCATGGCTCCGGGGATCTGACTTGCGAATTTCAGCGGCGTTGCTGCCGAAAGCTTGGACTCGATGGCGGTCCACGTGTAGCCCTCGCAAGACATCTCGACGCTGCTCACCGGCGGCGCTACCGCTTGACTCTCGAGCGCGCCGCCCGATTCGATCGCCACCGCGCCCGTCACCGGATCGACGAAAGACGTCGTAGCTCTGCCGTCCCAGAACAGCGCGTCGAAGAACCAGGCATCCAGCGCCGAGGGAGCTTTGCGCGGAGTAACTTGTACGCTCAGCGCATAGACGGGATCGGGCTTCGGCGCGCCTGCGGAATCACAGCGAACGACGCCCTGGCTGCCACGAGCGTCGTCCGCATCGCCAAAAATCCCGTTGGGTCCGGCGCCCAGAGATGCGCCAAGTACCGACCGGGGATCGGAGCCGCCTGCGCCGGGACGGTGACAGGTGCCACAGGCATGCGTGTCGTGGCTGCTGAGCTGCTCTTCCCAAAACAGGATCTTGCCGAGCAAGATCTTTTCCGGGCTATTCGGATTTTCCTTGGGATAAACACTGTCGGGATAGGAGGCCTTTTTCTCCAATCCGGTAATGAACCCTGGGTCGCCGCCCGCATTCCCGGAGGCGGCGGAACTACCGGAAGCACCCGCCGCGTCCCCACCCGCTCCGGAATCCGCGTCCATCCCCGTAATAGCGCCCGCATCGCCGCCTGCTCCGGCCTGAGGATTCGGCTCGTCACCAGACCCGCCGACACTCGACCCGCCGAGGCTAGATCCGCCGACCATGCCTGCCTCGCCCCCGCTATTGACGGGCACCTTGCCGGCCTTTTCGCTAGACACACTACACGCTAGGCACAGTCCACACGCCAGCCAGCGTAGACAGCCCCTCAACGCGACCCTGTTCCCCGAAAATGTCGGGAGCCGATTCGTGACGACCGCCGAGCCGCTGCAACCCACAACGCAGACAACATACCGAACAGACCCAGCATCCCCGAACCGGGCTTGGTAGACGAGACTGTTCGGCAGCCGCATCCTTTATCGGATGGGGCCGCAATCGCCGTCGTCCCGCCGGAGTTGACGCCCGCAGCGGTGCCCGCAGCGGCGCCCCCACCCGCACTCACGCCGCCGCCGGAGACGAGACCACCCAAACCGCCCGCAGCCGTCCCGGCTCCACCGGAGCCGCCCGTCCCGCCGCTGCCGCCATTCGGAGGCTCGAACACCTGGCCCTTGCTACACGGCGTATCGGGCGCAGCGGCGCCTAATCCAACCGGTGCTGTCGCGGCACCGTCACTGGTGAGCCAGAGGCGGTCGAGTCGGGCGCCGGCCTTGGCCGCCTTGATTTTCAGCGTTTGCTTGCCGCCGGGAAGATTCAACGCGGTTTCGGCGCGGGTCCAGCCCCAGGCAGCCGGCGATAGCGTCACGACTTGGTCGGGGCCGCCGTTGACGCTGACGAACAGCGTGTCGGACGTCTTGGCCGGGCCGTTGCCCAGAACCCAAAGGTAAGCGTTGCCACCTTTGGCGACGTCGAAGTCGTACCACATCACATTGCCTTCATCGGGGACGTCGACGGAGCTGCTTGCGGCGGGATCGACTTGAACGAACGCATCGTTGCCGCGCCCGACTTCGGCGACGCGCTGGAACGGCCCCGCGTGGCGGGAGCTTCCTTCGGCCTCGATGAACACGCCGGCGTCGAGGTTCAATGGATACACGCAGGCAGCTGGCGCGACCACGCGCACGTACACACCGACGGAAGGTGCACCCTCTGCAGATACGACGTGCAGCAAGTACTCGCCGGGCGGCGCTTCATTGATGGTCGCCGGCGGTGCGACCGTGATCGAGCCTTTGTCGGGACCTGAAACCACGGTCAGCGGCAGGTAGCGTTGGTTCTGATTGTAGGAGTGCGTCATCGCCCCGGGCGCCATCAGCGCCACCCCGCGCTCGGCCCTGACGGTCCCGGAAAACTCGATCGTGAGCGGGGCGCCGCCGACGACGATCTCCTGACCTTCCTTGATATTGGTGACCGCGGGGCGCGTTCCCGCCGACAGGTAGGGCGGCGAATAGATGCGAGCTTCGTTCTTTTCGCAGCCCGTATCGTGAACGTTGTCTTTGCCGCCGCCAATCAGCACGCGGCCATCTTTAAGGAGCAAGACAACGCTGTGGTAGCCGCGCGCCACGGGTTCGGGCCAGGGCTCTTCGTTGTGCACTGTTTTCTTGAAGGGATCGATGATCTGAGGACGCCGTACGCCATCGGCACCGCCCGGTGCATTGTCGAGCGCCCAGGGGCTGCCCGCCTCGCTCGTGTATCCATTCAACAGCAGTACCGTGCCGTCAGGCAGCCAGGTGGCGGTAGAAAAGATCCGCCCGATGCCCAGGTCCAATGAGTCCCACTTGTCCGCGTAGGGGTCATAGAAGTGAGCCGCCGCGGATCCCGGACCGTCTCGGCCTCCGTTCATGATCATCACTCTGCCGTCGGGCAGCATCACGGAGGTCGACCCTTCGGCTTTATCCGCTCCGCTGGGATTTGGCAGCGCCGCGTTGGGCGGGCGGATGATGCGGGCGGCCGCGCTGGGCCCCGGTTCATGATTGAACAGCCACATCTCACCCTGGCTTCCGATAAGCTCGATGGTCCGCGCCAGCCCTCCGCCCTTCGCAGCGGGAACCGGCTTCGGTAGCAGGAAGACGTGCGTGTAGGCTCTTCCGGCGGAGTTGATCGCGGCCGGGATGTCGGCGGGTTGGCTGAGCACGGTGTAGGGATCGGCCTTCGGATTCGCATCCCACGCTGCGGGATCGAAGATTTCGAGGGAACGATTTTCGTGATCACCCGGTCCACCATTTGACCAGTGATAGCCACCGGCGATCAGCACCCGCCCGTCGGGCAGCAAGCGGTTGGTGGGGTACCACTTCATGCCGGGACTTATCGCCGGTCCGCCCTTCATCGGGGCTACCACGCGCGTGAACGTCTCGGTTGCCGGATCGAAAACGCGCGAGTAGTCGAGCCCGTACTCTGGGTTCGCGATCGGCAGCGCGCGCGGATAATCCGTACCGGCCACATAGAGAACGCGGCCGTCTGCCAACGGGATTTGGCCGCTGCAATACAAAACGTGGTGGTCCGGGTCGCTCGCCTTTTCGTCAATAGGCAGTACCTGGAGGGTAGAGCCATCGACGGTCGCGTCGAGCTGTGCCGGATCGAGCACGAACGTCAATCCGTAGCCGCGCTGCGTGCTGCCATCGCAGCTGTTTTGTGCGATGCGCCCCGTACCCGAGAGGACGACCTTGCCATCGCGCGCCTGCAGCACGGCGTGAATGGGTGTCACGTACCAACCACCGGCGGGCTTGCTGCCGGTGTGCGTGTTCGTGTCGTCACGCAAGCTAGCGACGGGCCCCCAAGGCCCCACGCCGGCGGCTGGCGCCGAGTGGCTGAAGAGAACGAGCGTCGACAGCGCCGCGATCGAGATCGACGCGCGGCGGGACATAATTTGATTAAGTGACGTCATGGAAATCCGACGCGCGGAGCCGCGACTTTGTGAGTGACCGCGCGGGGAGCGATGGTTACAAAAATCGCCCGTCGCCCCGAAGATTGTTGCCCCAACTATTCAATCCCGATGCATTCGGTAACAAAATTAAGTTATTGAGTTTTTTGTTAACAAAACTCCCAATCTGGGTGCAATCACATTGAAGTCCCCGAAAGCCGATGCGGATGCCACTCCCACTCGACCAGGCGAAAAAACACCAAGCTTTTCGCGGGCCTCGTTCGTCCCCGCGCGCGGTTTTTGCAAAATTGCACGCGCTCGTTACCAGCACGCGAACCTAGAGGCAGCCCACGAGTGTCCATGGAATATCAACGAAGCATCCGCCCCTCGAGTTACCGGGTGATTGTTGGACTAACCCTGGCGCACCTGGCGCTCGGCTGCAGCAGCGACCCGCCGGGCATCACGGGAGGACACGGTGGCAACGCCGCAACCGCGGGCGCTAATGGCACCGGTGGCGCTGGTCAGATGGCTGGCACCAGCGCCGGGGGCCAGGCCGGAGAAGAGCCGAAGCTCGACAAGCCGATATCGCCAGCATTCAATCCCACCCCGCCGGTGCAACTGATGCCGCGGTGGTCCGGAACGATCGTCGCGGAGTACTCCGAGAACTACACGTTCCGCGTCACCGCCAACGCGCCGGTGCGCGCCCTGGTCAACGGCGAGCAGATCCTTCGGGATTGGACCGAGCAAGGCTCGCGGGTTGCGGTCGGTTCCGTCTGGCTCGCGGCGGGGACGAGCTATGAGCTCGGCGTCGAAGCCGCGGCGGCGGTGGCCGATCCGAGTTTGGTCGTCGAGTGGGAGAGTCCAAGCAAGCAGCGAGGCTTAGTGCCAAAGTCCATGCTTGCTGACGCGGGCCTCACCAAGCTGGACGCGGTCGCTCCGTTCTTCAACGGAAAGTTTCCATCGAACACGCCCAGCTCGGCCGCGATCAAAGCTGAAGCCGTCAGCGGAAACCTCGGTCTGCGGACGGTTTTGGGCATCGCCAGCCATCCCAGCACGCCGTACCTGTACATCGTGGGACGCTTTGGCGAGGTCAAGTACATCGATCCCAGCCTCGGAAACGACACGGGCAAGGTGTTCATCGACATCAGCCAAGGCCTGTTTACAGGACAGGACTCGGGCGTGATGAACATGGTGTTCCACCCCCAGTACGGCCAAGCGGGTTCGCCGAACCGCAACTACTTCTACCTGTACTACGTCGCCGACCTGGGCGGCTCGCAGGCCGTTCGCCTTTCGCGCTTTGCGGCGACCGAAGGCCAGAACTCCGCCAACAGGAACACCGAGCAGATCCTGATCCAGGAGCCCCTCGCCGACACTTATCACCGCGGGGGCGGCATGACGTTCGGCAAGGATGGCTTCCTGTACCTCGCGTTCGGCGAGTACGGCAATCCGAACAATGGCCAAGACTTCACCAATCATCTCTCGGCCGGTGTCATCCGCATCGACGTCGACCAAGATCCAAAGAAGAGTCACGCGATTGCCAAGAAGAGCCAGGGGCTGAATCAGAATTACTTCATCCCCAACGACAATCCCTTCGTGGGGCAGCCTGGCGTTCTCGAGGAGTACTACACGAAGGGCGAGCGCAATCCCCACAAGCTCACCATGGATTCAGCAACGGGGAGGATGTTCGTTGGCAACGTAGGCGGGAACTTGCCGACGTCACAAGAGGAGATCAACGAAGTAGTGAAGGGAGGAAACTACGGCTGGCCCTTCCGTGAAGGCAATCGAGACCTTGGCGCATGGACCTTCGTATCCACCAGCCATACCTATCAGGTGACCGGCAAGCCTGCCCAAATCATGGGCACGCTCCAGGATGCGAACCTTGTCCTCGATCGCCCCAATAGCTGCATCGACGTGAACTCGCAGTGTCCCGATCTAGGCAGCACGACAAATGCCAAGTGCGTGATCGGGGGCTATGTCTATCGAGGCAACGCCATGCCGAACCTAGCCGGGCGTTACATCTTCGGCGATTGCAACCTGGGCGCCGTCTGGGCTACGTCCGACGAGCGCGCCCACGGCCCGATCGAGCAACTGTTCGCTGCGCCCTTCATCGAAATCGTAACGTTCGGGCAAGACCGAGACGGCGAGCTCTACGTTGCGGGCACCACGGGCCAAGTCTACAAGATCGTGCCGAGCGGCCCTCCAGTTGGCGATCCTCCCGCGTTGATTTCCCAGCTCGGGGTCTTCTCCAGCCTTGCCAACTTGACCCCCTCGCCCGGTGTCATTCCCTACGGTGTGAGCACGCCGCTCTGGTCCGACGGGGCCAAGAAGGCGCGGTGGATGATTGTGCCTACCGACGCCAAACAGCAAATCGACGTCAGCTCAGACGGCAGCTGGACTTTTCCGGTCGGCACTGTGTTCGTCAAGCATTTCGAGCTCGAGCAAGCAGCCGGCGCGAAGCATCGATTAGAGACGCGCTTTCTGGTTCATGCCAAAGATGACCGCTACTACGGCGTGACCTACCGCTGGCGTCCTGACAACAGCGACGCGGACCTGCAAGATCCCAAGGCGTTTCTCGAAAAGGTGGGCGATCAAACCTGGCACTACCCAAGCCGCGGCGAGTGCGGGCGCTGTCACAACTCCAGCACCAACTACGTCCTCGGGCTGAAGACGGCGCAATTCAATCGCCCACTTTACTACCCGAGCAGCGGGCTCACGGCGAACATGGTGAGCACGCTCCAAGGGCTCGGCCTGTTCAAAACGCCCTTGATGCCGGCGTCGCTACCCCAAATGCCAAGCCTGCACGAGGGAACTGCCTTTGCGCAAGACCGCGCTCGCGCCTATCTCGACGCCAATTGTTCGCAGTGCCACCGGCCGGATGGGCCCGCCCGCGGCAATTGGGACGGGCGCTTCAGCACGTCGGTCGACATGCAGCAGCTGGTCGGGGCCGACCCCGTCGAAGCGGAAGGCATCGCGGGAGCAAAGGTGCTGAAGCCCCAAGACGCTGCTGCCTCGATCCTGTTCAAGCGGCTGACAGCGCTCGATGGAACCGCCATGCCGCCGCTCGCCAAGAGCATCTTGGACAACAGCGCCGTGTCGGTTTTCACCGCCTGGCTCGCGGGCATGAATCTGGAGCCCAAGCCAGCTGTTCCCACGGCAACGCCCAACCTCGGTCTGTCGCTGCACGCCAACGCCGAGCTCGCGGTCCCACTCGCGGGCACGGATGCCGACGGCGATGCGCTCGACTTCCGGATTTCTCGAATGCCCGTCCACGGCACGTTGGAGGGCTTCGGCAAGGATTTGATGTACCGCCCACGTCCAGACTTCGTAGGTGTGGACGGCTTCACTTTCATCGTCACCGACGGTGTCAAGGTGAGCCCAGCCGGGTCAGTTCAACTCACGGTGGTAGCACAGTGAAACCGCGACCGATCGCTCGAGCAGAGAGAGGCCAAAAGCCATGAAGCAGTTGTTGAATTTCTTAGGTGAGAGCCCTGCTTGGGCCATTGATCGTCGCAGCGCGCGCACCGCTGGTTGGGCAGGTGTCGCCCTAGCGCTGGCAGCAGGCTCGCTAGCTTGCTCGGGAGCGTCTCCGCCGAACAACTCGAACGGAGGCGCCGGCGGCCAGGTCACCGGTGGTGGCGCTGCCGGGGTCGTAGCCGGAACTTCGAGCATGCCGACCGGCGGCACGCCGCCCGCCACGAGCGGCGCGGCCGGCATGACGGGCCTGGGTGGCAGCGTCGGTGGCGCGAGTGGTGCTGGTGGCAACGCCGGCACCGGAGTTAGCGGCGGCGGCGCAGGTGGTAGCGCTGGCGCAGGTGGCAGCGGTGGCGCATCACAAGACGGATGGGTTCCGCTCTTCAACGGCACGAACCTGGACGGCTGGACTCCCTCGCCTGGCGCCGACGTGTTCTATGCGGTCAGCCAGCTCGCCAATGAAGGCGTCATTCACGTTTACCCGACACAGGCGGATCAGAGCGACCAGCCCCAGGCTACTCTCCGGACGAAGGACTCATACAGCAACTACGTGTTCCATGAAGAGTACAAGTGGGGCACGAAGAGGTTTGGCGACCGCAAGCAAACCGACCGCGACAACGGCATCTGTTTTCACGTCTGTAACGACCCCACCCAGGTGTGGCCAGAATCGATCGAGTTTCAGATCGGCAGCCAGGCCTGGCCCGGCGATTGGGTCGTCGGCAACATTTTCATGCTCGTCAACAAGACCAGGGCTCAGTGGCCGTTTGCGATGCAGGATGGCCATGAGGTCTTTTCGGAGAACGGCACGAAAAAGAATATCGGCGCGCCCGCAAGTTACTATAAAGCGCTGGCCCCCTCTCAGCTCAACAGTAATACTGATTGGAACATCCTCGAGCTGACTGTCCACGGCAGCACAGACGCCGAGTACAAAGTAAATGGCACGGTGGTCAATCGAGTCTTCGATATGGAGTGCAACGAAGGGGGAACTTGGAAGCCGCTTGACCACGGCCCGATCGCGCTGCAGGCCGAGTTTGCCGAGGTGTACTTTCGCAACATCCGTATCAAGATGCTGCCGTAGCCAGGTCGATGCATCACATTTCCAAGAACCACGAACGCCAAGTAGCTCGCAAGCCGGCAGCGGCTCTAGATTCCCATGGGTAGTGTCCCCAACCGCGTTTCCCAATCTTTCTCCAAAGGCCCCACGATGCTGAACTCACGCCCGCTCTCCTCCCTTCTCCTCGTGTCCGGAATTGTTTCCGCAAGTGTCGCGTGCAGCTCGGGCGGCACCGGTACCGAGACGACGGTCAAAGTGACAGACCCGACCGCCGGAACAGGTTCGAGCGCCGCGGGCTCGGGCAGCGGCGGCACCGGCGGACCTATAACCACCGGTGGGACTTCAGCGACGGCTGGCGCTGGCAACGGTCAGGCAGGCTCGCAAACCTCGGCAGGGTCGGGCGGCGCGGGCGGCGGGGGCGGAATGGGCAGCGGCGGCGGCGGCGGCGCGGGCGGCATGGGCGGCGCCGCCGGCGGCACGGGCGGCGGCGCGACCGGCTTCTGCGGTAGCGAAGCCGGCAAGGTAATTCTCTTCGATGGCACGGACGCGACTTTCAAGAGCTGGTACCCCCGCAACGGCGGGGTCAACAGCCCGAACCCTTGGACCAACAACGGGGACGGGTCGATGACGGTGAAAAATGGCGGCGGCGATATTCTCACCAAGATGCCGTTTACGAAT
The DNA here is from genome assembly GCA_038230915.1 of Polyangiales bacterium. GTDB lineage: Bacteria > Myxococcota_A > Polyangia > Polyangiales > Polyangiaceae > PMG-095. The sequence goes on along the minus strand of JBBRMI010000028.1, from coordinate 5,667 downwards.
GTCTGTCTCCACGTGGAATACAGGGCTCCGAAGATTGACAGTCCCCCAGCGGACGTGCAGCAGCGTGGTAATAGCGGCGTGTACCTGAAGGGCTCTTATGAAATGCAGGTGCTCGACACCTTCGGTCTCGCCGTGGAGAACGACTATTGTGGCGCCGTCTACAAGATCTCGCCGCCTCTCGTTTCCGCCTGTAAGATGGGGGGCGAGTGGAACGCGTACGACATCGAGTTCCAGGGCAACGTCTGCACCAACGGCACGAAGACCACCAACGCTAAGTTCATCAAGGTCAACCTGAACGACGTGAACGTTCAGAACAACGTCGTGGCAGATCACACGACGCAGGCAGGGATGGACGAAACGTGCGACCCGAGGGGCGTGCTGCTGCAGGATCACGGCACAATCGTGCCGGTGTCCTTCCGTAACATTTGGGCTATTCCTCGCCCCTAGAACGCCTAATCAGGATGCAGCCGCTGCGCCTCTGTGCGGTTCCCGTTGGGGACGGCACACGAGGCGACGCTCGAAGTCGATGACTCGTAAGCTTCCTTGTTGAAGCCAACCGTCTTCAGTCACGTGTTCGCCAGCGTTGGCACAGTTCGCGTCAGATTTCTTGCGTGAGGAGATGCGCTCTAATTGCTGGGCATTTCTTCACCAAACCGAGTAAATATGCCCGGGCGGTCTGGGCAAGCCGCTCGAAAAAGCAGGGCCATCGAATGAGGAGTACGATGAATCGCAAGGCAGGTACGGCAGTTGTGTTGGCTGCGCTCACCTGGCAAGCGCCAGCGTTGTGCGAGGTGAAGCTCGGCGAAGGCGCAGGTTGGACGGTGTCGACCGACGGCCGCGTGAACGCGTTCATCAGCGTGGCACGAGGCACGGGCATCCCCGACTCCCAGCATCTGGAGGTTGCCGGCGCGGTCGACAAAGACACGAAGGACAGCAACGACAAGCTCCGTTCGACGCGAATTCGCAACGGGTTTTTGGCTAGCATCCTGGGTTTTACGGTCGACAAGCAGGTTCTCAAGGACCTCAAGGTGACGGCGCGAGCTGCCCTCTGGATGAATAGCTCGGGCGGGCGAACTAAAAACACACCAGGAGGCGTGGACCCGCGCGAGCTGTACGGCAAAATGGAGGGTTCCTGGGGCAGCTTTCTGGGAGGTAGCGCTTTGGCGCTCTTCGGCAGAGGGGGAATTCTGGTCGATGCGGAGATCGCTCACGACTACGGGATGGGTTACCCGTGCGCGATCCAGGATGCCGGGGGTGGTGCCTGCGGCATGGCAGCCTTCGGCGCCATCTTTCCGGCATTCGAGCCAGGCTTCGTTTACACCACGCCTTCGTTGGGCGGCTTCGAGCTCGCTCTCGGTATTTATGATCCCGCGACCGTGGGGAACTCCCAGCTGACTCGAGCGCCGCTTCCTCGCTTCGAGGCTGAAGCGGCATTTTCGGTCAAAGAAGTCGTGAAAGTCTTTGCTAACGGCTATTGGCAAACACTCGAAGGTTCGCCTATCGGCGGTGACATGGGCAAGCGGACGGACATCACTGCCACTGCCTGGGGCGGCCAAGGCGGATTCATGCTGAACGTCGGGCCTGTAATGGCTGGCGGCGCGGGCTTCGTGGGCCAGGGTATCACCCCCATCACCTACATCGAAGAGAACGAAGTATCGTTTGATCCCAAGGGTATCCCGCGCAAGTCGCGTGGCGGGTTTGGCCTCGCAGCGATCAAGTTCGACTCAATTCACCTCAAAGTTGCAGGCGGTGCCGGCGTATTTCGCTTGGACAAGTCGCCGCACGATCCCGCGCCGGTCACCGCGAGCGGCGTGGGGAATCCGGGGATGCTCAAGCAAAATGTCGGATTTACGGCGGGCGTCTACCAAACGACTGGCCCCGTGCACTTTGGCTTGGAGTATTTCCGAGCGGAGCACGACCTGTACGAATACGGCGAAGTGGATCCCAACAACCCGAGCCTCATCAACATCAAAAAGCCCGTGCAAGTGGTGAACTTCATCAACGCTGGTTTCACGATCGTTTGGTAATCAGGCGCGGCCGTGCGAGCTTCATGGGCTCGAGCAAAACGGAAATTGGTCTTCACCGAAACGTGGTCGGAACCATGAACCTCGCCCAGATTTCCGCTCGAGCCCTGACACTGTCGGTCCCGGCAATCGACTCGGCGGTATTGTAGCGCGCTTTGCATCGACGCTGCTTCGAAGCAGAGCTTCGCTGTCGAGAAGCATGCCCGGCGCGATTCGTTACTGGGCGCAGCCAAACGTGATCAATCCCGAGCAGCCGTGGACATTTCCGGAGTGCGACCGACAAGGGCAGCTGGAGCCGCTACACACACGGCATGCGAGTGGGCGACGTCAACGGTGACGGCCGTCCGGACTTGATCTTGCCGTAGGGCTGGTGAGAACCGCACACCAGCCAACGCAAACAACGGCTAGCGCGCAACCTCGCCTCGCCGAAGACGCCGGCGGCCGATTCGTGGCGAACGCCGAACCGAAACAGCGCACCACGCACCCAGCATCCCCAACAGTTCCAACGCTCTCGATCGCGGCTCGCAAGAGACCATTCGGCAACCGCATCCGGCGTTGGGTGTGGGCGCAGTCGCCATCTTCCCGCCCGAGCCCACGCCCGAGCCGGCGCCGCCGCCCGCCGCGAGTTGGCCGCCGGCGCCGCTCGTCGCGGCCATGCCAGCGCCGCCGGATCCGCCCGTCCCGCTGCTGCCGCCACTGCCCGGGTCGAACGTCTGCCCCTTGCTACACGGCGTATCAGCCGCGGCGTCGCCCAAACCCGCAGGCGCCGGTGCATTAGCATCGCTAGTGAGCCAGATGCGGTCGAGCTGCGCGCCAGGCTTGGCCGCCTTGATTTTTAGCGTTTGCTTGCCAGAAGGAAGCTCCAACGGCGTTTTGGCGCGAGTCCAGGCCCAGACAGCCGGCGCCAGCGTCACGACTTGATCCGCGCCGCCGTTGACGCTGACGAACACCGTGTCCGAAGCGCTGCTAGGACCGTTGCCGAGCACCCAAAGGTAGGTGCTGCCGCCCTTTTTGACCTCTAGATCGAACCACATCACGCTGGCTTCATCGGGCACGTCGGCCGGGGCGCCTGCCGCAGGATCGACTTGCACGAAAGCGTCGTTCCCGCGCCCCATTTCGTCGACGCGCCGGAACGGCCCCGCGCTTCGAGAGCTTCCTTCGGCCTCGATGAACACGCCCGCGGCTGGGTCGACGGCATAGCTACAGGCCGGCGGCGCCACCACCCGTACGTACACGCCTACCGAGGGGGCACCTTGCTCGGAGATGAGGTGCAAGAGGTACTCACCAGGCGGTGCTTCGTTGATCGTGGCCGGAGCCGCGACCGTGATCGAACCAGCGTCGGGGCCGGAAACGATCTGCAACGGCACGTAGCGCTGGCCCTGGTTGTAGGAGTGGGTCATCGCCCCCGGCGCCATCAACGCCACGCCGCGCGCGGACCTCACGGTCCCAGAGAATTCGAGCTTGAATGGAGCGCCGCCAACAACGATTTCCTGACCTTCCGTGATGTTGGTGATCGCGGGGCGAGGTCCCGCCGACAGGTAGGGCGGCGAATAGATGCGAGCTTCGTTCTTTTCGCAACCTGTGTCGTGCACGTCGTCTTTGCCGCCGCCGACGAGCACGCGGCCATCTTTGAGGAGCAGGGCAACGGCGTGGTAACCGCGGCCGGTGGGTTCGGGCCAGGGCTCTTCGTCGTGCACCGTCTTCTTGAAAGGATCGATGATTTGCGGCCGGCGTACGCCGTCCGCACCGCCTGGTGCCCCTTCGAGCGCCCAGGGGCTCCCCGGCTCGCTGGTGTAGCCATTCAGCAGCAGCACCGTCCCGTCAGGCAACCAGGTTGCGGCTGAAAAGGTCCTCGCAATGCCCAGATTAAGCGAATCCCATTTGTCCAGGTAAGGGTCGTAAAAATGAGCCACGGCGGCGCCTGGACCATCGCGGCCGCCGTTCATGATCATCAGTCTGCCATCGGGGAGCATCACGGAGGTCGAGCCTTCGGCCTTGTCTCCTCCGCTCGGGTTGGGCAGCGCCGCGTTCGGCATTCGGATGATGCGCTCGGCGGCGCTCACACCCGCCTCATGATTGAACAGCCACACCTCACCGACGTTGCCGATCAGCGCTATGGTCCGCGCCAAGCCTCCGCCTTTGCCAGCAGGAACGGGCTTCGGCAGCAAGAAGACGTGCGTGTAGGCCCTGCCACCTTGGTTGATGGCTGAAGGGATGTCCGCGGGCTGGCTCAGCACCGTATAAGGGTCGGCCTTGGGATTGGCGTCCCAAGCGGCGGGATCGAAGATCTCGAGCGAACGGTTTTCGCGATCACCGGGGCCGCCCCCCGACCAATGATAGCCGCCGGCGATCAGCACCCGCCCGTCCGGTAGCAAGCGGTTGGTGGGATACCATTTCATCCCGGGACTCTCCGCGGGCCCACCTTTCATGGGCGCTTCCACGCGCTTGAAAGTGTCGGTGGCCGGATCGAAGACGCGTGCGTAGTCGAGTCCGAGCTCCGGAGAAGTGATCGGCAAGACCCGCGGGTAGTCCGTGCCGGCAACGTAGAAAACGCGCCCGTCCGCTAGAGCTATCTGGCCGCTACAGTACAGAACGTGACGCTCGTCGTTGCCGCGGGCCTGTTCCCCGATCGGCTGCACCAATAGGGGCGCGCTATCACTGACGGCGTCGATTTGGGCCGGATCGAGCACGAACGTCACGCCGTAGGTGCGCTGTGTGCTGCCGTCGCAGCTGTCATGGGCGATGCGTCCGGTCCCGGTTAAGATGACCTTGCCGTCACGTGCCCGCAGCACCGCGTGAATGGGGGTAACGTACCAACCACCGGCGGGCTTGCTGCCAGTGTGAGCGTTCGTGTCGTCGCGCAAATTGGCGACGGGTCCCCAAGCGCCGGCTGCTTGCGCCGCACGCGTGGAAAGAAGGAGCATCGACAGCATCGCGATGAAAGCCGAGCGCGACGCCTGCCGGACCAGCGGTTGACGAAGTAGCGTCATTGGATTGCGGCAGGGCGCGACCGTTCACACGCCTGCGACTTGGTTAGTGTTCGAGAACAGAGTGACGGTTACAAGAATCGTCCGCTAATTTTTTGGGCGACGATTCATTTGCTGAGGGCACTTATCGGTTATTCAGTGACAAGAATGGCGACTGGAATATCCTCGAGCTGACTGTCCATGGCAGCAAAGACGCTGAGTTCAAAGTCAACGACACCGTGGTCAATCGCGTCTTCGATATGGAGTGCGACGAAGGGGGAGGTTTGAAGCCGCTTGACCACGGCCCGATCGCGATGCAGGCCGAGTGGGCAGAGGTCTATTTTCGCAACCTTCGTATCAAGGTATTGAAGTAGCCAGGCTGAGGCATCACATGTCCGAGAATCCACGAGCGCTAAGCAACGCGCAAGCCCCACCAGTCCTGATCCGTTGTCGGGGCCCTGCGCGAGGGCGGCCCCAAGGGGTCCGGCAGCGGGATCGGGATCGGTCTCGGCAGGGGCTCCGGGCAAGCCAGAGGCGGGCCGGGCTCGGGCAGGGCCTTTCTCGGACTCGACGCGGAGCCGGGTATTTCGGTATCGGTTGCGGGCTTCGGCCCTGGCTTTTCGGTCGTCTCCTTAGCAGACAGGACTTGGTGGCCGCGAAAGCTCGGTGGTGGTGGT
>JBBRMI010000027.1:0-53609 GCA_038230915.1 Polyangiales bacterium | reverse complement strand
GGGCGCGGCGCGCGCGGGCCAGGCCCGCGCCAGGAACCTCGGCCTATCCAAGAGAACCTTGAAGAAACCGCGAGCATTTTCGGGCACGGGCACGGGCACGGGCACGTTTACGGGGATCCAGAATTCAGGGACACGCCCTAACCCCCGACCCCCGACCCCCAACCCCTCAAGATGGCCGACGCGTCAACCGCAACGTAAAGACTGCCCCGTGCGGCAGGACGTCCTCGACACGGATGCTGCCGCCGTGCGCTTCGGCGATGTGCTTCACGAGCGATAGCCCGATGCCGGAGCCGCGCACTTGCTTGCCGCGCGCCGCCTTGCCACGCACGAATCGATCGAAGATGCGTTTGCGATCTTCGGCGGCGATGCCCGGCCCCTGGTCGGTGACGCGCACCTCGGCGCCGCCGGACGCGGCTCGCAGCGTGACGGTGATGTGCTTGCCTTCTGGCGCATACTTGAGCGCGTTGTCGACCAGGTTGATGACGGCGATTTCGACGGCGCGCTCGTCGAGCAGCAGCTCCGGCACGTCTTCCAGCGAAAGCTCGAGCACCACACCGTCGCGCTCGGCGCGCACCCGGCACGCCTCCACGGCGCGCCCGACCGGCTCTGCCAAACGGCCCGGAGAAAATTCGTATGCCGCTTGCCCGCGCTCGACCTTGGCAAAGTCGAGCACGTTCTCGATCAGCGCGTTCAGGCGATCACTCTCGTTGACGATGATCGACAGGTACTGATTGCGCTTCTCTTCGGTGTCGGCGCGGCCCGTCTGCAAGAGCTCACCGAACATGCGCACCAACGCCAACGGCGTCTTCAGCTCGTGCGACACGTTGGCGACGAACTCGCTCTTCAAGTTCGACAGCCGACGCTCGCGCTCCGCCGCGATCAAAATCACGAACAAGCCCGCGATAACGACCACGCTAGAGAGCCCGACCAGCACCATTTCGAGCAGTCGCCGCCGCGCCACCGCCGCCGCCAGCTCGGCCGCGCTGTTCATCGTCACGTTCAGCGTCCACTTGTACAGCGTGGTCTCGAATTGGCGTCCGAGCGTGAGACCACCGCTGCGCAATGGCGGTCCGAAGACGATCTTACCGTCGGCATCGACGATGTTGACGCGGCTCTGCTGCATGTCCGAGTACAGCGCCGGAAAGACGTCGTGGACGATGCGCGGCACGTCGTGCCAAACAACGACCAAGAAATGTCGTTCGCCCAGCTCTTGCTCCCAGTGGCTGAGCAGGTACGCCTTCCTGCGCTCTACTTTGTGCAGATGGCGCAGCTCGTCGATCGGCGGTTTGTCGAGCTTCAGCTCGGGCAAGAGCCGATGCACGAGCAGCTGCCGAAAACGCTCGGTCTCCAGCTCCGGCGCGCGCGAGGCCAGCGCGACGACGTTGTGCGCCGGCGAGCCCACGTCGAGCAAAAATACGCCGCGCACGGTGGGCGTCTGCAACGCCGCCGTCTCCAGCCATTTGCTGCCAAAGTCGGCGCGCTGCGTGACGTCGAGCACCGAGCGCACGGCGTTGTCTTGCTCGATGATGCGCTTATCGAGCCGGTCGGCGCGCTCGTTGGCGAGCGAGAGCGTGGCCTCCACGACCGACTGCTCGCGCAGCTTTTCCAGCTGGAAGCTGGAACGAAACATCACGCCCGACAAAACCAACACCGCGATGACGATCGCCGGCAGCACAAAGAACGTGAGCAACTGCCCACGCCGTGTCCGGTCCGTCGCCATGCCTCGTTTCTACCTGATATCTCGAACCGGGCGAGATTTCACACGGAGCCAGGCAGATCGCGCGCCGTACGCCGCGAGCATTTGGGGGTTCGAGGCAACGCGAGCTTGCAGGGAACCTGCGTAGGCGGCTTGCGCCAGCCGCGGCGCCGCCTCAGCCCTCTGAAACGGCACGGTCACCGCTTCAGGATCACTTCGGCATCGAGCACGATTGGCCGATTCACGAGAAATTCGGCAAACTGCTCGCAGACGTAGTCGATGGCGTTCTGCTCGGTCTGGTGAAAGGGCGCGTCCCCGAGCGGATTGACGACCTCGAGCAAGCCCAGGTAGCGGCCACCTTGTCGGACTGGCCCGCACAGCGCACGCGTCGGCTTGACCCCAAGCGTGTCCCAGCGCGGCCCGAGCACGCGCGGGTCTTGGGCAATGTCGTGGATCGCGACCGAGCCGGGACGGCGCATAACCGCGTTGAAGAACGCTTCCGTGTCGGGCGTCCGATGCAACAACACCTGCATGGTGCCGGGGCCCTTGGCGCGCACGACCACGAACTGGCGCGTGTTGATGTCGAAAACGTGAATCAGCACGCCTTCACAGGGGACGATCGACTCGACGGCGGCCAACATGAACTCGGCGCCGTCGGCGACGCCGCGCATGAAGTGCAGATCGTGCATCGTCTCGAACAGCTCGCCGATCAGGTCTTCGCCAGCGCGCCGTCGCACCGCAGCCAGGCGCGGACGCGAGGCTCGCGCAGAGCTGGGCTGCGAGGGCATCTTCTCGCGCGTGAGCGGGATTGCGGCGGCTTGCGGATCCGACCTCGCCACGTCGGGCGCCTGCAGTGACGTGGGCGTCGTTGCCACGACGAGCGGCACCGGCGCCGGCGTTTCCACGGCGCGAGCGGCGGCGATCACCGTCGCGACGGTAGCGGGCGCGACATCTGCAGCCGGAGCCACGGCAGCCGGAGCCACGGCAGCCGGAGCCACCGGCGGGGCAGAGCTCGAGATCCGCACCACGGCTACGGGCTTGATCGAGGGCGCTGGCACCGACGCGCGCGCGGGCGCCGTGCCGTCGAACAGCGGGAACGTGAGCACCGGATTGCCACGCCAATCTTTCCAAGCCAGCGTGCCGAGCGGCGCACGCTCGGGGCGCTTGTCGAACTTGTGGTCGAACACCGCTAACTGAATGAACTTCTGCCCGGTGCGATCGGCCAACTCGCGCGAAAGATCACGGAACGCAGCCCACAGCAGCGCTTCGACCGAACCGCGCGTCACCCCTGGGTCGACCACGTACGCCACCTCACGGTAGGTGATCGGCGACTCGGCGGTGGGCTCTTCCTGGCGCTTGCGCAGCAGGCTGGACGGCGGCGGCATGTCGATGGCGGCGCTCGGCTGCGTGAAATTCTGGGGTGGCGCCACAGCGGGCCCGAGCCCCTGCGGCACGGCGGGCGCCGCCGGGATCAAATCCGCGGGTACGGTGATGCCGGCAGCTGACTTCACGGAGGCCGCTCGAACCGAGTCGCCGGGACGCGGCGGAAATGCCGAGTTGAACCCTGCGGGCACCGCGGCAGCTGTCGGGGCGAGCAGGTGAACCGCGCTGGTCGGCGCGATCGGCGAAAGCGCGCTGGACGGGACACCGGCGTACGGCTCCGCGTGAACGAACGCCGGGGCAGGCGCGGCGGCCATCGGCTCTGGCTGAGCTGCAGCCGGCGACGGCTCCGGAACCGGTGCAACGACTGGCGCGGGCGCGACAGGCGCTGGCGCTGCGACGACAACTGGCGCTGGCGCCGCGGTGACGACCGGAACGGCAGAGACCGGTGCCGCGACCGGGGCAGGCACTGCCACGACGGCTGGCGGAGGTGGCGCCGCTGACGGAGCCGCCGGCGGCGCTGACGCCGATTGTCCATTCAGATGAGGAATATCGGGACGGACCGCTGACTCGGTGCTGAGCTCGGCGTCCTGAGGCGCTTTGGCTACGACGAAGCGCAGCTTCTGTTTTGGATCGACCGCACGGTAGCCATCGTCGAGCAGCTCGATCGAGAACTTGGAGAGCGGGCCGCTGTCGCCGCGCAGCTTGCGGGCTTCCTGCAACGCCGCCTGCCACTGCTTGGCCTCGACGCAATACTTCTCGTCGGAACTATTCTCGCCAACGCGAGAGACCTCAACGAACCATCGCATCAAAATTCAGTTGCCGAAGTGACGAGCGACCGGTACCCGCGGTCTTCCCAAAAACGTTCTCCCCACGCCGAAGCGGGGACGGCAAGTAGAGCGCCTAGCAGGCGGTCCCGCAAGCGACAATGACCGAAAAAAACCGTCTGCCCAGGGGTAGCGCTGAACGGATGCGCGCTCCTTTTTCGAGCGCGCAACGCCATGCGCCTACCCGCCACCAGAGGCCGCAAGCGGTCCACATCATTTACAAAAATGACTGCATGCTGACCGCGCCCTCGGGGTACCTCCCCTGTCGCGGGTGATTTTCGCCGTATCGCCCCGGCCGACGGACCCGCGCTCCCTGGCGGGTGGCGCGCCGTAGTAGAAGCGCCGAAACGTGAACGATACGCTCCCCGCCCGACTGCGACGGCGCCTGACCGCACTCACGGCGCTCGAACCCATCCTCTACGGGCTCTGGGCGGGGGCTCTGACGCTGCTCTGCGCGTGCCGCTTCTATTCTTCGATGAGGCTTCAGACCGCGTACGCGGATCTATTTTTCGATCCGCGGGCGCTCGAGCGAGCCGTCGAAGGAGCGCTCGGACCGTGGTCGGCCCCGCTCGACGACGTGTTCATCCATTTCGACTTCGCGCGCCAAACCGCGCGCGGTCATGCATTCGAGTGGTCGCCCGGCGCCGGCTACTCGAGTGGCGGCACGAGCTTGCTTTACCCGTTCGTGCTCGTGCCGGGATTTTGGCTTGGCCTCGGCGGGCTCAACTTGATGCAATGGGCAGCTGTCGTGGCTTGCGTCAGCGTATTCGGTTCACTGCTCGCGCTGCGGCGCTTGTTCCGCGGCTTGCCGCGCTGGACGAGCTACCTCCTGCCACCGGTGCTGCTGTGCGTGGGCGCGCTCGACTGGGCGCTGTGGAGCGGCATGGAAGTGGCGTTGTTCCTGGGGCTGTGGTCGCTTTCGATCGTGGCCTGGGACGATCTCCGCGCCACCGCCGGCGGCGAAGGCAAGCCGTTCGTGAGCGGAGGCCTGCTCGGTGCGTGTGGCCTGCTGGTGTGCGCGACGCGACCAGAGGGCATCGGCGTGCTGTTCGTTTTGATAGGGGCCGCGCTGTGGGATCATCGACGCCAGGCGCCGGCGCGTCTGCTGCTGCTCGCGGCGCTGGCGTTGGCGCCGGCCTGCTCGGTGCTGGTTGGTCACGCCATCGCGAATCGTTTGCTGACCGGCGATTCGACCTCCGCGGGCGCGCTGGTCAAGCTCGAGATGTATCATCCTTACTTGACGCGCGCCGAAGTGATCGGCGCCTGGTGGTTTCATTTCAAGTACCAATTGCTGCGCGTCACCCAGTACCACTTCTCCGACATTTCCTGGACCGGTTGGAGCGCCTGGGTGATCGCCGGCTACGCCTTGTGGGCGCCGAGCACGCGCCGCGTGGCTGTGCTCCTTTGGTTGTCACTGCTGACCTGGGTCAGCATCGTCGCGCTCAACGGCCAAGTCCGTTGGCAAAACGAGCGCTACACGATGCCGGCCGTCGCCTGGTTGCTGATCGCGGCAGCGCTCGGGCTCGCGGCCGCGTTCTCGGAGCTCAAGCGTCAACACAAATGGAGCTATGTGCCGGCGGCGCTCGGCATGCTGCTCTCGGCGCTGTTCATCTGGCGGCAGGCGCCGCGCTTCCGTGAGCAGCTGTGGTTTTTCGGCCGCGCTTCACGCAACATCTACGATCAGCACGTGCGCACTGGCCGCAAGCTGCGCGACGAATTTCGGCCGCAGCCGAGCCGCGTGCTGGTCGGTGACGCCGGCGCCATCCCGTACATCTCCGACGTGCCAGCGCTCGACATCATCGGCCTGGGCGGCTTTCACGGCTTGCCGTTCGCGCGCGCCACGCGCCAAAACGTCGCCGCCGGCATCGAGCTGATCGAACGCATGAAGCCAGCCGAGCGCCCAGATATCCTGGCGATCTACCCCAGCTGGTGGGGCGATTTTCCGCTGTGGTTCGGGCGGCGCATCGACGAGGTTCCGGTCCGCGGCAACGTGATCTGCGGTGGCGCCAGCAAGGTGCTGTATCAGCCGCGTTGGGAGTCGCTCGATCGCAGCGAGCAGCCGTTCTCGCTCGCGCCCGGCGAACACCGTGTCGACGGCCTCGACATGGCCGACCTGGTGAGTGAGAAGCAGCACGGCTACGCGCTGTCGAACGGCTCGGTCGGACAAGTGATGATGAAGCTCTTGCCGAATCCAAACTTGCCGCGAGAAGATCTGTGGGACGCCGGTCGCGTCGTACCTCAGGGCGTGCGCGAGAGCTTCACGCTGTCCGGGCTCGATCCCGAGCGCAAAGTCGCGTTGATCGTGCGCGCGGCGCCGACCGAGCCAGTCCCGCTCGAAATCGAGGCCGATCCGAACGTCAAGCTGCAGGTCGAGCTGCCGCGGCGCGACGGATGGCTGGAGCAGCATATCGAGCTCGGCACACCCGGCGTCTCGCAGCTCTCGGTGCGACTCGAAGCCACGCGCGGCGAGCGTGTCCTGTTCCACGTCTGGGCCGTGCAGCCCGATTAAGCCGATGCGACGGTCGCACTGGCTCGGTGTTTTGTGCCTGCTGGCCTTCGCGCTGTCGTGCGCCTACGTCGCCTACTACCTGCGCGGCGGTCCGCGCATCATCGACGCAACCAGCTATTTTCTCGAAGCGCGCAGCTTGGCGGCGGGTTCGTTTGCGTTTCACGCTGCGGATCCGACCGCGGCGTTCCGCGGCCGCTTCCTGCTCGCGAGCCCGGACGGTCATCGGCTGGGGGTGATCTTTCCGCCGGGCTTTCCGTTCGTGCTCAGCCTGGGCATGCGGCTGGGAGTGCCGCTCCTGGTCGGTCCCGCGATCGGCGCAGTGCTAGTCGCGGCTACGTACGCGCTGGCCCGGGCGCTCGGGCAAACCACCAGAGTCGCAATGCTAGCGGCCATGCTGTCGGTGCTGTGCGCGGCGCTCCGTTACCACACCGCCGACACGATGTCGCACGGCCTGGCGACGCTGCTCGGGTGCGCAGCGCTGACCTTCGCGCTCAGCCGCGGCGCGCGCTGGCCAGCGCTCGGCTCAGGGCTCTGTCTGGGCCTGCTCGCGGCAACGCGACCGGTCAGTGCCATCGTCGCGCTGCTGCTGGCCGGGTACGCGCTGACACGCGGCAATCGCCGCGGCGGGCCGTGGCTGCTGCTGGGCATGTTGCCTGGCGTCGCGCTGTTGCTCGCGCAGCAGCACGCGTTAACCGGCAGTTTTTTCAGCTCGACTCAGCTCGCCTACTACGCGGCGTCCGACGCGCCAGCGAACTGTTTTCGTTACGGCTTCGGCACTGGCATCGGCTGTCGCTTCGAGCACGGCGACTACGTGTCGCACTTTTTGCCCAACGGCTACGGCTTCGGCCCGGCCCTGCGCAACCTCGCCGTGCACCTGTATGTATTCGCCAGCGACGCGACGAACGCGTTGCCGCTTACGCTACTGGCAGGCTACGCACTGACGCGACATATTCGCTCGCCGCTGGCGCTGCTCGGCGCCGGGATTCTGCTGCAGGCGCTCGCCTATGTGCCGTTTTACTTCGACGGCAACTACCCGGGCGGCGGCGCGCGGTTCATGTGCGAAGCGATTCCGTTTTGCCAAATCTTGGTCGCGCGCGCCGCCTGCGATTTGCGCCTGACCTGGGTCGTGCCACCGATCGCGATCGGTGGCTTTGCGCTACTCGCCCGCCATGGCCACGAAGAGCTGCGCGACCGCGAGGGCGGGCAGCCGTTGTTCGAGCCGAGCATCGTCACGCGAGCCGGCGTCAAGCACGGCCTGGTCTTGGTCGACACCGATCACGGCTTCAACCTCGGGCACGATCCGCGCGCCTCGAACGCGCGAACGTCGCTCGTCGTCGCGCGCACCCGCGGTGATGCCCACGACCGCGAGCTTTACGAACGCCTGGGGAGACCGCCGACCTACCTCTACGTCTACGACTTCAAACGCCGCGCCGCGCCGCACCTCCTCCCTTACGTGCCGCCCGAGACACCCCGGCTCGAGGCCGAGGCGGAGTGGCCGGCCCCACTCGAGAGGGGCGGCGCGTACCCGCTTCAATACCCGTGCGCCTCGCGTGGCAAAGCGCTGCGCCTCCTTCCTGGCACACGCGCCTCCTTCCCGATTGGGTGGCTGGCCGGGTCGTCGGAGGTGGAGCTCGGCTGGCTTGGGACCACCGCGGCCGGTGCGCAGGTGCGAGCCGGATGGACCGGGTCCCCGCTCCGCCCGCTCTCGGCCACCGGGCCCGGTTGCACGGTCCTGCGTGTGCCCGGGCACGCCCCCAACCCCAATGCCCGCCTAATAGTCGAGCTAGTCCAGGGCGAAGGAGCTCTCGACTTCGTCCAACGGGCCGGGCAATGAGCCAAAGCGAATACCGAGGCAAATGCCCCTGGCGATGAGCGAAAGCGGGGCGAAGATGAAGAGCGAGACTGAGGGCGATGAGCGAAACCGGGGGCGAGGGCGAGGGGAAACGCAGCGAAGCTGAAGCCGGAGCCCGAGTCCGAGACCGACGGCGAGACGACGGCGACGAGCGAAAGCGGAGCGAAGCGAAGAGCTAGACCGAGACCGAGACCGAGACCGAGACCGACGGCGACACGACGGCGATGAGCGAGAGCGGAGCGAAGCGAAGAGCGAGACCGAGACCGAGACCGAGACCGAGACCGAGAGACCGACGCCCGTAACCCGTTGACAATTCAGACTTTAGGGGGGAGCATCACCTCAATCAGTTAGCGTTGGTTCACCGGCTGAGGGAGGCGACCCGCGAATGACGAAGAGCGAGCTCATCGAGGCCATCGCAGCACGCGGCGAGCTCACGAAGGCGCGCGCGGAGCTGGTCGTCAATTGTGTCTTCGACGCGATGACGGAAGCGCTGCAACGTGGCGAAGGAATTGAGATTCGCGGCTACGGCAGCTTCACCGTTCGCCCCTACAAGCCGTACGCCGGGCGGAATCCTCGAACCGGCCAGCCTGTGCCGGTTCCCGCAAAGCGTTTGCCCTTCTTCAAGGTCGGCAAAGAACTGAAAGAGTTAGTGAACGACAGCCGGCACATCCCCATCACTGGGGGTGACGAAGGCGACGACGACGATGACGACGATGATGAAGACGGCGACGAGTGAGTCGAGAGCACGCGCCTAGCCCGTCACCTTTCCTCATCGGACGCCGCGCCGCACTAGTCGGAACGCTTTCGCTAGCTTGCGGGCGAGTCCCGGCCAAAGCCGCGGCGCCGCTGCCCCTCGCGCCAGCGAAACGTTACTCGGGTAGACTCGAGGACTACGTGCCGGCCGCGGGACTGCGCTGGCTCGTGCGTGGATCACCGGCGAAGCTCGCGGAAAACCAAAGCTTTCGCCCCGCGCTCGAGGTGCTGCTGACCAAAGAGCGCCTGCGCGCGGTGGCCCAGACGACCGGCTTCGCGCTCGAGACCTTGCCACGCGCCATGATCGCCAGCTTCGACCTGGGAACGCTGTACCTCGCGGAACTGCCAAGCGCGACCGCCGGCGAGGCGCGCGCGCGTTTTGTGTCGCGTCAGATCAACGAGCCCACGCAGCGCACGCCAGACCCGAATGTCGTGGTGTTGACTGGCATGAGTGAGGGGGTGCCAATCGGCCTGGTGACGATCGACGACCGCGTCGTCGCCTATGGCGTGGGTGACCCCATGCTGTGCCGCGTCGTAGAGGCGTACGCCCGGGGTAAGCTCAAAGCCAAGACGGCTTTTCATGGCGCCGCACTTGCGGGCCTCGACGCCGACAGTGCCAGCGCGCTGCTCGCCGCGTACGTCCCGGGCCCATTCGCAGAGCGATGGCAAAATGCGGCAGGTGGCTTGCTCTCAATCGCCACAGCCTTATCAGCCAAACTCACGCCGACGTCACCGGACCACGCGGCGCTGGAAGTTACGCTTTACGGCGACTTTGCCGACAGCAACGCTGCAGAGCGGCTCAGATCCACCTACATGTCGGTAGCCAGCAGTTCCATCGGCACTTTGTTAGGTTTGGGCGGCGCGCTCGACCCGCGCTTGATGACGAACGCGCGAAGCGACAGCGTCACATTGATGGTGCCACTGCCACTCACGGAGGTCGCGAAATCGGCGCGCGCAGTCACGGTCGGTGATCTCGATGATATTTTTCGGCTTCCACCACCGAGCGCGGGCGCGGCTTCACCTACATCGGTGCCAGAGTTACGCTAGAAATTGCAGCGATTTCGACGATGTATGAGATACGTGCAGGGATGGATTGGATTGACCAAAAGCTGCTGATGATGTTACGACCTCGGCCGTGCTGCACTGCGGCGAGCGGGATGAACGAACGGCAGCCAGCGCTTGAGCGTCGGAGGTCAGAGGTGACTTCGTGGTGAAGCCGAAGTCACGAGGCGGTCGTGTCGCCGCCCCTGCCCTAGTCGAACGTTTAGTTCCCGCGCAAGCAGGTCAGGAGGGCAATTTGTCGGTTGAAACTATTCGCATCAACTTCAAAACCGGTGACATGGCGGTACATCCCGCGCACGGAGTCGGTGAAGTCCAAGACATCGAAGAGAAAGACTTCGGAGGTCGCAAGACCCCCTGTTACGTGATCAAGATCAAGGATAGCGGTCTCAAGGTCATGGTGCCAACCGAGGCAGCTTCGCGCGTGGGCCTGCGCCCGGTGATGAAGAAGAAGGAGGCGATGAAGATCCTCGATATCTTGAAAGCCCCCGAGGTGGCCGTGGATCTACAGCCGTGGAATCGTCGGTTCCGCGCCTACACCGAGATGCTCAAGAGCGGCCTGCCGTCGGAGATCGCCAAGGTTCTCCGCGACATGTACCGACTGAAGTTCGACAAGGATCTGTCATTCGGCGAACGCCGCCTGCTCGACCAAGCCCGCAGCCTGCTCGTCCAAGAGCTGGCGCTAGCCAAGAAGGTCGCGCCTTCCGCCATGGAAGGCGAAATTCAGCAGATCTTCTCGGCGTAGTAGCGGCTCGAGATTTCACAGGGAGTCCCTGATGACGGCACGGCCGCCGCCCTGATGGGACGAAACGGGTATCGCTGGGGCGCGTCGCCGCCAGTTTCTTCCTAGACGGGGAGTTGGGGAGGGTTTGTTCTGGGCCTGTCGCGAATGGCAGGCCGAAACCGAACCGGCCGCGTCTACCTGTGGGTCTCGCACTAGAAATTCTCCGACCTGCCCGTCTCCCCGTTGAATTCCCATAATTCCAGCGACGTTACGGGGGCTGTCTCGTGGTGGGACTAAAGGGATGCGCGGTTGGGCCGTCTTGAGGGGGGCATGGAATCTCGCGCGCTATTGGCACTCGGCAGGTTTCGTCGCGAGGAGCGCGCGGCGCTCGCGGTCGCTGCCGAGCAAGCGGCGTTCGTGCTCCACGCTGTGGATACCAGTGACGAAGCCTCGGATTGGCTTTCCAGCAACGACGCCCACGGCGCGTTGCTCGAGAGCGATCAATCCGAAGCGTTGGCGGTCGAGGCACGTAGCAGCGCGCGCCACGTGCGGCTGCCGATGCTGGCGCTGTCGCGGAGCGTGTCGGACCTGGCCTTCAACGACGCCTTCAGCTGGGGCGCCGATGACGTGCTGCCGTTCGGCGAGATCCGCCCGTTGCTCACGCGGCTGCGCAACCTACCGCGCGAAGCCGCCGAGCCGCCCAAGACCGGCCGCGGTAGCGCGCTGATCGCCGAGGCCGACCGCACGCGGCGCACGGTCGTCGCGCGCGTGCTGCGCAACGCCGGCTACGACGTCACGTTCGCCGTCACCAGCGAAGACGCCGCCCAGTTTTCGGAGCGCCCCGACCTTAGCCTGGCGGTGATCAATGCCGAGCTGATGCCGAGCGCGCGTCCGATCGTCGAGCGCGCGCGCGGTGCCGGTAGCAACGCCAATTTCATTCTGTGTTGCGCGCCGCGGGATTTGCGCGCCGCCCGCGAGGGCTTGCTCGACCTGAGCGGCATCGCCGCGGTTGACGGCTATGCGGCGCCCGAAAACGTGTTGTTCGCCTCGAACGAGCTCTGCGCCGGCACGGTCAACAACCGCAAGAGCCCACGCTTGCTTTACGGCACGACGGTGGCCTTCCGCGGCGCTGGGCGCGAGCGCGACGACCTGGGCTTCACTTACAACGTGTCGAGCGGCGGTATCTACGTGCGCACGCTGGCTCCGCCAGACGACGACGAGACCTGGATCGAGCTACGACCGCCGCGCAGTGACCGGCTGGTGCGCTTGGTCGCGAAGATCGCCTGGCGCCGTCGCTTCAACCACAACGAAAACGCCACCGTGCCGCCCGGCTTCGGCGCGCAAATCGTCGACGGCGCGCGCGCGGATCTGGCCGCCTGGCACGCCGGCAACGAGGCTATGCTAGCCGCGCTCGGCTAGACCCCTCGCACTGCTGCCGTCCTGGTAGCTCGTCCCGAGTCGAGAGTTTACAGGGAGTCGCTGATGGCGGGCGCGCCCGCCGCCCTGATGGGACGAAACGGGTATCGCTGGGGCGCGTCGCCGCCAGTTTCTTCCTAGATCGGGAGTCCTGCGAGCGAACGCATTTTTCGTTTTGGAGGACCAAAACAAAAAATATTTCCTGGGAGCTGAACACAGGCCGTACCCTACACGCGGTCGTACCAGCCCGCACCTGTGCGGCGTTGCCTGGAGACGACACGGAAGTTTCTGCGATTCGAGCTGCAGCTTGGCAGCCAAGGATGACAGCTCTCGGTCAGCCAACACAGAGGATGCGGCGTTGCGTGAGCGTGCGCTACGCTCGGCGGCATGAAGATTTACACCCGCACCGGCGACAAAGGTGACACCGGGCTGTTCGGCGGCGTGCGCGTACCGAAGGACGACACGCGCGTCGAAGCCTACGGGACGATCGACGAAACCAACGCAGCGATCGGGCTGGCGCTGTCGCATTGTCGGGTGCCGCTCGTGCAGAGCGTGCTCGGCCTTGTGCAGAGCGATCTGTTCACGCTCGGCGCAGAGCTGTCCGCGGCCAGCGGCCACGAGGCGCGGCTCGGCATCCAACTTCTGACCGACGCTGACGTGCTCCGGCTCGAGCACGCGATCGACGAGGCCGAGCTGCCGCTGGCGCCGCTCAAGAATTTCGTCCTGCCCGGCGGGCCGCCCGATGTGGCAGCGCTGCACTTGGCGCGCACGGTGGCGCGCCGTGCCGAACGCCGCGTGCTCACGCTCGCCCAGCGCGAGGCAGTGCGCCCCACGGTGCTCGTGTACCTGAACCGCCTCGCCGACCTGCTGTTCGTGCTGGCGCGCCGCGCAGGGCACGAAAATGGCGGGGCCGAGGTGCCGTGGGCGCCACGCGGCCAGCGCGCGTGAACGCCGACCGTTTTGGGCTACGATGCCCGCAGTGGCCATCAGGAAAATCGCACAGATGGGCGAACCCGTACTGCGTAGGGTTGCGCGCCCCTTGAGCGTCGAGGAGCTGAAGAGCCCCACGATTCAAACCCTGATCGACGACATGATCGACACGATGCACGACGCCGACGGCGCCGGCTTGGCCGCGCCACAGGTTTACGAGTCGGTCCAGCTGTGCGTGATCGAGATCAGCAAGAATCCGCGCTATCCCGACGCGCTCGATATCCCGCTCACGATCCTGGTCAATCCGCTGGTAACGCCTACCGTCCAAAGCCCGCTCGACGCGCTGGCGCCTGAGGATTCGATCGCCATGTTCGAGGGTTGCCTGTCGGTCACGGGCTTGCGCGGCCGGGTCGTGCGCCCGCGCCGGGTCCGCGTCCAAGCGCTCGATCGCCGCGGTGCGCGGCTCGATTTCGAGTGGGAGGGTGTGCGCGCCAGCGTGGTGCAGCACGAAACCGATCACCTGAAAGGCGTGCTGTACGTCGATCACGCCGACAGCAAGAGCCTGACGTTTCTGCGTGAGTACGAGCGCTACGTCCCGCGCGAAGAGCGCATCGTCGATCGAGGCGCCACGTGAGCCGCTTCGAGCCTGGCGAGCTGATTTCCGGAAAGTACCGGATCGTCCGGCTGATCGGCGACGGCGGCATGGGCGTCGTGTACGAAGCGCGCCACGAGGTGCTCGGCTCCGGCGTCGCGCTCAAGTTTCTGCATACTGATCTGGCGAAGCGTCCGGGCTTGACCCAGCGCTTCCTGCAAGAAGCGCGCGTCTCCGCCACGATTCAGAGCTCGCACGTCACCCACGTCACCGACGTCGACACGGCGCAGGACGGCTCGCCGTATCTGGTGATGGAGCTTTTGCACGGGCAAGCGCTGCAAACTATGCTCGATCGCCAGGGCAAGCTGCCAGTCGACCAGGCCGTGGATTTCGCGCTGCAAATGCTGGCGGGCCTCGAGGCAGCGCACGCCACCGGTGTGGTGCACCGCGACATGAAGCCGGACAACGTGTTCGTCACGCCTTCGGCCGGCGGCCCCCTGCTCAAGCTGATCGACTTCGGCATCGCCAAGCTGCGCGCGTCGAGCGAGTTCACCAAGGGCCTGACCCGCGCTGGCGTCGTGATGGGCACGCCCGAGTACATGGCGCCCGAGCAGCTGATGTCGGCGCAAACTACCGATCATCGCGCCGACCTCTACTCGGTCGGTGTGATGCTGTTCGAAATGCTCGCCGGCTGTCGCCCTGCCGATGGTGAAGACGCCGACGTGATCGTGGCGGCCGTCGAAGGTGGCCGCGTGCGTCGGCTCAACGACGTCGCGCCGGGTCTAGCGCCAGGGCTGGTCGCGCTAGTGGAACGAGCGACGCGACCGAATCGCGAGGAGCGCTTCGAGAGCGCCAGCGCGATGCGCCTGGCCTTGGCGCAATTTGCAGGGCAATTGAGCCACGCCGGTCGCCTGGCGGCGACGGCCGAGCCACTCACCCCGCTGCCAACGCCCGCTTCGGCGGCGCTGCTGTCGTTGCCCCCGCACATCACGAGTCCACCCGTAAACCCGGCCGTGCCGAAGACGCTGCCGCCCGATGGGCCGCCGCTGAGCGTGAGCCAACTCGGCGCCGCGCGCACCAGCATCTCCGAAGGCGAACCGGTGATGTCGCAGATGGCCCGCCCGCAAACCGGCACCGCGATGGGCGGCCCCTCACCGTACGGCGCGCCGCCGCCAGCTTACGGCCCCCCTCCAGGTTACGGCGGCGCTCCTTACACGGGTTCGCAACTGCCGCAGCAGCCAGCGCGCCCCAAAGGTCGCTCGGGCCTCTTGATCTCACTGCTGGTGATCGCAGTGCTGGGCGGCGGAGGGGCGGTCGGTTACGCCGCCTACCGCGCCGCGGATCGCCAGCGCATCGTCCCACCTCCGCTGCCCGACGCGGGAGCGGAGGTGATCGCACAACCCGGCATCGAAAAACTAACACCCGACGGGCCGCTCGACGCGGGCGCCACCGCTAAGAATCCCACGACGCCAGTTCAGAGTCGGCTGCCGAGCGGCACTGGCACCAAGCCTCCGACCGGCAGCGGCGGTGCGGGCAGCGCTGGTGCAGGCAGTGGCGGGACCGGCAACACCGGACCAGTCGTCAGCGGCACGGGCGGCTCAACGACCCTGCAACTCCCCTTCCCGCTGCCGAGCGGGATCCAGATCCCGACCGCGTTGCCCTCGAGCATCCAACTGCCGCCGGGCTTCACATTTCCTCCTGGATTTCCGGGCCTTCCGCAGACGCCCCCGCCCGCCACCACGCCCCCCCCGCCCGCCACCCCGACGACGGCCCCCACGACCAGGGCGCCGCGCACTCGGCAGAGCGGCAAACCCTAGCCGTAGCCAGAAATCGGAGTATGTCACGTCCGCGAAACATGGCTGAAAGCCGCGAGTGCGGCCCCCAGGCTTATGGTCCATCATTCGCGCTGCACAGAGAATCCAAGTGAGTTCCGTTCCCCCTTCTGAGGATTTCCTGCGCTCGTTCGCAGCTTCCCTGCCCGAGAGCTATCGGGCCAATTTCGAAGCGAGCGCGATTGCAGCGCACGCGCGCATCGCTCGCGAGCGCGAGTCGTCGCCGGCCAACATCGGTTCGTTCTTCTCGAATCGCGTGCCGGGCGCCGCCGTCTGCGTGGTCGCCGATGACCGACCGGGTCTGTTGGCCACGATCAGCGCGGCACTCGTGTTGTGCAACCTGGACGTGATCGAGGCTGAAGCCTACACGCGCCGGGTCGCGGGTCAGCACGACGAAGCCGTCGACATCTTCTGGGTGCGCCACGAAAACGCGGGCGAAGACCGGCTGCGCCTGTCGCACGAAGAAACGCTGCAGCTGTGCCAGACGCTGATTGGGCTGATCGACGGTAAGCTCGATCGCAAACGGTTCGATCCTTCGTCGCGGCCAGCGATCACTCCAGCCGCCAAAGAGACGGTTGTGCGCTTTATCGAGGGCGAAGACGGCACCTTCGCGACGCTCGAGGTCGAAACCTTCGATCGCTCGGGCCTGTTGCTCGCGCTGTCCCAGGCACTGTTTTCGCAGCGCGTGCAGATCGTAGGTTCGCAGGTGAAGACGCGTGGCGGTCGCGTGTTCGACCGCTTCCACATCGTCGAATTCGACAACCAGCCGATCTCGTCTGCGCGCCGGCTCGAAATCCAAGTCGCCATTCTGTCGGCGATCGATCCGGTTCCCGAAGATGCAGACGCGATCAGCGCACAAGCCTGACGGACCGCCCGCGAGCTGACGCAAAACCGCCCCACTGAGGCGTGCCGGCGGGGGTCGCGAGGCGTTCCAAGGTGACGGCCATCCGAGATTCCCTCGGAAAAACGTCGAGCTAGCGACCGGGCAGACCTGCGGCCCGTGCCTTGCAACCCTCGGTTATCGACTGCAGGAGGACGCAACATGGCTTCTCGCGCACAGGTCATTCACGACTATTCATTTGATAGCGACACGCGACGCCCGCGGCGCCAACTCCGGTTCCAAACCGCCGACCCGATCGTTCTGCCGCGTTCGAGCGTGTGGAGCACCGGGGCGGGCCTGATCGCCGTGGCGCTCGCAGTCGGCGCGATCGTCGTCGGTAGCGCCTACGCGGCCTTTCACAGCGATGCCCCGGCCATGCATGAAACGCCTACCATTTCGCTTGAACGCGATTGGCAGCCGTTGTCAGCCAACGCGCGAGCCGGAGTCACGAATCTACTTAGTGGCCCAGCACTGGCCGTGCCCAACGTCGCGGCGCCGACCAACGGGACCGAAATCGAAACCGACACGCCGCTCGTGTCGAGTCCCGCCGAAGGTCTGCTCATCGATGACTCGGCGCCTCGCGCGCAGCAACAATTTCCGCGAGTCGCGCCGAATCCGACCACCCACCCCGAGGCGCCAGCCACGCTCACACCCAATCCGAGGACGACGCCGCCCGATGCGATCGCTCCGTCCAACGCTGGGTCAGAGACACCAACGCCGGTGCTCGACCCCGAAAATCCGTACTAAGCCTCACAACAACTGCAAGAAAGCCAGCAGTGCGCGGCGCATTTCGGGTGCCAACGGCGTTGCACGCGCGTCGACGGCCGCTTGGTGCAGATCCCCCGTGGGCGTTTCGCGGAACCGTTCGAGCAAATTGCTCAGATCAGGCGCCGAGCCGTTGGTGAAGTAGCGCGGCTTGAGCGCGAGCCGGCGTAAGCTGGTGATGCGCGTCCCGCGTTCGTGCACGTATGGCAAAACGCCCGTCTTCGCGTATTCGCCGCGCGCCCAGACCAGCGGCGCGTTGCGGCTGAGGATCATGCTTTGCCAATCGTCGAACGGTACTTCGCTCGCGGCGTCGTCGGACAATAGCCGTGCACTGTGGCAGCTCTGACAATGATCGCGGAAGGCCGCCGCGCCTGCCGCCTCGAGCGTCGAGAAGCGAGCACGCCCCTGACTGTGCGCGTTCGGCGCGTGCGAGAACGCGTACAGGAACTTCAACAGCGCCTCGCGCAGCTCGAGCGGACCGAGCGTGCCGCGGTCGATGCCCAGCTCGTGCAGCCACGGAAAGCGCGCGGTTTCGAGCGTGAACCACGGGTCTTTTCCGCTGGCCGCGCCGGCGACGCGAAATTCATTCTGGCAAACCGAGCTCAGATCAGGGTCCATGGCGCGCGAAAAATGCGGGCGGTTGTTGGCTAGCCCGAACAACGGTTTGGTCACGACGCTCACGTCACCGCGCCCCGTGTAGTGAACACGCCCATCGACCGCGCCCTCGAAATGGCACGTCTCGCAGCTGAAGCGCGAGTGCGTTCCGACGCTGCCGTTGTCGGGCGCCATCAGCTCGGTAAAGAACAGTGCCTCCCCCAGACGCACGTCGGGGTCCGGGCGCCGCTTGGGGTCGACGCGCTGAAAGTGCGCCTGGCCGCTGCCGTCGAGCTTGATCCAGGCATCGAACAGCGGGCTCGCGCAAGCAACGCTACTGCCATCGTCGGCGAAGACGGCGTCGCTGACGCCGGGCGGCGCCGGTTCGCTCCAGACCCGCGCCGAAGCTTGCCAGTCTCTACCCCAAGTCGCGTGAAGCAAACGCCCACTACCGGCCCCCAGCACATCCAACGTGGTCGCGTCGGCACCGAAGCTCAAGTGCAGCGCCTTCGGCAAGACGACACCGAAGTCCGCAACATCGAGCTCGGCGACCCGGGTGAAACCATGCCGGCCCAACTCATAAAGCCACACGAAGGAGTCGATGTTTTCGAACTCGCCGTGCACCCGCACGAGCGGCTTGTCCTCGACGCCCGCGACCGCGACCAGCAACCGCGAAGGGTCCGCGCTCGAAGCGGTCATCGCCCACAGTGTGCCGTCATGCTGAACCCGCCCCGCCTCGCTGGTCGGCACGCCGCGCGGCCCCAACCTGAGCGCGCGCAACGTGCGTTCGAACAGCGAGTTTTCGAGCAGAAAACGCCCACGCAATAGCAGCCGTAGGCCGCCCGGTAGCGCGGCGTATCGGCCCAGCT
The DNA here is from genome assembly GCA_038230915.1 of Polyangiales bacterium. Lineage (GTDB taxonomy): Bacteria > Myxococcota_A > Polyangia > Polyangiales > Polyangiaceae > PMG-095. Next base: position 34,931 of record JBBRMI010000027.1, on the reverse strand, counting down.
CTCGGCCGTCGGCGTCGAGCGTCAACAGCTCGGATCCGTCCGCGGGCAAGACGTAAACGGTGCCGCCTTCACCGCATGCCAGATCAGCGACGCCCGCCACCGGCAGTTCGCGCTCGAGCGTGATCGCGACGGCACCGGCCGACCCCAGCCGCAGCCGCAGCAAATGCCGGCCGTAACGGCTGGCAACCCAAGCGTCGTTGGTCGAGGCCACGCACAACGCAGTCGGAGTTTCGGCTAGCGGCGCGCGCTGAAGCTCGCTAAGGTCCGCGTCGAGCGTCACCAGCGCCTTCCCACCGCGCAAGATACCGACAAAGCCCGACCCGGCGGGCGCTGCCAAGATTCGGTAAGGATCCGCGCCGTCCGCGTCGATCCACGCTGGCTGCTCGCGCGGCGAGAACGAACCACGCACGGTTGCCTCGCGCTCGCGCAACGCCCGCAGCCGCTCCTTGGAGTTGCTACTCGTCGGTAGTGACGACGGCTGACCGGGCGGAGTCGGGCGGGTCGGACAGCTGCACCCGCACGCGGCGAACGCGGCGAACGCGGCGAACACCAAGAGCCGCAACGCCGCACGCGTCGCGCTTCGCCACGTCGACGCGCCAGCCAATCCGAGCACGTCGACTGGGCTAGTCGTGATGCGCCTACGCTGCAATTCTCGACCGTCTCGCGCCGAGACGGCATGTCTCAAACTGGGTGAAAGACCCTCGTTCAGAGTTGAAAGGCCCCCGCCCGAAGTGCGCGACTCTCGGTAAAAGGTGAGCGACTTTCGGCCTCTGAGGCCCACGCAGCAGCTCGGCACGGCTCGTGCTCAAGCCTCGTGCGTGAACGACGACTCCGCGAAGCAACGACGTCAGCTCGAAGCCCAGGTCGAGCGCTGGACTGCAGAGGCAAAGAAGCTCGCTGACAGCGGCAAGGAGGCCGCGGCGCTCGAGCTCTACCGGCGCGCGGCAGACGAGCTACCGGGAGCGCCGTGGCTACAACACCGCACCGCCGAGCTAGCGCGCAAACTGAACAAGAACGACGCCGCCATCACCTACTTTCGGCGCGCCGCCACCGCGTTTCAAATCGCCGACTTCTCGAAGCGCGCCGTCGCCCCGCTACGCACGGCCTGGTCGCTTGCGATCGACGGCTTGCCCACGACCTCGCGATTGCTCGTCGAGCTGGCCGTCGACCTGATGCAGCTGCATAAGACGCTCGGATTCGCGGCCGACGCCGCGGTCACGTTCGAACGCACCAACACCGCGCTGCGCACGCGCGGTTTCTCCGAGATCGCTCCGCAGGTGCTCGAATCGATGCAGCGTGAGCCGGCATCAGCGCGCGGCTCGGCCCCGCCCGGCGTGCCCAGCTCGCTTCCGCCCAGCTCGCGGCCCACGCCCGGAAGTCAAAGCTCGTCGCCGCCGCGGTCCAATGTGGTGCCGCGGGGCTCTGGCTCGCCACCGTCCGAAGGCTCCGGCTCCGCGAGTGCCCGGAGCCGCGCGCTAGCGCGACTTTTTGGGCGTCGTTAGGCTCACGCCTCGCTTACCAAGGAAAGCCGAGCGCCGTGCGCGTCTGTCGTGAGGCGTGCGCGCGCCTCGACCAATGAGGCCGCGTTCTGCAGTCCCGACACGAACTCGCTTAGCTCGCCGCGCATGCGAATCAGATGACGCAGTTGCTCGGGCTTGGTCGCATTCGGCCACGGTGCCCAAACCTTGGCCGCCCGCGCAAACAGCTGCTGGTAGGCCGAAAGCTCGAAACGCAGCGCGAGCTGATCAAGCAGCAGATGTGGAATTCCGATCCCGAGCAGCCGCCGAAGCGACGCATTGACGAAGCTCATCGACAAGCTTTGGTTGCCACTCGGCAACGGGTGCAGGCGCACGAAGCGGTAATGAAACGCGCCCAAACTGCGCAGCGCCGCTGGCGTGTCGCCAGCAGCAACGGCCGCGTGCGCCGCGCTGAGCTCAGCCAGCAACGCTTCGAAATGCGCCGGACAAAGCGGTCGCGGCGGCAAGAACCAAGGCCGACTTTGCGGCTCGTCTTCGGCGCGAGCCTGCGCGACCTGGCCCCAGTCGAGCCCGTCCATGCTCAGCTGGCGATCGTCTGCCAGCGCGCCGCTGTCATTGACGCTGTCGGCCAGCAACTGCCAGTAGTGAACGCCGCCTAGCAACGGTACGCTGACGCGCGCGCCACTGGTGAGGATCATCTCTGAACCGCGCCGTTCGATGCCGGTCGCAACCTCGTAGAAGCTTCCCGGCGCCGCGCGCTTGCGACCGAGCAAGCTCGCCGGCAGATAGAACGAGCTACGACTCTCGGCGTCGTTCTGTCCCAGCAGCAACAGCTCGTGCAGCTCGAGCAATAGGCGGCGGAGCTCGTCACTGCTGACGGGCAACCCAGACTCCTCCAACCGCCGCCGCACCGCGATCGCGTTGCGCCAGTACGAGCGCACGACCTCATACGGCGAACCGGGGAAGCGCACGATCTCGGCCGCGGATAGCTCGGTCTCCAGCTCGGCGACCGCCGACGGCGCGAATATCACGCGCGAAAAGGCCTGCTGCATGAAGCCTGCAGTCGCCGACCCAAGCTCGATGTTCAGGCGTGAGTAGCTGCACGGCAACTGCGCGAACAACCTGCACAGCTTGTCGAAATCACAGCCGACCAGCGGCAAGCGCGCGCCACCCGGCAGCTGCACCCAGACGCCGTCGGCCGTACGCACGACCTCTGCGCCCGGTGGTGCGACCAGCTCGTCGCTGGGTTCGGGCGCGAATCTGCAGCGCGGCGTATCGAACAGGTAGCCATCCTCAGCGAGCCCCGCCGCGCGCGCGCGCGCCGCGACGTCGACGAACGAGCGGTAAGCGTCGAGACGGTCTTGGCTCATTGCAAGGCTTCGCGGAGACCCGCGTCAGTGGCCGACACCAGCTCGAAGCCGGGCGGAGTCTCGAGCGCAACCGCCGGATAGGCGACGTCGCGGTACTGCTCGACGATCGCGTCGAGCCGCTCCGAAAGCACGCGCGACGTCGGATCCAAGCCGCGCACGATGCACAGCCCGGACGGCGCTGTCGCCACGATCTTCACGCGCAGCTCGGGCCGGTGCTCGCGCAAAATAATCACGACTTTCCATACGTCACCGACCCAAAATTTCGTCTTGCGCTCGCGGCTCGCAGTCAGCGGAAGTATCGGCAAACAATCGTGTAGCACGACCACTCCATTCGGCTGCGACCAGGCCTCGACATGAATGAAGTCGCGTAGCGCGTACTCGAACCAGTGCATGCCGTCGATGAATGCCAGATCCAGCTGGTGTGGCCCGAGCACCTGCGCGCGTGACTGACGTGCGAAAAAGGCATCGCTAGTCTCGTGAAAGACCCGCGCGCACGCCGGCAAAAGCTCGCGCCGCAGCTTCGATGCGTCGGGATCGACGCCGATCGCGCGCTCGGCTGCGTGCGCGAACGCCAAAGTCGCGCCGGTTTCGACGCCGATTTCGAGGTAGCTACGCGGTCGCACCAGCTCGTGCAGCCGCCGCAAGACATCGCGGTATGGCGGCCCCGGCAAACGCAGGCTGGCCAACGCGCCATGTGCTCCCGGAAAATCCGCAAAACGTCCGAGTAATTCGAGCAACAGTGCGGTCGCGCGCGCGGCGTCGCCAGCGTGCTGCGCCATCTGCGCGCGGTAGAACAGCGCCGCCAAATGCCCCGGCTCGGCCGCCAACACGTCATCCACTAGGGTGACTGCTCGGCCGTGCTGACCGAGGCCGAACAGCGCCGCCGCGTGCGTGAGGCGCAACGCGGGCTCGGCGTCACCGACGTAGGTCTCACAAATCGCCGCTGCGTAGTCGAGGCTGCCGACGCGCAGCGCCTGGGCCGCTAAAAGTACCAAATCCGCCGCACGCAGCGGCCCGAGCGCGCGCCGAAGCGCCTCAGGTGGCGAAAGGTAGTCGGGGTCGGCAGTCACGGGACGGAAACTAGCAAAATCCGTTGGCTCGGCCCGGTCGTACTGAAGACAAGGCCTGTGGAACGACCGAAAACCCCCGGATTTTTCGCCAACGAGCTGCCACAGGACCGATCGCTCCGCCTGGCCTTCGCGCGCCTGTCAGGTGCGGTGGCCGAGCTGCCGCTCCGCTATGCGCCATTTTTCAGCCGGCTCTCCGCGCTGTGGGAGCTGCCCGAAGACCGCATCGTGGCCGAGCTCACGCGCGCGAACGATCCGCGCAGCTGGAGCTGGAGCTTGGTGCGCGGATTGAAGACGTTCGAAGTAAAACGCGACGGCGCGTCAGCGGCGCACGCGCGGCTCCTGCACTTCGCCCCAGGCTCGCTGCTTCCGAAACACAGGCACCGCGGCGCCGAGCGCGTGCTCGTGCTCGAAGGTAGCTACGCCGACGCTTCTGGGTTCGAGGTGCAGGCTGGTGAGATGCAAACCACGTCAGAGCACAGCGAGCACGAGCTGCGCATCCTCGGCGACGTGCCGTGTGTCGCAGCCGTCACTGAACACGGCGTGGATTTCGAGCTGGTTGGCTTGCTGCGCAGCTGGCGCAAAGGCCGCTAGAGCGGCGGCAAGCCCCGCGCGCCGCCGAGGCCACTCAGCGCGGACGCGCCGAGGCCAAGCGGCGCCAGCGCCTGCATGTTGAGCGCGTCGATGCGGTAGCTCCAGACTTCGTTTTCGACCGCGCTTTTCACCGTCAATGCGCTGGTGACGCGCTGCGGGCCGCTCAAGCGGAACTTGTCGAGTTGGATGCCACTTTCGGTGGCGCGCGCACGGAGCAGCGGGTTTTTGAACAACGTGTCGGCGAGCCGCCCGGTGTCGATCCACATCCGGAAATGGTGCTTGTCGGGCAGCGCCGCCAACGCTGACTGGTGCGCGGCGTCGTCTTTGAGCGTGCGGTCACCCTTGGAGAACGCCGCCTCGGCGCGATCACACAAGCTGTTGCCGCCAGCGGTGATGAACAGGTGCTTGTCGAAGAATTTAACACGCAAGCTGATCGGCAAGGGCGCGCCGCGCGGCGTGAGCGCAAAGCCGGGGCCGTCTTCGGTCAGGGTGGCTTCGCGCACCGTCGGGATGATTTTGGCCTTCAGCTGCGCCGCCAAGCGCTTGTACTCGGTGTCGTCCTTCAGCTGCTGGACCCAGGTCATGTTGAATTTGGCGGCGGCCTGCGGCCCCTGCGCGAGGATCGAAGCATCGAGCGCGATATCCGCCGGCGTCGCGATCGCCAAGACCGCCTCACCGCCGAGCCCGTCGATCAGCTTGGCCATGCTCACGCCAAGCATTTGCTCCATCTGCGCCAAACCCTGCTGCGCCTCGCGTTCCGAGCGCGGATCCGCGGCTTGCAGCTGGTCGAAGATCAGCTTCTCGACGTCAACGCCAGTCATCTTCGTTTGCGTCTGAAACGCGGCGTAGGCGAACGTTTCGGCCGGCAAGCGATTGGGCAACTCGAGCTTGGTCGGCGCCTCGTAGTTCGAGGCTTTCGGCAATTTGCTGCCGATGATGCGGCCGGTCAGGCTCGTCACGAAGCCAGCCGACTTGACCGTCAGCATGCCGGTCATCGGACCTGCGGGCTTGAAGTAGCTGTCGACGATTTCCTTTACCTTCGGGTCCTCGATGCTCGCAAAAACCGTCGGATCCAAAAACGCTGTCAGGCGCGCGCTGCTGTCGAAGTCCTTCGTCGCCGTCTCGTACGACGGATTCGAGCTCACGGCGGCGGCGCCCTGTTCGACGACCTTGGCCAAGTCGGTGACGAACGCCTCGGTGCCGAAGCTGAGCAGCTTCTTGTCCGGGAACCAAACCAACACCTCTTTGCCGTTGCCGAGCTCGGCGTCGGCCAAGGCCTTCAGCACGACGTCTTGCCCGACGCTCGACTGCAGCTGTTTCTTCGTCAGCTGGTAGCGCTTGCCGGTCTGGCCGAGCGCGCCCGAGGCGACGAAGCGTGTCGACTTGAGCAGCGCTTCGACCGGTGCCGAGCTGGCAAAGCCGATCGCGAAGCCGGCTTCCGGCTGCGTCGACAGCTTGCGCCCCGCAACCCCCATGGTGCGCGAGGCGACCAGGAACGCGCGCGCGTCGTCGAGCGAAATATCGAAGGCTTTTGCGACGGAATCGGCGGTGTCGTCGAGCACCTTCTTGTCATCACGCAGCGACGTGTCGAAGTACTCGACGTCTTTCAAGTCGAGTAAAAGCTTGGGCAAGCTCGAGATCTCGATCAGCATCTCGGAGTCTCGCGGCATGGTCGCGGACATTTGCGGCGCGCCGCCGCTCGAGAAGAACAGCAGGTAGGCGCCGACCGCGCTGCTCACTAAAAATACCAGCAACACCCCGACCAGCCCGACGATCAAGAGAGTGCGGCCGCCCTTCTTCTTCTCTTCGGGGATCGTCCGGCGCGCGCCACCGGGCGGCATGGCTTGGGCGGGCGGACCGTAGCCGGGCGCGGTCGGGCCGGGGCTGTAGCCACCTGCGGTCGGGCCGGCAGCGTAGCCACCTGGCTGCGCTGGTGGGCCGTAACCAGCCTGTTGCGCCGGCGGACCGTAGCCAACCTGCTGCGGCGGCGGACCATAACCAGCCTGTTGCGCCGAAGCGTAACCGGCCTGTTGCGGCGGCTGCCCGTACTGCTGCGGCGGTGGGCCGTAGCCGGCTGGCGGAGCCGCGGCGGCTGCCGCGCGTTGCGCGAGCGCGTTCGCGAACGCCGGCACTTGGTTGAGCTGCCACCACTGATTCTGACCGACCGGGCACACGCCGCCTTGCGCGAGCTCGCCCGACTGGATCATCTGGACGATGCGACCTTCCTCGTAAGGTCCCTCAGGCGCACCACCGCGGTTCAAGTAGAACATGGGTCGGTCAGAGTAGACCGACCTCGCCAACGGTTCAATCGAGGCAAAAGTCGCTCAGTCTTTGGTTGTTTGTGATTGAGCGCGAGATTTGCACGACCCGCTCATCAGGGGCACGGAAGAGGCAGCTCCGAGTATTGCAGATCGTCGATCTGCACGCTGAGCGAAGCTGAGCCCTCGCTGAACCACTCGAGACCGGCCCATAGCTCTCCGTAGGTCTGGTCTGGAAGCAACGTCGGCACAGCGGAAGTTTCGGCCACGACGACTCCGTCGATGCTGATCCGTGCCCACCCGCTGCTACCGCTGGAAACGAGTGCGCTCAGCTCCGCGCAAAACCAGCGATCACGGGGGACCGACTGCGAGCTCTGCGCCACGCCGCCCGGAGTCACCAGGCCAACCAGATCGTCTGCTCTCAGGTCGAACGAGAGCTTGTCGTTGACCGTTGCGTGAACGGCAAGAAGCGTCGCGAAGCCCGATGCGGCGACTTGCCCGCCGGAGTCAATCTTGAAACGAGCCCTGGCGTGAAGCTCGCCGGAAGTCTTGTCAGGAATCTTGCCGACCACGCGCGCACCCGCGCTGGGCATTGCCGTGCAGAGAAGGCACGCCGTTCCTTGCCAAGGATCGTTCGTAACGAAGCTCAGCTTTCCGCCTATCTCTTCCAGCGTGAGTGCGGTTGTGCCATCAAATGGCTCGCATAAGATCGCTCCAGTCGAGCAGGTGCCTGGCAGCGGACCGGAGCCTCCGACTGGGGCCCGTCCGCCGGCTCCGGCACTTTCGCCGGAACCAACCAGACCCCCAGCAGCGGGCTCGGGAGCTCCCGCGGATGACGATTGTTCGGTCGAGACACCCCCCGTGCTCGTTGCGGGTCGTCCGGCGCCTGCTTCGAGGACGCCTCGAGATTCGAGGTCGATTGGATCGTACCCAACGCGGCAGCAAATCGCGACGCTGGCGACTCCGGTTGCCGCGAGAATCCTACGAGCGAGCACCCGTCAACATTATCACGCGAGCTGCACCACGCGAGCTGCACACCGTGCCTACTCCGCTTTTCCATTCCGAAGCGCCCAGGCTGCGAGCCGTGGTCGCTGCCAGGACCAGAGCCGACGCGCTTTTCATGTGGTGATGTATTGCAAGGTGCACTTCTGCCGACGTCCACCCTCAGCCGGGCGAACGAGACGCAGTTACGTAGCCGCTGGCCCACCAGCTGCCGCCACGACGGCAACGAGTCAGGCTTTCTCGGCCGCAAACAGCTGACGCAGAACGTGCGCGGTTGGCGTTTTCGAACGCGCGACGACGCGCGGGGCGGCGCTGGCGACGATGCGACCGCCGCGCTCGCCGCCTTCGGGACCGAGCTCGATCAGGTGATCGGCGCCGGCCATGACTTCGGGGTGATGCTCGATCACGACCAGCGTGTCGCCGCGCTCGACCAGGCGTGACAGCACGCTCATCAGCCGCGCGACGTCGGCCAAATGCAGGCCGGTGGTGGGCTCGTCCAACACGTACAGCGTGGCACCTTGGGTCTGGGTTTGCGTGAGCTCGGCGGCGAGCTTCAGGCGTTGCGCTTCACCGCCCGAGAGCGTGTGCGAGCCTTGACCGAGCGCGATGTAACCGGCGCCCAAGTCGCACAGCGTGCGCAATGGCGCAGCCACTTTCGGGTGATTTTCGAATACGCGCACGGCATCTTCGGCGGTCAGTTTCAACACATCGCCGATGCTGCGGTCCATGTAGCGCACTTCCAATGTGCGCGGCTCGAAGCGCAAACCGTCGCAAGTGGGGCAAGCCGACACGACGTCGGGCAAGAAGCTCATTTCGTGTGTGATCGCGCCCTGCCCTTGGCAGGTCGGACACTGACCACCGCGGCCGGTGTTGAACGAAAAGCGCGACGCCTCGAAGCCGCGCAGCTTCGCGTCGGGCGTGGCGGCGTAGATGCGTCGGATGTGATCCCAGATGCCCAGAAATGTCACCGGCACCGAGCGCGGTGTGCGCCCGATCGGTGACTGGTCGACCGAGACCGCGCGTTTCAGGGCCGCGCCACCCGTCAGCGTTTTGAACGGGCCTGGCGCTTCCGTGACCAAGCCGAGCTTCTGCTTCAGCGCCGGCAACAGCACCTTGCGCACGAGCGTGCTCTTGCCCGAGCCGCTCACGCCGGCGACGACCGTGAAACGGCCAAGCGGCACCGAGATGTCGACGCCCTTGAGGTTGTGCGCGGTGGCGCCAGTCAGCGCCAATTGGTCGTGCTTCGCGCCAATCGCCAACGCTTGACGCAACGCGGGCGGCGTCGACAAAGCGTGTCCGGTTGGCGAAGCCGGGTGCGCGCAGACCGCAGCCGGCGTGCCCGCGATCACGATGTTTCCGCCGCGCGTTCCGCCGCCGGGGCCCAGATCGATCAGGAAATCCGCGGCCCGAATCGTCTCCGAGTCGTGCTCGACGACCACGACTGTCGACCCCAAGTCGACCAGGCTCCGCAAATTGGCGATCAGCCGACCGGTGTCGCGCGGGTGCAGGCCAATCGTCGGCTCGTCCAGCACGTACAGCGCCCCCGTGAGCCCTGCGCCGAGCTGTGCGGCCAGGCGCAGGCGCTGCATCTCGCCACCCGACAACGTCGCGGCCGTTCGATCGAGACTCAAGTAACCGAGCCCGACTTGGACCAGGAATCGCACGCGCCGAAGCAGCTCGCTCAAGATCGGCGTGGCGATCAGCGCCGCGTCACCGGTGACGTGCAGCGCCTCGAGTCGTTCGAGCAAGCTCGCGACCGAACGCGCGGTAAGCTCGTGGTAGTGCTCGCCATCGAAACGCGCCGCGCGCGGGATCGGCGACAAGCGCGCGCCGTGACAGTCCGGACACGTCACGGCGGCAACCGCGACCTCGACCGCTTTGCGACCGCGCTTCTTGCTCGGCTCTTCCGTCAACACGCCGGCGCCTTCACAGCGTTCGCAGCGGCCCTGTTTGGTCGCGAACGAGAACCAGCGCGGGTCGAGCTCGGGCGCTGAAAAGCCGCACTTCGGGCACGCGCTTTGCAATGATAGCAGCTGCTCTTTCCCCACAGAATTCCGCAGTTTTACGGCGCCGGCTCCGAGCTTGAGCGCGCGTCCGAAGTCTTCGCGCGTCAGCCGCTTCGGGTCGATCTTCGGCACCACAACGAGATCGATGGTGTGCTCTTTAGTCTTGGCGAGCCGGGGCGGCTCGCTCGTCTTCACCAGCACGCCGTCGCAGTACGCTTGCTCGATGCCGGCGCGCTCGGCGGCCGTGAACACATCCAAGTAGGTGCCCTTGCGTGCTTGCACGACCGGCGCCAGCAAGGCCTGCCCGGTACCGCTGCGCTTCAAATTGCCGAACACCGCGTCGGGCGTGGTGTGCGAAATCGGCTCGTCGTGATCGGGGCAGTACAGCACCGCGAGCTTGGCAAACAACAGCCGTAGGTAGTGCGCGACCTCGGTTACGGTCGCGACCGTCGATTTGGCGCCGGCGCGCGTCGTGCGTTGTTCGAGCGCGATCGACGGCGGCACGCCGCTGACGCGATCGACGTCGGGGCGCGGCATGGTCGGCAAGAATTGGCGCGCGTACGGCGTGAGCGTCTCGAGAAAGCGCCGCTGACCCTCGGCGAACACCACATCGAAGGCGAGCGAGCTCTTACCCGAGCCGCTCGGCCCCGTCACGACGCTCAGCTTGCCGTGCGGGATCTCGACCGACACGTCTTTCAAGTTGTGCTCGCGCGCCCGCACCACCCTCAGGTAACGCGCCTCGACCTTTGGACTTTTCGGCTTCGCGCGTCTCGTCTTCCCCGACCGCTGACCGCTGACCCCTGACCCCTTTCCAAAATAGTCGCGCAGCGCGGCAGCCGTTTTGGAGTCGGGGTTCGAGAGCTCACGCGGTGGGCCCACCGCGAGCAGCTGGCCACCGCGTGTGCCAGCGCCGGGCCCCAAATCAATCACGTAGTCCGCGTTGCCGATCACGTCGAGGTCATGCTCGACGACCAGCACACTGCCACCGGCTGTGACGATAGCCGACAAGGCCTGCAGCACCTGCTTCACCTCGTCGGCGTGTAGGCCGGCGCTCGGCTCATCGAGGATCAAGAGCGCGCCGCGTAGGTCTTCGGAAAGCGTGCGCGCCAGCTTCAAGCGTTGCGCCTCGCCACCGGAAAGCGTCGTCAACGGCTGGCCAATCCGCAAGTAACCGAGCCCGAGCATCGACAGCGGCCCGAGCGCGCGCTGGATCGGCGCTTCGGATTGAAACGTGCTGAGCGCCCGCTCGACGGTCATTTCGAGCACATCGGCGATACTCACGCCGTTGCGCTCGACCGCCAGCACCTCGGGCTTGAAGCGCAGCCCTTGGCACACCGGGCACACCAGCCGCACGTCGGCCAAAAACTGCATCTCGACCGTCTCGAAACCTTCGCCCGAGCACGCGTCGCAACGGCCACCTTCGACGTTGAAGGAGAAGTGCGAAGCCGTCAGCCCGCGCGTCGCGGCGGCCGGTACTTTGCCGTACAGCGTGCGGACCGAATCCCAAGCCTTGGTGTACGTCGCCGGGTTGCCGCGCGACGTGCGACCGAGCGGCGACTGATCGACCAGCGCAACGCGCTTGAGCGCCTGCTGCCCCTTCAAGGACATGAAAGTACCGGGCAATTCCTCGTCGAAATCACCGAAATGCCGGGCCAAAGCCCGGTACAAGATGTCGACGCTGAGCGTGCTCTTGCCGGAGCCGCTCGGCCCGGTGATGGCGCACACCACGCCGAGCGGCACGTCGATGTCGACGCCGCGCAAGTTGTTGGCGGAAGCGCCGCGCAGCTCGAGAAAGCCGGTCGGCTCTCGCACCGGCTCGGTGCGGCGAGCAATCCCGGCCATCGCGCGTGACGTCGCGGTGTTGGCCGCGCGCGCGGCTTCGGGCGTGCCGTCGAAGACGATCTCCCCGCCCGCCGAGCCGGCGCCTGGCCCCAGCTCCAACACGCGATCCGCCGCTGCGATCAGCACCGGATCGTGCTCGACGACCAGCACGGTGTTGTTGCGCGCTGCCAGCTCGCGCACCATTTCACCCAACGGCGCGACGTCGCTCGGGTGAAGCCCGACGCTCGGTTCGTCGAGCACGAACAAGGCATTGTGCAGCGACGTGCCGAGCGCCGCCGTCAAGGTCACGCGCTGCGCTTCGCCACCTGACAAGGTGCGCGCTTGGCGATCCAACGTCAGGTAGCCGAGGCCTACGCGATCTAGGTACCCGAGCCGCGAAGCGAGCTCTCGGCGGGCCAGATCGCCCTGCGCGGTCGTCGTTTTCAAGGCTTCGATGCGCTGACGCGCGTCGCCGATCTCGAGCGCGTGGTAGTCGGCAATGCTCAGGCCGCCGACGCGGTACGAGAGCGCGGTCGGGTTCAGGCGGCGCGCCCCGCACGCCACGCACGGGTCGTACGAACGGTAGCGCGCTAAGAGCACGCGCACGTGCATCTTGTAAGTCTTGGTCTCGAGCCACTTGAACCAGCCGACCACGCCCGGGAACAGCCCTTTGTGCCAGCTTCCGTCACCCTCGAGAATTAGTTTTTGCTGTGCCGTGGTTAGGGTTTGGAACGGCACGTTCGTTGGAATGTCGTGACGCCGGCACAGCTTCTTGACCTCGGCGCGCTCCCACTTCGTCGAGCCACCGCGCCAAGGTCGGACCACGCCGTCGTCGAGCGAGCGCGAAGGATCCGGAATCACCTTCGACAAATCGACGCCCAGCGTACGGCCAAAGCCGCGGCAGGTCGGGCAAGCGCCGACCGGCGATTCGTAGCTGAACAAGCCGGCGCGCGAGCCTTCGAGCGGTTTGGCGCACTCGGGACACGAAAGGCCACGGCGGAGACCGAGCTTCGTTTCGCCGACGTGGACCTGCAAGAAGCCAAAACCGCGTTGCCACGCCGTTTCGATCGCGGCAGCGACGCGCTCGCGTTCCCGCCCGCTGCCGACTCGGTCGACAACGACGTCGAGCGCGCCCAACTTCGCGGCGACCGACGGCTTGACCACGTCGATGTCCTGCGCCTCGCCCGCGATCAGCAAGCGCCGGTAACCCTCGCGGGCCAGCTGCTCGCGCACCTCCAAATATTGCTCGCGCCCCTTCACCGGCACGGCGTAGCTGATGATCACGCGTGCGCTGTCGGCAGCTTGCGCCACGCGCTCGGCGGCACGTGCGACCGTGAGCTCGACGCCGGGTAGCTCGTGATCGGGGCACACCGGCACGGCCTCGCGCAGAAACAGCGCCGCCAAGTACGGCTCGATGTCGGCCATCGTCGCGACCGTGGAGCGCGAGCTCTTGACCGGCGCGCGCCGGTCGACCGCTATGCCGGCCGGCACCGGCTCGAGCCGCGTCATCGGCGGCCGCTCGAGCCGCTCCAAAAACTGCCGCGCGTACGGGCTGAAGCTCTCGACGAAGCGACGCTGGCCTTCGGCGTACAACGTGTCGAGCGCCAGGCTGCTCTTGCCGGCACCGCTCACGCCCGTGATGGCGACGATTTGCCCCGGTTCGAGCGTGACGTCGACGCCCCGCAAATTGTGCGTCCGCGCGCCTTCGAGGATCGTTTTCTCCATCCGGGGCGGGCAACGTAGTGCCGGCAACCCAGCCTGACAATCGGGCGGGGGGGGCAGGCTCGACAGCCGCGCGCGCGGCGGGTTACCTCTCATGAATGCGGGCCCCTCACCGCGCTGCCTCGAGCTTGCTGGCCGCCCTGGGTGTGCTCGGCGGCTGTTCGAACCGCGGGGGTCCAGCCTCGACCACGCCAGAACGAACCTACCAGACGCTGGTCGCCATCGACCAGTGGAGCGGCGTCGACCGCGCCGACGATCCGTTCGTCGAAGATCCTGTCACCGCGCCTGCCTGCGTCGGCCCCGGCTTCTACGTGGAGGATCAATTCCACTGGCTCGAGATCGACACCGGTGTCTGCAACTGGGTCACGCTGAGCGGGAGCGCGCGCTCCGCGGTGAGCAAGGGTCAGATGCTGCAGCTCACCGTCAGTCACTACGATCTCGACGCCGCCGCGCCGACCGCGGCAAGCCTGAGGCTTACCCTCGACGGTTGCGATGCCTGGTCGAAGCCGATTCGGATCCCGAACCCGGCGGCTGTCTACAAGGAGCAGTTTGCCTCACCTTGTGCGCTCGCGGAAAACGGCAACGTGCTGTTTCACCTGAACAATCACGGCCAAAACACCTACCAGTTGCAAGATTTCTCCAGTTTGCGTTGACGTTGCGCCGGTTTGCTAACGTGCGGGCCACATGGCTAAATGAGCGCCGTGAAAGCTCACTCGCTTCGATCGTGGGCGTTGCTGTTGGCGACTCCGTTGCTCAGCGCCTGCGGCAGCACCAACGACGCCAACGTTCCGAAGGCCGCGGCCGGCACGGGCGGCGGGGTGAGCAGCGGCGACCCACCCACGTGGCACGCCGAGATCGCGCCGCTCGTTGCCCAACATTGCCAGGGCTGCCACACGGACGGCGGTATCTCACCGTTCAGTTTGCAGACCTACGCGCAAGCCAAGATGTGGAGCTCGTCGTTCGACGAGGTGCTGCGCAGCGGCGTGATGCCGCCCTTTTTGGCGCGCGACACCGCCGACTGCAAACCGCGCTTCGGCTTCAAGGACGACCTTCGCTTGAGCACCGACCAGATCGATCTGTTCAAGCGCTGGAACGACGCCGGCTGCCCGGAAGGTGATCCGAGCACGGCCGCCACGGTCCCCAGTCCCCCCGAGCTCGAGTTGAAAGGCGCCGAAGTCAGCGTCACGATCCCCGCGCCAGTCACCATCGACGGAGCGGGCGACAAGTTCGTGTGTTTTTCGCTCGCGCCGGATCTCTTGCCGCTCGCCGCGACGGGCCCGCAAGCCGCACTGCTCGGCGATCGGGTGCTGATCGACGGCGCCCAAGTTCACCCCGGCAACGCCGCAATCGTCCATCACGTGCTCGTCTACACCGACGCCACGGGTCAGAGCGCGGCACTGGCGGGCGCCAAGGGTTACTACGACTGCTTCGGCGGGCCGCAGCTGGACCAGCCGAGCCTGGTCTTGGCGTGGGCGCCCGGCGCGACGCCCGTGACAGCGCCGGAAGGCGTGGCGATGGCATTGCCGAGCAAGGGTCGTTTGGTGATGCAGGTGCACTACCACCCGACCGGCAAGCCCGAGACCGACAGCGCGACCTCGCTGCAGCTGCGCGGGTACCACGCCGGCATCCCCACCTACATTTCGACGCTGAAGCTGATCGGCAACGCGAAGTCGGCCGCCAAAGGCCTACTGGCAGGCCCTAACGACACCAGCGTCCCGGAGTTTCGCATCCCGGCCGGTGCGCAGAACCACACCGAGTCGATGGCGTTCAACATTCCGGCGGGCACGCCCGAATACCGAGTCTGGACGGTGGCCACGCACATGCACTACGTCGGCACCGACATGCGCATCGGCATCAAGCGCGCCGTCGCGCGAGACCAGCCCGCCGAAGAGTGCTTGCTCGACACCCCGAGCTGGGATTTCGATTGGCAACGCGGCTACCGCTACGACGCCCCGATCGACCAGGCTCCGAGTGTCACCGCCGGCGACCAGTTGACCCTACGCTGCGCCTACGACAACAGCATGGCCAACCCGCACGTGGCGAGCGCGCTGGTCCAGCAGGGGCTGACCGCGCCACGCGACGTCGTGCTCGGCGAATCGACGCTGGACGAGATGTGCCTGGGCGTGTTCGGCATCGCCCAAAAAGTGTCCGATCTGCTGAAGTAGCCGCCGGCTGTTCTGAGCTCTGGATCAGGAGCGGGCCACGCGCGTGGAGTCAGGGCACGGCGCTGCCATCGAAGTATTTCTTGGCGACTTCGAGCACCGAGGCGCCCACGACCGAGCCTACCCGCCTGCCGTCGAAGTCGTCTTGCGCGACGTGGATGCCACCCCAAAGTCGCGACTGGCCCGCCTGGTCGGCGGCGTCGAAATAGGTCGCCCACTGCAGCTCGAGCGGCGCCGCGGGCCCTTGTTCAAAGACGAGGTAGCCCGGCGCGCAACTGAAGCTGCCTAAGCCACCCGGGAACGCGGGCGATCCGGTCAGCTCCGCCAGCACGGTGGCCGCCGCACGACTGAACGTGCTGTGACCCGAAAGGTAGCCCGGGAACGCGGGTGTCACGAAGGTGCGCCGCTGATACGGCAACCATTCGACTGCCAACACCCAACCACAGCCGCCCACTTCGTGTTTGCGATCACCCGGCTCGCCTTGCCACGAGCGCACGGCTATTTCCCCAACGTAGCGACGCAGGTGCTCGTGCCGCTCGCCGGGCGCAGAGCTTTGCTCCGTGATGACTTCGATCAAGCCATCTTCGAGCGGTAGTCCTTCCGGATCGTAGGCAGGTTCTTTCGGGTAGCTTCGCTGGCCCTTGCCGCCCATGTAACGAATCAGCGTGATGGGGCGTGAGCTGAGGTACTTCCGCTTTAGCTCCCACGCCGCGATCGCCGCGTCATGCACGGCGCCGTTGAGCGCGAAGTAGACGTGAACATCCCAGGCGAGCGGGTCCAGCTCGTCGCCCGCTCCAAACAGCCGTCGGCGGAGCGCCGAATCGTCGGAGACATGGTTCGCAATGGTATTCCAATGACCGGGCGGGGTCTCGGAGTTGGGACCATCCGCCCAGAACTCAGCCAGCACGCGGCCAAAGTCGCTGCGCTTCACGTTCTGCGGCTTGTACTTCTGGTGCGTCACCGGGTTTTCTTCGTAGCCGTGCCCGTCGTTCATGCTGAGCGTGTTGTTGCCGAGCGAAGCCGGCGAGATGTCGATCAGTGTGTCGTTGTTCACGTCCAGCTCGGCCGAGCGACGGATCAAGTCGACCGCTTGCTCGACCACTGCCGCGTCCAGCTTCGAAGGCGGCGTACCGATGTCGAGGTACGCCGCGCCCTTCTTCGGTCGCACCAGCGAAAACGGCGTCACCAGACCCCACTGCGCACCGACGTAGCTCTGCGCGCCCGCGTCTTGCGGGATACCGTTCTGAGTTTCACTCTTGGCGAGCACCAGGCGCTGCCAGAGCATCGGGTCCGTTGCGGCCGTGCCCGGCTTGTCGACCACCAAATTCCTGGAATCCGGCGTGAATCCGCTAGGGTCGGCGTAGTTGTTGGCCTCGTTGGCGCCGTCATCCGCGTAAGCATCAATCACGGCCTTGCCGATGCGATTACCGAGCGCGCGCGGCGTGTCTGCCGTAGCGTCGGTGTCGTCAGGCGGATAGCCGAGCTTGGCCATGAACGCGTCGAAGCAAGCCAACGAGACGACCCCGTTCGCGGCCTTGGCGTAGCGGTGACTCAGCACGCGGTACGCGGCATACGAGATGGCTTCGTCCCGCGCCCGGCTCACGTCTTTGACCGTGGCTTTGTCGTGAACCAAGTAACCGTCGGCAACGGCGTCGTAGGCGCTCCAGGCGTCCCACATCGCTACCGAAGTGTGGAAGAGGTTGCGAGCGTGCACGCCGGGGCGCGGCGTGTCGCGCCGCACGGCGTTCAGCAGCTGCTCGTTCCAGCGCCGCGCGATCGAGCCTTGCGGTGCCGGATCGATGGCCGCTTCGGGACAGGCGACTTCGGGCGTAGGCGACGGCTCGGCCACCACGACTTCGGGCACGGCGCTATTACTATGCAGCGCCAGGCCTTGGTCCAGGTTGGCGGTCTGCACGTCACCGCCCACGGCCCACACGCCCCCTTGCGGATCGACCCAAACGGCGTGCAGCGACTCGGCCGCCCCGAACCCGAGTCCGGGGTCGACCACCACGAAATGACCAGCCTTGCCGCGGTAAATGCTGCCGCCAGCTCCTACCGCCCACACGTAACCCTGAGCAGTGACATCAACCCCTTGCAGTAGCGGCGCTTGATCCGGCGTGTGATCGACCAGACGCTTGACGCTACCCTCCCAGAGCTGGCCCGCCCCGGTGCCGCCGACGATCGCCACCTGGTGAGCGTTGCCGCTGACCGTGAACAAGCGCTGGTCGCCGCCGGCCTGCACCAGCTTGAAGCCGGCGTCGGCATTGCCGTTCAGGACCAAACCTCGGTCTCCCACGGCCCAAACCTCTTTGCTGGAACGCGCCCACACCTTGAACAGGCCAGGCGCGTCGTGATGCTCATCGAGCGGGACCGCATCGGGTAGCTCGAGCTCGGTCACGCGCCGGCCATCGTAGTGCCAGATGAAGCCGTTCCGGCCGGCAGCGGCTCCGACCAAGTAGACGTCGTTCGGGTCGAGCGCCGTGATGCCGTAAATGGTGTGCTTGGCGAGGCCCGGCGTTGGAAGACGCTCGAACTTGCCCGCGTCGTAGCGGAGGAAGAGATTATCGGAGCCGCCCAAGAACACGGGACCTTCCTGCGTGGCGTGAACCCACCACAGATCGCCGCGCGCGCCGGTCGCTTGCCGGTTCCAGTCCTGGCCGTCCCAGTGCAGCACTAGGGGTCCTTGGCCGTCGTCGGCGCCAGACAACCAAACGTCGTGATCCGACGTGCCGTGCACACCGAGCAAAGCCGCTTGCTTGCTGTGTGCGACCCAAGCCCACTCTTTCGGCAACGGCTCGGATGTCGCGCCGGGCGCGTCCCCATCGCAGCCCGCAAGCACCAGCCCGAGCGCCATCCCCGCGCCAACTACCCATCTTTTCATGTGGAGCCTTCCCATCGTCAAAGGTTCGCAGTGCTCAGCACGGCCTCGACCGAACCGGTTGCCATGACGCCCGTTTCATTGCGAGCCTTGACCGTCAAACGCACGCGCAGGCCGTCTTTCTCTTCATCCGTTGCGGTGAGCCCGCTCGCGTGCACTAGGTACGGCACCAGATCGCAAACGTTCGCATCGTCGCAAAACAGCAGCTGTGGGCGCGCCGGCGCGGGCTCCTCGACTTCGACCTCGGTCGCCAGATTGCGCAGTGTAGCGGAGACGAAAGCGCGACTACCGAAGCCTTCGCAGCGCACGGCAACCAGTACATGCGTGCCGCCTTGGCCAAACGACTGCAGCTTCAGCTCCGCTCCATCCTCGAGCGGCATGAAATCGAGGCCGTCAGGGCCGGTTGGCGCGCCAACCACCACGAGCGGGCCTTCGACTGGGCTCGTCCCCGCAGCGCCACCCGCAGTTTGTCCGGCAGCGCCGGACGTATCGCCGCCGGCGCCCGCAACCACGTCGTCGGGTGCTCGGGACGCAGCGCCGCAACTCGGCGTCGCGAGCAGGAGACCCGCGGCGCTCGCGAAGACGACCCAGCGTGTCAGCGGCATCGTCCGGCTTAGAGCAGAATCCGTGCCGCGGGCGCCGCGCCGGCTGCACGAGGCCTCGCCCCACCGCAATGGAGCGTGCTGCGGCGTGGGATCGGCGCCGCTTAGCGCCTTGGCACCAACCTTGCTCTCTCCGGGGTAGCCACCCAAAGCGGGCGAAAACTGTGCCTCTGTGTGCCAACCAGGACTACCACCATGAAAACCATGTCAGTCGAACAAGCCCGTACCGGCCGTCGCTTTCGGACCAAGCGTTTCGGTAGCCTCGCGGTGCTGGGGGCCAGCGCCGCGCTGGCACTGAGCTTGTCGGCCCGCCCTGCAGCGGCCTGTGGCGGCTTTTTCTGCTCCGCCACCAACCCGGTTAATCAGGCGGCGGAACGCATTATTTTCGCGCACAACGACGATGGCACGGTCACGGCGGTGATCGAGATTCAGTACCAAGGCCCGTCGAAAAGCTTCTCTTGGTTGCTGCCGATCGTCGGCGTGCCAAAAGACAAGCAGCTTGCCGTTGCGTCGAATGCGGCCTTCCAGCGGCTGCAACAAGCAACCAACCCTCAATACAACCTGACGGTGCGGGTCGAGGGCACCTGCGATCAAGAAACAACTCGCGGCTTCAACGCAGCTCCGACCGCGGGCGGCGGACTGTCGGCCTCGGAACACAGCGACAACAAGGGCGTGACCGTAGAGGCGAGCGGCAGCGTCGGTCCCTTCGATTGGACCGTGATTTCGCTCGCCGCTAGGGTCAAAGACCCGGCGGCGGCGGCCGTGCAGTGGTTGGGCGACAACGGCTACGACGTGCCGACGGGCGCTCCCGGCTTGCTCGGGCCCTACTTGCAAGATGGCCTGAACTTGCTCGCGCTGCGGCTCCAGAAGGGGCAGGACGCGGGCTCGATTCGACCGATCGTGCTGACCTACGACGCCGAAAAGCCGATGATCCCGATCAAGCTCACGGCAGTCGCGGCCAACGACGATATGGGCGTCATGACTTGGATCTTGGGCGGCGCCCGGGCTGTGCCGGAGAACTACTTGTCGCTCGAGCTCAACGAGGCACGCATCAACTGGTTCAGTGCCTCGGCCAACTACAACGACGTCGTGACAGCGGCGGCCAACGACGCAGGCGGGCAAGGCTTCGTAACCGAGATGGCGGCCGATAGCGCGACCTTGAAGAACAGCGTGTGGTCGCTCTCTGACGAACAAGCTTGGATCCATCTCACGAACCTGCCGCCCACCAGCCCCGAGGTTTACCAAACGGCCGCCGGCGCTTTCGGCAGCTATGACGGCTTCTTCGACGTGGTCGAAAAGCACGCAACGCTCCCCAGCGGCGTCAGCATCGAGCAACTTAAGCAATGCGCGTCGTGCTACCCCGGCATCACGAACGATACGGGCTTCACGGCCGCGCTCGAGGCCAACGTGATCGAGCCGATGCGAGTCGTGCAAAAGCTGATCGACGCCCACCCGAGCGTTACGCGCCTGTACACGACCATGTCCGCCGCAGAAATGACCGTGGACCCGCTGTTCACCTTCAATCCCGATCTGCCTGCGGTCAGCAACCTCCACACGGCCGAGCGCGTCATCGAGTGCGCACCTGGCTACTACGAATCGGAAGCGCCCTGGCGCATCGAGCTACCGCACGGCGGCGTGGTCCGCGGCGGGCCCACGAATGTCGGCACTTGGCCGGCGGCGTTCGACGCGCAAAAGCCGAATCAGCGGGTGGTGCGCCAAGGCGCGAGCGGCAGCGGCAAGGTCGTCGAGGATCACAGTGCGGAGATCGTCAGCGCCGTCAACGCCTACAGCGCTACCGTGGCCAAGCCGCCGCGCCGCGACGTCGGCGGCTGCAGCACCGGTGGCAAGTCGCCGCAAGGTAGCAGCTGGCTCGCGGGGCTCGGGCTGATCGCCGCGCTTTGGCGACGTCGTCGCTAGGCTTCGCTTCGAATCAACGCAGAAAACGGGATGGGAAAAGGGAAGAACAATGAAACGAACGACTTGGGGGATGTTGCTGGGTGCGAGCCTGGTTTTGGGCGCGAGTCTGGTGCCAAGCTCAGCTAGCGCTTGCGGCGGCTTTTTTTGCTCACAGGCGCAAGGCGTCAACCAAGCGGCAGAGCGCATTGTCTTCGCCAACAACAAGGACGGCACCGTCACGGCGGTGATCGAGATCCAATACCAGGGTCCGACCGACAAGTTCTCATGGCTGCTGCCGATCTCGTCCGTGCCGAAGGGCGATCAGATCCAGGTGGCAGCGGGCCAGTCGTTTCAGCGGCTGCAGCAGGCGACCAATCCGCAGTACTCGCTCACGACCCGCATCGAAGGAACGTGCGATGCCTCGCCGGGCTTCGGGGGTGCGGGCGGCGCCAGTTCTGGCGGCTTCCCGACGTCAGGTAACGCAGCGGGCGCGTCGGGCGCGGACAGCGCCGTCACGGTCGAAGCCAAAGGCGTGGTCGGCTCGTTCGAGTGGACGGTGATTTCTCTCGACAAGAAGCTGGCACAACCGGCCGATGCCGCGGTCACCTGGCTCAAACAGAACGGCTACGACGTACCGCCCGGCGCTCCGGGGCTCTTGAGTCCGTACCTGGCTGATGGCATGTACTTGCTGGCGTTAAAGCTAGTGAAGGGTGCGACCGCCGGCTCGATACGGCCGATTGTGCTGACCTACGACGCTGTGAAGCCGATGATTCCGATCAAACTGACGTCGGTTGCGGCCAACGACGACATGGGCGTGATGGCGTGGGTGCTGGGCGACGCGCAGGCCGTGCCGCAGAACTACTACGCGCTTGAGCTGAACGAAGCGCGCATCAACTGGTTCAACCCTAACCTCAACTACAACAACGTCGTCATCGCCGCAGCCAATGAAGCCGGCGGGCAAGGCTTCGTCACCGAGTACGCGCAACCCGGTTCCGCATTGCAAGGCCAGCTTTGGACTGATCAGGACGAAACCGACTGGCAGAGTTTCAAGACGGAGGCCCAAAGCGCCGACCTGCGAACATTGGCGGTCGATGCCATGTTCACCTTTTCGCAATGGGACGGCTTTTGGGAGGTGGTGCGCGCCCAAGTCACGTTGCCGGCCGGCGTCACGTTGCAGCAAGTGCAAGCCGACCCGGCGGGCCACGAGAACGAGCTGGTGGTGTCGCCAACCTTGGTCAGTGAGCTCGAAAAGAACGTGATCACCCCGGCGCAAGTGTTGCAGCAGTTGATCGACACTCATCCGCAAATCACGCGCCTCTACAGCACGCTGTCCGCACCGGAAATGACCGTCGACCCGCTGTTCACCTTCAACCCCAGCCTCAAGCCGGTCAGTAACGTGCACACCGCGGAGCGCGTCATTGAGTGCGCCGCCGGCTACTACACGTCCAACGCTCCTTGGCGCATCGAGCTACCGCAGGGTGACGTGATCCGCGGCGGTCCAAGCCAGCTTGGCGCGTGGCCCAGCGAATTCGACGACCAGCCAGCCAATCGCCGCATCGTGCGCCAGGGCGAAACCGGCAACGGCAAGGTGCTGGAAGATAACTCCGCCAAGATCAACACCTCGGTCACGACTTACAACCAGACCATCCCCCTCCCGCTGCGCCGCGCCAGCTTTCCGATCGGCGGGCCTTCCCGCGGTAACCCGAGCGGTAGCGCGGGCAGCGCGCCAGGCGATGTTCCGTCAACAAGCATCAGCCCCGGTGGCAGCAGTAGCGGCTGCAGCCTGGCGCCGGGCGGAAACCCCACGTCGTTGTTGCTCGCGGCGTTCGGACTCGCGGCGCTCGTGCGTCGTCGGCGACCGCGTTAGCCCCGCCGGCGACCATTTCCAAGTCTTGGCCGTGGATAGACGTTTCTCTACGTAGCCGCGTCGGCGCTTGCTCAGACGATCACAGCGAAAACGCAGTCAGAAGCCAGGATCGGCGGGCGTGTTCAACCCGCGAGATGAGACCAATGCTGAGGCGCTTGCTCAGCGCGGGGTCTGCCCGCATATTGCCGCCCCCCAGGACCGGATCGATGGTGGCAGACAAGAAAAAAGGCGGCGGCGACCGGCTCATTTCGAAGAACCGCCGCGCCAGCTTCAACTACGAGCTGGGCGACGCCTACGAAGCCGGTCTGGTCCTGATCGGCAGTGAAGCGCGCTCGCTGCGCGAAAACACGGCCGACTTGACCGACGCCTGGGTCGACATCGATAGCCGCAACGAGGCTTGGGTGAAGGGCATGCGCGTGCCGCCGCTCAAGCACGCCTCTTTCGGCCACGACGAGCGCCGCCCGCGCAAGCTCCTGTTGCATCGCGAGCAGATCGACAAGCTGCGCGGCTTGGTCGAGCGCGACGGCATGACGTTGATCGTCACCAAGTGCTACATCAAGAGCGGCCGAGCAAAGCTCGAGTTTGCGATTGCCCGCGGCAAAAAGACGCACGACAAGCGTCAAGCTTTGCGGACGAAGATGGACCAGCGCGACGCCGAGGCGGCGATGAGGCGGGGACGCAAGGGATGACCGTCGCGGTGGTGGCCCACGCCCCGGTCGCGCTCCAGCTGAAACGCGGCGACGGCGACGTTTTCATCGTTGAGCACGGCGGTGACTTCGTCACGTTGGCATCGAGCGCGCCTTCGCCGCCCGGTTCGACGGTGGAGGCGACGCACGCCGGCGCGAACCGCAGCGTCACCGTGCGAGTCAAAGTGCGTGGTTGCCGCAAGCACCCTCTGCCTGACGGCCGAGACGGCTTTCGCATCGAGGGCCGCTTCGTCAGCCTGACGCGCGCCGATCGCGAAACACTGTTCGGGTCTCAGAACGAGTCAGATCCGGGATCCACATCTGAAACATAGTTCGCGAACGAGACACGCAGCTGAAAGGCTGACACCCGTAAGTCGCTGAAATGTCGTGAGCAGAGCGCTGGCACGCTCAGTGCAGTGTCTCCAGGTCAGGCGACACTCGAAGCCCTCCGCTTCACTGAGTGGCTCTGGTTCCCGTTCTCCCTCCTTTCCTGTTTCTCGAGTGTCGCCGTCCCGTTCTCAGCGGCCGGTCGCCCCATCCCCGGCGCCCGGACCGCTGTCCTCTCCTCAACGGGCTGTAGTGCAATCCCCTCATTACGGCCCGTTGCTCTTGTTCCCAACGGGTCTCGGTGACTCCCCTCGCCGAGACCTGTTGTTTTTCTCCTCGGCACCCCGGCACGCCCTAGCGCGTTCCGGGGTGTTGGCTTTTTGTCACGCCTCAGCGCGACGGCGTGAACACGACGCCGAGCGAGCCGCTCCACCAAACGCCGCTCAAGCGCGCGAAAGTTGACGCGGCCGAGTACGGCACCGCGCGCAACAAGCCGCCCGCTTCGAGGCCAACCACACCCCGGAGCTGACGCGACAGCTTGAGCTCGAGCCGTGTTGCCCCGGTCAATCTGGCAGTCCACGAGCTGTTTTGATCCACGAGGCCGTCGAGCACGCGCGCCTTCGGCACCTGCACGAGCAGCGCGGCCACTTGCAGCCCAAGATCGAGATCGAGCCGGCGCGTCAGCACCAGCCGATACGCTGGACCCAAGCCGACGGCCTCCAGCTCGCTGCGCAGCTTCGGCGTCAGTGAACCTTCCCAAAGCTCACCGCCGACGTCGAGCCGGAGCGGCCCGTGCAGAGAAAGCTCGCCCGAGAGGCGCTGCCCGAGCAGCAACAGCTTGCCCGGCGAAGCGCCGAGCGCGAGCTCCGAACGGAGCGCGACCGGGCCCTCCTGCGTCCGTTCGCGCAGCTCTCGCGCCCGAGCTTCGCCGGCTCTGCGCAGCCGTTCGTCGCGCAGCAACTGCGCCTCGCGTTTCCGCGCCAGGCGGCGCCCCAGCTCAGCCGCCGCCAAAGCGACGCGCCGCGCCACCAGCTGCGGATTCGCACGGGCGCCGCTCAGCGTGCGGGCGCCGTGAAACTCGCCGCGCTCCCATAGCTCGACGCGCAGGCCCCCATCAGGGCGCCCTAGCACGCGAAAGAACAGCACCGGCCCGCCGCGTACGCCGCCGGTCGCCGGCACTGCGACGTCGGAAAGCTCGAGCGGCACCAGCCGCCGAGCGCTGCGCGAATCGACGACCCGCTCGGCCAGCGCGTCGATCTCGACGACGACGCTGGCCGGCGCAGCGCGCGCGGGCAGGCTGAACGCGAACGACAACGCGAACGCGAGCAGCGCAAGAAGACGCCGGGCGAGCGGCCGTGGCTCAGTGCTCGCGAGCAGCTGCCGGCGGAGCTGCTGGCGCGTCCGCGCTCGGCTCGGTGGCGTCGTCATCGTCGTCAGCGTCGGCTTGTGCTCCGGCATCCGGAGCAGCACCGAGCGCATTGAGCCGCTTGCGAAGCTCGGCCAGGCGTCGCCCTTTGGGGAAATTCTGGGCGTACTCTTCCATGGCGCGATTACCAAGCTCCAGATTCCCTTGGGAGAGCGCCGCGTCCACCTGACGGGCGGCGGCATCTTCCGCGAAGTCTCCGGTCGGTGACAAGCGCCGATACGTCGCGTAAGCCTCGGCTGCGCCGGATCTGTCGCCAGCTTGCTCGAGCAGGTTGCCGAGCGTCCAAGCGGCTAGCGGAGCTTCTGGAGCGGAATCGTACGCCGACAGCACCCGCCGCAGCGCCTGGGCAGCTTGCTCCCGACCACCCGATGCGCGCGCGATGTCCGCCAGCACGAGCAGCTGACTGGCCGAAGCGCGCCCGAGGACTTGGTCGAAGCCGCCTTCGCGATCCAACGTCGCCTTGGCGGCGTGAAAGTCGCCGGTCTCGGCCAGCGTTTCCCATTCAGGCGGACCCGTCACCGGCGCTGGCTCGCTCGCCACCAAACCGGCGGGCTCGCCGTAGCTCTCGGCGTAATCGACCGTGGCTTCACCCGTCGGCAGTGCGCGCGGCGAGCGCACACGTTTCTGCGCCGGGGCGTCGCGCCGTTGCGCGGCGGGCGTCTCCGGCTCTATGGCAGGACCAGCGCCCGGCGTCGGTCGAGCCTCACGCGGCTCCGCCACCGCTGCCAATTCGACCGACGGTGCGTAAAGACGAGCGCCGAACGCCACGCCCAAACCAAAGATGCCGAGCGCCGCGACCGGCAACCACCAATTCACCCGACCTGCGCGCGGCGCACCGCTTAGGTCCAGCTCAAGCCGGCGCCACACGCGCTCGACACGCTCGGGCTGGGCATGGCTCTTCAGAGCCTCTTGGGGGATCTCGGGGAAGCTGGCGCGGGTCATGACGGGTTGTGTAAGAAAGGCACGACGAAGTGATCGCTGAGAAAACGCTGAGCACGGGCGATCCGCCGTTTGGCGGTTGCCAGCGAACAATCCATCATCACGGCCACCGTTTCCAAACGGTGTCGCTCGACGTACCGCAGCGTCCAGGCGATGCGATCATCGGCAGCTAACGTCTGCAGTAGCGCGTAAACCTGAGCGAGCAGCGCGCGCGCCTCGGGATCAGCGTCGACCGCCGCGATGGTTTCGATTTCGACCGGCTCGGATGTGGTCAGCCCGAGCGCCCGCAGCACCTTCCTCCGTCGGAGCCGCGTGCGAACCAGCCGCACCACGATGCTGCCGAGCCACGGCCGGAACGCTGCCGAGTCACGCAGATCACCCAGGCGCTCTTGAGCCTTCAGGAACGCGTCGTGGACGACGTCCTCGGCGTCGGTCGCGCTGCCTTGAATGCGTGCCGCGAGGTTGAACGCGAACTCGGCGTGCCGACGGTAGAGTGCCTCGAACGCGCGAGCTTCCGAGCGACGCGCGCGAGCGACTAGCTCGTGGTCCTCCGTCTCGACCGCGCCGACGTCTTGAGCTTCGACGGCCGCGCTGGCTTGGACCGCTCCGGAAACCCGCTCGTGGGCGGACGCAGCTTCGTCCAGAGACTCGGACGAAATCAGCCGAAGGCGCGGCGCTCTGCTCGTGGCTCCCATACGCGGACCCAGATGATGGACGCAGCAGCCACGCTTTTCGGCTCAAATCGACGTCGAGGGGGTCAGGGGTCGGGGGTCAGGGGTTAGTCCGCGGAGGGATTGGGGATTTCGGCGTATGACCGACCAGATCGCTCTCGACTCCCCTTTCCCGCCGCCCTCGCTCGACTAAACCCTGACCCCTGACCCCTGACCCAGGGTAACCGCATGGATTGTTTCAGTTTATTTAACCGCTGAGCGTCTCTGCGCTTCGTGTGTGAGCCGGTTTGAAGCGCTCGAACGTCTGTTCCAGGTCCGAGCCAGCCGGTTCGGCAATAGGAGGATCCTCAATGTCGATTCGTACTTTGATCGCGCTCGGTTCGTTTGCTGTTCTCGCGGCTGCTTGCGGTGGCGAAGCCACCCCCGAGCCGGCCACGCCCGATGCGGCGGCGGCTGAAGCCAAGCCCGCTGACGCAGCGGCCCCGGCCGACGGCGCAGCTCCGGCCGAAGGCGCGGCAGCTCCGGCTGGCGACGCAGCGGCCCCGGCCGCCCCGGCCGAAGAGAAGAAGTAAACTAGGGTTTACTTCGCAAAAGGCCGGGCCAAAAGCCCGGCCTTTTTTTGTCTTGTTCTTGGGATTTTTTCCCCCCGCCCTCTGCATTGCCGTCCTCCGACTCGGTCGACCTGAAGCGAAGCTCGCGCCCGGCCTCGCCGGTTGTTCAAACGGCCTCTCCCTTTTGATCGAGATCTGCTGGTGCCAAGGTCGGCTGACCTCGTTCCAGCTCCCGCCCGTTCGGGCGCGCGCGACCGACGTACAGGCTCGGGTGCTCGAGCCATCAAATCCTTCCCGCCTTCCTCTGACCATTGGTCTCATTTTTCAGCCGCCCACCCGCCAAGCCTGGCTTCTGGCAAGGCTTTCGCGAGCAACGAAGCGGAGCGTAGGTTGCTACGTGAGCATCGGAGCGCAGCGAAAACGCAGCCAGAAGCCAGGATCGGCGGGCGTGGTCACCAACTGAAATGAGACCAATGCTGAGCCGCCTTCCTGTTGTTTCGCTCTTAGGCTGCGGTGCGGGCGAGATCGACGACGAGGCGCGTCCGGCCGATCAACAGCTCGTCGCCGTGCGCCAATTCTTGTTCGCCGCGGATGCGGACGAAGACGCCGGTGCGGGTGCCCAGATCGGTGAGGACCATGGAGCCGGCTTGTTCTTCGATCAGGCAGTGCTGTTCGGCGACCAGCGGGTCGTCGGGAAATACCAGGTCGCCGACCGCCGAGCCGATCTGCAAGGTGTTGCCGCGAGCGACGACACAGCAGCCATCGGCACCGCCTTCGAACACCTGCGTCACGCGGAACGACGAAGGCCACTTGGGCGACGAATAGAAGTAGGTCGGATCGGGATCTGGGCCGTCGTCGGAGATGGGATTTTTCTGGATTCGCAGCAGCTGATCACCGACCACGAACTCGTCGAGCATCTCGAGCTCGACCGGCGTCCGGATGCGCAGGAACACGCCATTGCCGCCCTCGAGATCTTCGAGCCAGAGCCGGCCTTCGCGGAAGCTGAGCAGCGCCTCTTCGGGATGGCAGAAGCGCTCACCCGGTAAACCGATGCCACCAGCGGCGCCGACCAGCACTTCCGTGCCGGGCGGATCGTAGCGCTCGGGGCCACCGGTCAGGCTGCGCAGCACGTGCAAGGTGAAGTGCACCTTCGGGGCCGCGGGCGCGGCCGCAGCAGCGGGCGTCGCCGGCTGAACGATCACCGGAACCGGCGCAGCAGTCGGCGCTGCCATCGGTGGCGCCGCCGATGACGCAGGAGCCCCGGCCTCGGCGCGCTGCTTCTTCTGGCTGGCCAGCTTCTTGATGTTGTCGATGTTCGGCGGCTCGGTCAAAAGCGAGACACCCCCCAATTCACGTCCGGCAATCACGTTGTCGAAACGGCCTTCACGTAGCAAAAGCACCATCTCTAGGTGCTGCGACTTCATCAGCGCGCGCACGAACTCGGCGACGTCGGGGCGCGCTACCGCCTCGGCGTACGAGCGCTTGTGGCTCTTGATCACGCGCCCGCCGTCCGCGAAAAGGTGCGTGATGATGTGCGGCTGATCCAAGCCGCTGTCTTCCGTCTGCACGTGGAAGACCTGGTCGTGGGCCTTGATGTTGTTGTTGAAGCCCATCTGCGCGCGCCGAAAGCTCGGGCGCTTCATCTCGGCTTCGAGCCGGGCTAGCTCTTGCGGGCCAAAGTGCTGGATCGCCTGCTCGAGCACGGCGTGATCGCCGGCCACCCCCTCCATGCGCTCGAACGCCATCTGCGCGATCTTCGCGCCGGGGTCGATGCGGAGGGCTTCGGCCAGCAGATGCTGGCCTTCGCTGTCGTTGACGGTCGCAGCCCAAGCCGAGAGTAGGGCCACGGCCTCGTCAGGCCGCGTCTTGTCTACAAGCCACTGGGCGACACGAGCTGCGGCTTCGCGTTGTTGAGTGAGGCTCGGGGCGGCGGACATGCGTCAGGGCTCGGGAGCCCCGCAGCATACTTGAGAATGCCCAGCGCAAAAGGCCCGTTCTTGGGGGGGCCGGAATCGGCGCGCCTCGGGCGCCGAGCGGCTGCGGCAAGCCCTAATTGCTAGGGCCCGAGGCCGCACTCGGCCGGGCACAGCACCAAATCGGTTGGCTGACACACCATGTCGCCACAGCTGGTGCCGCAGTCGGCCTTGCAAAAGTACTTCTCCAGCGTCGTACACGCCCCGTCGCCGCAACAGTCCCTCGGGCAGGAGTTTTCTTCGCCCGCGTCACACTTCTTGTTGCCGCACTTTCCCTGCATGCCGCAGTCGGCCGGGCAGCTCTGCGCTGTCTCGCCCGCGTCGCAGACGCCGTTCGGACACTTGGGCGGAATCACCGCGCAGTCAGCGGGGCAGTTCTGGGCGTTCTCGCTTCGGCTGCAGACCTTGTCACCGCACGAACAGTCACCACACGAGCTGGTGTCTTCTTGCGCGTCACAAATGCCGTCGCCGCAGGTCTGGCATTCAGCCGGACAACTGGTCCAGTCAGCCAGATCACAGCGGTTGTTGTTGCAAGTCAGGCCGCACTCCTTGGGACAGCCCGCGCTCTGGTCGTAGCCGTCGTCGCAGTAGCCATTACCGCAGGTCTGGCATTCCTCGCCGCAGTTGTTCGAGTCGTCCAGACCCGGGTCACACTTGCCGTTACCGCAAGTCTGGCACTCGTTCGAGCAGCCGTTGTTGTCGTCCCAGAAGCCGTCGCAAACGCCGTTGTTGCAGGTGCACTGCCACGAGCACCCATTGTTGTCGTCGTAGCCGACGTCGCAGAACTGGTTGTTGCAAGTCTCGCACTCCCAACCGCAGTTGTGGGCGTAGTCGGCCTTGTCGCACTGGTAGTTGTTACAAGTGGTATTCTGGTTGCACTGCTCGGCGCAACCGTTGTTTTGGTCATAACGGAACTGGCAACCCGGGTCGGCGCAGGTCTGGCACTCCCAGCCGCAGCCGTTCAAGTCGTCGAGCTGCGGATCGCAGACGAAGTTGTCGCAGGTGTAGGGGCACTGATAAGCGCAGTTGTTCGAGACGTCGTAGCCCAGGTTGCAGGCTGGGTCGTTGCACGACTGGCACTCGCCAGGGCAGCCGTTGAGCGTGTCGTACTGGCCGTCGCAGGCGTAGTTGTTACAGGTGTACGGATACTTGCACTGCTCCGGGCAGCCGTTGGCCGGGTCCCATTCCAAGTCGCAGGCTCCGTCTTGGCAGCTGCACTCCCACGGGCAGTTGATGTAGTCGCCCTTGTCGCAAACGCCGTTGTTGCACTGGCAGCTGCCGTTCATGCAGCCGCAGTCTTGGCAGTTGTTGATGTTTTCGCCGCGGTTCGGCTCGCACACGCCGTTGCCGCAGGTGCAGTCTTGGCAAGTCTTGACGCTCTCGCCGAAGCCGGGCTCGCACACGCCGTTGCCGCAGCTGTTCAGCTGACAGTCGCCGGGGCAATTGAACGGCTCGTTGCCTTCGCAAATTCCGTTGCCGCAGATGATTCCGCAGTCTTGGCAGCGCTGGATCGGCTCGTTGCCGTTGCAGATGCCGTCGCCGCAGAAGCAATCCTGCGGGCAGCTGTCCGGCGTCTCATTGCCCTGGCAGACGCCGTCGCTGCAGCGAGTGGGGGCTGAGCCGCCAACGGGCACGCTGCCGGCGAAACCGCCGACATGAGAGCCGCCGCGCGAGCCGCCGAAGCTCGAGCCGCTCGCGCCTCCGTCGCTGCTTCCCCCGTAGATGGGCAGCTCCGCGCGACCGCACGCCGACGGCAGTGCACCGAGCAGCGCGACAACAGCCAAAGACCGAACAAGCGACCAAAATTTCATGCGTTTTTACCGCCCCAACCTAGAGCAAGCTGCGGGCCACACCGGCCCAACACCCAACCAACCCAAAACACCCTGACATTGTGACTTAGGACCTGACCGGTGTGCCAGTTTTGTTGGTAACGCTGGCACATAACCTGACAGCGCTTCCGCGAACGCAGCGCGTCACCGCTGAACGGATGTCCGCGGTTCGTAGCCTCCTTGCGTGCCCGGGCCCGTGCCCAGCGGTCCGTCAGGCATCCGCCTTCCCGCCTTCCTGTTCGCTCGCTGCTCTAACCAGGAAATGTGCTGAATGTCAGTGCCTGCGCGCGCAGCTGCGCGATCTAGCGGACGGGGCCTAGCTCTGACCGTAGCTGGTGTTCTCGAGCAGGATGATGTTGGTCTTCGAGCGCGTTTCGCCTGCGTTCGTCACGTAAACGGCCGGCTTGTCGACGATCGGGCAGACCTTCTCGCAGGCGCCGCAGCCGATGCACAACGACGGATCGACGTGCGGGCGCTGCACCTTGACCGTCTCCATCGCCAGCGCCTCGCCCTTTGCCTTGTACTTGCTGGCGCGCTTGGGCACTTCGACCTCTTCGGCCCAAATCGCTTTGGGTGAAGTCGGACAGAACTCTTCACACACGATGCACGGCGTCGCCATCGCCCACGGCAAGCAGCGCCCGTGGTCATACATGGCCGTGCCCATCGCGATCGGCTTCTGCTCTTTGCCGGTCTTGTCGTCGCGGCCCGTTTTCTGAAACTCAGTGATCTTTTGGATCGCACCGGTCGGGCACACCTGCCCGCACAGCACGCAGCTGTATTCGCAGTAGCCGATGCGCGGGATCAGGATCGGCGTCCACAAGCCTTCTAGACCTGCCTCGAAGAACGCTGGGTGGAGCGCGTTGTTCGGGCAGACCTTCATACACTCGGCGCAGCGAATGCAGCGCTCCAGAAACTCGCGCTCTTCGACCGCGCCCGGCGGACGAATCACCTTCTCGCTGTAAGCCTTGTCGGGCCAGTTGGCGATGCGCATAGCCGGGATCGCCACCGCGCCGGCCGCCGCCGAAGCCATCACCGTGCGCCGCTGCAAGTCCGGCTTCTGCACGGTGCCTTTGCGGTTCGGCAGGAAGCGGAACTTGATCACGTCCTCCGGGCACGCCGTCTCGCAGTTGAGGCACATGTGGCACTCGTCTTGACGGTGTTTGACGCCGCCTTGCGGGCTATCAGCGCCCTGACAATGGACGAGGCACAGATTGCAATCGGTGCATTTGCTGTGATCCTTCTCCATCCCGAACAGCGCGAAGCGCGACATCACGCCCAAAAAGGCGCCGAGCGGGCACAGCGCGCGGCACCAGAAGCGCGGGATGAAGCGATTCATGAACAGAATCGCGATCAGCAAAAATATGATCAACCACGTCTGGTGGTAGTAGCTTTGGTTGGCGGTCCACAGCTGCTGCGCCAGCACGTCTTGCGCGCCGTCGGCCGCCATCTGCAGCGGCCGCAAGTTGCTGGTCGCGATCACGCTGCTGGCGTGGATGCCCAAGTATTGCAGCGCCGGGATCACACCCAAGCCAATCGCGCGGACTGCCACGCAGATTGGATCGAGCAGGCCGCCGATCGCGCTGCCGGCGACGGCCGCTGCTAGAAAGGCCCACATCATGTAGTACTTGGCGGCTTGCCAGCCATGGGTCTTGTTGGCCTCGACGCGCGCGCTGCCCTTCAAGTAGCGGCTCGGAAAGATCCAAGCGAAGAAGTGGTGCAAGGTGCCGAACGGGCAAATCCACCCGCAGAACACGCGCCCAAACACCAGCGTCATGGCCACAATCACGATCGACCAAGCCAGCCCGCGGTACACCGCGTGCGTGCTGAGCAGCGTCATCGCCGCGACGAACGGATCCGCCAGCAAGAAGCCTTCGACCGGCAGCGGCAGCCGCACCGGCTCGCCCGACTGCGCAGCGAACGTGCCGCGAAACGCGGTGTGCGCCAGGAAGTAGAAGAACAGCGCGAAGAATCCGATCTGCGACGCGCGCCGCAGCCACACCAAGTTGGTGATGATCTTGCGCGCCGGAATCCCGGAGCCCGCGCGTTTCTTCTTCGGCTTGGCCTGCGGAACGACTTTGGCAGGCGCACCCGGCACGGTCGCGGCCGCTGCGTTCACGATCGGCGCCGTGGCGACGACATTCACGGCCGTCGCCCCAGACTTCTGCGCGATGACTGGCAGGCGTCGTCGCGTCGGAACCAAATGAGGAGACAACAGGAAGGCGGGAAGGCGGGAAGGATCTATTGGTTCGCCGGGCCTCCGGCCCGCTCGCGACGAGTCACCCTCCAAGGCGGGGTAGCTGGACGCCTCAGCCGACCCACCCCCAAAAACCTTCCCGCCTTCCCGCCTTCCTGTTGATTCGTTCTCGCTCGCTCGTGGCGCGTCGAGGCTGCCGACTCGCCCGGGCGTCCGGGACTCGAGCCATGGAATGACGTTCGGGAACTGTTCGCCCGGGCGAGGCGAACCCGTGGTCTGCGATGCGGCCACTACACCTCGATTTGAGGCACTTCGTGCCAGTTCATGTTGCCGATGCCGCGCTCATGACCCAGCTTCAAGTACTTCACGTTCTCGGGCTTCTCGCCGATTAGCCCACAGCCATAGGCGTCAGCCGCCACCTGGTCGAGGCTGGCGATGACTTGATGCATGTCGCGCGCGTCGTCGATGTTGCCGCCCTGTGGCCCGTTGCGCAGCAAGACGCGCGTCGCATCGACGATCGTCAGCGTTGGACGCATGAACGTCGCCAAGTCGGCGATCGAGACGTCGATGTTCTGGTGCAAGCGATTGCGACGCCCGCCGAGCATGCCGTACCAGTTCTTCATCGCGGCTGTGTATTTCGACAAGTTGTGATGCTTGGCGACGGGCACGTTGATCACCTTGTCGGCGTTCACGAGCGGCGTGTAGACCGGCCATAGGTCGAGCACGTCGCCCTTCATGCGCAGCTCGCGAAAACGGTGGGCCGACGGCAAAATCACCGTCGCGCCGAGCGCGTAGGTCGCGCGCCAGATGCCGGACTTTTGAAAGCAACGGTTCGGCTCGTTGCACGATGAGTCAGTGACGATGACTTGCTTGGCGCCGGCGTCGAAGGCTAACTTGACGACCTCGGCCACCACGCGCGGATTGGTGTTCGCAGCGTGAATCGGCATGCGGTCCCAACCGATGTTCGGCTTGACCGCGACGATGTCGCCGTTCGAAATGAAGCGCTTCATGCCACCGAGCGCGTCGACCGCGCGCCGCACCAGCTCTTCAGGCTCCTGCGAGCTCTTGGCGATGGCCAGCTGGATCTTCGAATCGCCTTTAACGCGGAAATCACGGACCTGCCGCTCGCCCGCCGGCGCCGCCAACCCGTAGCCGCCGTGATCGTAGAGCAGGCGGGCGGTGAGCGCAGAAGCGCCCAAAACGGCGCTTGTCAGGCCGATCCGCTCCAGCGCCTCGCGCCGAGACGACTTCTCGCCAGCCACGGCTGCAACCTGTCTGAAAGCCGTAAGCCCGTCAAGGTTTCGACCGGTCCCGGGTCCGATCGCGCAACCAAACGTTTTTATTACGCTTTGTCCGGATTGGGGGTCAGGGGTCGGGGATTAGGGGTTAGTCGATCCAGGGCTCGGGGGGAATCAGGGCGTTGCACTGCGACCTACGGCACAAGCTCAAAGCTCCCTAGTTTCACCCTCGACCCTCCGCCGACTAGGTGGCTGGTGTTTTTCGTTGACCCGTTGAAGGGGGCTTGATCTAACGGCGTCATGACCCTCGGGAAGGCGCCTTCTCAGTCGGACATGTTCTCGTCCGGAGCGGACTTGTGCGAGGAGCGGCTGGG
>JBBRMI010000026.1:0-53912 GCA_038230915.1 Polyangiales bacterium | reverse complement strand
CCTCCCGCGCCTCAGATTCCGTCCAACGCTTCGCTCGCGCCTTCCCCGGCTTCTCGCTTTGATCTGACATCGCTCCTCGCCGCCAATCTAGGCGGCGGGGGAGGCGTCAGGCGTACGCCGTTCGGGGATGGGTTACGCCGCCGTGGGTGCTGGCGCCGTGGGTCCTGGTCAAGCCGGTTCGGGTGCAGGCAGCTCAGGCGGCGTTGCCTCTGACCCAGGAACTGACAATTTCAGCTACGGCGGGACCGACACGATTCACTGCGGCGGCAACAACGGCAGTGGCTTTCATGCGGGGGGCTGTCCGTCTGCCAACAGCGCCTGTGGCGGTTTCGGCGGATGGGGTGGCGCGTGCGGTGAGTGCGTTGAGTTCGAAAGTGACGAATGCACCGTCCCGCCCCAAGGCGTTCCGGGCAACGGCATTCCCCCATCAGGACTTATCCCTAGGTCTTGCGTCGGCGAAGTACCTGTCGACGGCGATAAGAACCTCGACCATGACCTTTGCCAAAAGCTCTGCCGATCAAAGTGCGTTGAGGGCACTGAATGTTCCGCGGGCGGGGGCGTTCCGACCCCCGGCACCATACAGGTGCGTTGCCAGTTCCGCAGGGGCGCCTGAGTGAGAGAACAGAAGCCGCGACGACCCAGCGCTGCCGCGATGCGTCGACCCCAGAAAACTTTCCAAGTTCGGAGCCTTGCGATTGTCCGGCCGAGTGGCTCGTGCTAGTCACCAGCCCCCAATGGGCTCGGAAGTAGCGTTATGCACCGTGGTTCTGTGCTTATTTTGACGGAACGGCAATGAAGCGTGTGAAAGCAGCGGTCATCGGGCTCGGCTATTGGGGCCCCAATCTCGTGCGAAATTTGCAGCTCAGTGCCGACTTTGAGGTGGTCGGTGTGTGCGATGTAGATGAAAAGCGTTTGGCGCGGGTGGCCTCTCACTACCCGGGGCTCAGCTGCTTCACGGAAGTCGACGCGCTGCTCAAGGAAGCCAAGCCCGATTTTCTCGCGATCGCTACGCCGGTGGGCAGTCATCACTCGCTCGTGGTCACTGGCTTGCGGGCGGGCTGCAACATTCTCTGCGAGAAGCCGCTGGCAGCGACGGTGGCGGAGGCTGCCGAAATCGTCGAGCTTGCCGGCCGCCTCGACCGGCTCGTTTTCGTCGACCACACATTCACGTACACCGCAGCCGTGCGCTCGATTCGTGAGCAGTATCAGCAGGGCCAGCTTGGCTCGCTCTTCTACATCGATTCGGTTCGGATAAATCTTGGGCTTTTCCAGCCTGATGTGAGCGTCGTTTGGGACCTGGCCCCGCATGACCTTTCGATCTTGCAGTACGTCATCGGTGAGAAAGTCACCGCCGTTCAGGCGAACGGCACCGCTCACAACCCTCGCAACTTGGTCGACGTCGCTTATTTGGGCCTTCGTTACGCGAGCGGTTTGACCGCAAATTTGCATCTGTCTTGGCTGTCGCCGGTCAAGGTGCGTCGAATGATCTTTTCTGGCACGAAATCGTCGCTGATTTACGACGACTTGGAGATGGCAGAGAAGATCAAGATCTACGACCACGGCGTTAGCTTCGACGTGCTCGATCTCGAGAAGCGCTCGCAAGTCTTGGTCAACTACCGTCGTGGTGAGATGCGAGCTCCGGCGCTCGACAATCGGGAGGCACTGGCGATCGAGTTCTCGGACATCGCGGCACGCTTGCGGGGCCAGCCGTCAGAGGCAGCTACGGCGGAAGACGGCTTCGAAGTCGTCAAGGTGCTGGCAGCTGCGGAACGGTCAATCGCGACGGACGGTGCCTGGATAACTCTCTAACCCGCTACGTTTTGGACTGAGATCATGACGGATGTTCCCTTCTTTACGCTGCGTGAGCAGACTCAGGCACTGCGAGCAGAGTTGCTCGTCGCGCTCGAAGCGGTCCTAGATTCGCAGGCGTTTGCCAGTGGGCCGGCCGTGGCCAAGTTCGAGGACGAGCTCGCCAGATATCTCGGCGTCAAGCACGTCGTCGCGGTTAACAGCGGCACCACCGCGCTGCAGGCGGCGCTGATTTGCGCCGGTGTGCAGCCCGGCGATGAGGTCGTCACGGTCGCGCATACGTGGATTTCCACGGTGTGGGCCGTGAGCTACGTCGGCGCCAAGCCAGTGTTCGCCGAAATCGAACCGGCGACCTGTGGCATGGACCCGGTCGACTTGGAGCGCCGCATCACGTCACGAACGAAGGCAATCGTCCCGGTTCACCTCTACGGGCAACCCGTGCGGCTCGACGCAATCGCGGAGGTCGCGAGCAAGCACGGAATTCCTTTGATTGAAGACTGCGCCCAATCGATTGGCGCATCGTGCCAGGGTAAACAGACCGGTACCGTGGGGCTGGTGAACGCCACGAGCTTCTATCCGGGAAAAAACCTGGGCGCGCTTGGCGAGGGCGGCGCGGTGCTCACGAACGACGCTGCCATCGCGGCTCGTGTCCGTCGCCTGCGTGACCACGCGCAAGAGGGGCGCCACAACCATGTTGAGCTCGGATTCAACTGGCGCATGGATGGTTTTCAGGGCGCGGCGCTGTCGGTAAAACTGCGCCATCTCGATCGTTGGAACGAGCGCCGCCGGCAAATTGCCGAGCAATACCGGGCGGGTCTGAAGGGCTTGTCCGAAAACGGATTGACGCTCCTCCCGGAAAACTCGTGGTCGGTGCCGACATGGCATATTTTTCCCGTCTTTCATGCCAAGCGTGACGCCGTGCGTGCCGCGCTGGAGGCCAAAGGCATTCAGACCGGCGTTCACTACCCGACGCCCGTCTACCTGCAGCCGGTATACGCGTCGCTCGGACTACGCGCCGGCGCTTACCCGGTGACCGAGCGTATTGCGTCGACCGAAATCTCTTTGCCGATGTACCCGGAAATGGGCGACGAAGCCGTTCGACAAGTCATCGATCGCGTCAATGAGGTATGCCATGACCTACGCTAAGGGTGACCCGCGTCGATGAAGGTACCCATCACGCGGCCGGCTCTGGGACAGGACGAGGTGGATGCCGCGGTGCGAGTGGTGCAGTCGGGCTGGGTGACGCAGGGTCCGGAGGTCGCAAAACTCGAGGCTGAATTCGCTCGCGCTGTCGGTGCGGCCCACGCCGTGGCGGTCTCTAACTGTACGGTAGCGCTCGAGTTGGCCCTTCGATGTGTGGGCGTACGCGCCGGGGACGACGTCGCGACCGTGAGCCATAGTTTCGTCGCGACCGCCAATGCCGTGCGGACCGTGGGCGCGCGGCCCGTATTCGTGGACGTCGACGAGAGCACGTTCGGCATGGACGCGCAGAAGCTCGAAGCGGCCATCACCCCGAAAACGACGGCAATTCTGTGCGTCCACCAGATTGGGATGCCGTGTGATCTCGAAGGCATCCTGCGGGTCGCTCAGCGTAGGGGCATCCCGGTCGTTGAAGATGCGGCTTGTGCGATTGGGAGTGAATTGGAGATCGACGGCGTGCTGACCAGGATCGGTAAGCCGCACGGAACTCTGGCCTGCTTCTCGCTCCACCCGCGCAAGATCGTTACGACCGGCGATGGCGGCATGCTCACCACGGCTGACGCGAAGATGGCCGCTCGTTTGCGCATGCTGCGCCAACACGGGATGACGATTCCGGATACCGTTCGCCACGGTGCGAGTCAGGTCGTTTTCGAAGAGTACGTGGAACCTGCATTCAACTACCGCATGACCGATCTGCAAGCGGCGATCGGGTTGCCGCAATTGATGCGATTGTCCGCGATAGTCGCAGAGCGACGCGCGCTGGCGAAACGCTACACCGAGGCTCTGCTCGACAACTCGGTGCTCGAGCCGCCCCGGGAACCGGCGACGGTGCGCAGTAACTGGCAGAGCTATCCGGTACGCATTCGGCCGCAATCAGGCGTCGGGCAGATCGAAGCGATGCAGTTCTTGCTCGATCTCGGTGTGGCCTCGAAACGCGGCATCAGCAACGCTCACCAGGAAAAAGCCTACGCCGACCGAGACACCTGGTCGTGCGGTGCTCAAGCGTGCTCCGGCGCGTCGCGCTGTTCGCCAGGAACCTGCCGGCAGTTGTCGGTCTCGGAAAATCTACGCGACACGACGATCCTGATCCCGCTATTTCACGGCATGACATGCGCCGAGCAGGACCATGTGATCGACGCTTGCAATCGACTCCAAGAGAGGCACAAACCGTGACCCATCCGGCGCGCGACGTGGCTCGGGACGCCGCCAACTTCGTTCGTATTTCGGACGATGTCTGGCTTGGCGAAGGCGTGCTCATCTACTCGTTCGTCAACCTGTACGGCTGTCGCATTGGTGCTGGCACTCAAATTGGCGCTTACGTCGAGGTGCAACGCGGCGCAGAAATTGGCCAGCGTTGCAAGGTGCAGAGCCACACGTTCATTTGTGAGGGCATCACGATCGAGGACGAATGCTTCATTGGCCATGGAGTCATGTTCGTGAATGATCGAAGGCCTGCCGCCGTGAACGAGGACGGTAGTTTCAAAGGCCGCGAGGATTGGACCTTGGAAAAAACCATCGTGCGCCGACGCGCGGCGATTGGGTCGGGGGCCGTGATCCTTGGTGGCGTAGAAATTGGCGAAGGAGCACTGGTCGGTGCTGGGGCAGTCGTGACCAACAACGTTCCGCCGGGTGCCACCGTGATCGGTGTGCCGGCACGCTTGCAACGAGGATCAACGTAGATGTCGACAAAGATCGAGGACGCTCAGGTTCTGATTACCGGCGGAGCTGGATTCGTAGGCTCGCATCTCGCCGACGCCCTGTTGGCGGCGGGCGCGAGGCGTGTCATCGCGCTCGATAACTTGGTTCGAGGGAATCGCGCGAACGTGGCGGCGGCGGAGCAGACCAAGCGCTTCGAGCTCGTGGAAGGTGACGTCCGGGACCGAGCACTCGTCTCGTCGCTCACTCGAGGGTGCGACTACGTGTTCCACCAAGCTGCGCTGCGCATCACGGCCTGCGCCGCAGATCCGCGCGCTGGGCACGAAGTCATGCTCGATGGCACCTTCAACGTGCTGGAGGCCGCCATCGAGCACAAGGTCAAGAAGGTGGTCGCAGCGTCGAGCGCGTCAGTCTACGGGGAGCCCGATACCCTGCCGATCGAAGAGACCGCGGCGTACAATAATCGTACGCTCTATGGCGCGGCGAAAATTGCGCTCGAGCACTTGTTCCGTTCTTTCAATGACATGTACGGGCTGCCGTACGTCGCGCTCCGTTACTTCAACCTCTACGGGCCGCGCATGGACATGACCGGCGTCTACACCGAGGTCATGATTCGCTGGCTGGACCGCATCGACGCCGGTGAAGCCCCGCTGATTTTCGGCACGGGTAGCCAGTCGATGGACTTCATCTGCATCGATGATTGCGTTCGCGCCAATCTGTTGGCGCTCGAGTCGAGCGTGTCCGACGACGTCTTCAACGTGGCAACGGGCATCGA
Source organism: Polyangiales bacterium (assembly GCA_038230915.1). Classification (GTDB taxonomy): domain Bacteria; phylum Myxococcota_A; class Polyangia; order Polyangiales; family Polyangiaceae; genus PMG-095. Next base: position 48,472 of record JBBRMI010000026.1, on the reverse strand, counting down.
CACCTCGCTCCTACAACTCTGCGAAATGCTCCTCCACTTGAAGGGGCGCTCGGATCTCAAACCCGAGTTCCGAGAAGAGCGGAAGACCAATCCCGTCAATCGGCGACGCGGTGGTGTGACGAAAGCTCGAGATTTACTCGGGTTTTCGTCGCAGGTGAGCCTCGAGCAAGGCCTGCTAGGTTTGATCGCTTGGCGTGACGCAGAAAAGCGCGCTGCCAATACGTAGCCTACGAGAACGTCCATGTCTGAAAGCCTCTTCTCGGATCACATTCCTTTGATGCGCCCCTGGCTGGGCGAGGAAGAAGCGGCGGCGGTTCGAGAGGTAATCCTCTCAGGATGGGTCAGTCTCGGGCCCAAGGTCGCGGAGTTCGAGGAAGCGCTGGCGGCGAAAGTCGGTGCACGTTTTGGGGTAGCGACGAATGCCGCGACCAGCGCGCTGCACCTCGGCCTGCAGGTGCTCGGCGTCGAGCACGGCGACGAGGTAATCCTGCCGTCGTTCACGTGCATGGCGAACGCCAACGCCGTGATCATGGCCGGCGCGGTGCCTTGTTTCGCGGATATTCAGCCCGATACATTGAACCTCGATCCAGAGGACGTGGAGCGCCGTATCACGCCGCGAACCAAGGCGATCATGGTGGTCGACCAGATCGGCCTGCCCGCAGATCTCGACGCGTTCCGCGCATTGAGTGAGCGTCATGGTTTGCCGCTCGTCGATGATGCCGCGACGACCTTGGGCGGGCGCTACAAGGGGCGGCCGGTCGGCGGCCACGGCATAGTGACCTGCTACAGCTTTCACCCTCGCAAGATGATCACGACCGGCGAGGGAGGCATGCTGATGACGGACGATCAGGCGGTGGCCACACAAGCGCGGGTGCTGCGTTCGACGGGCGCATCCGTTTCCGATCTGGCCCGACATCAGGCCAAAGGCGCGATTTTCCAGGAGTACCACGCCTCCGGCTACAACTACCGCATGACCGACATGCAGGCCGCGATGGGCCTCGTTCAGCTGAGGAAGCTCGATGCGATGCTGGCGCAGCGAACGCAACAGGCGAATTTCTATGCCCAGCGCCTCGCCGAGATCGACGAAGTCAGTCCGCCGTTCGTTCCCGCCTACGCGGAGCATGCGTACTCTTCGTACTGCGTTCGCTTCGGCTCGTCGGCGCGCGTTCCTCCAGAGGAGGTCGTCAAGCGGATGGCGGCACGTAACGTGTCCTGTCGGCGAGGCATTCCCCCGTTGCACTTCGAGCCGTATTTCGTCGCGAAATTCGCTGGTCTTTCCTTGCCGGAGACCGAGGCAGCGGCGAAAGAGACGATGTTCCTGCCGATTTACCCGGGCCTGAGTCAGGACCAGCAAAGCCAAGTCATCGTTGCGCTGAAGGCCAGCCTCATCCCGTGACGAACTTCGACTCGCTGCCGCGAGGCTTCATCATCGGCGCGGGTGCGCATGGCCAGGTGGTTGTCGAGGCGTGGCGACAGCAACACCCGCAGCGCTCGCTTGCGTTTTTGGACGACCAACCCACGTTGTGGGGACGCAGCATCCATGGCGTTCAGGTCGCGGGCGGAATCGAGCTCGTCGACTCGATGCCAAGTGAAGCGGTGGTCGCGCTCGGCGCCAACCCGTTGCGTCGCAAACTAGCCGAGCGTTGGGGGACACGCGCCACTTGGGCGCATGTCATTCACCCTTCCGCTACGGTGGCCACGACCGCCAGCATCGGCTTAGGAGCGATGATCCTGGCCGGTGCCATCGTCAACACTGGCGCGCATGTCGGCGAGCACGTGGTGGTGAACAGTGGCGCGATCATCGAGCATGACTGCGTGCTGGAGGCGTTCTCGTCGATGAGCCCCGGGGTCAGTTTGGGCGGCCGGGTTACGATCGGGGAAGGGGCTTTCCTTTCGGTGGGCGTCACGGTTGGTCCGCGGGTCAAAATTGGCGCGGGCACGGTCGTCGGAGCTGGCGCCGTCGTCGTTCACGATCTGCCTGCGGGCGTTCTCGCGTTCGGGGTGCCGGCTCGCGTGGTTCGTGAACTGGGTTCGGATTTCGATTGGGGGCGTTTACTGTGATTGACACCGTGGCCCGCTTTCCGGATTTGAAGCTATCCGTGGTCATCCCTGCCCGCAACGAAGAGGGCAACATCGAGCGCACCATGCACCGCGTGATCGCCTCGCTGCGCAAGACGGTTGGAACTTTCGAAGTCATCTTGATCGACGACTGCAGTCAAGATCAAACGCCTCGCCTCGCCGACGAGCTTGCGGCCCAATACGCGGAAATCGTGGTGCTTCATAATGAGGTCAACCTGAAGCAAGGTGGCAGTCTACAGCGCGGGTTTGCGATGGCTCGCTACGATTGGGTCACGCACAACGCGATGGACTACGCGTTTGACTTCGACGACTTGCCGGATCTGCTCGAGTACGCGGATCGCGCCGATGTGATCGTGGCGGAGCGCAACTCTTACCCCGGCACGACCGCCGGCAGGCGCGCCGTGTCGCTGGTCAATCGTGCCCTCTTGCGCGCGCTTTTTGGCGTGCCGGTAACCGATTTCAACTTCGTTCAGCTGTACCGTCGCGCCGTGATTACGGACTTGCCTGCTTTTTCGGCTGCGACCTCGTTCATTACGGTCGAGAAAATCGTTCGCGCTCACACTGCTGGGTTCCGCGTAGTCACCGTGCCCGCCACTTTCCACGAGAGAACCGTCGGCAAGCCGTCATCGGCGACCGTGAGCAATATCCAACGAGCTCTGCGCGATATGGGGCGCCTGTGGCTGGAGCTTCGCGGTTTGCACGAAAAACCGGCTTCTTCGGGGTCCGCCGGTTCCCGGAGCTGACCGAGCGGATGCCGTTCAAGCGACTGCTTCACCACCCCCGACTGCTAGATGCTCTCGTCGCGCTGGTGGCGGCCCTAGGCATCTACATCTTCCTGGGGCAAGTCGACACGCACTATCCAGTCAAGCATTGGCTGTTTTGGCGATACGCCGCGGCTTGGGGCATCAGCGCTTTCTGGTCGCTCGCGTTGTTGACGGCGGGCCATCGAACGCTGACGGCCGTGCGGCGCCGGGTCTTGCCGATCCGCGAGCAATTGGTGATGAGCGTCGCCGTCGGAGTGCTGGTCTTCTTCCTGGCGATGTTCGTCGGCGGTGCACTCAAATTGTACGGCAGCGTCTACTTCGTTGCCCTGCCCGTATTGATGATCGTCGCAGGTGCGCGAGCTACCAGTCGCTATTTGATGCGCATTCGGCGCCACGTCTTGGCGGCTCGTCGTCGAACGCGCTCGCCCATGCGGCTTTGGGCGCGACCGCTGGTCGTATTCGGTCTGTTGTCGCTGTTGGCGGTCTACCTGCCGATCCTGCTGCCAGAGAACGTGTCTTACGATTCGCGCTGGTACCACATGGCCATCGGCGAGCAGTACGCGACGGCGGGGGGCATCTTCCCGTATCGAGAGGGCTGGTTCCTCGGTGCGTACCCGCATCTATCCAGCTACATCTACGCGTGGGCATTTCTGCGGCCCGCCGGCAGCCTGTTCGATCACGTCGAACTAGCCGCACACCTCGAGTTCGTTCTCTTCTTGTGGACGCTCGCGGCCGTGCCAGCATTGGTGCGCGCACTCCTGCCGCGCGTTCGCTCCCCGCAAACCTGGGTGGCGTTGTTCCTGTTCCCGGGGGTGCTCATCTACGACTCCTCGCTGAACGGCGGTGCCGATCACATCGCCGCTTTCTGGGCAATTCCGGTCTACTTGACCCTGCTGAGAGCCTGGCGCGACCTAACGCCGGTGAACGCGGGGTGGTTCGCCGCCATGGTAGCTGGCGCGCTCAACACCAAATACTCGGCGGTGGCGATCGTTGCGGGACCGCTCGTGGGGTTTGGGTTGCGGGTACTGTTTTCGCTGCTGCCGCAGCGGGGACCAAGTCCGTGGGGAAGATCATGGCGGACGCTCGCGGCGGCCGGCAGCGCAATCGTGGTCGTGCTGCTGGTCACGTTGCCGCATTGGGGCAAGAACTGGGTCTGGTACGGCGATCCCGTCTACCCACTGCTGCACGGGAAACTCGGGATCCACCCATGGAGCGCAGAGGCGGCCAGGCAATTTGCCACCATGCAGACCGCAGCCTGGCGTGCACCTCACACGATGGAGGGTCTGCATGAAAGCTTGAAGGTGCTCTTCACCTTCTCTTTCATTCCGCACGACTGGACGACGATGCACGGCGTCGTGCCGGTTTTGGGGTCGCTATTCACGCTGACGATGCTGTTTTTGCCGTTCATCTGGCGAGCGCGCATCTGGGGCATTTACGCCAGCACACACCTGTGCGTTTTCGTCTGGTTTTGGGTCCAGCACGAGGATCGCTACCTGCAGGGCCTGGTGCCGGTCATGGCCAGCGGCACCGCCGCCGTCGTCGTCCATCTCTGGCGACAGCGCGGCTCCCTGGCGCGCGTGGCGGTCGCAGCTCTCGTCGGGCTGCAAGTCGTCTGGGGCGGAGACATCTTCTTCTTCCCGGCCCACCAGATGCTTGGTGGCTCGCCGTTGAAGGCGTTGGTGGATCATCTGAGTAGTGGTTTTCACGGCGACTACACGCAACGCGTGACCACCTACGGGGGCTACGCCGAGATACGAAAACATCTCAAACCAAGCGACGTGGTGCTTTTGCACGAAGATCACATTCAACTCGGCATCGGCGTGCACACGATCCAAGACTCAGCTGGATTTCAGGGAGGGCTTTATTACACCGACCTCGTCTCGCCCGCAGCCTTCGCGCGCAAGCTGGCCGAGTACCGAGCTACCCACGTGCTGTGGCGCAGCAGCAGCCTCCAGAGTACGAGTATTTCCGAAGATCTCGTGTTCTACGATTTCGTTGCGCGACGGACGTTGGAGTCCACGGTCGTCAGTGGCTACAACCTCGGCAGGGTGCCTGCCGCAGTCAGCGACGAGCGACCGTTCGGAGACGTCGTCGCGTTCTACGGTTGCCGCAACAATGACGACTTCGCCTACTCACCCGGGCTCTATCACCTGCGTGATCTGAACATTATCTTTCTGGAGCACAGGACGCCGTCGCAAGTGCCGCAGCCATTCGCGCCCGCGCCCGCCCACGCCAAACCCGACATCGACGTCGACCGCGCCGACTTTGTCGTCATCAACCTGGGCTGCCACACCGGCATGACGCCGCGACTCGAGAAGGCGTTCGTTGAGATTGGCCATTTGAAGCAGCTGAGCTATTGGGTTCGAACTAGCGCCCCGTAGGCCAGGGATCTACGTCCGCGCGCGCCAATCCTACATTTTGATCAGCTATGTTTCGTGAGCTTCTCCAACTTAAGGCGAGCGTCAGCCGCGAGCTGTCTGACTACTTCTTGCTGCCTGCGGCGGCCGGGGCGCCGCGGTCGGCGTCCCGGCGCTTCCACCGCGCACGACTGTTCAACACCGTCGGCTTGGCGGTGGGCTTGTTGCTGATCGCCGTGATCACGTTGCGCACTCGTTACAACATTGCGTTGCACAAGCCCGTTACCTCGAGCAGTCGAGCGTTCGGTACGACGCCGGAAGGCGCGGTCGATGGCTTGCGTCACGGCCAGCTCGGCTTCCATAGCCAGCACGAATCCGGCGCCTGGCTGGCAATCGATCTCGGCAAGGAGCAAGACGTTGCCGCCATCGCCGCGTTTGGCCGCGCGGACTGTTGCTTCACCCAATCCATCCCGCTCGCCCTCGAGCTGTCGTTGGACGGGCGCACCTATCGGCGCGTGGGACTGCGCACCACGGCCTTCACCCAGTTCGACCCTTGGGTCACCGAATTCCGACCACGTGCGCGGGCACGCTTCGTCCGCCTTAAAACTCTTGAGAATGCGAACCTGGTGGTGAGCGAAGTCGAGGTTTACGCGCGTTGATTCGCGAATGCTCGGCCACCGGAGGCTGACGTGGCATGCGTGACTTAGTTGGCTCGGATGCGATCGGCAGGGGGAGTGCTGATGCGGAGGAGGACCGCAGGCTTGACAGGGACTTAGCGGCCGCTACGCTGTTGAATGGGCAGGCGAGTAGCGCTTCGACTGAGCGAGGCATCGTCTTTGTTGTTTTTGGTGTTGGCCTGCGCGGGGCGCAGCGCCAGCGGTGAGCCACAAGCTGGGGGGATGGGCGGAAGCGTTGTCGGTCAATCGTCCTCTGCCGGGGGGGCGCAAGCGAATGGCGGCTTGGGTAGCGACGCGGCTGGCGCCGTAGCGTCGTCAAGCGCCGGTACCAATGGCGGAGGTGGACAGGCTTCGGCGGTACCATCGATCATCGTCAGCGGCGGTAGCGGCTCGGTAAGTTTTACGCCGTGCGAACGCGGGAAGTGTCCCGCTGGTCTGCGTTGCTTTCGCATGACGGATGAGATCGGCATTTGCGACGACCCTGAGATTGTCGAGGCAACGACATGCCCATCGGGTCTTTTTCCCGCGCCGTCCGGACTGCAGCAATGCGTTTGCAACGAGCTGAAGTGCGCAGCCACCCAAGCGTGTCGGGCGGAGGAGCGCACTTGCTCTTGCGCGCCGATGATCGTCAACACCTGCGTGGAGCGACCTTGTTCAGCGGATAGCGACTGCGGCGACGACGTGTGCGTCCCGACCCATCTGCTTCTTGACAAGCGTTGCGTGACTCCTAGTTGTCGAAATGACGCTGAGTGCAGCGCGGTCGCGGGCGGTCGTTGCTCTGTCAGAATCAGCGCTCCGTACCAACGCGGCGAGACGGCCCTGTTAGGCGTCATGTGCGTCTATCCGACCATGCCTCCCCCCTCAGCCGCCTGCCCCCGATCTGTCGAGTTCGGGACCGGGCAATTTTTCTGCCTTCCTCTGTGAGCGCTCCCTGTCAGCGCCGTTGCCCATGGTGAAGCAGGCGGGGAGCGCCCGCGCGCGAGGCGGGGTGGCTTCGTCCGAGAAATCGCGCGCCCGCACGGTGTAGCGAGCGGCTTGGGGCGTCTAGCGAAGTACCCGGACGCGCGCCAGATGCAACAGCGACTGTCGCGGGACGCGCAGACGCACGTAGCGGGCTTCTGTCGGCGTGAAGGTGGCGAGCCACGAATTGAAGCTGTTGGTGCGCCGGGCTAGCTCGCGGAAATGCTGCTGGTCGTTGCTGGCTTCGACGATCAGCGGCACGGCCCGATCAAAACAACAATCGCGGCGGTTGTCGACGCGGAGCGCTTCGAAGCGCGTGGGTTTGCCCAGATCAACTTCCAGCCACGGGCCGTTCTCGTCGGTTGTGTGGAAGAAGAAATCCGTGCTCTCGCCGCACTCTTGCAGCGGAGAGGTGCAGCCGACTCCGCCCATCAGCGAGCTGGCGCGCCACGGCTTACCGACGGCCAAATCGCGGCCTTGCTCCGCGCGATCCATGACCCAGCGCACGCTGCTGACGACGACGACGGTCAGCACGATGACCGCGCCGATTCGCAGCAGGCGTTGAATCCACAGCGCGTCGCGGGCGCGCGACTGCCAGGCCACTTCGTCGAGCAAGACCTTGGCGATGCCGGCGAGCTCGCTGGCGCGCAGGGCACGCTGCCCCTCCGAAAGCTCCCATGGGTCGATGAAGCTGCCGCCTTCGACCAGCCGCGTCACTTCGGGTACGCGCTCGCTGGAGCCTGCAATTTTTTCCAGCAGCGGTGCTGGCAGGGTGGCCCACGGCTCGTTCGTGCTTTGGCCCTCGGCGTCGGCCGCTACCGCGATGGCGCGCACTGCCCAATACGCCGATTGTCGGAACAGCTCGGCGGCTGCCGCGTCGCCCGGGTACGGCAGCGCCTCGGCCGGGCGCCGTGCGCGCTCGCCGAGCTCGAACAGTAGCCGCCCACGCAGCGCCAACTGTCCGGCACGGGCGGAGCCGACGCGTTGTTGCTTCAGCTGTTTCAGCTCGCGACCGCGCCAGAACCAATTGAAGACGCGCCGAACCCGACCCGGACGCGGCGCTTCGGCGTTGCCTGCAGCGACTGCTGGAGGCGCTGCGGCGGCCGCTGCCGGCTCTTGGGTGCCTTCAGTCACGGCGGGAAAGAAGCAGACCTTGGCTCAGCGGTCAAGCTTAGGGTGGGCAGCGTAGCTCACGACTTCCCGGCGGTATGCTCGAGCACAAAAAACATTTGCGAGGTTTTCGCGAAGGGGCGACGCATGAAATCGAGCGCTGCAAAGGCGGCTGCGAGCAGGCCGAACAGCGGGTGATAGACGACCGGTCGCTCTCTCGAAATCCGGGCCAGCCCGCGGGCAGCCAGCCACGCCAACGTGCTGGCGGCCCAGAACGGCGCGCCTTGGGTGTAGCTAGCCGACCGCGCGACAAGGCCGACTTCGCCAGTCAGCTTCTCGAAGCTCTCGCGCGTGAACAGCACCCAATGCCTGGGACAATGCAGGCCCGCCCAGCTGGCGTTGCGGAAGACTCGTGCGTCGAGCGCCTGCCAGTTGGGCGTCTTGACCAGCACCAGCCCGCCCGGCGCGAGCAGCTCGCGCACTTTGCGCATGACGCGGCGTGGATCGCGGACGTGCTCGATCAGGTTCAAGAGCACGATCAGCTCGAAGCGTTCGTCGGTCTCGAAGTCTTCGACTCGACCGCAGAAGTAGGCGTGGCCATTGGCCTCGGCCAGTTTCTGCGCGCCCGGGTCCAGATCGACCACCTGCGTGCGTGATACGCGGGTGTCGCTTTGGCGCAGCGCTTTCAGCTGCCAGCCGGCGCCGCCGCCGATGTCCAGCACGCGCAAGCTGGAGCCGGCGAGCTGCTGCAGGATCGAGCCGAAGAACCGCCGGTCGAGCAGACTCTTGACGGCGTGGACCGGCGAGTGGCTCGGTGCGGCGTACGAGTAGTAATTGCTCGGGTAGATCTCGGACAACCGCCCTTCCGGCACCGGATCGATGAACAGCACGCCACACGCGCGGCACTGCCGGTACGCGAACTCGTCGGTCGTGGTGGCGTACTCGACATCGTGGGCCGTCGCCCAGTGCTCCGAGCTCGTGGCGGCGCAAGCGAGGCACTGGGGGCTTGATGAGGTGACGGCGTTGGTCATGGTGCTTTGAGGAGCGTCACGAAAGCCCGAGCATACGAGGTCGAGACCGAGCGCACCGCGTCGGCCGCGGCCGTCTCCAGCAAGAACCGTTCGAGCTCGGCGAATCGCGTGTAGGAGAGCTGCGGCTCCCAGTGGTGGAGTAAATGGCGGTTGAACCCAGCGCCGCCGAGCGTGCTGGCGAGTGGGCCAGCGCCGAACATGCGGGTCGTGACGCCCTGGTCTTGCACGTTGTAGTCGACGCTGCTGAGCGCGTCGTAGCGACGGTGCTCGAGTAATTGGCGAAGCGCGTTGATCGCCGGGTGCATGACCAACATGCCGAACGGCCATGCCAACAGCAGCGACCAGCTGCGCGCCCACGCCGCACCGACCATGACGGCCACGTTCAGACCGAGGCCGAGCAGCAGCATGCCGCGCGTGCCCGTCGGCCTGGTGTCTTTGGCGCGCGCCGCGACGTGCGCGCGGCGCGAAAGCAGCACGCGCACGAGGCGTACGCCGAACAAGGATTCGATGACGAAGCGGACGTTCAGCGCGTCGAAATAGCTGTGCTCGGTATCCGTATGCGTGCCCAGCAAGCGGTGGTGATCGAAATGAACGATGCGGTACGCTTTGATGCTTTGGCCGGTCAGCGAACCGACGAACAGATCAGCCACGAAGTCGTTCCTCGAGCGCGCGGCCGCCAGGCCGTAGTGCGCCGCTTCGTGAAAGAACAGCGAGATGTAGGCAATCGTGTAAGCGATCGGAAATGCCCCGGCCAACGCCAACAGCGGCCAGGCGCGCGGGTAGCGGGCGTCGAGCAGCACGAGCGCGGCGCAGGTGCCGAGCAGCGCCAGATGGCCGAGCGCGATGTCACGCCAAACGGATGCATAACGCGGCGTCAAGGTGCGTCGAAACTCCTTGAAAGTTTGGCCGTTACCGTTGACGAGCTTGTCGCGCTCAAGGCGGTCCAGCTCGGCTAAGCTCTGCGCCATGCGACCGGAAGCCTAGCATCAAAAAAACGGCGTTTCGCGGCTATGAAGCCTAGCGCAGGTGTTTCAGCCACTCTTGATTGTCGGTCTTGTCGTAGCCCTTTTTGGCGAGCACGAACGGACCGCTGCTAGCGACGACCCCAAATTTGCCCTTCAAGGCCTCGCGCACGAAGGTCCGCTCGTCGTCCCGCGCGGGGGTCTCCCAGATCACGTACTCGGCATCGTAGATGCCATTGCGGAGCGTGTAGGAATTGGGCCGACTGGAGACGTGGGGGACGACGTATTCGGCGCTGGTGATCCTGGCCATCGGAGGCACTTTGGCGATCAGGCTCTTCAGATCGGCGTAACGCTTGTAGTCGGACGGCGTCATGCCGAACTTGTATTTGCCGAAGCCACCCTTGGCGGTGTTCCGCTGCAAAATGGCGCCGTATTGGTAGCTGGTCAGCAACGTCGTGAAGCAAACGACCGTGAGCCACGTGCGCTGCCGGCGCCAACCCAGATTGTCACCGGCGAAGCGCGGCGAGCGGGTCCACTCCAAGCACGCGATGAACGACACGAACAAAAACGCCGTCCAATGCGCCGTGTACTGAAACGAGATCTGCACCAGCGGCGGGTACTTCGTGCTCAGCAGCGTGAAGAAGAAGCCGGGCAGCGAGACGAAAAAGCCGATCGGCCTGCGCCAGGCGAAGAAGCAGAACGGCGCGCCAATCTGCACCAGGTACAGGAACTTGTCGGGCTCAAGCAGGCTGGTCAGGGTGTAGATCGGGTTGCCGATCACCGTCATCAAGACGCCCGAGTAGCCGTGCCCGCCAGGCGGAACCAGCCCCTGCCATTGATTCAGAAATGACTCGCTGCCCTCGAGGAAGCGCGGCATCACGACCATCTTCATCAGTAGGAAGTAGACGGCGGCGACCAGCGTGACGATGAGGCCCGCACGCGGCCGACGTCCCGCGACGATCAGGAACGCGCCCATGATCGTCAAATCGGCCGCGACGTCCTCGCGCACGCTGAGCGTCAAGATCACGGCCAGCGCGCCCCACCAATAGCGGCCGGCGTCGATCAACCACAGTGTGAGCCAGAGAAAGAAAACGCCGAGCGGGAGGTAGTGAAAGTCGTAAAGGTTCGAGCCGTGGACCGGCGGGTACATCACGTACATCACCGCCAGTAAGCTGGCTGCCCAGCGGCCGATCCGCGACCTTGCGAACAAGTACAGCGGGATGGCTGCGCCGCCGATCGTCGCGGCTTGGAAGATCAGCAGCGTCTCTGGCTGCTGGTGCAAGAAGTAGAAAGCACCGATGACGTATGCGAACAGCGTGGCGTGAAAGCCGAAGTGCGTCCCGTGCGGGCCGAACGGCGGCGACGTCTTCATGAACGGCCCGCCGTGGACCAGGTTCCACAGCAGGTTGTTCTCCAGCCCCAAGTCGTAGCTCATGGTCAGCACGCTGTGGTGGAACTGGATCGTGTAGTACGAGAAATATACCGTGTAGAACAGCGCGGCGAGCGCGACGATCAACGGCGGAGCGAAGCCTTCGATGCGCGCCGCGAACCGCCCGAGCGCGCGCCGAGCGGCCTGCCAGACGCCGGTGCCCTGGCCTAGCCCTGCTTCCAGGCTGCGGTTCAGGCAGGCATAGAACAGAAAACCCATCAGGCACGTCAGGACTCCAAAGGTGAGCTCGCGCGCCACCCAGATCTGCCAGCAAAACAGCACCGGCAAGAAGCCCGCCAGCAACAGCGGTGACAGCTGCCAAGCAATTCGCGTCAAACGTTGCGCCTGCTTGGATTGGGTCAGCAGTAGGAACGCCAAGCCGGCAAACAACGCTGCAGCGCCGCCGCCGAGCATCGAGCCGAGCAGCAGCCGTCGCTCGGCCGCCGCGATTTGATTGTCGACGGCGTAGTGCGTGAGCGTTTCGCTCGGCGTCCCCCACAGCGCCATGCCGAGTGAAGCACCCTCGAAGAACAACAGTGCGAACAGCTTCACTGCGGCAGCGAGCGGCATCAGCCGTTCCTCGAACTTGGCAGGCAAGCCTAAGCTGCGCGCGTCCACCGCTAGAGATCGGGAACCCTCGTGCATAATATCGGACCCGCGGCCGGGCATGGGCCCGGAGGTGTACCAAATCGGGGGCTACTTCCCAAGCCATAAGCGCTCCCGTGGCGAGCCTTGCGGGTCTCGGCGTACATTACCCCCACCGATGGAGCGCCCCGAGCTGTCCGTGATCATCCCGATCTTCAACGAGGCGGCCGTGATCGACGAGCTACGGCGTCGCCTCGCCGAGGTGATGCTCAAATTGGACGCCCAGGTTCGCAGCTGGGAAGTGATTTTCATCGACGACGGCTCGCGCGACGCCTCGCTGGCGATGCTGCGCGAGATGGCGTTGGCCGAGCCGCGTTTCAAGGTGGTGGCGTTTGCGCGCAACTTTGGCCACCAGCTGGCGATCACCGCCGGCATCGACGTGGCCGAAGGCGATGCGGTCGTGATCATGGACGCCGATCTACAAGACCCGCCCGAGGTAGTGATCGAGATGATCGAGCGCTGGCGCGCCGGCTTCGACGTCGTCTACGGCGTGCGCAAAACACGGGCCGGCGAGACGCTCTTCAAGCGCCTGACCGCGGCCGGCTTCTATCGACTCCTGAAATGGATGTTGGGCGGTGTCTCGATTCCGGTCGACGCCGGAGACTTTCGCTTGATGGCACGGCCGGTCGTGCTCACGCTGCGCGCGCTGCGCGAACGTCACCGCTTCGTCCGCGGCATGGTGGCTTGGGTCGGCTTCAAGCAGACCCCGCTCTATTACGATCGCGAGGCGCGTTTTGCCGGCGAAACGAAGTACCCGTTCTCCAAGATGCTGCGCTTCGCGATCGACGCGATCACGTCGTTCTCGATTTTGCCGCTCAGGATGGCGAGCTGGCTGGGCGTTGGTGCGGCGTTCGTCGCCATCGTCTACGCACTCTTCGTGGTGTACGTGAAGGTCTTCTTGGGCGGCGTGGTTCAGGGTTGGACCACGATCATGATCGTGGTGGCGCTCGGAACGTCGGCGCAGTTGATCATGACCGGCATCCTGGGCGAGTACATCGGGCGGATTTACGAGGAAATCAAGCGCCGGCCGCTGTACATCACCGCCGAGCTCTTGAACTTTCCGGGTGCCGAGGTAGGACCCAGTTCGCGCCACGTGTCGCCCGCTGGCTCGAGCCAAAATGACTGATCCGAACTCCGCCAAGTTCGACGCTTACGCCAGCGAGTACCAACGGCTCCACGCCGAGAGCGTCGCGGTCACGGGGGAAGAGACCGACTATTTTGCGCGCTACAAGGTCGCGTGCCTTGCGCGTGCGGGCGTCACGCGCGAACAGCGGATTTTGGATTTCGGTTGTGGCATCGGCAATACCTTGGTGCCGCTGATCGAGCGGTTTGCGGACGTGCACGGGTACGAGCCGTCGAAGCTCAGCGCAGAGAAAGCTCGCCAGCGTGCCACGAGCGCGACCGTCCACGATGACGTCACGGCGTTGCCGAAGGAATCGTTTTCGGTCGCAGTGCTCTCGTGCGTGCTGCACCACGTGCCGGTGGCCGAGCGCCTGGCGTTGCTGGGGCAAGTGATGGGATCGCTCCAGCCGGGCGGGCGGCTGTTCGTCTTCGAGCACAACCCGTTCAACCCGCTGACTCGTCGCGCCGTGGCGGTGTGTCCGTTCGACGACGACGCCATTCTGCTTTGGCCGGGTGAGCAGCAGCGGCTGCTGCGCGAGGCCGGCTTTGTGCACGTCTCGCTCCAGTACATCGTATTTTTCCCTCGCTTTTTGGCGTTCCTGCGACCGCTCGAGCCCAAGCTGAGCTGGTTTCCGGCCGGCGCGCAGACGATGACCCAGGGCGTCAAGCCACGCGCTAAGTGAGGTAGGGTCTCGTGCGCATGCTGGGAAATAGTGAGCGACTCCGAGTCGCCGATCGGTTCGAGCGCCTGCGACCCCACGCCGTCACGCTTACGTTGCTGGCCGGGGCCGTCGGTTTTGCCGGCTTCGTGCACGGCTTCTATCCCATTCAGACTTGGCTGTTTTGGCGCTACGCCGGCTATTGCCTGTTGGTCGCCGCGTGGGTCGTGTGCTGCCTGTCGCTCGGCCACGAGCTAGTGGCCAAGTACTGCCCTTGGCTGACCAAGACCGAACAACTCACCGTCGGCCTGGCCGTCGGCGTGTTGAGCTTTGCGCTGGCCATCTTCGCGATTGGCCTCGTTCACGGCTTGCACCCGGTGACTTCCGTGCTGCTCCCGCTCGCGTTCTTGGCGATCGGCGGCAAACGCTTGTGGCGTGACGTGCGCAAGCTCGCGCGGCGCCGACACTGGGGCTTCCGCCGCAGCTTCGACCTGCGTTTCCTGCCGGTTTGGTTGCTCGGCTTGGTCGGCGTGGGCTTGCTCTATTTCTGCATCTTGTCGCCGGAGACGTTTACGTTCGACGCGCGCTGGTACCACATGCCCATCGCGCAGCGATATGCGCTGTCGGGCAAGGTCGCGCGCTTCGACGAGGGCTTCTGGATGGCGGCGTTCCCGCACCTGCTGAGCTACTTGTACGCCTGGGTCTTCTTGTTGCCGCGCCTGTTCATGTTCGACCGGCTGGAGGTCTGTGTGCACATCGAGTTTGCGCTATTCGTAGCCATGCTCGTGCAAATACCGGTCGTGGTACGCCGGTTGGCACCGCGCGCCCCGCGTCAGTTGAGCTGGTGCGTGCGCCTGGCGTTTCCGGGGCTCTATCTTTACGACAGCAATCTCAACGCCGGCGCGGATCACGTAGCCGGCTTCTTCGCGTTGCCGCTGGCTTTGGCGATGCTGCGCGCCTGGCCGCGCTTCGAGTGGCGTCGCGTCACGTTGAGCGCGGTGCTCATCGCGGCAATTGCGCTGGTCAAGTACACCGCGTGGTCGGTGTGCGCGAGCGCCGGTGTGCTGCTGGCGCTACGCGGGCTGTGGCTCGGCACCGTGCGCCGTCAGGCCTCGGCTTGGGCGTCGCTCGCGGCGCTCGCGGGCGCCACGCTGGTGGTCACGGCGCCGCACTGGCTGAAAAATTGGGTCTGGTACGGGGATCCGCTCTATCCGCAGCTGGCCGGGATCTTGAGGGCCCACCCCTGGGGACCCGAATTTGGCGCCCGCCGTGGTGATCTGGACGGAATTAGACACGGCGCACCGCTGAACCTATTGGGTCTCACCAGCGCCGTGCGTTCGGCGTTCACGTTCTCGTTCGTCCCTAACGACTGGGAGATCCTGCATCGGGACGTACCGATCTTTGGCTCGTTGTTCACGCTCACGCTGCCGTGTTTGCTGTTCATCAAGCGTGCCGGGCGGCTGTGGGGAATCTACATCGGCACGATGTTGGCGGTGGTCTTCTGGTACCTGCTCGCGCACTACGATCGTTACCTGCAAACCGTGGTGCCGCTGATGGCTGCCGCCACCGCCGCAGCGCTTGGGCTCATCTGGCAGATGGGCAAAGGGCCGCAGCTGGCGGTGATCGCCCTCGTGGGGTTTCAGGTCATCTGGGGCTCGGACACGCCGTTCATCCGTAGCCACAACCAGATCGGCGGCGAGTCGCCGCTGCGGCACGTTGCACAGTTTTTGGCTTCCGGCTACGAGCGCCGCGTAGGGCGCCTCTCGCTATTCGAGCCCATGCCGTCGATCGGTAAGCTAATGCCTCAGAACGCCGTCGTGCTCACTCACGATTCGCTGCTGATCCTGGGCATGGATCGCAATTGGGTGACTGACCAGAATCAGAGTCTGATAAGCTACGGGCAGCTGGCTACTCCGCGCGCGATTCACGAACAGCTGCGAGCGCTCGGCGTCACGCACTTGGTCTGGGCAGACGCTACTTTCGGCATGGATTCGATGGCCGGGGATCTGGCGTTCTACGGTTACGCGCTGCGCTACACCCACGATCGTAAGGCGATTGCCGGCTACACCCTCGGCACTTTGCCCGACCATCCGCCGCCGGTCACGTTGCCGGAGCCGGAGGTGGCCTACTACGGTTGTGGCGTAGCCTACGACAAGGGCTGGTATCGCCTGCGCGATCTCAATCGGCGCTTGCCCGGCATGCGCCAACCGCGTGGGCGAGAGTCGTTGCGCGACATGACGGCGGTCAACGCTCGGGCCGATTTCGTCGTGATCGAGCGCGACTGCCACCTCGACGTGAGTCCCGATTCGGCGCTTTTCGAGCAGGTGACGCACCGCGGTCGGATCGACCTTTTTGCGCGCAAGCAACCGCTCGAGCCGGCTGTGGCTCCCGTTCAGCCCCCAGGCTAGACTGCGGCCAGATGCTCACTGCGCCGGGGTCGAAACCCAAGCTGCTCGTTTTTGTGATCGCCTACTTTGCCGAGGCGACGCTCAAAACGGTGCTCGAGCGCATTCCGGCTTCGGTTTTCACCGAAAACGACTGTGAGGTGTTGATCGTCGACGACGCTTCCGATGATCGCACCTACGCCGTCGGTCGCGAGTATCAAGACAGCCATCCGGAAATCCGGATGACGGTGCTGCGCAACGAATACAATCAGGGCTACGGCGGCAACCAGAAGGTTGGTTACACATTCGCGATTGCGCACGGCTTCGACTTCGTCGCGATGGTGCATGGGGACGGCCAATACGCCCCGGAGGAGCTGCCGCGTCTGCTCGAGCCGCTACGCCAAGGCCAAGCCGAGGCGGTGTTCGGCAGCCGGATGATGAATCGCTTCGGAGCGTTGAAGGGCGGCATGCCGCTCTACAAGTACGTGGGCAACAAAGTTTTGACGACTTTGCAAAACGGCATGCTCGGCACGCGGCTATCCGAGTTTCACAGCGGCTACCGCATCTACTCGGTCAAGGCCCTGAAGGAGATTCGCTATCGCCTGAACTCGAACGATTTCCACTTCGACACGGAGATCATCATCCAGCTGCTCAACGCCGGCGCGCGCATCGTCGAAAAGCCGATCCCCACCTACTACGGCGACGAGATCTGCCGCGTCAACGGCGTGAAGTACGCCAAAGACGTGATGAGCGCGACCCTGCAAAATGTCGCGCACCGCTCCGGGCTGCTCTTTCAGCAGCGCTTCGAGCCGTTGGCCGAGGGCAACACGCACTACGATTTGAAGCTCGGTTACGACAGCAGTCACAGCTACGCGCTCGAGGCTGTCGGGCCGGGCGCGCGCGTGCTCGACATCGGCTCGGGCCCGGGGGGGCTGGCGCGCGAGTTGCGCAAGCAAGGTTGCGAGGTGGCGGTGGTCGATCAACACGCGCCCAGCGTGCCCAGCTTGGACGTCAAGGTCGTGATTCAGAACCTCGATGAGCCCCCGAAGTTCGACGTCTCCGCCTACGACACTCTGCTATTGCTCGACGTGATCGAGCATCTGCGGGATCCCGAGCAGTTTCTGCAGCGGCTGCGGGGGAAATTCGACCACAGCTCCAAGCGACTGGTGTTCAGCACGCCGAACATCGCTTTCCTGGTGCAACGGCTGATGCTGCTTGCGGGGCAATTCAACTACGGCAAGGCCGGGATTTTGGATCGCACGCACACGCGTCTTTTCACCTTCCGGGCCGCCGAGCACTTGCTGCGCGACGCCGGCTTCCGGATTAAGCGCGTCAAAGGCGTGCCGGCGCCGTTCCCCAAGGTGTTTGGCAACGGCGTCTTGGGCCGGGGTGCGCTGAAGCTGAACCTCGCGTTGATCAAGCTGAGCAAGACGCTGTTTTCGTATCAAATCTTCATCGAGGCCGAGAGCACACCCGATGTGGATTTTCTCGTTGAGGACGCGCGGGTCAACAGCGCGCGTCACGAAGCCGCACGCCAAGAGCGCGTGGCGCGGTCCGGCTAAAACCGAACCTGCGGGTGGTACGCGGGCAGACAGCAAACGTGCCATTGGGCCGGCTAGGTGGCCGACTGTCGGTGTCTTTGTGGTGAACCGCGACGGCCCCACTTCTGGCTGCCTCGTTCGTAGACTAGAAAGACGGCGCGCGGCCTTGAGCCACCCATGACAGCTACTGCTCCGGAGATTTCCTTAGCCGACTTTCGGCGTTACTTCCCGTACACGCCCGCCGCGCTCTGCATCAAAGAATGCGCGCGCTTGACCGCGCTTCGTCGGCATTCATGCCCGGGACCCATCCTGGATGTCGGCTGCGGCGACGGGCTGTTTGCCAGCATCGCGTTTTCGGACGCCGAGGTGTGGGGCATCGACGTCGACGCCAAGGAAGGGCGCTGGGCTGCCGCGAGCCAAGCCTACTCGCAGATCGTGCTTGGCGACGTCGTGCGGGCCAAGCTGCCCGACAGCTTCTTTCAGACTTGTGTGGCGAATTGCTCGCTCGAGCACGTGCCTCGCATTGATCAAGCGATGAACACGATTTATCGGTCGCTCCAACCCGGCGGGCGAGTGCTGATGTTCGTACCAAACCGTGACTGGGCTCAACAACTACTCAGCTACCGCGCGTTGGAGGCGGTTGGCGCGACGGGGCTAGCCAAGACGCTACAGCAAGGTATCGACACGTTCTTCCGCCACGAGCACCTCTACGACGAGGCTGGCTGGCGCAAGGTACTGAGCGACGCAGGGTTCGAGATCGAGGCGATGGAACCCGTGCTTTCGAGCGCCACTACCGTGGCGTTCGAAGCCTTCCTGCTGCCGTCGCTGGCGGGCTGGCTGAACAAGGCGCTCACCACGCGTTGGACCAACTTTCCGAGTGCGCGTCGGGCGTTGGCGTTTCCGGTTTACGCGTTGGCAAAATCGCTGTTGGACCAGAGTGACCAGACGCCGACGGCTGAGTTCCTCGCCATCGGTAGACGGCCGCTGGACATCTCCCGATGAGCGTTCAGCCGGACTACTTCTCCAATCACCGGATGAAGCTGCGATTTCCGTGGCGACTCTATCACGGGCCGATCATCGAGTCGCTGCAGCGGGTAATCTCGCTCAGCCCCGGGCCGGACGTATTGAACCTCGGTTCGGGGCCGTTTCTCGAGTTGAACGCGCTCGATCGCGGTGATCGCCGTTTCACGATCTGCGACATCGACTCGCGTGCCGTCGAGCAGGCGAAGCAACTTCATGCTGGCGGCTTGGCGGGCGCCCACGTCATCGAGCCGGGCGCGCCGCTGCCTTACCCTGACGCGGCTTTTGATCTGGTCGTCTCGATGGACGTGATCGAGCATGTCGTCGACCCGGTGCCCTGGACGCGAGAGGCTCTCCGGGTGTTGCGCCCCCACGGCGTGCTGTTTATAACGACGCCAAACTACGGCTCGCTGTCACTCCGACTGCTCGAGAAAACAGCGCTCGAGGCGGTGGCCCAGGTGCAAAGCTTTAGTCGCAAGGACATCCACCCAACCAAGATGACGCCGTCGCGCCTAGCTGGCGTTTTGAAAGAGGCCGATGCCAGGATGGTGCGCATCGAGCCAATCGCCTTCGGTTGGGTCCTCGTAGCTTATGCTCGGAAGCCGTAGGCCGCTCTGATTCGTGCGACGCCTCTTCTCATGACCGAAATCGGCGCAAACACCCTGATCGTGGTACCGACGTACAACGAGCGCTCCAATCTTGAGTCGTTCGTTGCGGCGGCTCGCGCCGCGGCCCCTGCCGCAAACTTGCTGATCGTCGACGACAACTCGCCCGACGGTACCGGTGCCCTGGCCGACGAAATCGCGCAGCGCGATCAGCAAGTACAGGTCATGCACCGGCCTGGAAAGCTCGGCCTCGGGACGGCCTATGTCGATGGCTTCAAACTCGGGCTGACCCGCGACTACCAGCGCTTCTTCGAGATGGATGCGGATTTTTCGCACGACCCGCGCCATCTCGCAGCCTTCTTTGCGGCGCTCGACGCCGGCGCCGACGTCGTGCTCGGGTCGCGCAACATTCCCGGCGGAGCCGTGGAGGGCTGGGGATTCATCCGACACTTTGTTTCCAAAGGCGGCTCGTTCTACGCGCGTCGGATCTTGGGTCTCGAGGTGCGTGATTTGACCACTGGCTTCAAGGCGTTCACTCGCCACGCGCTCCAACGCATCGGACTCGAAGGCGTGCGCTCGAACGGCTACTCGTTTCAAATCGAGCTGACCTACCGGGCGGTCTTGGCAGGCCTCCGCGTCGTCGAGCTGCCGATCACATTCGTGGATCGCCGAGCCGGTCAGTCCAAGATGGGCCGAGGTGTCTTCATCGAGGCAGTCGGCGTGGTCTGGCGGCTTCGCCTGGATGAGCTGCTCGGCCGCTTGTAGCGCGAGGGACGACGGGCGCCGCTCAGCCGTGGACGCCCCGTGAAAAGCCGCCACACGCGCGCACCGGCAGCGCCGGGTACTTCTTGAAGCGCAGGGGCTCGGTCACGGCGCGCTCACACAGCCAAAAGCTCGAGCCCTTGGCAGACATGATGCGTCGGGCATGCTGGCAGTCGGCGCACAGCCCAACGCGCAAACGCTCGTCGGCACCGAGAGCCGGCAGAGGATCGCGCTGGGCCACCGCTCGCGAAGCCTGAAAATCAGGCCAGGACGGCGGGCAGGGGGAGACGGAGGAGGCGCTCGAGGAGCTTCTTGAATCTGCGCATGGCCGGCTCTTTCGTTCTGCAACCGGCAGGTGGGCCGGTGTGCGCGCAGGTAGTACATCCGTTGCCCCGGTCCGGCAAAGGATTTCGCCTAGAATCCACCCCCGTGAGCTCCGCCGCCGAAACTCCGCGCGTTTTGCTGGTCGGTGCCGGCGGCATCGGCGGCGTGCTTGGTTCGCATTTGTGCGCGATCGGCGCCGAAGTCAGCGTGCTGACGACCAACGCCGCGATTGGCGAGGCCCTGCGTGATCGGGGCTTTCGACTGCGCGGTGATGACGCAGGTCGAGGTGGCAAGCCGCACGCGGTCTTGTCGACGGCGCCCACTACCGGTGACTTCGATTGGGTGCTGCTGGCCGTGCAGCCACCGCAGGTCGAGAACGCAGCCCGCAGTGCGCTCGGGGCGCTCACGCCACACGGGCAGCTGGTGTGTTTCCAGAACGGCTTGTGCGAGGAGCGCATCGCGCGCTTCGCCGGTCCGGCGCGCGTGGTCGGTGGCGTGGTGGCTTGGGGCGCATCGATGGTCGAGCCGGGCGTCTACGAGCGCACATCGGCGGGCGGTTTCTCGCTCGGCGTGCTGCCGGGAGGTGAAGCCGCGCGACTGCCGGACTTGGCGCGACTGCTCGAGGTCGTGGGGCCGGTCACGCTCAGCCAGAACCTGGCCGGGGTGCGCTGGAGCAAACTGGCGATCAACTGCGCGGTGTCGACGCTCGGCACGCTGGGCGGCGAACGGCTGGGGGCGCTCTTGCGCGTCCGCTTCGTGCGGCGTCTGGCGCTCGAGGTGCTGACCGAAGCCGTACAGGTCGCGCGCGCGGAAGGCGTGGAGCTCGAGAAAGTGGCCGGCACCGTCGACCTGGCGTGGCTTTCGCTGAGCGCCGATGAGCGCCAAAAAGCCTCGATGTCGCTGGCGACCAAGCACACGTTGATGCTCGCGGTCGGTGCGCGCTACCGCCGCATGCGCTCGTCGATGTTGGCGGCGCTCGAACGCGGCCGTGAGCCGGCCGTCGATTTTCTGAACGGCGAGGTCGTCGAACGCGGGCTGCGGCACGGGCTCGCGGTGCCGGTGAACGCGCGAGCGCGCGAGCTGGTCTGGGCCGTGGCGCGCGGTGAGCGGGCATCGTCACGCGCGCTCTTGCGCGAGCTGTGGGAAACGACGCGCGGCGCCGGCGCCGAGGCTTGACGGTGGCAAACCCGAGTCGTAAGGGGCCGGGCGTGACGTCGTCTTGGCCCTCGTTGTCCCGGCGTGAGCTCGGGTCCGTGGCCTGCGCGCTGGCGCTGGACGGCTGCAACCGCCCGGCGGAGTTGCCAGCGCTCGGCAGCGTGGGCGAGTTCAGCTTGAAGGATCAGGCGGGGCGACCGGTGACGGCTGCCACACTACGCGGCAAGGTCTGGGCGGCGGCGTTCTTTTTCACGCGCTGCCCCACCGTGTGCCCGCGCATCACGCGCCGCATGCGCGAGCTGCAGCAGGCGGCGGCGAAAGACAGCGTGAAGCTCGAGCTCGTGAGCTTCAGCGTGGATCCGGACAACGACACGCCGGAAGCGTTGACCGCGTACGCCAAAGAGTTCGGTGCTGATCTCGCGACGTGGCGCTTCCTAACCGGAGATCTGGAGGTCGTGCGCAAGACCTCCGAGCAGGGCTTCAAGCTCGCGCTCGACGGCAAGGCGACGCCTGGCGCCGAGCACTTCGGCCTGTTCCACGGCTCGCATCTGGTGCTCGTCGACGGCACCGGGCAGATCCGCGGCTACTACCGCACGAGCGAAGACGGGCCGATGGCGCAGATTCTACGCGACGCGGCGCGGCTGACTTGAGGAGCGCGGCTGGTGGCCGCCGACATCCGCTGGCTGCCGACGCCAAGGCCGCGAGAAATCGCCAAAAGTAGTGCAATGTCTGATTGGCGCGCGACGTGCAGCTTGCTCGGCACCCATGCAGGCTATACTGCCCACCGCGATGGTTTCACAGCCGGTCGTTTCGCTCCGCTACCGCGTTGGTAGCGATCCCGAAGCATGGGTCCTTCCGGAGGGGACCGTGCCAGAGTCGACCGCACATGACGCTGCCGTAAATCGCGTTTGTTCCCTGCTCAATGCTTGGGCTGCTCGCAGCGAGAACACCGCGCGCATTGCCCGCAACCTGGCCGTTCGCTGGTTGCCGGATCATCCAACGACCGGTCTGGATCCGGACGTCGCCGTGCTGATGCCGGGGCCGACGGACTTCGACGACCTGGCCTCGTTTCGTCTTTGGGAGCCGGGCCGTGTGGCGCCACCGCTGGCGGTCGAGGTGGTCAGCGGGTCGCACCCTTACAAAGATTACAGTCGGGTCCACGAGGGGTACGCGGCCATGGGTGTGCAAGAGCTGCTCGTATTCGACCCGTTGTTGCTAGGACCCAAGTCATTGGGCGGGCCGGTCTCGCTTCAGCTCTGGCGCCGCGACGTCACCGGCGCATTCGAGCGCGTGCACTTCGGCAATGACCCCGTTTACAGCGATGTGCTCGACGCCTGGCTCAGCGCCGACGGACGCCGGCTCGATATCTCGGACGATCGGGCGCGAACCCGCCGTTGGCCCACACTCGAGGAAGACGCGCGGCAGGTTGCGGCAGTCGCACAGGCCGACGCCGAGCGCACCAAGGCCGACGCCGAGCGTAGCAAGGCCGACGCCGAGCGCAGCAAGGCCGACGCTGAGCGTAGCAAGGCCGCGCTCGAACGCGAACGGGAGCTGCGGGAAGCCTTGGAGTCGACGCTGCGCGAGCTTACGGCCGAGCGAAGTCAGAGATAGTCGTCACTCGGCAGCGGCGGGGGCGTGGTCGGCTTCGTGACGGCGCGGGTAACGCATGCGTTGCGCGGTCGCGATGTGAATGATCCCGAGCTTGTCGAGCAGCACGATCACCGGATAGGTTGGATCGAGCTCGAAGCGGCGCGCGGCGAAATTCGGGCTCATCGAGAACTCATGGTGGTTGTTTTGAAACAGCTCACCAGCGGTCAGAAAGTCGAAGATCAGCGTGTTGCGCGAGACGTCTTTGCAGGCGTAGTTGCGGTAGCCGTACTTGTGGCCGCACCAGTTGACGATCGCGCCGTGAATCGGGCCCATGATGAAGTGCGCCGGGAGCAGCACGAACAGCCACGGCGTGGTGGCGAACCTGACGTAGAAGAGTGTGTAGAGCGCGACCCAAGCCAGACGCGCGGCCCAGTTCTGCCCAATCTTCTCGAGCAGCGGCCAGGTCGGTAGGTCGTTTTCGAAGCGCGGCTCGGCAGCGACGCGGTAGTAGGCGAAGTCGTCGTACTTCTTCTTCGTGGCCAGCATCATCGTGAAAACGTTGCCGTAGAACAGCGGCGAATGCGGATCCTTCTCCGTGTCGCTGTAGGCGTGGTGCATCCGATGCAAGATCCCGTAACCGCGCGGTGACAAGAAGCTCGAGCCTTGGGCGATGTACGTCAGCAAGAAGAAGAAGCGCTCCCAGCCCTTCGACATCGTGAACTGCTTATGCGCGCCGTAGCGGTGCAAAAAGAAGGTCTGGAAGAAGACCGAGATCTGCCAATGGGCGACGAAGAAGACCAAAACTGGGAGCATTGGACCGCTCCAACCTAGCGACCAAAAGCTGGTTTTGCTGGTCATTCTTCAGTCATTTGGGGTTTTTGGCGCAGTGCGGCGCGCGGGCTCTGCGCGGCTTGCGCAAATCGCCCAAATGGCTAAAGTGCGCGCTTCCCTTGCCCCCCAGCGCCGAAACAGCAGAAAAAAAGCCTCTCGTGGGCGTGATCATGGGCTCGACCAGCGACTGGGAGACCCTGCGTCATACCGCCGAAACGCTGACTGAGTTGGGCGTTCCGCACGAAGTGAAAGTCGTGTCCGCGCATCGCACGCCCGACCTGATGTTCGAGTACGCGGCCAGCGCCGAGGCGCGCGGGCTAGAAGTGATCGTGGCCGGCGCCGGCGGAGCCGCTCATCTACCGGGCATGGTCGCTGCCAAATCGGTGC
Organism: Polyangiales bacterium; assembly: GCA_038230915.1. GTDB lineage: Bacteria > Myxococcota_A > Polyangia > Polyangiales > Polyangiaceae > PMG-095. Next base: position 24,078 of record JBBRMI010000026.1, on the reverse strand, counting down.
TGCCGGTGCTCGGCGTGCCCGTCCAAAGCCAAGCCTTGAACGGCATGGATTCACTGCTTTCGATCGCGCAAATGCCGGCCGGAATTCCGGTCGGTACGCTGGCGATCGGCAAAGCGGGCGCGATCAACGCCGGCCTGCTCGCGGCGTCGATCGTCGCCGGGAAGTATCCGCAGATCCGTCAAGCGCTGCACGCATACCGTCAAGCCCGCACCCAGGCCGTGCTCGACAAGCCGGATCCGCGCGACTAGCGCCACGGTGACGACCATGAACGATCGCGAAGCCTGCGCTTCGGCCGCCCTCGGTGCTCGCATTGGCGTGCTGGGCGGCGGCCAGCTCGGTCGCATGCTCGGGCTGGCAGGGCGCGCGATGGGGCTAGAGTTCGCGTTTTTGGATCCGAGCGCGGATTCGCCTGCGGCTGCAGTGGGTTCGCTCGACGTGAGCGACTACACCGACGCCGCGGCGCTCGAGCGATTGGCGCAAGCCGACGTCGTCACATTCGAGTTCGAGAACGTGCCGGTCGCGGCCGTCACGGCGCTCGAAGCCCGCGCCAAGGTTTTCCCGGGCTCGCGCGCGCTCGAAGTCGCGCAGGACCGCTTGCACGAAAAGGCCTGCTTCCGCTCGCTGGGCATCGGCACGCCGGAGTTCGAAGCCGTCGAGACTTGGCCAGAGCTGGCCGCAGCGCTGACCCGCGTCGGGCTACCGGCAGTGCTCAAGACGCGCCGCTTCGGCTACGACGGCAAGGGCCAGGCGGTATTGCGCACCGAAGCCGACGCCCGCGCGGCGTTCGAACTGCTCGGCGGCGCGCCGCTGATTTTGGAAGGTTTCGTCGCCTTCCAGCGCGAGCTCAGCGTCATCGCCGTGCGCAGCCGCACGGGTGAAGTCGCCTGCTACCCGCTGGTCGAAAATCACCACACCGGCGGCATCTTGCGCAAAACGATCGCGCCAGCGCCGGGCGTGACCGAAGAGCTGCAGCGCGTCGCCAATCAGCACATCGAGAAATTGCTGGCCCACCTCGACTACGTCGGCGTGCTCGCCCTCGAGCTGTTCCAGGTCAAAGCTTCGCTGATCGCCAACGAAATTGCCCCACGCGTCCACAACACCGGGCACTGGACGATCGAAGGCGCGCGCACGAGCCAATTCGAAAACCACCTGCGCGCCATCTTGGGCCTGCCGCTCGGCGCGACCGAAGCCCTTTCGCCGTGTGCGATGCTCAACTTGATCGGCGCGGCGCCGGATGCGACGGCCGTGCTCGGCGTGGCCGACGCGCACCTGCATTGGTACGGCAAGCAGCCGCGCTCTGGCCGCAAAGTCGGTCACGTCACTGTCCGCGCCCCCGACGCCGCCACCCTCGAAGCGCGCATCGCCCAGCTCGAAGCGATCATCTCGGCTTGATGGGCGAGAGGGATCAACAGGAAGGCGGCTGACCACTCATCGCATCTTGCCCGAATGAGCAGGGAACAACAGGAAGGCGGGAAGCCGGGAAGGACGAGAACCCGCAGATTGGGGGTGGGTGGTACGGGTAAACTCGACGCTAGGGATAGCAATTGGGCTTCAGTTGCCTGCTCGAACACCTGGAATTCTTCCCGCCTTCCCGCTCGCTCGTTGCTCGAATCGCAAAATGCGATGAATAATGGTCAGAGGAAGGCGGGAAGGCGGGAAGGCGGGAAGGGGCGAGAGAACGCATTTTTCGTTCGGGGAAGACCGAACGAAAAATCAGTGCCTCCGGGGCCCAGCTTGCGACGCCAACTCGGGTTGGGATTGGGAGTTCGGGTCATCCGGCTGCCACCCCAAAAATCTTCCCGCCTTCCCGCCTTCCTCTGACCATTGGTCTGATCTTTCAGCTGCCCGCCCGCTCAGCCTGGGTTCTGGCGAGGCTTTCGCGAGGACCAAGCGACCCTTCCGATCGCCGCTCGTTGAGCGTACGTGGGTACGTGAGCACCGGACCGCAGCGAAAACGAAGCCAGAACCCAGGATCAGCGGGCGTGGTCACCAGCTGAAATGAGACCAATGATGAGCCGCCTTCCTGTTCGCTCGCTCGGTGCTCGAGCGCGCAGGGTGGCCTGGGGCCGCTACGGAAGTTTCTGCAATTCGAGCTGCAGCTTGGCAGCCCCCGGACGCCGACTATTTGAAGTCTTTGGCGGAGGGGGCGAGCAGGGTGCCGCACATGGTTTTGCAGCGGATGTCTTTGTCGCTGCAGGTGCACTTGCCGGCTTGCTTCTTTTTGAGCGTGTCTTTCATCTCGGCGACCGTAAAGCCCGCGATACGCTCGACGCGATCCATCTTCCACTTCTCTTTGCGTTGCTTCCCGGTGAGCGGTTCGCTCGGTTTGCCGTCGGGCTCAGCGCAGCAGCGGAAGCCGAGGAAGTAGTAATAGAAGCCTTCGTCGTGGGTGTAGATTTTGGGGCGACACTGGTTGCGTACGCCTTTGTACCAGGGGCCGCCCGAGTGGATGCTGTCGTACTTGCCCTTGAAATCGGGCTCGTTGAAGCTTTCGCTCTGGGTGACCTCGTCGTTGTTGCCGGGCAAGTCGGCAACGCCGTACGGGCTGATGCACTCGGTTTGGCTGCCGCTACGCACGCCCTTCCAAAGGCGCGCGAGCTCGTCGGGGTCACGCTGGGCGACCTTCTTCATGTCTGGCGAATCCCACTCGACGTCGCCGTGGCATTTGTTGGCGTCGCGCGTGTAGCCGTAGGGAAAGGGGAGCATCTCGGGGCCTTCGCAAGCTAGCGTCCACTCCGTTTCGGCGCACATGCGCTTGCCGACTGCTGCGCATTTGACCTGCGCTTGGTGGAATTTATTCATCACCTCAGGGCGTGCGCCCTTTTCGTTCGGCCAGGCGTACGTGTCCATGCAGAAGCGTTTTTTGACCTTCTGCCCGATGCAGACGCTGTGCGGCTCGAAGTCTTCGCAGATGTTCTTGTCGTTCGGGACGTCGTGCCACTGCTTCAGGCACTTGTGCTCGACCTTGGTGCAGTACTCGCCTTCGACCAGCTGCATGCCGTCGGGGCAGGCGCTATCATCGACGTCGGCAGAGCTCTTATTGGCGACGTGCGGCGATTCCGGCGGTTTTGTGGCTTTTTTGGGTGGGGCGGAGGCGGAGCCGGCGGGCGCAGGTTGGGGTGCCTCGGCGCTTTCACTGGGCGTCGGCGTAGCAGCGGACGTGACGAGCGCCGGGCTCGAGCTCGGGGGCTCGGCTGTGATTGGCGCCGTCGGGGAAGGCGCGGCGGCACAAGCGACGTACACGAAATAGACGAAACCGAGAGCGAAGGCGCGACGCATGACCGGTGGACCCTACAAGAAACGCGCGAAAGCACCAAGCGGTCCCGCCACGGCGCGGACGGCACAGGCTGCAGCTTGCCCTCGGTTGGGTCACGACTCATGATGCGTCGAGGCGCTCGGATTCATGCAGGTCATTCGTCGTGTCGGTCTGATTGGTGATCTGCACGCCGAAGACGAGACGTTGGCCTTCGTACTAACGGAGCTGAAAAAGCTCGGCGCCGAGACGCTGCTGCAGGTCGGCGACATCGCCGACGGACCCGGCGACTTGAGCCGCACCATCGAGCTGTTGCTCGAGCACCAGGTGCTGGCGGTGCGTGGCAATCACGACCGTTGGTTGCTCAGCAATCAAATGCGTGAGTTGCCGTACGCCGAGCAGCTGGCGGAGACCGCGCCGGCCGCGGTCGCGTTTCTGGGCGCGCTGCCGGTGACGCGCGAGTTCCGTTCACCGCGCGGGCATGTGCTTTTGTGCCATGGCTTCGGCACCAACGACATGGCTGGCGTCAAACCGGACCACGAGGGCTACGACATCTCGTCGAACACCGATCTGCACCAGCTGATCAACGAGCGCCGTTACCGCTTCGTGCTGAACGGTCATACCCATCGGCCGATGCTTCGCACCTTTGGCCCGCTGTCGATCATCAACGCTGGTACTTTGCTGCGCGACTTCGAGCGCTGCTTCACGTTCGTCGATTTCGAGCGGGGCGAGCTCACGCGCTTTCGCTGCAGCGTCGGGCCGCTTCCGCGCGCCCTCGCAGGTTGGTCCGTCGACCGGCAGGCGTTGGCGGATTCGCTTTCCGAACCGTTTCGCGAACCTTTCGTGTAACAGGCGGGTTGTTGAGCGCCGCTCAAGAAAGATTTGTTGAGCTTGGCTCAACTATCGCTTCGTTCCAGTGCAGCCGTTCCGTGGCAATAAAGAATTGTTGAGTGGCGACTCAAGGGGGTTGCGAGGCAATGCGCAGCGTCCCATGTAGGCGTCACCCCCGAGTCACCGAGCCGACGAATCATGGACGGGTCTCTACCTTCTTCAGACGCTTTCACCCACGAGCTGGCACCTCAAACCGACGAAGTTTCGAAGAAGCTTCGCGGCGGAGTTTGGGAGCGCAGCGACTCGGCCCGCGGCATTTATGCCGGCGTTATTCGGCTTGGTCGCTGGCTGGCCGGACACGGCGTAACTCCGAACGCGCTGACCTACGTCGCCTTGGCGATGGCGCTCGCTTCCGGTATCGCCGCAGCGCTCAGCTGCTACCTGACCGCCGCGCTGTGCCTGCTCGTCAGCGGCGCGTTCGATTTGCTGGACGGCATCGTCGCGCGCTCGGCGCAGCTCAGTACGCGGTTCGGCGCGCTGCTCGATTCAACGGTGGATCGCCTGGCCGACGCTTTTCCACTGATGGGCCTGCTCGTAGCGTGCCCGCCCACGACGCTGACGTCGGTGGTGCTGATGGTGGCAATCATCGCCGGCTTTGCGATTTCCTATGTTCGTGCGCGGGCCGAGGGGCTCGGCATCAAGCTGCCGACGCTGTTCATGCGCCGGGCTGAGCGGGTCGTCATGCTGCTCGTGGCGCTGGTCGTCGGCTCGATCACCGCGCAAGGCTTTCCGAGCGAGGTCGCAATGTTGTCGATTATCGCCGTGATGGGGTTGCTCAGCGTGGTGGCTGCGGTTTGGGCGCTGCGCGCCGCCTATGTCGTGCTGGCACTCGACGACGTGACTTGCGTCACCGTCCCAGCAACGCCGACACCGAGTAGGCCATAGCGCCGGCAGCCACGCCGGCCAAAAGGTCGTCCGCCATGATTCCGACGCCGGGTGGCTCGAGCCGTTGCACTGTGTCAATCGGGCCCGGCTTGGTGATGTCGAGCACGCGAAATAGTGCCAGCGCCAAAAGTCGAATACCAAAGCTACTTCCGCTGACCATGCCCATGGCGATCAACGTCCCGCACACTTCATCGATCACGACCTTCTGCGGGTCTTCGATGCCTTCGGCGCGGGCAACCTCGTTCGATGCCCAGGTGCCGACCGCGGACAGCGCGACGATGATCGCCGCGTGCGGCAGCGGGCCGAGCGTCGCCAGTGCGAGGTGCAGCGGCACCGCGCCGATTGAACCGACGGTACCGGGAGCCTTGGGAGACAGACCGCAACCAAACCAAGTCGCGAGCCACCGGGCGGGGAGGGCTGCTTGAGCCATGGCGCGACCGTAACACGGGCGGCGCTGCCGTCACGGCCTGGCCTATTGCGGCATCGCCAGCTGATTTCACGGCTCTTTCCGCTGGTGCCGATGCTGTACGTGCTGATCATCGCCGGCATCGGTGATCTACGGGTCGAGCACATCGTGCTGGTGCTGGTGGTGCTCGCGCTGTCGGCGTTCGGCCCGCGGGCGCGCGCGTTCTTGAGTGACATCACACCCTACGTGCTGGTCCTGCTCGGCTACGACTCGGTGCGCTACGCGCGGCGCTTGTTCGTGACTGCCGAGCGCGTGCACGCCTGCCAGATGCGATCTTTCGAGCTGTCGACGCTTTCGGTTTCGCCCGGGGTGACGCTGCAAGATTGGTTTCAGCTCCACCACGCACCGTTCTGGGACGTGGTGTTTGCGGTGCCGTACACGGTGTTCGCGTACCTGGCGCTGATCTACTCGGCGTACCTGTACTTCGTCGATCGGCCGCGCATGCGCCGTTACTTGTGGGCGTTCGCGATCGCCAACTTTATCTCGTTCGTGGTGTGGATGGCGTTCCCGGCGGCGCCGCCCTGGTACATCCGCGCGCATGGCTGCCAGGTGAGCATGAACGCCCTGCCGAGCGCGGCGGGCTTGTTGCGCGTCGATCAGCTATTTGGCATGCACTACTACGAGAGCCTGTATTCGCGCGCCTCGTCGGTGTTCGGTGCGATGCCCAGCATGCACTGCGCTTACCCGATGCTCGGCCTGCTCACGGCGTGGCGTGCCGCTAGCTGGAAAACGCGCCCGATTCACCTGCTTTACGTGGTTACCATGTTCGTCGGTTCCAATTACCTCGACCACCATTGGCTCTGGGACGGCATCGCCGGCCTCACGCTGGCGTACGTTTCGGTCTGGCTGTCGGGAAAACTGCTCAGACAACGCCGTCGCGCGCCACTGTCGGTTCGCGCGCCCGCGGAGGTCGATTGAGCTCGCCGAGCGGCTCGCATCCGTCGACGCGCGCCGCGCGAGTCGCGTACTTCTTGATGGCTCGCTACCGCTGGGTGCTCGGCTTGGCGGCGCTGTTGATGGTGGTGAGCGGCTACCGCACGGTGCTCACCTACAGCTCGCTCAAGAGCGAGCTGGAAGAGCTGCTGCCGAAGTCGGCGCCCAGCGTGACTGCACTCGGTGAGCTGCGCCAGCGCTTGCCAGGTCTGCGGTTTTTGGGTGTCGTCGTCGAAGCCGACAGGCCGGGGCGTGCGGCCGAAGCCGAGCGGTTCTTGGGCCAGCTCGCCGAACGGATCCGCAAGTACCCGTCGGAACTGGTGCGCGGCGTGCGCCTCGACACCAGCGCTGAACGCCACTTCGCCGAGCGCTACGCGCTGCAGCTGATGGAACCGTCGGATGTGCGCCGGCTGCGTGAGTCGGTCGAGGCACGGCGTGATTTCGAGGTGTCGCACGCGATCGGCAGCGACCTTGATGACGAGGACGCGGGCGCCGCCAAGCCCCCTGAATTGCCGCTGGAAGAGCTGCGCCAGAAATACGCGACGCGCTTTGGCGCGAAGGGCAAAGCCAACGACTCCGATCGCTTCGTGTCGCCGGACGGGCGCGATTTGGCGTTGCTGGTTCAAACCAGCTCGACCTCGACCGGCTTCGAATACGACCGGCGGCTACTCGAGAAAGTCAAAGCCGACGTGGTCGCGCTGGGCGGCGCGCCGCGCGGCACGCGGCTCGGCTACGCTGGCGACGTCGCGACGCGCGTGGAGGAGACCGAAGGCCTGGCTGCGGATCTCGGCATGTCGAGCGCGGTCGTGGGCTTGCTCGTGATCGGCAGCTTGCTGTGGTTTTACCGATCGTGGGCGGCGCTGGTGGTGCTGTTCGTTCCGCTCCTGCTCGGTACCTGGTCAGGCTTTGCGCTCGTCGCGCTGCCGCCGCTTTCAATCCGCTACCTGAACACCAACACGGCGTTCCTCGGCTCGATTGTCGTCGGCAACGGTATCAACAGCGGCATCATGCTGCTGGCCCGCATCCAAGAGGAGCTCGGGCTCGGCAAGCGCGTGCGTGACGCCGTGGCCAGCGGTGTCTCGGAGAGTTGGCGCGCCACGTTGGCGGCGGCGCTGGCTTCCGGCGCCTCGTACGCATCGCTGATTTTTACGGATTTTCGCGGCTTCAACCAGTTTGGCTGGATCGGTGGCATCGGCATCGTCATGTGCTGGGTCGCGACGTACTGGCTGATGCCGCCGCTCTGCCTGCTGCTCGGCGAACGCTTGCGGCCGCGGCCCGTGACGCCCGAGCGCGCTGCCCGGCGCTCGGTCGCCGCGCTGGTGGCCGACTTTACGATGCGGCATCGCCGCGGCGTGCTCGCCGGGCTGGCCGTGGTCGGATTGATATCCCTGGCGGGCTTGGCGACGCGCCGTGGCGACTGGATCGAGTACGACTTGTCGAAGCTCCGCCGCAAGGACTCGTGGGTCAGCGGTGAACGCTACTGGGGCAAGCGCATGGACGCCGCCACCGGCCGTTACCTCACGCCCAGCGTCGTGATGGCCGAAAACGCCGCCGATGTGCCTAAGCTCGAAGCGCGCCTGCGTGAGCTGATGGAGCACGGCGGCGCTGGCGACCTGATCGCCGAGGTGCGCAGCGCCCAGCAGCTGCTGCCAGAAACGCGCTTCGCGTCAATCGACGAAGCCAAGCTGCTCAAAGCGGCAATCACGCCCAAACTGCGCAGCAAGCTGAGGGAGGCTGACCGCGCGCTCTTGGACCGCGCGCTTTCGGAAGCGTCGCTGGTGGCTTTGACGCCGCAAGATTTGCCGGAAGCCTTCGCGGCCGGGCTGCGCGAGAAGGACGGGCGGTTCGGTCGCAGCGTACTGGTGTTCCCCAAAGTCGGCGGCGGCACCTGGCAATCCGAGCGGCTGGCCAGCTTTGCGCGCGACATGCGCGTCGCGGCGCGTGAAGCCGACGCGGTCGCAGCTGGCCCGCTACTCTTGTCGAGCGATTTAGCGCACGCCATGCGCGCCGACGGCCCGCGCGTGACGCTGTTGTCGTTCGCGTGCGTGATCGCGATCTGCGTCGGTGCGTTCGGCGTCGTCGGCCGCCAAGCTTGGGCATTCTCCGGCTTGAGCGTGGCGGCGCTCTTGCTCGGGGTCTCGTTCATGCTCGGCCTGTTGGCGTGGACCGGCGCGAAACTGAATTTTTCGAACTTCGTCGCGTTGCCGATCACGTTCGGCATTTCTGCCGACTACTCGATCAATATGTTGCGGCGCTTTCAGTCCGAGGGTGAAAGCACCGACGAGCGGCTGTCACACACGAGCGGCGCGCTCGCGCTGTGTTCGGCCATGACCGTGATCGGCTGGGGCGCGCTTCTGCTGGTCGAAAATCAGGCGCTATTCTCGTTCGGCGTGTTCGCGATTAGCGGCGAAATCGCCGCGCTGACCGCGGCGGTGTTGGCACTGCCGGCCGTGTTGTCGTGGCTGCATGCGAGAAGGCCATCGGCGCGCCCGCCCGCCGGGCCGCCCCGGCTTATAGCCGCGTCAAGAGAGCGCAGATCAGGCCGCCCGGACACGGCTCCGACGGCTCTGGGATGAGCTGACAGCTGTCCGGCACCGCGACTTTGACGCTCGGTGTGTTCGGATCAGCGCCCCAGCTGGAGCTGGTGCCCCACTTCAGCTTGGGCTTGTCCATCTCGCCGGCGAAGTGAACCTTACACTCGGTGACGAAGCGCGCGAGCTTCTCGGGCAGTAGGTTGCCGGGCGGCTCGATGTGCAGGCGCGTCGCCAGCGCGGGGGTTGCCCACAGGCCCGCGACCAGCACCAGCCGATTGTCGTTCCACGTGCGGTACGGCTGAATGACGTTGGCCTTGTTGTCGTCGAGCGGCGCGCTCGGATCACGCGGCCAGGCTTCGGTCTCGCTCTTGTTCGCGCAGTGCTTGCCCTCGAACTCTTTGTCGAAGGCGCAGGCGAGGCCGGCGTAGTCGGCCGTCACCAGAGTGATGCGCAGCGTGGTCTTGCCACCGACCTTCCACTCGTCGAGCTTGGAAACCGGCGGCTCCTTCGGCTCGAGTGCCTGCCCGAGGGCGGCCCAGTGGGGGAACAGCGTGAGGGCGCCGATGATCGCCCCGGCGATCAAGAACCTGCCACCGATGACTGGCGTCTCCTCGACGACCGGGGCTTTGCGGGCCGAGGCTTTCTTTTTGGCGCCGGTCGGGGCCGAAGCTCCGGTTGGCGGCCTGGAGGGCGGATTCGCAGCGGGTTTCTCGCTCTCACTCATGACTGGCGGGTTGATAGCCCAAAAGCCGGCCGGACACTAACCCCGTTGTTTCGGGGTCCAGCCGGGCCCCTCAGCCCCCGGTCTGGGCTATATTCCAGGCTCCTTAGGGTCTTTGGTTTGCCAATGAGGTTACTCATGACTGACAGGCGTCTCGCTTCGTTCTTCCGTCCGGCCGTGCTCGGGGCTCTCGGGGTCCTGCTCGCCGCGCCATCTGTCCAGGCGGCGAAGCTGTCGGCCGAGGCAGCCGCGGCCTTCGACATCGAGACGTTCGTCGAAGGTCTGGGACAGCCGACCGACATTGCGATCTTGCCGGACGGCCGCGCGATCATCACTCAGCGCTCTGGCGACATCGCGACCAAGGTGCCGGGCACGCCGGATCCGATCCAGGATCACCTCGACGTCGACGCGACCCACGAGGAGCGCGGTCTGTTGGGCGTGGTGGCGGATCCGGCGTTCCAGACCAACCACTACATCTACTTTTACGCGTCGATCGGTGCCGACGCCAACAACCGCCAAAAAATTCTGCGCTTCGAGTTCGGCGCTGACAGCAAGCTCGGCAAGAAGACTGTCGTCGTGGACATGGGCCTCAAGGGCCCCTCCAACCACAACGGTGGCGGAATCGACATTTACAAGGGCAACCTCTACATGGGCGTCGGTGACACCGGGGCCAACTCAACCCCGCCCTCGAACCACTTTGGAAGTTGTCTCAATCAGGCCAATGGCAAGGTGCTGCGCGTCAGCCTGGACGAGGCCACGCTGGGCCAGCCGCCCGCCGACAATCCGCTGGTTGGCGCCGCGATGGTCACGGGTTGCGATAGCACCGGCGGCGACTTCAAGATGACGGCCCCGGAAAAGCGCATCTGGGCGTGGGGTTTTCGCAATCCCTTCCGGCTCTGGATCGACAAGACGACCGGCAAGGTTTGGGTCGGCGACGTGGGCGAAGAACAGCGCGAAGAGATCACGGTCGCTACGATCGGCAAGCACTACGGCTACCCGTTCTGGGAAGGCAATAAAGACTGGAAGCAGCCAGGTCTGGAACCCGCGAACGGCTGCATGGGCATCACCCCGCCGAGCGAGTGCATCGCGCCCGTTTACGATTACGATCGGACCGGAGTGGGCGGGTGCGTGATAGGTGGCCGCATCTTGGATGGCTGCGACTGGCCCGCGGCGTGGAAGAGCCGCTACATTTTCGGCGACCACGAGATGGGCAAGGTGTGGACGCTGGACGTGAACGCCACGCGTGACGGCGTCGTTGGCAATTCGCGCAAAGAGTTCGCTGACGTCAGCGGCTTGGCCGGGATCCGCATGGGCACGGATAACGCCCTCTACCTGATGGAAGAGAAGAGCGGCACGGTGTCGCGCATCACCGCCAAGGGCTCGACCACGACGCCCAACGCTTGCCCAAGCGTGAACGTGGAGCCGGGCGGCAATCCGGCCGGCGGCGCGGCAGCCGGCGGTGCGGCAGCCGGCGGCGCGGCGACGGGCGGCACCGCGACGGGCGGCGCGGCGACGGGGGGGAGTGCTGCCGGGACGACCAGCGCGGCCGGGACCGGTACGGGCGGCCAATCCGGGAGCGGTACCGTGTCGCCCAGCGCGGGCGCAAAAGCCGCAGGCTCGAGCGACAGCGGCGGCTGCGGTTGCCAAGTCGTGAGCGGCGGCGGTCCCACGCTTTTTGGTCTCGGTGCGCTGGCGGGCGCGCTCGGTTTGGTGCTCCAGCGGCGCCGCGCTCTTCGGTCCTGACGATGGCCGTCGTTCGACAGCGTTTGCTCAGCGTGTCGGCGGTGCTCGCGGGAGCGCTGATTACCAGCTGCAGCTCGGACAAGCCGGGCTCGAGTGGGTACGCGGGTGAGGCCACCGTCGCGGGCAGGGGCGGGACCCCGAGCGGCAGCGCCGGCGGTGGCGCAGATGCGGGCGGCGCGAGTGGCACCGGCGGCTCTGCGGGAGCGACGGTTGGCGGCGCGAGCGGCGGTGCTGGCGCGGCTGGCGTGGCTGGGCTCGGTGGCGGAGGAAGTGGCGGCGGCAGCAGCGGCGGCTGTGTGCTGTCAGCGACGGATGCAGAGCAGCCGATGCTGTTGAGCCAGACCGGCTGCATCGACATGAGCGCGCCGACCAAGCCCGCGACGGGATTGATTCCGTACTCGGTGCGCAGTCCGCTCTGGTCGGACGGAGCCACCAAAGAGCGCTTCGTCCACGTGCCGACCGGTATGAAGATCCACGCCCTCGACTGCACAGTCGACGTCGATGCGTGCAAAGATCCGGGGCTGGGCGGCAATGGCGCCGATGAAGGCCACTGGGATTTTCCGGTCGGCACCGTGTTCGTCAAGAACTTCAGCATCGACAGCAAGCACATCGAGACGCGGCTCTTGATGCGTCGTTCGAACACGGTCTGGAAGGGCTTCAGCTACGAGTGGAACGATCCCCAAACCGAGGCCGAGCTGCTGCCCGACGACACGCTCGGCAAAGACAAGATGGTCGGCGCGAGTCAGCAAGTTTGGCACTTCCCGAGCCGCAGCCAGTGCCTGGAATGTCACACCAAATACAGCGGGCGCTCGCTCGGGCCCAGCACGGCGCAGCTCAACTCCGACTTCGCGTATGCCGATGGTGCGATGAACCAGGTCGACAAGTTCAAGCAGCTCGGTCTGTTCGATGTTCCGCCGCCTGCCATCGTAGGCTTGCCGGATCCGGCCGGCGTCGCTGACCCCGTCGAGGCGCGCGCGCGCTCCTACATCCAAACCAACTGCGCCATTTGCCATCGCCCCGGCGGCGAGTTCAGCAGCATCGACATGCGCTTCAAGACGCCGTTCGCCGACACCAAGCTGTGCGACGTGATCGAGCGCGACACCAGCAAGGGGCTGCCGAAGTATCGCGTCGTTCCCGGCGACCCGGCTAAGAGCACGATGTCGGCGCGCATGCACGCGCTCGACGCGCTGCGGATGCCGAAGATCGGCTCCACGGTCCTGGATCCGGCCGGTAGCCAGCTGATCGACGACTGGATCACGGCCCTGTCACCGGCTGCTTGCCCCCCGCAGCCCCAGTAGTATGGCTGGTGGCAATGCCTGAACCGGAGCTGGTCCTGAAGAAGCTGCTGGAGCAGCGCTGGCCCGACTCCGAGCGCTTCTTCGAGCGTGCCGCGCGGGATTTAGCCGCGCCGCCCGGCATCGGCTTTCGGGCGCTGTTCGCCAGCGTCCCGCGAAGGCTCGGTAGCGCTGCTGAGCTCAGTCTCGAAGTGCCGCCCGAGCTGCGTGCCGCCCGCCCGCACTGCACCTTGACCGATTATGTGCGGCTTTGGCTGATGATCGAGGCGTTTTCGCAGCTGGCGGACAGCGAGCAAGCGGCGTGGGCGCTGCAACTCTTCGAAGCGGGGGAGATGGGCGAGCAAGTCAGCGTGCTGCGAGTACTGCCGCTCTTGCCCGACCCCGCGCGCTTCGTCGAAACCGGCGTCCAGGCGTGCCGCACCAACGCGCGCGACGTGTTCGAGGCGATCGTCTGCGAAAATCCGTTTTTGGCCGAGCATTTCCCGGCGCTCAACTTCAACCAAGCCGTCATGAAGGCGATCTTCATGGAGGTGTCCGTGCGTCGCATTCAACAGCTCGAGCGTCGCATCACGCCCGAGCTGGCGCGAATGGCGGCCGGCTACGTCAGCGAACGGCGCGCCGCCGGGCGTCCGGTGCCCCCCGACGCGGATTATCTGGCAAACTACGGAGCGTAAGCATGCTGTTCGATCCTCACATTCACATGACGTCGCGCACGACCGACGACTACCAGGCCATGGCCGACGCCGGGATTCGCGCGATCGTCGAGCCCGCGTTCTGGCTCGGCCAACCGCGCACGCACCTCGGCAGTTTCGAGGACTATTTCCTGGCCCTGCTTGGTTGGGAGCGCTTTCGGGCCGCCCAGTTCGGCATCCGCCACCTGTGCACGATGGGCCTGAACCCGAAAGAGGCCAACAACAGCCGCTTGGCGGACGGTGTGATGGAGCTGCTGCGCCTGTACGTCGAGAAGGACGGCGTCGTTGCGGTCGGCGAGATTGGCTACGATGACGTCACGCCGGCCGAAGAGAAATACTTCGCCGCGCAGATCGAGCTCGCGAAAGATGCCGGGCTCCCGATCCTGATCCACACGCCGCATCGCGACAAGAAGCGCGGGACCGAGCGCACGCTTTCGCTGGTGAAAGAGAGCGGCATCGCCCCGGAGCTGACGCTGATCGACCACAACAACGAAGAGACGATCGCGTCCGTGCTCGACTCGGGCTGCTGGGCTGGACACTCGATTTATCCGAACACGAAGATGGACGAGCCGCGCATGGTGACGATCGTGCAGCAGTACGGCGGGGAGCGTATTCTGATCAATTCGGCTGCCGATTGGGGCGTCAGTGATCCGTTGAAGGTGCCCAAGACGGCGCAGGCGATGAAGGCCGCTGGCATCAGTCCAGAGACCGTCGACACGATTTGTTGGAAGAATCCGGTCAACTTCTTCGCGCAGAGCGGCCGCTTCGACGTCAAAGAGTTCGGGCTCGATCTGAGCGTCGACCAGCGCGCGCTGTTTCAGGGCAACTCGGTGCTGCGTGGCCAAGCGCCGCGCACCGACGCCAAGTAGACGCGAGGCGAGCTTTGCAACCGACGTTGGTTTTGAATGTCGTGGGACTGACGCCTGCGCTGATTAGCGAGCACACGCCGTCGCTGCGGGCGTTTCGTGACGCGTATGCGCTGCGCCCGTTGCGCACGATCTTGCCGGCCGTGACCTGCTCGGTACAGTCGTCGATGCTCACCGGCAAGCTGCCGCGCGAGCACGGCATCGTCGGCAACGGCTGGTATTTTCGCGATTTGTCGCAGGTTTGGTTATGGCGGCAGTCGAACCAGCTAGTACACGGCGACAAGGTTTGGGACGAAGCCAAGCGGCGCGATCCGAGCTTTACGTCGGCGAAATTGTTCTGGTGGTACAACATGTACTCGAGCGCTGACATCTCGGTCACGCCGCGCCCGATGTACACGGCCGACGGCCGTAAGCTGCCCGACGTGTACACCGATCCGCCGGAGCTGCGCGCCGAGCTGAGCGAAAAGCTCGGCATGTTCCCGCTGTTCAATTTCTGGGGGCCGCGTGCCGACATCACGTCGACCGCGTGGATCGCGCGCTCGACCGAGCACATCATCGAAACGAGCGCGCCGACGCTCACGCTCGTCTACCTGCCGCACCTCGATTACGACCTGCAGCGCTTCGGCCCGAACGACGCACGGATCGCCAAGACGTTGGCCGAGGTCGATGCGGAGTGCGGGCGCCTGTTCGAGCTAGCAAAGCTCAAAGGGCTGCGCGTTGTGGTGCTGTCCGAATACGGGATCACCCAGGTCAGCGATGCGATTCACGTCAACCGTGCGCTGCGCGAAGCCGGCCTTTTGCGGGTGAGGGAAGAGGTCGGGCTCGAGCAGCTCGACCCCGGTGCGAGCCGCGCGTTCGCGGTCGCAGATCACCAAGTGGCGCACGTTTACGTCAAAAATACGGCCGATTTGCCGGCCGTGCGCGCGCTGTGCGAACGGCTTGAAGGCGTCGAGCAGGTGCTCGACGGCGCAGGCAAGCACGCTGCCGGCTTGGATCACGAACGCGCGGGCGAGCTGGTATTGGTGTCGCGCGCCGATCGCTGGTTCAGCTATTACTTCTGGCTCGATGACGCGCGCGCCCCCGACTACGCGCGCACCGTCGATATCCACTTGAAGCCCGGCTACGACCCGGCCGAGCTGCTGCTCGACCCGAAGCTGACGTTCCCGATGCTAAAGGTCGCGCGACGACTGGCGGCGCGCAAATTCGGCTTCCGCAACCTACTCGACGTGATCGGGCTCGACGCCAGCGTCGTCAACGGCTCGCACGGCCGTCTCACGGACCGCGCCGAAGACGGCCCGCTGTTCATGTCCTCCGTCCCCGAGCTCTTACCGCCCGACGTGGTCGCAGCGACCGATGTGAAGGATCTGCTGCTACGCCACTTGTTCGACTGAGCGAGCGCAAGCAAATCAACAGGAAGGCGGCTCATCATTGGTCTCATTTCAGCTGGTGACCACGCCCGCTGATCCTGGGTTCTGGCTTCGTTTTCGCTGCGGTCCGGTGCTCACGTACCCACGTACGCTCAACGAGCGGCGACCGGAAGGGTCGCTTGGTCCTCGCGAAAGCCTCGCCAGAACCCAGGCTGAGCTGGCGGGCAGCTGAAAGATCAGACCAATGCTCAGAGGAAGGCGGGAAGGCGGGAAGAGTTTCGATTGCTCGAGCACGCGCGCTGGTGAGGGCGGCCACTGCTGACACGCGTGGCCTCGCAGGCTCGCCAACCCTAAAACCTTCCCGCCTTCCCGCCTTCCTGTTGATTCGTTCTCGGTTCAAGTTCCGGGTATTTTGCGCTGCCATTTCAGCGTGAGTAGGAACGCACCGAGGGCCGCCAGCACGGCGAAGGGGGTGCCGTGGAGCGAGATGAATAGCGCGTCGACCAGCGACGCACCGGCGATCAAGCTGACGACGGCGCGCGGGATTTGGCCTTTGCCGCCGCGCAGCGCAAAGGTCATCGAGCGCAGGCTCCAGCCGAGCAAGAGCGCGAAGCAAAGCGCGGGCAGTGGGCTCTTCTGCGCGATGACGGCGGGCGCAGCAGCCACGAGCGGCGACAGCACGAACGCCGAAACCCAGGCGCGGTCGATGACCTTGCCGGTCTCGAAGCGCGCGATGTGCGTCAGCCCGATGATGTAGAGCCACAACGCACCCGCGCCGATCAGGACGACGCTCCCGAGCTTGCCCGACACCGCCAGCGCGGCCGTCGCATACAAACCCGCGCGACACGCACCCATTACGATCGGCGACCACGCGTGCCCCTTGTGCCAGCGGTTATAGACGAGCACCGCCGCGCACGTGCCGAGGCCGGCCAGCGTTGCCGCGAACCCGGGTAACGTCAGGTGCAAGAACGGCGCGAGCGCTAGCAGCAAAATTCCCACGCCGAGCAACCCAAACCCCAGGTTGAGCACGGTGCCGCGCGCCACGAGCCCGGACGGAATCGGGCGATTCGGGCGTTCACGCGCGTCGAGCTCGGCGTCGAAGGCGTCGTTGAGGAACATGCCGCCTTCGTAAAAAGCCGAGCCGCACAGCAGCAACAGCCCGAGCGACGCTGGACCGAACACCGCGCCGCTCAGGACGGCGCCGCTCAGCATGTTGGACCACACGGTTGGCAGGTTGGAGGTGCGGCCGAGCGTCAGCAGCGTGCGCAGGTTCACGCGCTGTCCACTGCCAACGCGCTTTGCAGCGTATCGAGCACGAAGCGCAGCTCACGCGCGATGGCTTCGTCAACCGGCACGTTGCGAAACTCTTCGGGCAGCACGTCCCACGTGTAGGTTTCGACTTCGAGGTGCGGGCAGTCTCCGACCTTCGCTAGCTCCTTCAATAGTGGGACGACGTCGGCCTGGGTGCTTTCGAACGCGCCCAGCTCGCGCAGGAAGATCGGCACGTGGAAGTGCACGCGCCACTCGGCGCCTTCGACCGGGGCGGACGCCAAAGCGTCGGGCAAATCGGGGTAACGATGCAGCTTGCCTTGGCTGTGCACGACCGTTTGGTGCAGGTACACGCCGTCGGCGAAGGCACGCAATTGGTCCAAGCTGCCTTCGGTCACGTTGGTTAGCCGTAGTCCTGCGCTGATCTGCACCTTGGGCACCACGATGCCTGCTGCTTGCAAGCGCCGCCAGGCTTCGAGCGGCGACTCGAACTCGACCGAGGCGTGGCAGGTGTCGAGGCAAACGCCGATGTGGCGGCGCAGCGTGCGCTCGGCCTCAGCCGGCTCGATATCGGCGGCGTCGATCAGCCGCTGGCGCGCCTCACGACTGAACAGCCGCGCCTCGAAGAACTTCAGCGCTTCCTCCGTCGTCTCCAAAAAGCACTCGGGCTCGGGCTCGAGCGCCAGCGCAATGTGCCGACCGCGGCTGCGCGCGATGTCGACCAGCATCGCGACCACGTCAATCATTGCGTCGGCCATGACGCGCTCGGAATCGGGCCCGTTCACGTTGGCCTTGAAGCAGCCGGGCACGGTGCTGATGCTGCCCTTCACGCCGAGCGGCAACAGCTCACCCAGCACGCGTGCCAACACTTGCGTGTAGCGCAGGCGTTCGGGCGCTTGCCAATCCGGTAGGTAGACGCGCTCCTTGACGCGGGTGGCGTGGAAAGCACCGTAAGGAAAGCCGTTGATCGTGAAGCAGTACAGGTCGTCGGCTTCCAGCTCGGCCTTGAAGCGCGCTAGCTCTTCAGCGTTGTCGAGCGAGTCAGCCGCCGCCGCTGCCAGCCGCAAGCCCAAGCCGAACGGCTGCTCCGGCGCGATCGCATGCTTTACCGCCAAGACGTGGCTCTTCAACAGCGCGCGCACGGCCGGCAGAGTCTCGCCTGGATGCACGTTGGTGCAGTATGTCAACTGCGCATCGTTCAGCGTGCGGAGAAGCATTGCGCCTCGCATCCGGGGGCGTCGCTCGCCGAGCCCTGCCCAAATACCGAACTTGGCGGGCGGGTTGTCATGGATCTCCTGGGACGCGGGAAAGCATCTCAACCCTGACGTGACTCGAGCCAGTCGATCGCCGACCGGATGAGCTCGGGATCCATATCACGGACCTCGATGCCCGCCCCGATGTCGGTGAGGAGCGTCACGCACAGTGCTCCGCCCAGGTGCTCGCGGAACTCGCGCAAGCCCTCCAAAATCGGCGATTTTTCCTCAACTTTGGCCACCAGCATGGGGTCGAAGGTCGGCAGCCCGAGCGCTGTCAAGAGGTCGAACAGCCGCTGTCGAGCGCCGTCTGGCAGCATGCCCTTTGCCACCGCGTAGCAGGCGTCGAGCGCCATGCCGATCGAGACGGCCTCGCCATGGCGCAAGGCGTGATGGGTGAGGGTCTCGAGCTTGTGGGCGGCCCAGTGACCGTAATCGAGCGGTCGCGCGCTACCACGCTCGAAGGGATCACCACCGGTGGCGATGTGGCGGAGATGAAGCTCCGCGCAGCGCCGGATCGCGACTTCGAGCAGTCCAAGCGTGCCGGCGCGGAGCGCGGCCGCGTTTTGCTCCAGCCATTCGAAGAAGCTGACGTCGCGGATCAGTGCGACCTTGACCGCTTCGGCCAGGCCCGCGCGGAGGTCGCGCAGCGGCAACGTGGCCAGCAGCTCGACGTCGTTCACCACTGCAAACGGCGGCGCGAACGTACCAAGAAAATTCTTGGAGCCGAACGCGTTGACCGAGGTTTTGACGCCGACGCCAGCGTCGTTTTGCGACAGCACCGTGGTCGGCATGCGCACGACCCGCACCCCGCGATGCGTCGTTGAGCCAGCGTAGCCAGCGGCGTCGAGCACCGCACCGCCACCGATGATCAAAAGCGTGCCCTGCTTGTCGAGGCGTGCGGCCGCCAAACGCGTCAGCAGATCGGCGATCAACGCTGGATCGTTCTTCACGGCTTCGCCACCGGGCACGGTCAGCGGTGGCGCTGTGAGCTCGAGGTTCTGAGCGTAGGCTGCGACGTAGCGCTCGACCTCTTGTGGCAAAGCCGGACGCGCGGCCACCAGCCCCGCGTCGAGCACGGCGAAAACCGGATGGCGGCGTTCGGGCTCGCGGCGCGAGATGCACCAGGCGAGCGTGGGCTCCGATGTGTTCAAGGCGCCACGGCAGAACACCACCGGGTACTCGAAATCGACGCTGAAACGCTGCTCGTGCAGCTGACTTGGCCGGAAGCCAGGAAGGGACGAATGGCTCAAAGAAGCTGCCGCAGCATAGCAGCACTAGGGCGCTCCGGCGGCCGTCCGCGCGGCTTTTACATGCAACAAAACCGCGCCTTTTAGGGCTGGCTCCGGCGGAGGCGCAGCACTACGTTCCGGCCGTGGCAACCGACGCTTGGCTCAAGACCTTCCTGTCCGACCATGGCGGCATCGCCGGCACAGTCCACCTGCTCGAGGGGGACCTGCTCAAGCTGAAAACCTCGGTGAATATCCCGCCGCCGGTGGTCAAAGTCACCGAGACCATCCCCAAGGGTAAGGGGATGGCCGGGCTTGCCTGGGAACGCGACGAGGTCGTAGCCATCTGTAACATCAAGGATGACAAGAGCGGCGACGTGCGACCCGGCGCCAAAGCCGTCGACGCGCAGGCGGCGCTGGCCATTCCGGTGCGGGCGGCGTCGGGCGGCTTGCGGGCCGTCGTCGGGATCGCGTTCATGGGCGAGCGCAATTTTTCCGCTCAGGAACTGCAGGCCTTCGAGGCCGCCGCCGCCTCGCTACCGGATGTCGACTGAGCGGCCCCTGACGCCGGTCCTCAATACGTCGCGTCGGCGCTTCGGCGCCTTCCAGAGCGCGCGCGCGCAACCGCCGCCGGCAGCGCTCGGGAGCAAACCGCTAGGTCGCTTCGGTTACGCCAGGAGTTACGCACTTTGGCTGCGCCCGCATACGTGGCCGGTGGCGCTGCAGTTCAGCCTGTCGCTGGTTGGCATCGCCATCGACATGGTGTGGCCGTTGGTTTCGGCGTACTTGATCGATCGCGTGATTCTGAGCCGCGCGCTGTCGACCGAGCAAAAGATCGGGCAGCTGATCGGCTTTGGGCTGGGGATGGCGGGGCTGTTCCTGTTCGGCTCCGGCCTGTCGTGGCTGCGCGGCTTGCGGCTGCAGTTGCTCAACAGTCGCCTGGCGTTTCAGCTGCGGGCCGCGTTGTTTCACCGGATCTTGCGGCTGCCGATGGGCGAGCTGACCGAGATGAAGACCGGCGGCATCTTGTCGCGGCTTTCGAACGACGTCGACAGCACGACCGGCCTCCTGCAGCAGGCGCTGTTGTCGCCGGTGCTGTCCACACTGCGGCTGATCGCCACGTTGTGCATCATCTTCACGTTGAATTGGCGGATCGCGGTGGCGGTGATCATCGCGATGCCGCCGATTTTGCTGGTACAGAACCTGTGGGCGCGACGCATCCGCAGCATCTGGAAGTCGATGGGCCAAGATCGGCAAGAGATCGACGCGCGCGTCAGCGAAGGCTTGTCCGGCGTGCGTATCGTGCGCGGTTTTACCCGCGAACAGCGCGAAGAGCTGGCGTACACGCTCGGCCACCACACGGTGATCAGAAAGCAGATGCTGGCCACGCGTGCGCAGCGCTCGGTGGCGCTGATCTGGGAGCTGATCATGCCGTTGGCTCAGGTGACGATCATCGGCTTCGGCGGGTACCTGGTCGTGAAAGGCCAGGCGACGCTCGGCGTCTTGATCGCGTTCCAAGGTTATGTGTGGCGCTTGCTCGAGCCGGTCATGCGAATCGCCAGCTCGATCAGCGACACGCAGCGCGGTCTGGCGGCGATGGAGCGCGTGTTCGACGTCTTCGACAAGCCGGAAGAAAAGCCGGATCCGCCGGATGCGGTCAGCGCACCCGAGCGCGTCGAACAGATCCGTTTCGAGCACGTCTCCTTCGCCTACCGTGCCGACGTGCCGGTGCTGCGCGACTTCGACTTGTCCGTGCCGGGTGGCAGCGTCGTCGCGCTGGTCGGAGTCAGCGGCGCGGGCAAGACGACAGTCACCGATCTCTTGGCGCGCTTCTACGACCCGAGTCAGGGGCGGATTCTGCTAAATGGCGTTGATTTACGGCAAATACGTCTGAAAAGCTTCCGCTCGCGGCTCGGCATCGTGCAGCAAGAGGTGTTCCTGTTCGACGGCAGCGTGCGCGAGAACATCGCCTACGGTCGCATCCAAGCGAGCGTTGCCGAAGTGCTCGACGCGGCTCGACGCGCCAACGCCGACGAATTCATCCAGCGCTTACCCGAGGGGTACGACACCCTGATCGGTGAGCGCGGTGTCAAGCTGTCGGGCGGCCAACGCCAGCGGCTGTCGATCGCGCGCGCGCTCCTGGCCGATCCCGAGATCCTGATCTTGGACGAAGCCACGAGCAGTCTCGACACCGAGAGCGAGCAGCTTATCCAAGCCTCGCTCGACGAGCTGCTGCGCGACCGCACGACGTTTGTCATCGCCCACCGTCTGAGCACGATCGCCCACGCCGACCAAATCGTCGTGCTCGACGCCGGGGTGATCGTCGAACAGGGCACGCACCACGAGCTGCTCCGTCGCGGCGGCCGCTACGCCGCCATGGTCGCCCGCCAAGCCCGCCGCACGACGCTCGACGAACCCGCCGCCCTCGCCTGACGGGCGAGAGGGAATCAACAGGAAGGCGGGAAGGCGGGAAGATTTTTGGGGTGGGGTTACTGAAGGGCTCGACGCATCGGGTTTGGCGATCGGCTTCTGTCGCCTGCTCCATCAATCAAACCCTTCCCGCCTTCCCGCCTTCCTGTTGTCTCGTTCTTGTGCTCAGCGCGGGCAGGCGTGGAAGGGGCCGGCGAGTAGGGCTTGGGCCAGCTTTTGGTGGCCGAGCTTGCCGAAATGCAGGCCGTCTTTGTGCGGTGCCGCGAGCTCGGGGCACAGGCGTTCAGGGTCGCCGCACGACAGCAACGGGTAGGCATCGACGGCCGATGCGAGGGTGCCGGCGGCAGGTTGCGCTTGGATCCAGCCGTTGAGCGTGAGCGTATTTTGCCCGCGCTCGGGCGTGAACCAGCGCTTGAAGTCACCCCAAGGGCTGACGGTGATGGCGACTACGTCGGTGCCGCGCGCCTTCAAGTCGGCGTAGATGCGCGTGAGATCCGCCTCGATGCGCGCTAGCGTGCGGTTGGCGGTTTGGTCGCTGTAAAGATCATTGACGCCGCCGAACACGATCGCGTGTGAGTAGCTGTTGCCTTCGGGCAAGACCTCGGTCTCCAGCCGCTTTCGGATCTGGTTGACCATGAAGCCGCCTTTGGCTCGATTGTCGAACGTGACCTTGGCGCAGCGCTCGCGCAAGATCCGCACGAAGCCACCGCCGCCGACCTTCTCGTCGGTGAGCGAATCGCCGAGCACGAGCACGCTCGTCATGCGGCGTGCGGACACGGCGGCGCTCGGTGCTGACGGCGCGCCAGGCGCCGCCGACGACGCGGCCGGGGCGGCGGGTTGCACCGTCGCCGCCAGGATCGCGGGCGGTGCGGTTGGCGCGATGCTCGGCGGTGGCTTGTCGGCAGATTCGGCCGCCGCAGGCTCGGAAGCGACGCCGGCGGCTGACGGCGGGGTGTCGTGCTGGCAGCCTGGCAGGGCCGAAATACAGGCCAAAGCCAGCATTGAAAGGCGTGTAGGGTAGGGCGGAACCATGGGCGCCCGTGAAGTGTATCAAAGGACGAGGAAGGTTCCGGATTTGTTCTGGAACCGCTTCGTGTGTCGCCCGCTGGCAGCGGTGCTGGTCGACGTCGTGAAAGACACACGCGTCACCCCGAACCAGATCACGTTGGCCTCGTTCGTGGTCGGGATCGCGTCGGCGGCGCTGTTGATGGCGCTGCCAGGGCGCATCGGGCTAGTCGTCGCCGTTCTCGTTTACCAGGCGTCGTACGTACTCGATTGCGCGGACGGCATGTTGGCGCGTTGGCGCGGGGTCGCATCACCGGCTGGGCACTTGCTCGATTTCTTGATGGATGAGCTGAAAGCCTTCGCGCTATTGGCGGCGGCGGCGGTGCGGCTACAATCCGAGCGTCCGGCGCAGCCGTTTCTGCTGCTCGGCATCGTCGGGCTGGTTTCGCTGGCGTCCGGCATCGCGCTGACTTCTTTTCAGCGTCACCCCGCGATCGCACCCGCCAAAAGCACGGCACCCCCGTCACAGACCCTGCTTGCGCGCGCCGTTCGCCTGATCGAAAGCGGCGCCAAATTCCTGATCCATTATCCGTCGTACATCTTGTACGTCGCGTTCACGGGTCGACTCGAGCTGTACTTCTATCCGTACTTGGCCGTGAACGCGCTGTACGCCGCCCGCGCCTGGCTCGGCGTCGCGCTGCGCTTCGGCCGCGCGAGCTAAGGGGTCAGGGGTCGAGGATCAGGGGTCAGTCGACCCAGGGGCGAGGGAAGATCTGGGGCCGCTGGCGCGGGGCCCAACCGATTTCGCGAGAGTGACAGTCCCGCGCGACCGGACACGGATCGGTGGACAGCATTTGGAAGAGCCGAGCAAGCGTCGCATAGCCGCGCGAGTGGGGGATAGTGACGCCCCTGCTCTTCCACTCTCGATCCATAGGAAGAGGCCCCGCGCTCGCGCGGCCCCGGGGGCGGGGTCGGTTTCGGGAGCGGGAGCGGGCTCGGCTGAGGCTTCGGGCGAGGCAAAGGCGGGGCCGCGCTCGCGCGGGGCCTGGGCTCGGTCTCGGCGAGAAGCCGGTATGTGGGCTCGGTTTGCGGGCGTCGGCCCTTGGGGTTCAGTCGCAACGGTCAGAAGAGTCGGGGCTGTCGTCTGTCGGGGAGTTCGTCGTCCGTAGTCGTGACGAGCGCGAAAGCGAGGTCGGACATCAGTGCTTTCCAGGGCACAGCGCGGCGCTCGTCGCTGCGCTGGGTG
>JBBRMI010000025.1:0-56898 GCA_038230915.1 Polyangiales bacterium | reverse complement strand
GCATGGTCGTCGAACTCGAACGCCGCGGCTTGATTCGTCGTGTGCCCCGGCAGCCCCGGAGCATCGAGCTGTGCATACCCGCTGAAGAAATCCCGACGCTACGACCGCAATCGATCGAATCCTCTGCGTCGCGGTACTAGTCGGCGAAGGGGATTGGGAACAGAGAGGGCGTCGCCTCGGCGCGTTCCTCCCTCACCCCGGCGTCCGCCCTCGCGGCAGCGAGCGCACCGAAACGTCGGCCCTCGCGGCAGCGAGCGCACCGAAACGTCGGCCCTCGCGGCAGCGAGCGCACCGAAACGTCGGCCCTCGCGGCAGCGAAACGTTGGCTGCCAGCGAGCAGCGATCCCCTTGCCTGTCCCTCTACCCCTCCGCCGACTAGCCCCTCCCCCCTCGCCCCTACCCCCTCTTCCGATTTTGGGGCTTGGGCGCGAGGATCTTCTTGGTGCGCTCTTTGTAGTGAACCTTGATCGGCACCCCTTC
The DNA here is from genome assembly GCA_038230915.1 of Polyangiales bacterium. Taxonomy (GTDB): domain Bacteria; phylum Myxococcota_A; class Polyangia; order Polyangiales; family Polyangiaceae; genus PMG-095. Next base: position 56,418 of record JBBRMI010000025.1, on the reverse strand, counting down.
GAAGCCGAAGGTGGCGCGCATTTGGTTGGTGATGAAGCGCTGGTAGCTGGTCTTGATGTTGGCGGCACCGCTGCTCATCGCGACGAACAGCGGCGGCGAGCTCTCGGCTTGGGTCACGTAGAAGATGCGCGGCGCGCGCCCGCCGTCGGTCGGCGGCGGCTGACGCTCGATGACGTCGCGGAAGAAGCGGTTCAGCTCCGCGGTGGTGATGCGGCGCTCCCACTCGCGAGCAATCTTCGTCACCTTCGTGACCAGCTCCGAAACGCCGCGTCCGGTCTTGGCCGAAAGCTCCATGATCGGCGCGAATTTCGCGAAACCGAGCACGTCCTCGGCCTGCTCGCGCGCCTTTTTTTGCGCTTCGCGCGAGAGCAAATCCATCTTGTTCAATGCGACGATGATGCCGCGGTTGCGATCCATGCAGAGTCCGAGCAAGCGCGCGTCTTGTTCGGCCACGCCCTCGGTGGCGTCGCACATCAAGATCGCAATCTTCGCGCGCTCCACGGCGCGCAAGGCTTGCATGACGCTCGCCAGCTCGACCTTCTCTTCGACCTTCGATTTGCGGCGAATGCCGGCGGTATCGACGACCCAAAGCGGCTTGCCGTCGTAAACGACCTTGGCGTCCAACGCGTCGCGCGTGGTGCCCGGGCGCTCGTCGACCAGCGCGCGCTCTTCGCCGTTCAGTCGGTTGAACAAGGACGATTTGCCGGCGTTCGGGCGACCGAGCAGCGCAATGCGCGGGATTTCGTCGTCCGGCGCGACCTCTTCCCGAAAAGGCGGCAGTGCGGCGATCACCTTCATCGCCAGCTGCGCCGTGCCGAGGCCGTGCAAGGCGGACACGTTCACCAGCTCAGGGATACCGAGCGAGAATAGCTCGGTTGCTTGCAACGCTCGCCCTTCGTTGTCGACCTTGTTGGCCACGTAGACGACTGGCTTGCTGCTCTTGCGGAGCAGCGACACCGCTTCGCGATCCGGCGTGGTCGGCGGCAAAGCGCCGTCGAGCACACATACGATCACGTCGGCTTCGGCGATCGCCGCTTCGACGTGACGCGCGATGCCCTGCTGCATCGGATCACCGCTCTGCGGGTCGAAGCCGCCGGTGTCGATCAGCGTGATTTCACGACCTGCCAGGTGCGCCTCGGCGTAGTGCCGATCACGGGTGATACCGGGCGCGTCGTCGACGATCGCCAACGGCTTGCCTGCCAGGCGGTTGAACAGCGTGCTCTTGCCGACGTTCGGCCGGCCGACGACCGCTACGATCGGCCTCATCGCTTCTCTCCAGCGACGCGCTCGTAGCCGAGCTCAGCCAGCATGCGCGGCGTCTCTTTCCAGCGCGGCGTCACGCGCACGAACAGCTCCAGTCGCACCTTGCGCCCAAGCAGCTGTTTGAGGCGATTTTCGGCGCCTAAGCGCAGCTCTTTGATCACGCTACCGCCGGTACCGACCAAGATTTTACGCTGGCCAATCTTCTCGACGTGGATCGTGACGGCGATCCGCAGCTTGTCGGAGCCTTCATCGAACGTGTCGATGCTGACGGCGACGGCGTGCGGGATTTCTCCCGAAATGTGCAGCAGTACCTGCTCACGCACATACTCGCGGACGAAGAAGCTGGAAGGCTTATCGGTCAGCGTGTCGTCCGGGTAACATGCCTCGCCCTCGGGCAAGACGTCGGCGATCGCGTCGAGCAGCCGATCCACGCCGTCGGCCTTGAGCGCCGACAAAGGGATGAGTGCCTTGAACGGCACCGCGTCGAGGTAGCTCTGCAAGAGCGGCAACAACAAGCCCTTGTCGCGCACGGCATCGATCTTGTTCAGCGCCAAGATCGCGGGCACCTTCTCGAGCGAACGGATGCTCTTCAAGAGCTCCCAATCCTCCGGCGCTAGCTCGGCCAGGGGCGGGGTGACGTCGCTGCGCTTGACCTTCTTTTGCACCAGCTTCGTGCCGGCCGTGGCGTCGGTCACGAACACGACCACGTCCGCGCTCTCGGCCGCCGACATGGCCGACGAGTTCATGCGTGAGCCGAGCTCGCTCTTCGGCTTGTGAAAGCCGGGTGTATCCAAAAACGCGAGCTCGGCGCCCTCGCGTCGCACCACGCCGAGCAGCGGGTCGCGGGTCGTCTGCGGCAGCGGTGACACGATCGCCAGGCGCTCCCCCAAGATCTTGTTGAGGAGCGTCGATTTGCCGACGTTGGTGCGCCCGACGATGGCGATCGTTCCGGCGCGCATTAAGCGTTTCTCATTTGGAGCAAGGCGGGCCCCATTTCCCAGAATCTCGGGGCTCGCGCAAGTTGCAGCCGTTCTGCTGCGGGAGTAACGCCGCCGGGTGCGCCGGAATTGGCTGGTAAGCCTGGCTTCGCTCGTAGCTATTGCGGGCCTGATTTGGGGGGTCAGGGCAGGGGCGCTGTGGGATCCGCACGAGGTGACGGTCGCCGAGCTCGGACGGCGTATCGGTTTGAACCTGCTCGGCGGCACCAGCCTGGCCATTCCGGGCGCCGACAACAGCGTGCCGATTCGCGGAGATTTAGGCCGCGGCGAGCTGCCATTCACGTCCGCGGCGCTCGGATTTCGGCTGTTCGGGCTTTCGGCCTGGGCCGGACGACTGCCGTTGGCGCTGTGGTCGCTGCTTGGGCTCGGCGCGCTGAACTTGGCGCTGCGCCGGCTTTGGGACCGTCGCGTGGCGCTCTACGCCACGCTCATCTTGGCCACGACGCCGCTCTACTTCTTGCAGGCGCGGGTGCTGCTCGGCGACGCCGTCACGTTGGCAACGTCCGCGATGGCTTGGTCCGGCTTCGCCGTGGCTTGCCTGGCGGTGGAGATTTCGTCGCGGGTGCGCGCCAGCTTTGCGCTGCTCGGCGTGCTCGGCCTCTACGCCGGCTTCTGGTGTCGCGGCCCGATCGTGAGCGTGGCCGTACCCGCGCTCGCGGTTGGCATTGCGGCGCTGCTCGGTCGCCCACCGGGTCGCTTCGCGCGTTGGCTGGCGCTCGGCGTCAGCGTCGTCGGCGCGCTCGCGCTCGCGCTCGGCTGCTCGGGGCTGGTTCTGGCGGCGCGGACGGGCGACTACTCGGTCTTCGTCGGCAGCGCGCTGACCGCGGCATCCGAGCCGATCACGTTCGACGCCGCGCTCGGCAACCTGGTGCATGCCGCGTTTCCGTGGAGCGCCGCCGCGCCGCTCGTGCTCGCCGTGCTGCTGAAACGTGGCGACGACGCCGCGCCCCAGCGCGCGGCCGTCAACGCCGCCGCGCTCGGTCTCGGCCTCAGCCTGGCCGCATCCGGCTGGCTTTCGGCGTCGCTTGGCTGTCTCGTGCCGCCGGCCGTCGGCTGTTTCGCCGTGCTCGTCGCTGTCGCGCTGTCGGAGCTCGAAACCGGCCAGCTCGGTTCGCCGCTCTTGGCGCTGGTGGTCGCGGCGCTCGGTGTCGTGATCGGCTTCGATTTGCGTCAGTACCCCGACAAAACCTTGGTCGGTCTCGGGCTGTCCGGCGTCGCCCTGCCCGAAGGCTTGCAGCCGGCCTCATCGACCCTGTGGCTCTGCGCGGCCCTGGGGATCGCGGTCACGTCCGTCGCGTGTCTTTACGAGCGCAACGCGCGGGCCACTATTGGCGACCGCCTACCGGCATTTCAACGCACCGAGTACGCGCGCGTGCTTTCGACGTTGCAAAGGCTTTGGGACGGCAACCTGGTGTTCGCGCTGCTGGTCCTGGAGGCGGCGCTGGTCGGCTTCTTACTACTGTCAGCCGTCAGCGAGCGGCTCGTGCCGCTGCCGCAGCTCGACGGTTTCGGCACCTTCACGCGCAAGCTAGTTGCGACCGCCGCCATCTGCGTACCACTCGCGCCGCTCGTGCCGCTCGGCGCGCTCTTGTTACGGGACCTGGCGCGCGCGTTGTTCGGCGAGCACTCGCTCGGGCGCTGGCGCACGCTCGCGCCGTCGCGCGCCCAAGGCTTGCTGTTGGTGTTCGCGGCGCTCGGCGGCTTCGCCAGTCTCGGCTTCTACCCGGCGCTGGCGCGGCAGCTCTCACCCGAGGAGGCGCTCGAGCGTTACCGCGCGCTGCGCCGGCCCGGCGAGGTGCTCGGCATCGTCGGCGAACACCGCGAATCCGCTCGCTATCAGGGGGTGCTCGACGCCGAGAGCTTCGACGGCGTCGACTCGGCTTTCGGCTGGCTCGCCGACGACTCCGCCGCCGCTCGCCGTTGGCTGCTGATTCGCAAAGCCGAGCTGCCGGAGCTTAACGCGCAGTTCCGCGCGCTCGCGCACCAAAACCTGCCGGTGCTCGACGCGCGCTCGACCGAGCTGCTGCTGGCGTCGAACCGACGCCTGCCAGGCGAGCGCGACGAGAATCCGTTCGCCGACGCCGTGCTCAATGCCGCGCCAGCCGTCCAACATCCGTTGCACGCAGTGCTCGCCGAGCAGCTCGAGGTGCTCGGCTGGAGCGTGCGCGACCGCGCAGGTCAGCTGGTAACGAGCGTCGTCCCGGCGACCACCTACCGCTTCGCAATCTATTACCGGGTACTCGCGCCGGTCAGCGGCGCCTGGCAAACCTTCGTGCACATCGACGGATTGCAGCGGCGCTTCAACGCGGATCACGAACCCTTGGACGGGAAATATCCAGCACGGCTATGGCGTGAGGGCGACGTGATCGTCGACTCGACCGACGTCTTGCTCGAGCCCAATTTCTCGCCCGGCGCCTACCGCGTCTACTTTGGACTGTTCTCCGGCGATCGACGTCTCCCGGTGACCGAGGGGCGACAGAGCGATGATCGGATCGTGGCGGGAACGCTCCAAGTCCGCTGACGACGGGGGCTTTTCGGCGTGACAGCCACGCCGTGCGGCGGTAGAGCGGGGACCGTGAGCGACGAGGAATCCAAGCGTTCGGAGCGACCGCCCGTGTCGAATCGACGCGGTTCGGACCGAATCGAGGTCACTTGGTCTGTCGACTGCGAGTCGCGTGAGACCTTCCTCTACGCCAGCATCGCTAACATTTCGGAGTTCGGCATTTTCGTCCGCACGCAGGAGCCGCTCGAGGTGGGCACGCGCCTGACCCTGACTTTCGCCCCGCCCGGCTCCGACGAGCCGTTCGTGCTTCACGGCCAAGTCCAGTGGGTCAACGCGGTGCGCATGCTTGCCGACAACCCGAACCCGGGCATGGGCATCCGCTTCGTCGACCTGCCGACCGAGTCGCGCGCCCGGTTGATCGACACCGTGCGCACGATCGCCTACGTGCGCGACAACGTAAACTGAGCCGCGTAACCGGCTTCCCGGCGCTGGTGCTCGACTAGCGGCAACGCCAAACTACCGGTTTTGTCCGTGCGAAACGGCGTTCGCGCCGATGAATCCGCGCCTTTTCGCAGGATTTGCCCAAGATTACTGACTGAAGCGTGACGACAGCCTCGGGATGGGCTGCTACAGTCTCGGCCGCATGCTGCCCCGGTTTGCCGCTGACTACCGAGCTCTGCTCTGGACCATGGTTCTGACGCCCGGCCTGGTTGTCCTCCAGTTCGCTCGGCCTGAGCTGGTTCCGTACTTGTGGTGGGTCAGCTGCTACTTCGCGCTTTCGTGCGGCGTCATCGCTCACAACCACAACCATTGCCCGACCTTCTCGGACAAGCGCGCCAACAACTGGTTCGGCAACTGGATCAGCGTTTGGTACGGCTACCCGACCTTCGCTTGGATCCCGACCCACAACCTGAATCACCACAAACTGGTGAACCGAGCGGGCGACGCAACCATCACTTGGCGTTACACGAACCGCCACAACGTGCTGGTGGCTGCCAGTTACTTCTTCGTCTCCAGCTACTTTCAGAGCGATCCGATTAAGGCGTTCATCGCCAAGGCCAAGGCCAAAAATCGTTCGCTGTACCGGCGCATCATCGGCCAGTACGTGTTCTGGGGCGGCTCACACGTCGCGCTACTCGCCACGGCGATCGCCCTGCACGGTTTCAAGCACGGGCTCTACGTTTGGGTGATGGTTTGTTTCGTACCGGCGTTCTTCGCGCTGTGGACGATCATGCTCTTCAACTACGAGCAGCATGTCCACACCGACCCGTGGTCCGACCACAATCACTCGCGCAGCTTCTACGGCAAGGGCATCAACTTCATGCTCTTCAACAACGGCCTGCACGCGGCGCATCACGAGCACCCCGGGACGCACTGGAGCAAATTGCCTGAGCTCCACGCTGAGCTAGCGCCGAAGATCGATCCGCGGCTGTTGCACTACAGCATGTGGTTTTATTTCTTCCGCCAATACGTGGTGGCGACGCTCATCCCCAGCCTCGGCACCAAACAAGTCGGCCGCGCTGGCTTCGATCCGCCAGACGGCCGCGCCGTAGACCTGACCTCCGACGACGTGGACTCAGCCGAAGCCGGCACCAACGCGCCCATGTTCGGAGCCTAGGGTTTGGTTTTGGTTTCCATTGGCGGCCTGGGCGCCTCGCGACCCACTCGATCGAACCACGGCTTTTGCGCCCGGCCTCGCCGGGTTTCCGACCCGCCTCTCTCTTTCGATCGTGATCTGCTGGTGCCAAGACCCATCAGGTCGATCCAGCGTTCGCGTCTAACGCCGCGACCGCGCTCGGACTGCAGCCAACAAGCTGAGAGCGCTGCGGAGTGACGCGATGTCCGTTTGGCCTTGGCGCCAAACAAACCTTCCCGTCTTCCCGCCTTCCTGTTGTTTCGCTCTCGCTCGTCTGATTTCGTCTACTGTGCGCCGCCGACTTTGGGTTTGGCGGGCTTGGCTTCGGCGGGCGCGGGAACTGGCGCCGCGGCCGCTGGGGGAGAAGCGGCTTTGGCTTTGCGGGCTGAGGCGACCTGTTCTTCGCGGGCGGTGAGCTCTTGGAGGGCGGCTTCGGCGCGTGAGCGGTATTCGGCGACCTCCAGCAAAGCTTCGAGGCTTTGGCGGGCGCGCGACAATTCGCCGAGCGCGCGATAACAATCGCCGGCTTGCCACGCGGCTTCGTTTCCTGACGGGGTGTCGCGGTAGCGCGAGTGCACTTCCTCGTAGCGCGGCGCGGCCTCCGGACAACCCCGCTGGCGACGCAGCGCTTCGACCGCTTGCAGCGCGGCGGCCGGCGCTGCACTCCCGCCGCGGGCCGCGATTTCCTCGAACCGGCGCTGCGCCTCGACGTAGCGACCGCCCTGAAATGCGGCGGTTGCGGCGTCCATCGAATCGGCTGCCGGCTCCGTGCCGGGCAACGGCTCGGCGTCGCGGGCCGCGCCTTTCAGCTGGCTGTCTTTCGTTGCTTCGGCGAGCGCCGCGCTCGGCTTGTCGCCGTCGCGCTCGCGCATTGCGCTCGCTTCACTCTTCGCGTTCGCCAGCTTCGGCATGCTCGACGCGAGCGCGGCCGCAGCCGGTGCCTCGGCGCGCTCCGGCGCTGGAACGATCTCGTCCACGCGCTCGGCTTCGCTCTCCGGCGCGCCGCGCTCCGTCACCAGCACGCTGTCACGCGCACCCGGGCGCGCGCGCAAGAAGAACAAGCTCGATCCGATCATCAGCAGCAACAGCGCAGCCATCGCCAGCTGTGGTCGCATCGCGTACACGGCCAGGATCGACACGCCGCGGCCCAGCTTCTTGCCGAGCGGTAACTTGGCGTTCATGCGGCGCTCCGCTTCGAGGATCCCAAGCTCGAGGCGGTCGGGCGGGTCTACCAGAGCGAGCGCGCCAACCTCACGCGTCGCGCGCAGGCCAGAGCTCACACCCTTGCAACGCGAACAGTGCTCGATATGCCGCTTGGCTGCCGCCTCGGTCAGCTCGTCCAGCTCCCCGTACAGGAGGTCGAGCGCGATGCGATCGAACTTCTCGCAGTCCATGCAAAGCCCTGCTCAGAAGGCGGGCGTACCTCCGCAAAGGGCCGAAAATTTGCCTGGAAATAGCCGGAGCTCAGCGCAGCGCACGTGCATACTCCTCGAACTCGCACAAGGCTTGCTTCAGTCGGTCCAGGGCGTAACGCATCCGGCTCTTGACCGTGTTCTCTGGGACGCCCGTGATCTCGGCGATCTCCCGGAACGGCAGGTCAGCCACCTCGCGCAGCAGGAACACCTCGCGCTGATCATCGGGCAGGGCTTCGACCGCCTTCAAGATCGAAGCTTGCATCTCCGAGGATACGGCCGCCCGCTCGGCGCTGGCCGACGGATGCTGCGCGGCGATCGAGTCGCCCAAGGTACGCCCGTCGCCGGAGTCACCGAGCGGCTGGTCGAGCGACGGGTGGCGTCGGTGCTGCAAACGACGCAATTGGTCGATGCAGAGGTTCCGAGCGATCGCATACAGCCAAGTCGAAAAGCGCGCCTCGTGTTTGAACTCGGCGGCGTTCTGCACCAGCCGCATGAAGACGTCTTGGGTGACGTCTTCGCACAGCGCAGGGGTTCGCAATTGGCGGAGCACGAAGTTGTAGACCTGTTTGTTGTAGCGCTTGACCAACAAGGCAAACGCTTCGCGATCGCCACGTTGGTAACGCACCATCAGCACCTCGTCAGAGGCATCTCCGCGAACGGCCGCCATCCCGTTCCGACTCTTTTCGGGTGAGCGGAAGATGCCGGGCTCGCGGGGGCGGAGCAGCGTGCTCCGCGCCTCAGGTTCAGACGCACGGGCCCGGGGAACGATCTTCCGATTACCTGAGACCCAAGGTAGCCCCCGCCCGCGCTTTGGGGCAAGGCATGGACGAGCCTTCGGTCGTCAAAGGCGCCGGCGAACGTCATCAAACCTTTGATGATTCTGGACCGGGGGGTTCGGACCCCGGATCCAAAATGCGGCTTGGCTAGCGCCGCCGGTCAGAGGAAGATGCGTCCCCTGGAGGAAGTCCGGCTTCGCTACATCAGTGCGAGGAGTGCGATGCATACGCATGCGCACGCCGGAGCGACCACCACGAGGGAAACCGATGCGACTCATGAATAGCTTCCGCCTCGCCGCGTTCGCAGCCGTCACCATTTTTTCGGCTGGCTCGTTTGCACAGACGCCTGCCGCTTCCAGTAAGCCCGCCGCCGCGCCCGCGGCTGCCGCCGCCAAACCTGCGGCCGCCGCACCCGCCGCCGCTGCGACACCCACCGCACCCGCCGCCGCTGCGACACCCGCCGCCGCTGCACCTGCTGCCGCCGCGGCCACGCCGGCGCCTGCAAGTGCCGCGACACCCCCGGCAGCTCCGGCAGCCCCTGGCGCCCCCCCGGCTACCGGCGACACTCCGGCCGCGCTCGACGGCGCGACTTATGTCGTACGGCTCCGTGATCTGGAGCAGCGCATCGACGAGCTAAAAGAGCAAATTCGTCGCAGCCACACGCGGCTCAGCCTGCTCTCCGACACGATTCTGTCGGGTGGCGTGGGCGGGGCACGCGCCGAAATTACGTTCAAAAACGACCTTTCCAGCGCCTTCCGCGTGACCGGCGCCACCTTCGTGCTCGACGGCGCGGTGCAGTACAACAAGACCGACGAATCCGAGAACAGCGCGCTCGCGGCACAGAAGGAAATCCCGGTGTTCAGCGGCTCGATCCCGCCAGGTGATCACACGTTGCAGATCGTGCTGCGCTTGCGCGGTCACGGGTACGGGGTGTTCTCGTACCTGCGCGGTTACAAGTTCCAGGTGCCGTCCAGTCACACCTTCACCATCACCGAAGGCAAGACGCTCAAGCTCGACGTGGTCGCTTGGGAGAAGGGCGACGTCACGACCGCGCTCGAGCAGCGTCCGTCTATCCGTTACGTGGAAAATCTGCGCGCTGGCGTAACAGGCGAGGGTAGTCCGGCGGGTGCGCCCAGCGCGCCTGTCAAGGCCCAAGCGGGCGGCGGTATCTCGGTCGGCGCAGGAGCGAAGTGATGAGAAGGCTAGGGGTGCCGGGAGCAGCGTTCGCTGCTTTCGGAATCATGGCATCGCTGTCGGGCTCGGCGTTCGCGCTGAGCTCAAGCGAGGCGCAAGGGCGAGCAACGCTGGCGGTGCAGGGGGTGGAGTCAGCCATGACCACCGCGCCACCGGACTCAAAGCTGATCTCGAAGCCAGCCACCCCCGCCGAGCGGATCGCCGCCGGCGACATGCTGCTGCGGAACAAGGACTACGATCGAGCGATCGAGGCCTTGAGCAAGGTCTTGGAGCTTTACCGTCAGGGCAAGGCGCCCGAGGCGGCGTACGCGGACGCCTCGGTGATGCTCGGTGAGGCTTACATGGCGACCAAGCAGTACCTGTCGGCCCGCCGTCATTTCCGCGAGATCCTGGATAACGGCACGCGCAGCCCGTACGACGGCTACGTCGGTAAGGCGCTCAGCCGGCTGGTCGACATCGCGTTGCGCACCGACGACCTGCCGGGCCTCGACTACGTTTTCGAGCGTCTCGCGCGGCTACCCGCTGTCGATGGAACCGGCTCGTTGGCCTACGCGCGCGCCAAGGCTCTCTACGCCAAAAAGGACTACGGCGCGGCCAAGGCAGCCGTGAATCTCGTGCCGGCCGCCTCCTCTTACACGCCGCAAGCTCAGTACCTGCTTGGCGTCGTGTTGTTGAAAGAGGCGCTGGCCGCGACCCCGACGGCGCCGCCCGCAGCCGTCGCGTCCGCCGCGGCCGCACCCGCTGCTCCCGGCGCACCGGCTCCCGCGCCGCCGCCCGATCCGCGCTTCGTGCAACCGATCGAGCAGTTCCGGAAGGTGACGCGCATCCCCGCCACGACGCCCGATCAGGAGCACGTCGTCGATCTCGCGTGGATGGCCATCGGTCGGCTCTTTTACGAGACCAGCAACTACCTCGACGCCGTGGAAGCCTACAGTCACGTCGGCCGTAACTCGCCCGAGTTCTCGACCACGCTGTTCGAGCTGGCTTGGGTGTTCGTACGGTTGGGTGATTTCGCGCGCGCTCAGCGTGCGCTCGAGGTGTTGACGATCACCGACCCGAACAACCTCGAGCTTGCCGACGGCTCGCTGCTGCGCGCCGACTTGATGCTGCGCTCGGGCGATTTCCAAAACGCGCTCAATCTGTACCGGAACGTGCGCGAGCATTTCGATCCGATTCGGAAGAGTGTCGACGACTTCCTGGCGTCCACCAGCGACCCGGCCGTCTACTACGACAAGCTCACCGCCGACGAAGCCACGATGGCGACCGAGACGAAGCTGCCCAAAGTCGTGCTCGAGTGGGCGCGCGAGCAAGCCGAAAACGAGCACGTGTTCGGCATGATCGACGACGTCACCCGTTCTCGCGATTTGGTGAAGCGCTCGCGCAAGCTGGCGATCAAGCTGGACGCGGTGCTGTCGGTGCCGACACGCGCCAAGGCGTTCCCCGAGCTCCGCAGCGGCATTCAGTACTCGATGTCGTTGATGAACAAGGTCGCCAAAGCCCGTGGCACTCTAGCCGAGGGGATGGACGACGTCGCGGGCGATGCCGGCGGTGAGCTCGGCCGGATTCGCTCGGAGCGTCGGGCGTTGCAGAAGCGGCTCGGCTGGCTCCCCGTCAGCGACGGTGACTTCCTGCGCCGTGACGACGTCGGTGAGCGCCAGTGGAGCAAGGTGTCGCAGGTGCTGCAGAGCCTGACGATTGAAGCCGACAAGCTGGCGGCGATCGTCAACGGCCTCAAGCGCGTGCTGAAGGATGCTGGTCAGTACGGCGTGACCTCCGACAACTCCAGCCGCGAGCGCTTCAAGCTCGAAATCGAAGCCAACGAACGCGATCTGGTCACGTACAACAAGCGCATCGAGGAGTACCGCGACGCGATCGAGAACGGCCGCGCGATGATCGGCTTCGGTGATCAGCGCTACGTCGACGACGACGACGCGCGCAAACGCTTTCGCGAGCTGTTCTCGCGCGAAGTGACGATGGTCGCCTCCGGACAGGATTCGGGTGACGCCGTCAATTACGCCAAGGGCATTCAGTCGCTGCTCGGCCGCGCCGATCTCGACGAGCAACGTTTGGAAGCGACGCGGGGCAAGCTCGAGCAGCAAGCGCTCGAGCAAGCTCAAGCGCTGCGGCAGAAGATCGCCGCCGAGGTCGTAGCGCTCGAGACTTACGCCCAGAACCTCGATGGGCTCGACCAACAGGCGCGCCTACTGGTCGGTGAGATCGCGATGAGGAATTTCGCTTTGGTGAGGGACCGCGTGAAGAACATCGTGCTTCGAGCCGACGTGGGCATCGTGCAGCAGGCCTGGGAGGTCCGCGAAGAGCAGCGGCTGCGCGTGCGTAACCTGCAGCGCGAACGGTCGCGCGAGGAACAGAACTTGAACGACGAGCTACGCGAAGTGCTCGACGACTCGGAGGATTCGCAATGAGGACGCGGCGTCAGGCATTTCTGCCGGTGTTCTTTGCCGTGCTCGCGGGCGTCATGTTGCCGTTGTCCGCGGCCGGTCAGGCTCCCAAGCCCACTCCGTCTGCCACGCCCGCAGCGTCGGTCAAACCGGCGGGTTCAGCGACGCCGGTAGCTCCGACCGGCACGACCACGGGTGTCTCCGCCTCGAGCTCGGCCGCAACGGCCGGGCCGTCGGCTGCCGTGGGCACCACCACGCCCACCTCGCCCAAGACCAAAAAGGGTGCGCCGCCTTCGCCGCCGCCGACGGCCGCGCAGCTGAAGGCGTTCGCTATCCTGCAGCAGGAGGCGAACGAGTACGAAAAGGGCACCAAAGACTTCCGCCGCAACTTGACGATGATCGTGCGCCATCATTACGAGGAGCGCCGGAAGCGCGTGCTCTCGGCGCTCGATCGCGAGCTAGCGGTGGAGAAGCGCGGTCTAGACGAGTCGCGCGACGAAGCCATCACGCGCCTCGAAGAGTTCGTCGCGCGCTACTCGGGCAGCAACGCTGACCCGAGCGCGACCCCGGACGCGATGTTTCGCCTGGGCGCTCTCTACGAAGAGAAGGCGCGCGCCAAGACCGACGCCGACTTGGCGATCGGTCTCGAACCGGCTATCGCCATGTACCGGCGGATCATCCGCGAGTTTCCCAAGTACGAAGAGATCGCCGCGGTTCACTACTACCTCGGCCACTCGTTCACTGACGCCGGGCGCATCGACGAGGGCCAGCAAGCGTGGCGCACGCTGGTCTGCAGTTCGCGCTATTCGGTTCAGGATGATCCGAAGGATGCCGGCAAGATCTTGCTGCAGCCGATGCCGCAGGATCACGACGATAAGTTCTGGAACGACTGGTACAACAAGAACCCGGTTCCGCTCGACCAGGCCAAGGCTAAGCGTGGCGTGATCAGGCGCGGCGCCGACAAGCAGGTCGACACCGAAGAGCTGACGTTCGCTGACCCGTACGACGGCTGCAAGCCGTTGCCGCAGAAGGTCGAACCCGGCGCAGATCCGCGTTATTTGGCGGAAATTTGGTGGCAGCTCGGCAATTTCCACTTCGACCAAATCGACCCGCATGGCGGCCCGTACAACCTGAATCGGTCGGTCGTCGCGTACACGCAGTCGATGCAGTACACGAAGCCGCCAATCTACGGCGTCGCGCTGTACAAGTTGGCTTGGACCTACTTCAAGCAGCAGCGCTACCACACTGCGATCGACAACTTCGTCAAGCTTTTGGCGTACGCCGACGAGCAGGAAGCTAAGACCGGTGACCCCGGCGCCGACTTCCGCCAGGAAGCTTTCACGTACATCGCCGGCTCGCTGACGTACGTCGATTTCGAAGGTCCGCCGCCGGAGCATCCCTATATTCCGCGTAGTGACGTGCTCGACACCGAATCCGATCCGGTGCGCGCGGAAGAGAAGATGGCGATCGCCATCACGCGCGTCCAAGATCCGCACCTGATTCCACAGGACAAAAAGTGGACGGTCGAGATCTACAAAGCGCTCTCGCAAGAGTTCATCGAGATCACCCAGAACCGTAACGCCGTCGCGACGCTCGAGCTCACGCTCAAGAAGTTCCCGATGGATCGTGACGCGCCGGTGATGCAAAACAAGGTGGCGGAGCTGTACGACCAGCTGTCGCGTTTGGCGCCAGATGGCTCGGCCGCGCGCGCCGAATATGGCTCGAAGGCGTTGGAAGCGCGCACCAAGCTGGCCGCCTACGTCGGCACCACCCCTTGGGTCGACGCCAACCGCGACGATCCCGAAGCGCTCACCACCGCCGAGCAGTTGGTCAAGGGCGGCTTGAAGCGCGCCGCGGCCGATCACACGAACTTTGCGCGCGCCTACAAGGACAAGGCGCTCGAGCTGAACGACGCGGGTGAGCAGCGGTCGCTGGTAGAGAAAGCCATCGCCGAGTACCGGCTGGCCGAGACGGGTTGGAACGCTTACCTCGAGCAAGACGCCCAAGCCATGGACGCGTACGAGAGCCGCTTCTGGCTGGCTGACTCGCGATTCTGGATCGTCGTGCTGCAAGCTGGCATCGGCCGTACGCCGCTACCCGCAGAGGTCAAAGCCGCGCACGACAGCGCAGCGGCAGTGCGTGACTCGAACGAGGACGACAAGTACCTGCAACCGTCGGCGTACTACGTTGTCACGGTGGCCGAGAAGGTGCTCGACGACCAATACCGCGTGTTCCAAGAGAGCAACGGCCAGCAAGGCATCGAGAAGCGCGACGAGCTCAAGTTCACAGGCGAAGGTGACGCGCGCAAACCGGTGAAGGACGTCGTGCCGGGTCCCGTGCTCGACGCGATCAAAGCCCGTGACGAGTACAACGATCGCATCCCGGTCGACCGAGATCCGCAGAAAAACGGCCTTTTGTACGCGTTTCAGTCGGCGGACCTGTACTTCCTCTACGGCGACTTCGACAACGCCAAGAAGCGCTTCCAGCCGATGTACAACCAGTACTGCGGCGTGAACGAGTGGGGCTACAAAGCCTGGGAAAAACTGATCAGCATGAGCAACTTCGAGGGCGATGCGGAACAGAGCCGCAAGCTCGCGGAGGGCAAGAGCTGCGCTTACGATGCCGAGACGCAGAAGGCCGAGGCGAGCATCCGAAAGCCAGTAATGTCGGGTGTCGCTTACCTCGACGCGCGGAAGCTGTACGAAGAAGCCGAGAAGATGCCGGACGGCCCCGAGCGCAACAAGAAATGGCGCGAGGCCGCGGCCGCTTACAAGGTGGCGCTCGACGCCGCTCCGGAACGCGATGAAGCGCCCGAAGCCGCGATGAACGGCGCCTTCGCGTACAAGCAAGTCGGCGAGTACGACAAGGCGATCGACATGTACGAGCTGTTCATCTCGCGCTACGGCAACGAGAAGACGCTCGGCACGCTCAAGAACGGCGACGCGAAGGCCAAGCCGCCGGTTGCGGCTCAGCCGAAGAAGTACGAAGAGCGCGTGAAGTACCTGCAGAACGCCTACGACGCCCTGGCTGGCGCGTACGTGCTGTTCTTCAACTACCCGCGCGCGGCCGAGACCTACGACAAGATCAGCAACAACACGAATTTCCCCGAGAAGAACCGGCGCGAGTCGGCGCGGCAGGGGCTTTCGCTGTATGCCAGCTTGGGCGATCGCGGTGGCATGACGCGAGCCCGCGAGCGCTTCCAGACGCTCGGCGCCTCGCCGAAGGAGATGGCCGAGGCGGACTTCACCGTCGCCAGCGCCGAGCTCAAGCGCTGGGATCCGTACAGCGGCGACGACGGCGCGAACGGCACTGCTCGCCGGACGGCGCTGCGCGCGATGGAAGACTACTACACGGTCAACAAGAACAAGGACGCGGCCGCGCAGTACGTGGTGCAAGCCGCGTATTGGTCGGCCAAGACGCGCAAGGCCGTGCTCGCCGGGGACACCGACAAATGGTGGCAGACTACGATCGACTCGTTCGAGAAATGGAAGCGGCTGGCCCCGCAAGAAGGCGGCAAGAACAGCGCGCTTGGCTCGAAAGAGGCGAACATGGCCGCGGAAGCCGACTTTACCATGCTCGACGAGCAGATCAACAAGAGCTTCGACTACGAGACCGGGCATCACCGCTTCAAGGGCACGATGCAAGAGGTCATCGGCCAGTACGGTAAGGATGCTGTCGAGGCCAAGAAGTGGTTCGACAAGCTGCAACACGTGAACGAGGCCTACGTTTCGCCGGAGTGGACGACCGCATCCGTTGCGCGCCAGGGCTCGCTTTACGATGCGCTGCGCACCGGCCTCTACAACACGCGCGCGCCGGAGCTGAAGATCTTCGACGCCAAGACCGAGGCCATCATCAAGCGCGCTGAAAACAGCGATAACCCCGATCTCCAGGAGAAGGCCGACGCCGCGCGCGTCACTGCCAACAAGACCTGGCGCGACAAGAAAGAGCAGGAGCTTGGCAGCGCCGACTCGATCATGATCGAGCGTTACGCGACCGCGGTCGTGTTCGCCAAGCGCTTCAACGTCGCCAATCCGCAAGTGATCCGCTCGATCCGTCGGTTGGCGTTCTTCACGGACGTGATCGGCGAAGCCAAGATGAAGCAGTACACGAGCACCGTGAAGGACCTGAGCTACACCGAGGGCATGTACCCGCGCATGCGACCCGGCATTTCCTCGGCGCCTCCGCCGAACGGCGCCCCCGCGCCGCTACCGGCATTCGTGCAATAAGGGAGCCGGCCATGAACGCACAACTTCGTTACTGTGTTCGTTTCTCTGGTTTGGGCGGCATCATGCTGCTCAGCGTCGCGTGCGGTGGTGGCGCAGCCGCTGGTGGCGGCGCGAAAGCTCCGACCGGCGCCGCAGCGACACCCGGCGTGACGACGCCCGGCGGTGGGGCGACGACCCCCGCCGGTCAGCCATTCGGGGTCAGTGACAAGCCGACCGGCGGTGATGCCGGCGCGGCGCAGCGCAGCGCGATGAACGGGTCTGCGGCCAGCGCCTATCAAGCCGGTATGCGGGCGTTCCAAGCCGGCGATCTGCAAGGCGCGAAAAACCAATTCGGCTCCGCGACACAAGCCGATCCGAAGGCGTATCAGGCGTATTACTCGCTGGGCGTCGTGCGTGAGCGCTTGAACGAGACGTCGGGCGCGCTGCAGGCGTACCGCCAAGCGACGACGATCGTGTCCGACTACGAGCCGGCGATCGTCGCTTACGCGGTGCTGTTGGCTCGCACTGGCAAGCCTGACGAAGCGAACGACTTCTTGAACGCCCGCCACGCGCAGATGCCGAAGAGCGCGGCCGTGAGCGCGGCGATGGCCGAGGTGAAGTCGATCCAAGGTGACTCGGGGGCGGCTCAGCGCCTGGCCCAAGAAGCGCTGAAGAAGAATCCTGACTACCGCCCAGCCATGATCACGCTCGCGCGCGATCACTACCGCGCGCGCCGTTTGGATCTGGCGCTGTACGCGCTCAAGGGCATCCTCGACGGCTACGGTGACGAGAACCCGCCGCGCGATAAGAATAACGCTGAAGCCCGCTTGCTTCGCGGCTTGATCTACAAGGAGCAGGGTCTCAAGGCCGCGGCTATTCCCGAGCTGCAGAAGGCGCTCGAGCTGCGCCCGGACTTGGTCGAGGCGCGCGTACACCTCGCCAACTATTTGCTCGAGTCGGGTAACGCCGCCGAGGCCGCAGGCCTGCTAGAGGTCGCGCTCAAGTACGACGCGGTGAACGTGCTGGCGCGTTTAAATTTGGGTGACGCTTACCGGCTGCTAGGCAAGGCCGCCGAATCGCAGCGCGAGCTCGACTGGGTGGTCAAGACCGACCCCAGCGTGGCCCAGGCGCACTACAATTTGGGGCTGCTCTACTTGTTTTCGGCGAGCGTGCCGGGGCTCACTCCCGGGCAAGCGGCGGACCGTGCGATCCTCGAGCTCGAGCAGTACAAGAAGCTCAAACCGCGCACTGCCGGCGGCGCGCCGGATGACTCGGACGAGCTGATCACCCGCGCTAAGACGCAAAAGGCACTCGTCGAAGCCAAGGCCGCTGAAGCGGCCGCTCCGGCTGCGGCACCACCTGCCGCTGCTCCGAAGGCAACCACACCTGGCGCCGCGCCGGCACCGGCTGGCGGTCCCGCCGCTCCTAAGAAGTAACCGAGGAAAACCATGTCGCGCATTTCGCACTTTGCACCTCGCACCTCGCAGCTCTTGGCTGGAGCGGCTTCAGCCATCGCGTTGCTCCTGCCGAGCGCCGCGTCGGCTCAGAAAAAGCCGCGCATCGTCACGATCAGCGAGGTTACGATTGTCGGTCGCGTGCAGAAGCCGATCGCCGCCGTCGACGTGAGCCGCATCCAGCCGAAGCTCACGCTGGCTGAGCTGCGTCAGCCGTTTCTCGATCGCATCGAGAAGGCCATCTACAACGACCCGTTCTGAGGTCGCTTGCTTGCGGGCATCCTGTCTGCGTTCTGCCTGTGGTTTTCGTGGCGTAGCTTCCAACGTTGTCGCGCGATCCACGACGGCATGGGGGAGATGGAAACAGATCCACTCGAGCGCCGCTTGGCCGAGAGCGACCTGAATCTCGAGCTCAACTTGTCGCGGCGCAACGTTCAAGCGCTCGGTCGCGCTGCGCTGTTCGGCGGAGCGGGCCTCGCGCTTTGGGCCGTTGCGACCGGGCAGCTGGTCGCTCATCCGACAGCGATGTGGGGCTCGTTTGCGTTCGGGCTGATCGGTTGGGGGGGCTCCCGCGAGCTTCACCGACGGATCGGCTCATTGGCCGAATCATGGCGAGCGGCCACCAACCGTAGGCGCCGGCGACAAGGAGTGGACCAGCTTGAAAGGACTGGCTAGCCTGATGGAACTTTGTGGAGTGGCCGTTGTCGGCGTTCGGGTAGAGCGATCGCGGACTTTGGACGTACGTAGGGAGTACACGGCTCCTTAGAGGAAAATCGATGACCCAGCAGCAACAGCCCGGAACCTCGCAGCGCCCTGGTCAGATGACCGCAGTCATGCGAGCGGTCGCGGCCAACGCTGGCCCGAAGGTGCTCCGTATCGGTGTCGTCCAAGCCGGGCGCGTCGCGGAAGAGCGGATCATCAAGCAGCGCACCCACGTGACCGTGGGCGCGAGCGAAAAAAACATGTTCGTGGTGTCGACGCAGAACCTACCGCCGACGTTCCGCGTCTTCGAGCTGGTCGGCAACGACTACCATCTGAACTTTCTCGACGGCATGACCGGGCGCATCGCGCTGCCGACCGGTATCTCCGATCTGAACATGTTGAAGGGGCAGGCGAAGCGCAACGCGCAGGGCGCCTATCAAGTTCGGCTGACCGAGGATTCTCGTGGCAAAGTGGTGATCGGTGACACGACGTTCTTGTTCCAGTTCGTTGCGCCGCCGCCGCTGCAGCCCAAGCCGCAGCTGCCAGTCGCGGTGCTGCGCGGTGCCAGCTCGATCGATTGGAATACGACGATCATCGCCGCGCTGTCGTTCCTGTGTCACTTCATGGCGCTGGGGGCGATCTACTCGGACTGGCTCGATCCGGTGATCGACGACGAAGTGAGCGTCGCGGGCCTGATCGATTCGCTGAAGAATCTGCCGCCGCCACCGCCGATCGAAGATCCCAAGCCGGCAGAGAAGGCTGACGAGACGGCGAAGCCGGAAAAAGCCGAGGTGAAGGCACCGACGGCCGCTGCGCCTGGCCCCAAAGGTCCATCGGCACCGGTGAGCGCGAAGGAAGCCGCGGCGCTCTCCAACGAGCTCGACAAGATCGACATGGCGGTGTTGGCTTTCGCCGGAACTGGTCCCGCGACCGCCGGCGTGCTCAAGAACGGCGAAGTGCCGACGGGCTCGCTCGACCAAGCGGCGGCTAGCGCTGCCGCAGTTGGTGTTGGCGGCGATTTTAACGTCAAGGGCGGCGGAGCACTTCACCCCGGTCAGGTAGGAGGCGGCTTGGCCGGCATTGGCAACACCGGTCGTGGCGCTGGCACGGAAGGCACTGGCGCGGGTGCGAAGGTTGAAGGCCCGAAGGGCAACGCATCGGTTGGCGGCGCAGCGGTCAGCGGCGGCACCGTCAGCAACGCGGCGCGCGTCGTCGCCGGCATGCGCGCCGGTTTCCGTAACTGCTACCAGCGCGGCTTGGCCGAGAATCCGGACGCTGCCGGTAGCATTCGCCTGACCATCCGTGTCGGCGCAGGCGGTGAGGTAGCGGGCGTCAGCCCGTCGCCGTCAGGCAGCCTGCCCGCCTCGGTGATTTCGTGTGTCGTCGCGCGCGCTCAAGCGGCGCAATTCGACCCGCCTGAGGGCGGCAGTGCCGTCATCGCGGTGCCGGTCACTTTCGTCAAGCAGTAGCGATTCGGGCGTCTGACCCGTCGTGAATCAACGGGCCGGACTGAATCGAGCCTGGCTCCCGTGCATCCAACACGTTTGGAGTCGGCATGCATTCGAGCAACGACGGAAATCCGCGCTGGTGCGGCCGAAGCGGCCGAGGTCGAAACCGTGGAAACTAGCCACGTTTCGGGCGCTACCACCGCGTTGACACGTTGCGGCGCAGCCTCCTATACTGCCGTGGCTCTGAGGAGGGCTTTGAGCAAATGCGCTTCATGATCAAGCACTGGGCAATTGCCTGTCTCGCCGTCGCTACCCTTACGGGGGTTGGTGTTGCCATAGCTGCTGAGGGCAGTGCGCCCGAAGCAGCTGGGACCAACAACGTCAACGGCGGCGCGGACGTGAGTCTGACCCCGAAGCAGATGTCCGACTCCGGTCGGCACATGGTGCCGGAGATGGAGCGATTGCACGGCGTAGTTGTCGAGCAGCTCGTCGACGCCAAGAAGAAGAAGGACGTCGTGAAGTCTCTTTGCTTGGACGACAAGGTCAAGCAAATGAAGTTGGCCATCGACACTGCGAAAGATCGCGCGTTGGATTTGACGGCCGCCGCGAACCAGAACGACGGTGATCGCTCGAAGCACGAGTACACCGTTCTTCAAGTGTTGCGTGAGCGCGTGCAAACGCTGGTCACCGAAGCCCAGCAGTGCATTGGCGAAGAGACGGGCTTCATCGGCAACGGCAAGGTCACCGTGGATATCGATTCCGCATTGCCGGACACTGACCCGTCCGAGTATCCGGATGACTCACTGGTCAGCGAGCCGCCGGTTCTTAGCAGCCCGACGATGTAGTATTTCGCCGAGGACCTAGTAGGCTCGGCACCGACACACCGCCCAAGAGCTGTTTACTTAGCTGGTGACGATGAAAGCCCGATTAGCACTCATTGCGGCCTTGGCCGTAGCTACCCTGCCGCTAGAAGCTTCCGCGCAAGCGTGGGTTTCGAATCCCGATTTCTCGGAAGGCGTGGGCATCCGCGCTGGAGACTTGGAGTTACATCCAAGTCTCGGGGGCGAGTTTGGTTACGACTCCAACTTCTTCCGCGCATCGTCGGCCAGTGAACGTGTGGTCGATGTGATGCGTCTGCGCGTGACGCCGTCGATCACGTTGGGGACGCTCGGCGCTCGCCGGCGCAATGCCGTTACGCCGCCGACGGTCACGTTTTTGGCCGGCGCGCACTTGGCCTACAACGAGATCATTCCGCTCAAGTCAAAGGACTCGGAGGCTTCGAAGCAGCGCAACGTCGCACTCGGCGCCGACGCCAAGCTCGACATCTTCCCGCAGGGTAAGGCCGGTTTCGATCTCGAGGGCAACTTCGTCCGCGCTATCGAACCGACCGGAAACGGCGATGATCTCGCGCGCGGTGGCTTCAATCGCGACACCGTTCATGGCGGTGTGGGCGCAACTTGGCGGCCGGGCGGCGGTCTGTTCGATTGGCGGCTCGGGTACGGCATCACGTACAATTTCTTCGAGCAGACAGACTTCAACAATCTCAACAACTTGCAGCACGATATCAACACGCGCGGTCGCTGGCGCTTCTTGCCGCGCTCCGCGTTGTTGTTCGACTCGAGCTACACGCTGATTCGCTACGGAGCCTCCGGCGCCAGGCAGACCGACGGCGACGTCGTGCGGTCGCGCGTCGGATTTCGCGGCCTCGTCACTTACCATCTGGCGTTACTTGGCATGGTCGGCTGGGGCTCGAGCTTCTACAACTCTCGAGGCACGGCAACCGGCCTCAAAGCCCAGAACTACGATTCGCTGCTGGCAAATGCCGAGGTGCGTTGGTTCATCAGTGCGGCGCCCACGCCGGACGAGCCGTCGGTTTCAGCCGGCCTGTCATCGATTGCGCTCGGCTATGCGCGCACGTTCGACAACAGCTACCTCGGCTCCTTTTACTCGCGTGATCGCGGTTACGCGCAAGTCAGCGCATCTTTCGTCGGGCGCTTCGTATCGGGGCTCGAGTTCGGAGTTTCGCGCGTCTCCTACCCGGCGTCGGACTACGGCAACGACAGAGCACCGGCGTTCGGTGAGACACGCTACGACGGGCGGGCGTTCGGTGAATATCGCTTTACCGATTCGTTCGCGATGAACCTGACGTTCCTCTACGACAAGGTCAACGCCGACCCGGCACGCGTCCACGGGGAGGATCTCGACTATCAGCGTTATCAGGTCTATCTCGGCGCGCGCTTGTTCTGGTGACGCTCAATGGCGCTTGATGCACGCGGCCGAGACTTGAGTCGGCGCGCCTTGCTCGTTGGCCCGGGAGCGCTGCTACTGATTTTTGCGTGCGGCGGCGCCAACGACAATCGCCGCCTGAACCTGCCAGCACCGACTGAGAAATCAACGGTCGGCGAGGGCGACGTTTTCACGATGGAAATCGTCGGTGAGAAGGAGCTACCCAAGGAGTACCAAGTTGCTTCCGACGGTAGTGTCGATCTTCCGTATCTGCACACGGTGCAAGTCGCCGGCCTCGAGCCACAACAGATCGCACGGCTCGTGCGCAAGCTGCTGATGGAGAAGCAATTTCTGAGCGATCCGAGTGTGGTCGTACAGGTCAAGGAGTACAACAGTCGTCGCGTAACGATCATGGGCCAGGTCGCGAAGCCCGGTACGTTTCCGTATACGACCGGGTTGACGTTGATTCAGGCCATGTCGCAGGCGGGTGGTCCCACCGGCATCGCGAATCTCGATCGGGTCAACCTGACGCGCCGCACGGTGGCTGGTTCGCGCACGGTGGTGATCTCGATCGGGACGATCATGGAGGGGCGCTCTGCCGATATCCCGTTGCAGTCGGGCGACCGCATCTTCGTTCACGAACGGATTTTCTAGCGGTGTTCAGTCGCTCGACGGCGTGAGCCGCACGTAGGCCAGGACACGGTAGCTCGGTAAGCCGAAGCCCAAGCTGGCGCCGCCGACCCCGCTGGTGAGTGGCAAGCCTGAGCCCATGCCTCCACCGATCGAAAAATTACCGAAGAGCCGCGGCGCGAAGCGCGTCGTGCAAAGCCACTCCGCTGGTACGTAGCGCGACCTGCCGCTGTCGATCAAACTCGGCAAGGCGTACAGCTCGACGGCGAACGAGAGCCTTAGGCGTTCGAGCTCATAGCCTCCGCCGGCTGCGATCAACGCCTGGCTACCGATGCGCAGCCCGAAAAAATCGGTCGGCTTGCGCAGCCGCGCCCCGAGCTCGATGCCTCCGAAAAAACCGCCGTGCTTGGAGGAGACGGCGACGCTCGGGCTAGCGACGAAGCTGAGGTCACCGGCCAGCGCCTCGGTGTTTCCGAGCGGCAGCTTGGCTTCAAAACGGATCTTGGCGCCAAAAAGCGCGGACGTGGTCGGAAACGAGTATCCGAAGCCGATGCGGGGATCTTGCAGGCTCGGCGAGTCGATACCGCGTGCCGACTGACTCGTGACACCCTTGATACCGGCGCCGCGCTGGGATAGCCCGGCCGCCAGCGCCGTGAGCTCCAACCGATTCCCAAGCCCGACCCGCCCCGCCAGCGACCAGCCGATCGCGGTTTTGATCAGGTTGACGTCGCGGCCGGACTGGTTGGGCGCTGGGACGTTGAGCACGGCGGGGTTAGACCGCAGCGTGAAGCCGACGCCGAGCGCTAGCTTGCCGAGCATGGGGGTGGCCGTATCCGAGACGACGGTCAGCCGCACTGCGCTGGGGCTTTGCCACATCGGCTCGGCGTCCACACACGGTGCCGTCGGCGCGCGGCATTCGGCCGACGCTAGGCGCGTCACGCCGAACGCGCTCGAGGCGATCATCGAAAGGAGCGCGGCGCGACGCACGCGCTCGAACCTACCAGAGGAAGGCTGCCCGTGTTGATCGATGCTTCTCACCCGCTCGTGCTCGGCTCCGGGTCACCCCGGCGCCGAGAGATCATATCGGCCCTGGGGCTGCCCTTTCAGGTGCTGGCTGCCGACATCGACGAGGACCGCCGGGCGGACGAGCCGCCGCTCGTCTACCTCGAGCGCATCGCTGCCGAAAAGCTGGCCAGCGTGCGTGCCCGCCTGGGAGCTGCACCCCACGCGGCGATCCTCGTCGCCGACACCACCGTCGTGATCGACGGTGACGTGCTCGGCAAACCAACCGACGTCGACGACGCTGCGCGATTGTTCACACGCATCGCCGGGCGGGTCCACTCCGTCTATACCCGTTACGCGATCGGCCTCGCGGGTGGGCTGGGTGTCAGCATTGCGCGCACGATCGAAACCGAGGTGCACATCCGCGCCGCTGATCCGGCGGAGATCCGCGCCTACGCGGCGACCGGCGAGGGGCTCGACAAGGCGGGCGCCTACGCCGCGCAGGGCATCGGGTCGTTCTTCATCGAGCGGGTGGTTGGCTCGTATTCGAATGTCGTGGGTCTCCCGGCTTGTGAGGTGCTGGCAGATCTGCGCGGTCTCGGGTTGGTCACGGCCGTCGTCTTCCAGCCCGTGCAGGCCAGGGTGTGAGCGCGGCGGGCTCGCCAATCGCCACGGATCGCCGAGCGGCGCGACGCCAGTCGGCTTGGCTGTTCGGCCTCGCGCTCACGCTGCGCCTGCTCGTCGTCGCGTTCGCGGCGCACCGCTTCCCACCCGCCGACGACGGAACGTTCTATCACGTGGTCGCGACTCGCATCGCATACGGCGCGGGTTACACCTGGGCTTGGCCGGACGGTGTCGTCACCTACGCAGCGCACTACCCGGTGGGTTACCCCGCGCTTTTGGGTGCGGCCTACGCGCTCTTGGGCGCCGAACCTCTTACCGCGATGCTCCTCAACTCCGTGCTTGGGGCACTGCTGGTCGTTGGGGTTCACGCGTGCGCTGTTCGCGTGAGCACGCTCGGGCGCGCGCGGCTGGCGGGATTGGCTGTCGCGCTTCATCCGACGTTGTTGCTCTACACGGCGGCGGTCATGACCGAGGCGGCCGCGGCCGCAGGCCTGATACTGCTGAGCAGCTACGCTTTGTTCGTTCGCGAGACCGAGCGCGGTTGGAGCGGGCGCTTGCCGCTCGGCGTGGGCGGCGCCGTCTTGGTGCTGATTCGCCCGCAACTATTGCCAATATTGCCGATCTTGGGTGCTGTCGCGGTAGCCGCGCCTGCCGCCGCCACGCGCGTGTGTCGGCTCGCCCTGCGGCTACGCGGTGCCGCCGAGGTACTGTTCTTGACGCTGGCCTGCTGCGCACCCTGGACACTGCGCAACTGTGCCAAAATGGACGGCTGCGTCTTCGTCAGTGCCAACGGCGGTTGGAACTTGCTGATCGGCACGCTACCGGAAGGGCAGGGGAGCTTCGCGCCGATCGTGGGCGCGACCGTTCCGCGCGAGTGCCGCGAGGTGTTCGGCGAAGCGAGCAAGGACCGCTGCTTCGCGCACGCCGGTGCGCAGCGTATCGCGCGCGCGCCGCTCAGCTGGCTGGCGTTGGCGCCCCAGAAGCTTGGTCAGCTCTTCAACAACGGCGCCGTGGCGAGCTCGTACCTCCAGACGTCGAACCCGAGCCAGGTCTCGGACTCGACCCGGCGCACGATCTCGACGCTCGAGACGCTCTACTCGCGGCTGCTGCTGCTCGGCGCCTGCGTCGGCTTACTACGCAGCGCGACCAGCCGGCTCGGGACGGGCTGCTCGCTCGCCGGCGCGCTCTTCACGCTGACCCCATGGGGCTACTTGGCGGAGCTGTTCGTTCTCGCCGCGCTGCTGGCCTTGCGTCCGGAGCCGGGCCGCCGGCCGTTGCCGTTTCTGGCCGCCAGCGTGCTCGGGATGTGCGTGATCACGCACATCGTGTTCTTTGGTGCAGCTCGCTACGCGCTGATTTGGTCGCCCTGGTTGGCGTTGCTGATGATTCTGCCGCCGCAATTCCCCGAGAATCAGCTGGCTGCACGAGTCTTTTGACAGCGCCGCTGTGTGCAGAGGATAATTTCGATTCCGCCCTAGGAGCTCTGGATGCCGCTGATTGAAACGGAAGAAGCCTCACGTCGCCTCGCTCGGGCCATCGCCAGCGACCTTTCTCTCTACAACGAGGAGAAGATCATCCGGGGCATCGAGCACGATTCGCTGTTCGAGGAGCTAGCCGAGGAGATCGAAGAAGGCCGCGCGCTGTACAAGAGCCGCGTATCGCCTGATCTCTATCACCGCAACTTCTACGATCGCGCGCTGGTCGACATCTTGGTCAAGTCCAAGGGCCACATCAAAAGCCGACTCTGGTAGCTGCGCTGAAACAACTGTTCGAGGTCGCGGCGCACGAGGCGGCCGAGCGCGTCGACAAGGTTCTAGTGCGGCTGATGCCCGAGGTCTCGCGCGCGACCGTGCAGCGCTGGATCAGCGAAGGCCGCGTCAAAGTCGACGGCAAGATTTGCCGACCGAAGCAGCTTGTGCGCGCCGGTGCGCGGCTCGAGGTCGAGCCAAGTGAGCCTCCGCCGAGCGCGGCGGTCCCCGATCCGAACGTCGAGTTTTCGGTATTGCACGAGGATCAACACCTGATCGTCGTCGACAAGCCAGCGGGGCTCGTCGTTCACCCGGCGCGCGGCCACGCGTCGGGCACGCTCGTCAATGGCCTGTTGGCACGCGGTGGTTTCGAACGTGCCTCCGCCGATGCGCGCGATCCGAACGCCGCCGTCCGACCCGGCGTCGTGCATCGCATCGACAAGGACACGAGTGGGATCTTGGTCGTGGCCAAGGACGAGCCCACCCGCGAAGACCTGAAGAAGCAGCTGTCCGAGCACAGCATGGAGCGCGTCTACCGCGCGCTAACGCTCGGCGTGCCGAAGCCGGGGACGATTCAGACGTTGTACGATCGCCACCCGCGCTCGCGCATGCGTTTCACGTCGAAGACCGATCAGGGCAAGCGCGCCGTAACGCGTGTCTCGGTCAGCGAAAGCCTTGCCGGGGGACGAGCGGCGTTCGTCGAGTGTCGCCTGGAAACCGGGCGCACTCACCAAATCCGCGTTCATCTTTCAGAGCAGCTCGGCACCCCGCTTTTGGCCGACTGGCTCTACGGCCACACGCCGGGCGCCGACGACCTGCGAGAAATCGTGACCGCGCTCGGTCGGCAGGCGCTGCACGCCGCCGTGCTCGGCTTCGTTCACCCGGTCACACAGGCGCCCCTGCGTTTCGAGTCGCCCTTGCCGGCGGACTTGGCGACAGCGCTTGCGGCGCTGCGCGCGCTCAAAGCTTGACGGCGTCGCCGAAGCGCTTGGAGAGCGCGGTCTTGCCGGCGTCGCTGAGGTCGTTCGCGAACATCTCGAGCTTGGTCAGCCCCTTCAGGTGCGGAGAGGCGGCCAGCGCCTTGGCGCCCGCGTCTCCGATGGCGTTGGCGCTGAGATCGAGGGTCCGCAGCGACGCGAGCTTGGCCGAACCGGCGAGCGCCTTGGCGCCGTCGTCGCCGACGGAGTTTCCCGAGAGCGCCAGCACCTCGAGCTTGAAGCTCGCTTTGGCGAGCGCCCGCGCGCCGTCCGGCCCGATGTCACTGCCGAGCAAGAATAGCGCCGAAAGCTTGCTCAGGCCTGCGTTGCCGAGCGCGGTCACGCCGTCGGCCCCGATCGGATTCATGCTCAGATCGAGCGAGCCGAGGGCTGGGTAGCCGCGACTCTTGGCCAGCGCTTTGGCGCCGACGGTGCCGATGCCGTTGCCGCTGAGATTGAGCGTCGTCAGGTGCTCGAGCTTGCTCTCGGCCAGGGCTTTGGCGCCGTCGTCGCCGATTTCGTTGCCGCCCAGATCGAGCTCGCTAAGCGCCTTGAGGTGGGTCGAGCCGAGCAAGCCGCGCGCGCCGTCGGAGCCGAGGTCGTTGTCGCTGATGTCGAGCTGCTCAAGGCCGTCGAGCGTCTCGGCGCTGCCGAGCACGCGGCCGAGCTCGGAGCCCCAGCCTTTGGCGGAGAGGTTGAGCGCCTTGCCGGCGGGTGTGTGCAGCTTCGCGCGCAGGGCGTCGAGCGAATCGAGATCGCCCTCGCCGTGGGACTTCTTGCCGACTGAAGTTGGAGGGCCGTCGGCGGCGTGGTCTGCGGCCGTGTCGGGCTGGGGACTCGTCGCGCCACCACCGCAGGCCCCGCAGAGTAAGACGGCGAACGAGGCCAAAGCCGAGAGCGTCGTGAAGCGGGCGGCGGACATGGGCAGAATAATCCCGCTAACCTAGCTGATCCCCGATCCCGCCGCATCCCGTCTCGCCGCACTTCGGCCGTTGGCGGGAGGCGCCTCGGGCGTGAAGGCGGCCTTGAAGCGCAGCCGCAAGAGGAACAGCGCGACGAAGCCGACCAGCACCGCCCACCACAGGGTAGCGAGCCGCACCAGGATCATAGCGGCGGTGGCCACGCCCTGCTCGACGCCGCCCAGGTGCAGCAGCGCCTCGCGCAGCATGCCTTCAACCAGTCCGAGCCCGCCTGGAACCGGGATGAGCGCGCCGGCCAAAGTGGCAGTCGAGTAAAAGAACACCGAGAGCGTCCACGGTACGCTCTCACCGAAGCCGGACAGCAACGTGTAGAGCGCGGTGCCTTCCGCGCCCCACGCGAACACCGACAGCAGCGCCGGCACCGGAAGCGCGCTCGGTTTCGCTAGAACGCGCAGCCGGGTGAGGCCGTCGCGAAGCTTGGGCACCAGCGCGCCCAGCTTCCCACCGCGGCGTTCGAGCCGCTCGCACAGCCACAGCGCCGGAGCCTGCCAGAGGATGAGCACCAAGCCGACCGCGACCGCCAACGCGCCAGCCAGCGCCCACGGCAGCCCCTTGGGAAAGCTCGCGCCACCGATCAGGATCAAGATCACGATACCGATCACGTCGGTCAGGCGATCAGCCACGACGATCGGCGCCGTGCGCTCGACCGCCACGCCGTGCGTCTTGGCCAGCACTGCGCTCTTGAAAACCTCGCCCACCTTGCCCGGTGTGATCGTGAGCACGAAGCCGGTGAGAAACACGAGCAAGCTGTCGAACCAGGGGATGCCGCGGATCTCGAGCCGCGCCAGGTAGTATTGCCACTTGGCGAAGCGCAAAAGGTAGTTGAAGCAGGCGAGGCAGAGCGCCAGCAGAAACGCGCTCGGGTGGAAACGCGCCAGGCTCGCGCCGATCTGATGCACGCCAGAGTAAACGGCGAACAAGCCGTAGAGGACGACACCGACGAACGTGACGATCAGGACGCGCCGAACCAGGCCGTTCACTTCGCCCTCCGGCGATACGCACGCACCAGGCCGAACCCCGCGATAAGCACCAACCCCAGGCTCAGCAGGGCTACCACCCAGGCCGGGGCCGCCATGGCTCCGCGAGCAGGACCGGGGGGCGGGCGCTCCACGAGGGTCGTCGTCGCCGGGCCTTTCACGCGGCCCCCATAGCCCTGCGCCTTCCGCCCCGCAACTGGCCCATGATGCTAAGCTCCGCGCCGTTCACCGTGACTCAAGATCCTGCGAAATCCCAAGACGCGGCGCTGCTCGCCCAAACTTCCGATGCTTGCAAGCGCCTGCGCCAAGAAGTCGGCCGGGTGATCATCGGTCAAGACTCCGTCATCGATCACCTGATCATCGCGCTGTTGACGCAGGGCCATGCCTTGCTCGTCGGCGTGCCCGGCCTGGCCAAGACGCTGCTGGTCTCGAGCCTCTCCAAGGCGCTCGACCTCAGCTTCGGGCGCGTGCAGTTCACGCCCGACCTGCTGCCCGCCGACATCACCGGGACGGACGTACTGGCCGAGCACGATGGCCGTCGTGAGGTGAGCTTCCTGCCCGGGCCGATTTTCAAAAATCTCGTGCTCGCCGACGAGATTAACCGAACGCCACCGAAGACTCAAGCCGCGCTCCTGCAAGCGATGCAGGAGCGAGCCGTAACCGTGGGTGGTGCGACGCATCCGTTGCCGACGCCGTTTCAGGTCTTCGCCACCCGCAATCCGATCGAACAAGAGGGCACGTACGCACTGCCCGAGGCGCAGCTCGATCGCTTCCTTCTCGAGGTGCACGTCGAGTATCCGAGCGAAGACGAGGAGCGCAAAATCGCGCGCCGCACGACGTCCGGAAACGTACCGGAAGTGGAGCGCGCGCTGTCGGCCGACGAGCTGCGCATGTTGCAGGCCTTCGTGCCGCGCGTGCCGGTGACCGAGGCCGCCGTCGAGCTGGCGGTACGACTCACCCGCGCGACGCGCCCCAGCGAAGCGGCGTCGGCCGAGGTCAAGAGTTACGTGCGCTTTGGTGCGGGTCCGCGCGGTAGCCAGGCGCTGGTGCTGGCGGCCAAGGCCCACGCCGCGATCCGCGGGGAAGCTGCGGCCGACGTGGAAGACGTGATGTTCGTGGCGCTGCCGGCGCTCCGGCACCGGCTGGTTTTGTCGTATCGGGCCGAGGTGGACGGCGTGAAAGACGCCGACGTCGTGGCCGCGATTGCGAGGCAGGTGCGGGCTTGAGCCTGGCGACGAGTGATCTCAAACGGCGCATCAAGCTGGCGTTGATCGAAGAGCTGGACCTGCGCGGCAAGACCGAAGCCGATATCGACGAAGCCGCTCCTTTGTTCGGTGAAGGGCTCGGCCTCGACTCACTCGACGCGCTGCAGCTGGCGATGGCGATCGAAGAGCGCTTCGGCGTGCCGGTTCCCGAAGGCGAAGCCGGGCGAAGCGTCTTCGCCTCGGTCAACGCGATCGCCGAGTTCGTGGTGCGTTCCTCGGGCGAAAACCAGGGCGCGCCGGAGGCCGGGTAGGCGTCAGTGCGGGCTTCGCGCATCGCGGTCAGCGGTGTCGGGATCGTGTCTGCGCTCGGGCAGTCGGCGACGGAGACATTTCGCGCGCTTTTCGGCGGCGAGTGCGGCATCAGGCCGCTGCAGCTGTTCGATCCGGGAGAGGTGCGCTCGAAGCAGGTTGGGGAAGTGCGCGGGCTGTCGGTCGCGGATATCGCGCCGGACGGCGAAGCCGCGCAGTTCTCGCGCACCGACGCGATGGCGGTGGCGGCGGCGCGCGAAGCCGTTTTAGCGGCAAATCTTCCGGCTCAGGCGCGGGTTGGCATCGTGCTGGGTGGGACGACCGGGGGGATGTTCGAGACCGAGGGTGTGTTGTCGAGCCCCGACCTTCCGCAAATTGCCCCAGACCGCGGGCGCGATCTCGTCAGCTATCCGCTCTCGGCCAGCCTGGCGCACGTCGCCGCGGCCGTTGGCGGAGCGCGCATCACGCGCAGCATTTGCAGCGCCTGCTCGGGTGGTGCCATCGCGCTCGTTCAAGCTGCCGCGTGGCTCGAGACCGGCGAGGTCGACTTCGTGCTCGCGGGCGGCGCCGACGGACTGTGTCGGCTGACCGTGCTCGGATTCAATGCGCTCGGCGCGACCGATCCCGCGCCGTGCCGTCCGTTCGATCGCACCCGAGCTGGCCTCAACTTGGGCGAAGGTGCGGCGGTTCTGGTGCTCGAGCGCGAAGCTTCGGCGCTGGCGCGCGGCGCCGAGGTATTGGCATGGCTCGACGGCTACGCAGTTGGCGCGGAGGCGCATCACATCACGCACCCGGAGCCGAGCGGTGCTCGCGCTGGCCAGCTGATGCGGCTGGCGATCGAGCGCGCCGGGCTCATGCCTCGCGACGTCGGCTACGTGAACGCGCACGGCACCGGCACGCAGCAGAACGACGCCATGGAAGCCCGGGCTTTGCTTGAGGTTTTTGGTGTCGACTCGCCGACTTGGGTCTCGAGCTCGAAGGCGCAGCTCGGGCACACGTTGGGCGCGGCTGGGGCGGTCGAAGCGGCGCTCACCGTGCTGGCTTTGGCGCGCGGTGAGGTGCTGCCGACGGCGGGTCTGGTCGAACCAGAGCTGCCAGGTCTCCGGCACGTCGGCCAGCGGGGGCATTCCGAACGGCTCGATGCGGCGCTGTCCAGCTCATTTGGTTTTGGTGGTATGAGCTGCGTGCTGGCGTTTTCCGCCCGACATCGAGCGGTGCCGCGGAGCGCCGCGCCGCGCCGGCGTGTGGCGGTGGTTGCCGCGGCGCTGCTCGATGCGCACTCCGAGCCAGAAAAGTTGCTCGACGCCGACCGCTCGCGCCGTTTCGACCAAGGCTCGGCACTGGCCGCCGCCGGCGCCGCCAGGCTGAGCCAGCCGGGCGGCGCCGAAACCGGGCTCGTGCTCGGGACGGCTTTCGGCAACGTCGAGCGCACGATGGCGTTCCTGTCGCGTGCTCGCGAACGCGGCCCACGGCTTGTGGCGCCCGCGGAGTTCCCGCATCTGGTGCCGTCCGCGCCGGCCGGCAACGCTTCTGTCTATGCCGGGCTGACCGGACCCGTGTTCGCGGTCAGTGATCTGGCCCAGAGCGGTGAGGCCGCTTTTGCCGCCGCCTGCGATTTGATCGAGCGAGGTGTGGCGACGCGGATCGTGACCGGAGCTGTGGCGCCGCGCGACGCGATCGTCGAGCGCGTGCTCGGGCCACTACTCGAACCGGGCGGATTTCAAGCGACCAGGCGTGGCGAGGGCGCAGGCTTCACGCTGTTGTCCGAGCTGTCGGCGGCGCGCCGTGAGGGCGCGGTCGCGGCGGAAGTGCTGGCACGTTACGCGGGCGAGCTTGGGCCAACGTTGCCGCAAATGCCCGAGCTAGATGCCAACTGGCGCGCGACCGTCGTGCTCGGAGTGGCGGGCCCGGAGCTGCGCCAGGCGCTGCAGGCTTCGACCTGGCAGCGCGCGCCCTGTTTGGATCTAGCCAGCCAGTATGGCTACCACGAGGCGCTTGGCGCGGTGGCCTTGGCGACTGCGGCCCAGCTGCTCGCTGGCGGCGAGCTCGACCGGGTGCTGGTTCTGTCGGGAGCCGAGGGCTCGTTGACGGCCACGCTGCTCGGCCGCGTCGGCGCGGAGGATTGAGGCAGCTTGGCGGTCGCGATCGTTGCTTTCGGCGCCGCCTCGGCGCTCGGTGTCGGGCAGACGGCGTTCGACGTCGGCGCGCCTGGTACAACGCTGGCGCCAGCTTGGTCGTCGCGCGTACCGGGAAAGCCGTTCGGTCGCGTTCAGGCTTGCGACGCCGTTCACGCGGAGCGGCCGCGAGCGCTCTTCGAGCTTGGCCTGGACCAGGTCGTGGAGCAGCTGAACCAGCGTGAGCCGAACTGGCGCGAGCGTCGGCTCGGCGTCGTGGTCGGCACGTCGAGCGGAGGCTTTGCGGCGCTCGAGCGCGCTCTCGAACGTCCCGACGCAGACGCCGCCAATTGGGCCAACAGCGCCTATTTCGCGCCGCTCGCTGGGCTAGTGACGAAGCTGGGACGCCAGCCGCAACGCTTGGTCTCGTTATACGCCGCCTGCGCTTCCTCGGCGCTGGCGCTCGGACTCGGCATGCGCTGGCTCGAGCTGGACGAGGTAGACCTGGTGATCGCTGGTGGCTACGACGCTGAGAGCGATTGGGTGTGCGCCGGCTTCGACGCGCTCAAGGCGACGACCAGCAGCTTGCCGCGACCCTTCCGTGCAGAGCGCGACGGCATGGCGCTCGGCGAAGGCGTCGGCCTCGTGGCGTTGATGCGCGAAGCCACGACCAGCTACGGCTTCATTGGCGGTTTCGCTGCCACCACAGACGCGGTACACATCACGGCGCCCGATCGCACTGGCCAGAGCCTGGCCCGCGCTGCCACGCAGGCGCTAGTTGAGGCGGCGCTCGACCCGGAGCAGGTCGACTTCGTGAGCGTGCACGGCACGGGCACGTCGTACAACGACGCCGCCGAGGGAGCAGCATTGCGACTGGTTTTCGCCGAGCGCGCCGCCGGGCTGCAGCTGCACGCATTCAAAACCGTTGTCGGTCACACGCTGGGTGCCGCCGCGGCGCTCGAGTCACTGGCCGCGCTCTCGGCCCTCCAAAACCAGGTGCTGCCGGCGTCTGCGAGCCCGGGCACACCGATGCCCGAGCTGCCCGCGCGCCTGCCGACCGAGAACCTGCCGAGCCCGGTCGAGCACTGCCTGAAGTTGTCGACGGCATTCGGGGGGGCGAACGCCGCGCTGGTGCTGTCGCGGCGCGCCGCCCCGTCTGCGTTGCGCGCGCGTCGTCCGGTGTATCTGGTAGCAGTCGGTTCGTCGTGCACGGAGCTCGACGTCGCGCGGCTGCACGGGTTGTTGGTCGCGCCGCCCGAACGCCTGCCCCGCTCCGATCTGTTGTCGGCTCTGGCGGTGGCGGCGAGCGCCGAAGCGCTGCGAGCGGCGCTCCAAACTGGCTCGGCCCTCGACCGCGCGCGCGCCGGCGTGGTGGTCGGCAGCGTCGGCGCGAGCCTGGAAGCTAATGCCGAATTTGGCGTGCGCCTGGTGGCGCGCGGGCGTGCGCACGCCGAGCCGCGACGTTTTCCGAGCACCTCTCCGAACGCGAGTGCTGGCCATGTCGCGATCGCGTTCGGGCTCGGTGGGCCGTCACACGCGGTCGGGGCCGGGCCTGCAGCCGCGATCGAGGCCTTGGAAGTCGCTCGCGACTGGGTGGCAGCAGGCGACGCCGACGCGATGTTGGTCGTCGGCGCCGAGCAGGCGGGCGACACCGCGCGCCGGGCGCTGGAGGCGCAGGGGCTCACGGCCCCGGAGCAGGGCAGCGTGGCGCTCGTGCTCGCAGCGGCGCCGGAGGGTCTACTTATTGATGACGCCCTACTAAAAAGCGGACGAGTCCGCGGCGAGGGCTTCGAAAACATCGGGTTTCGTGCACTTGTGGCCTGGGCTCGAGCAGCCGGCTTGCCCGGCCCGGATGGTTTTGGCACTCTGCGCCCGCCGGAATAGCCCAACGCTTGCCGGCGTTTCGACCCCCGTGAAGCCCTTGTCCGCC
This sequence comes from Polyangiales bacterium, assembly GCA_038230915.1. Lineage (GTDB taxonomy): Bacteria > Myxococcota_A > Polyangia > Polyangiales > Polyangiaceae > PMG-095. The sequence goes on along the minus strand of JBBRMI010000025.1, from coordinate 21,703 downwards.
TCCCTCAAGCTTTGCCCGGCCCTGCTGCTGTTGACCAGCGTTGGCTGCAATCAGGAATTCATCCCGAACACGCAGGTGGAGGACTCCGACTTCAATCGCGAGGTCATCGCCTACTGCGAGGACTATCGGCACGCGGTCGAGCGCCGCAACTCGCAGCTGTTACTGAAGATGGCGGACCCGAAGTACTACGAGGACGGCGGCACTGTAGACACCAGCGACGACTTGGACTTGGCCGGGCTCGACGACTATTTGCACAAAGAGTTCAGTAAGACGTCGGCCATTCGCTACGAAATATTCTATCGCGACATCAGCATCGGGCGCAGCAATCAGGTATTCGTCGACTACACCTACAGCGCCAGCTATCGAGTGCCGAACGGTATTACGCCCCTGCCGTCGCTGACGGGCGAGCCGCCGAATCCGTCCGAGACGCAGGTTTGGCGTCGGCGCGTCGCTGACAATCGGCTCGAGCTCGTGCGCAACGGCAGCTCGTTCAAGATCCTCTCCGGCATGTGAAGCGTTGTACTTCAGCGCGTGAGAATGCTGCAGCTCACGCCATCCAAACGTCGCAGCACCTGACCATCGCTGTTCAAGACTTCCCACACCGGCCGGCCTTGCTTGTCGCTCCATATGTAGCGCATGCCGAGCCCAGCGCTGACGTCGGCTCCCGCGCGCCGAGCCGAGGCCCAAGCGTCTTCGAACAAGCAATTCGGCTCCGGCGCGACGCGGGCTTTGCCGGCGCGCTCCTCGCTCTTGGTCAGGCCGCCGCCGCTCGAGCTAAGCAGGAGTCGCTCGCCGCTGGCTTCAGCGCCGCCGCTCAGCCTTTGCCCGCTCGGTCTGGCGTAAGCGATCTCGACCTTGCCGCCAGCCGCCACGCCACGCGCATCCAGCGGGCTCACGTTCAGGCTAACCAGTACCGCGTCACGTTGCCAAGCGCTGGCCTGACGCCGCGCTTCCGCGAGCAACTGGCTAGGCTCGAGGCGTAGCGGAGCCGCGCTGGTGACCGGCGCGGTCAACGCCGCAGCAGCGGGCGCGACGTTCGCTCGCGGTTGTCGTAACCAGACCATCACGCCGGCCGTCACCAACCCGAGCACCACGAAACCACCCACGGCCAACACCGCGAGCGTCGTGCGCGTCGAGTCGTCCTTCAGCGGAGCCGGGCGAGCCATCGGCGGTCCGGTGCGCCGTGCGGGCGCTGCGGGCAACCAGAAGCCGCAGCTCGTACAGCGCGCCCTGGTGGCGTGCACGTCCGCGCCACACTGCGGGCACAAAGCCGCCACCGCGTCCGGCATGACCATGGGGTTTCCCTCGTTCGGCCGCAAATTGGCCCATGCCTCTCATGGTAGCCGAAAGTCTTCTACGATTTCAGCGATCTCGTAGCCGGGCACGTCGGCTTTGGGCCGCAGTCTGAACGCAAGCGCATCGCCAAACAACCGGGTTTTCCCAGCCCAAGACAGGCCAGGCCGAGCCACGACTACTACTTCGTTCGGCCTGAGCGGCGCGGGTACACCGTCGCGTTTGGCCCGCTTGGCGGTGTCGTAGGTGTAGGTGCGCAAGGTCTGTGGGGCCGCCACGATGCGTCCGGATAGGCTAGTGTAGTCGAGCTGAGCGAAGCGAGCGCGCCACACGGCCTGCGCTGGTTGCCGGTTGCCCTCGGAGATAACCGACGCTTGCGGCGCCAGCAGCGGCAGCAAATCACGGTTCGACTCGAGCAAGACGGCGATGAAGAAGCGACTCACCAGGTCGCGTGCCGCCTCGGGGTCGAGCGGCACGATCACTCGGCGCGGCGCGAGCCCTGCCGCTTCGCTCGCCGGGTCGGCGGTCGCGCTGGCTGGTTCTGCGGCGAAGCTAGGCGGCTTGCGCCCCGCCTCCGGAAAGCTCTCCGACGTGGCGAAGCTTGGGCCTCGCTCGGCGCTCGCGCAGGCCGACGCCAAGGCCGCGGCAAGCAGCGGAGCCCAACGCCTCACAGGGGTTCGAGCCGCGGTTCATCGCTGCGGCTCAAATGAACGATCGAGCGCGGCGGCGGGGATTGAAAGCCAGGCGGCACGCTGTCGACGTCGCACGCCAGCAGCGAGAAGCACGAGCTCTCGATGCTGGGAATGCGCGCCTTGCGCAGGCCATCTTCCCCGAGCAATTCTTCCATCTCGAAGCGGCCGTTCCAGCGCCGGAACACCGTCGAGCCGGTGCGATTGACGGCGATCAACAGCTCACCGTTGGTGACCAGAATGTCGCCGGTGTTCTCGGCGTGGCCTTCCTCGGCGGAGAGCCGATCGACCAGCGCGACCGACGCACGCAACGCCGCCGCGACGTGATCGCCCTGGACATGGGCGTCATCCAAATGACCCGCGTCGTGCAGGAACGACAGGAACAGGTAGAAGAAGCATTCGCTGTCGGTCTCGCCGCGGACGTTGCGGCGCAAGAACTCGGGTTGCGATTCGAGCAGCCGCGAACGCAACCGCTCGAAGCCGACGATCGTGCCCGTCTGCGCGAACAGCCAGGCGCGGTAGCGGAACGGGTGCGTGTTCTCGGTGCGGAGCGCGCCGACACTGGCGCGCCGCACGTGGCCGATCATGACGTCGGTGCGGACGTCTTCGGCGGCCTCGACCAAATCGATCTCGGCGCGGTCGTCGATCGGCCGGCGCCGCAGCAGAACTTCGCCGGATTGATAGAAGCCGAGCCCCCAACCAAGCGGCTCGCCATCTGGCCGGCGCGCTTTCAGCAAGGACCGATTCGCTTCCAGCACCCGCGCTCCCAGGTCGGCGCGGTTTCCGATAAAGCCGAACATGCGTGCCATGGTCTTGGGGTGAGGGCCCGGTGGGTGAAATCCGGACGCCTGCTGCAAGCATACCGCTCAGCGCGCCCCTCCGCACGTAGCTTCGTCGCTATCTCGTCAATGCAGGCGGGCGGGTCCCACGACGAGAAACATTTTAAACCACCTGTGGCCGTCGGATGAGATTTGGCCGAGTAGCCAACGAGCCACTACCATTGCACCCTTGCAGACTGAGATGGATCGCGAAGCGTTCACCGAAGCACTGCTGGGAGTGATGGAGGCCAAAGAGCACTGGGCTTGGCCACACTTTGGCGAGGGTAGGGTGCCGCGCGACCTGCTCCATATCCACCTCGAGCAGGAGTACGCCACTTACGTGCGCGACTTTCCGGTGCTGGTCGCGCGCGCGTATGTCACCTGCCCGATCGCGGAAGTTCGCCGTGACCTAATCGAGAACGTGTTCGAAGAAGAGACTGGCCGCCTGGGGGCCGGTCGGCCGCACCCTGAGCTATTTCTGGAGTACCCGCGCGGCTTGGGCATGGACCTCGCCCGTTTCGAGCGGGTCGAGCTGCTGCCGGCAGCGCAGGCGTACCGCGCGTTTCTCGACCGCTGCACGCTCGCGGGCGGCTGGGACGAGGCCGCGGCGGTGACGACGCTGTTCTTGGAGGGTACCAAATTCGAGCGGGGCGAGCTGTCAGATTCCGCCCCGCGCAGGCCGGTTCCGGCGCTCGCCGACCACCCGCTCGTCAAACACTACGGCTTGCCGCTCGAGGCCCTGGCGCTCACCCGTGCCCACCGTAGCGTGGAGGGGGGCCACCGCGCCGCAGCTTGGCGCAGCATCCTCGACCATGTGCGCGAGCCAGCGCGTCAGGCGGCGGTGCTGAACGCCATGCGAGGCACACTCGAGCGCTGGCTGAGTTACCGTGACGATGTAGCGGCGGCGTGTGGAATTGTACGGCGCGGCGAGCGCGGCTAAAGTCCGCGCCTTCATGACGAAGTCTCTGCTCATCGTGGCGCTCGGGCTGCTCGGGTGCGGCGCGGTTTATCCCCAGCTCGAAACGCCGGTGCGGACACCGCCTGGTCAGGTGAAGCTCACGCCGCCGCCGCCCGATGAGCTGCTGTTCCTCAAATTCGCCGGCGCCGTGATTCCGACCCGCACGCGCGACGGCCGCAACTGGGACTCGGTCGGTGGTTCGCTGCCCGACGCGTTCGCCAAACTGTTCGTCGACGGCAAGGTCATCCTCGAGACACCGGTGCAGAGCAACTCGCTCACCCCGACTTGGCCGGCGCAAACCAAAGCCAACTACCGCGTGCGGATGGGTGCGCCGGTGCGGGTCGAGCTCTGGGACAGCAATCCGATCAACAACCACCCGATTTGCGTTTCGGACATGTCCGAGCTGCACGGCGAGGTGTCAAGCGAAGCCCCGGTCAAGATCAACTGTAACAGCGGCGCCGAGCTGAGCCTGGTGGTTGAACCGGCGCACGGTCGCCTCGGCATCGGCTTGTTTTACGAGCTGCGTCGTGAGGAAGTCGCGGTGACGCGCGTCCTGCGTGAATCGCCCGCGGCGCGCGCGGGGCTTGTGCGTGGCGACGAGTTGCTCCAGATTCAAGGCAAGGCCGTGAAGACGATGGACGACGGAGAAGCCCAGAGCCTGATCAACGCCAACGCGGCGGCCGGCATCACGTTGCTCGTGCGCAAGCTGGACAAGAGTGAAGTCGAGCTGACCCTGAAAGAAGGCGCGATCTACCCCGTAGTCGGCGAAGGCATATCGGTCGATGGTTGAGGCGGAAGGCCCAGCGGCAGGGGGCCTGTATGCGCTTTCGCGCGACACCTTGCGCGTGCGCGGCGCCGACCGAAAGACGTGGCTCGACGGCCTGCTCACCTGCGCGGTCACCACCGTCACGCCGGGCACGGCCGCTTACGGCCTGCTGCTCACCAAGCAGGGCAAGATCGTCACCGACGCGTTCCTGATCGACACTGGCAGCGAGCTCTTGCTCGGCGTGGCCGCTGGGCACGGCGCGGCCGTGCGTGAGCTGCTCGATCGCTACCTGGTGATGGAGGATGCCGAGCTCGAGCGGCCGGCAACACCGTTGCATTGGCGGCTCGAGCCGACGCTGGCCGCCGCCGGAAGCAGCGCGGATGGGGTCGCGCAAGGAGCGCTTCAACTCGGAGCGCTAGAGGCTCGGGTTTCGGTCGCGGAGTTGGCCTCTACTGGGCTTGGCGATGCGACCGAGCTGCTCGCCGAGTACGGGCTAGGCGCCTTCGGCGTCGACTTCGACGAGCGCAGCAATCCGCACGAAGCCTCGCTCGACCGCATCGCGGTGTCGTGGACCAAGGGTTGTTACCTCGGTCAAGAGGTCGTGTGCATGCAGGACATGCGCGGCAAGGTGAAACGCCGCCTGGTGGCCCTCGACGGCAGTTCGGCGTTGCTCGAAGCCGGAGCCCGCCAAAATGACGTGCTGTGCGTTGACGGCAGCGTTGCAGGCCACGTGTCCAGCGTGCATCGCATGCCCGGCGGAGCCAGGCTTCTGGCCACTATTTCCGCGTCGGCTCTCGAGTCGCAAGCCGAGCTCAGTTTTCTGGGCGAACGCTTGCGCGTTGCCTTCGGCGCCACGTCGAAGTTGAGCTAGTCTCGTGGAGCCCCATGGACAAGCACGCTTCGAGTCGGATCACCGAGAGTGGACTGCGCGTCGCTGACGACGCCCTAAGCTTGATCGCCAAGACGCCGCTCGTGCGGCTCGGGCGCGTCAGCCCGCAAGGCGGCGCGACGATTTGGGCCAAGGTCGAGTACATGAACCCGGCAGGCAGCGTGAAAGATCGCCCGGCCCTGTCGATGATCGTCGCCGCTGAAAAAGCCGGGTCGCTCAAGCCCGGTTCCGTGATCGTCGAGGCCACCAGCGGCAACACCGGCATCAGCCTGGCGATGATCGCGGCGGTGCGCGGCTACCGCTGCGTGCTGGTGATGCCCGAGGACATGAGCCTCGAGCGGCGTTACATCTTGCGCGCGTACGGGGCGGAAATCGTGCTGACGCCTGCCACCGAAGGCATGGCCGGCGCGGTCAGCCGCGCGCGCCGTGTGCTCGAAGACACGCCGTCCTCGTTCATGCCGAGCCAGTTCACCAATTCGGCCAATCCCGAGAGCCACGAGCACGGCACGGCCCTCGAAATCCTCGAGCAAGTCGGCGGCAACCTGGCAGGCTTCGTCGCTGGTGTCGGCACTGGCGGCACCATCACCGGTGTGTCGCGCACCCTGCGCAAGAAGCTCGGCAACAAGGTCAAAGTCTTCGCTGTCGAGCCGTCGGGCAGCGCCGTGCTCTCCGGCAAGCCGCCAGGCATGCACGGCATTCAAGGCCTGGGCGCGGGCTTCGTCCCGGAGATCCTCGATCGTTCGGTGATCGACAAGATCATCGAGGTCAGCGACGTGGCGGCGGAGCGCATGGCGCGTCGGCTCGCGCGGGAAGAGGGACTGCTGGTCGGGCCGTCGTCGGGCGCGAACGTGCACGCTGCGCTCGAAGCTGCCAACGAGCTTGGCAGCGGCAACGTCGTCACCATCCTGTGCGATTCGGGCGAACGCTACCTGTTCTGAAGTCGCGCGGTTGCTCGGCCAAGCTAGGCGCCGCGGAAGATTGGTGGGCGGCGCTCTAGAAACGCACGCACGCCCTCTTTGACGTCGGCGCTTTGCAAGAGCGCGAGTTGCCCGTCACGTTCACGGCCCAGCGCAGCGCGTAGTTCCGTCGCGTCGGCGTGAACCGCATGCTTGATTCGCGCCAGGGCCAACGGCGCGCTTGCCGCTAGTGTCGTTGCCAGTGCGAGCGCAGCAGCCTCCGCGTCGGCGTCGGCCGTCATGCTGGTCGCCAAACCGAGCGACACCGCCTGCGCTGCGTCGATGCGCGAGCCGAGCATCAGCATCTCCAGTGCGCGCGCGGCGCCGAGCAGGCGGGTTAGAAAATAGCTGCCTCCGCCGTCGGGCATTAGGCCCACGGCCACGAATTTTTCTTGCAAGTAGGCCGACTCAGCCAGCACCCGGAAGTCACACGCCAGCGCGAGATCCGCGCCGAACCCGACGGCGGGTCCCGTCACTGCCGCCACCACGGGCTTCCCGAGTTCGACGATACCGAGCGAAAGCGCCTGGAACCGCTCCAACCCGGGACGCATGTCGTCCCCCGCCTCGATTGCACTGGCGAGCCAGCGCAGATCTGCCCCCGAACAGAACGCGCCCGGGGTGCCCGAAAGCACGACGGCGCGAACCTGCGGTGCAAGGTTTGCGCTCGAAAAGGCAGCCAGCAGGGCTTCGACCGTGTCCAACGTGAGCGCGTTCTTGGCGCCGGGCCGCTGCAAGCGAATCAGGCGCACGGCGCCCTGGTCTTTGACCAAGAGATCCTGGGCGGACGCTTCCGACATGCCACCAGCATGCCCGACCCTTCCCGGGCGTGCTAGAGCGCGCGCATGGCCGAAAGCTTCGACCTCCCCGAAAGCCGCAAGCTCGGCGAGCAGCAGGGCGAAAGCTACCCGCGCCTGGTCGCGATCATGCAGCGGCTGCTGGCGCCGGACGGCTGCCCCTGGGACCAGGAGCAGACCTACGCCTCGCTACGGAAATACGTCCTCGAAGAGGCGTGTGAGGTGATCGACGCCATCGACTCTGGCCGACCCGAAGCGCTCAAAGACGAGCTCGGCGATTTGCTGCTGCAGGTGGTATTTCTTGGCGAGTTGGCGCGCCGTGACGGCCAGTTCGGTCCCGACGACGTGGTGCGCGCGATCGTCGAGAAGCTGGTGCGCCGGCACCCGCACGTATTCGGTGAAGTCGAGGTGAGCGGTAGCGACGAGGTGCTGAGCAACTGGGACAAAATCAAGCTGACCGAGTATGGCGATCGAGGAGTTTTGGCCGGTCTGCCGCAAGCGTTCCCGGCGTTGGCGCGAGCGCAGCGCATGAGCGACAAAGTGAGCAACGTAGGTTTCGATTGGCCGGACGCGCGCGGCTCGCGCGACAAAGTGAGTGAGGAGCTGGGCGAGTTGGACGAGGCCGTGACGGGCGGTGTTCACGAGCGGATCGAGAGCGAGCTGGGCGATGTGTTGTTCGCGCTGGTCAACTTTGCACGGCATCAAGGCGTGGATGCCGAGCTGGCCCTGCGCAAGACCGCTGACCGTTTCGCGGGGCGGTTTGCCCACGTCGAGGCGCGCGTGAAAGAGCGGCACGGCGGCTTCCCGCGCGACAAAGCCGGCAAGCCCACGCGCGGTTTACCTCTTGAAACTCTGGATAGCTACTGGAACGAAGCCAAGGAGCGAGGCCTGTGACCGCCGTCGATCCGGTGGGGCGCCTACCCGAAGAGTGGCGCGAGACGATGCAGAGCCTGGGCGAGAAACCCTTTCGCGCCGAGCAGGTGTTTCGCTGGATTCATGAGCGCGGCGTGCTCGACCCAGACCAAATGACCGATCTGGCCAAGCCGCTCCGCGAGCGGCTGAAGGCCGACGGCCTAACGCCGCCCGCCAAAGTGGTCGAGGTTCACGCCGCCGCCGACGGTACGCGCAAGCTGGTGCTCGAGCTGGCGCATGGCGCGCGCGTCGAGTGCGTGATCATCCCGATGACCGATCTTGCGGAGGACGCCGACGCGTCCGCGGCCCCTGAAGACGACGAGGATGATCGCGAGCCGGGCGCGACCGAGAAAGCGCGCGTGACGCTGTGCGTTTCCACGCAGTACGGCTGCGCCATGGGCTGCGTGTTCTGCGCCAGTGGTCAAGCCGGGCTACAGCGCGGTCTAACGGCTTCGGAGATCGTCAGCCAGGTGCTGATCTCGAAGGCGTATCTCACTCCGAATGAAGAGCTCAAGAACCTGGTCTTCATGGGCATGGGTGAGCCGCTGCACCATTACGACGAGACGGCCCGGGCGATTCGGTTGCTCACGCATCCGTCGGCGCGCGGCATGAGCCCGCGGCGCATCACGGTCAGCACGGTCGGCCTGGTGCCGGGCATTGCGCGGCTCGGGGCGGATTTTGGCGGCAAAGTCGGGTTAGCGGTATCGCTGCACGCGCCCAATGACGTGATCCGCGATCGAATCATGCCGATGAACCGCAAGTTCCCGATCGTCGAGCTGATGCGCGCGCTGCGCGAATACCCACTGCCGCAACGCCGCCGCATCACCATCGAGTACACGTTGATGGACGGCGTCAACGACGGAACCGATGAAGCGCGCGAGCTGGTCCAGCTGCTGCGCGGCTTGCGCGTCAAAGTGAACCTGATCCCGATGAATCCGATCAGCGCCTCCGAGCTCAAGGCGCCGAGCGGCAACCGCGTCGCCGCGTTCCAGCGCGTGCTGTCTGAGAATGGTCTGTCGTGCTTCGTCCGCACGCGCCGTGGCGACGAAGTCTCCGCCGCCTGCGGCCAACTCGCGATCGCCGACTCACTGGTGCGCAAAAAGCGCGAACGCGAAGCTTTGCTCGACAAGCCGTAAAGTCTCGAGCGGCGAGAGCGAACGAACAGGAAGACGGGAAGGCGGGAAGATTTCCGGGGGGGTGCGCACGTTCGATGCCGTTCGGCGAAGAAAAGGTATGGCGAGGCGTTGTTCGAGAGCTCAGACCCATGAGCCTTCCTCTGGCCTTCCCGCCTTCCCGCCTTCCTGTTGATTCCCCCGCCGGCTATACTTGACCCAATGTTCAAGCGCGTGATGGTGGCAAACCGAGGCGAGATTGCTTGTCGGATCTTCAAAACCCTCGAACGACTTGGCATCGAGAGCGTGGCGGTGTTTTCGGATGCGGACGTGGCGGCGCCGCATGTTGCGGCGGCAGACCAGGCGTTTCGGCTCGGGCCGGCGCCGCTCGCGCTGAGCTATTTGAATGCGGATCTGGTGCTGCAGGCAGCGCTCGAGAGTGGCGCCGACGCAATCCACCCGGGCTACGGACTGCTGAGCGAAAACGCCAGCTTCGCGGAGCGGGTGCGGGCAGCTGGTATCACCTTCATTGGCCCGCCGGGCGCCGCGCTCTCGGCGCTCGGCGACAAGCTGCGGGCGCGCGCCGTCGCGCGTTCGGTCGGCGCGTCTCCGCCGCCGGGCAGCGACGCGCCGGTTTCGCCGAGCGACGTCGAGCACCTCACGGCCGAGGCGGCGCGCATTGGCTATCCAATTCTGATCAAAGCTGCCGGCGGCGGCGGTGGCATCGGTATGCAGATCGTGCGCGAGGCTACTGAGCTTGCGCGCGCCGCACAGAGCTGCGCTGATCGCGGTAAGGCGGCGTTTGCCGATGAACGCATCTACCTCGAGCGGTACCTCGAAGGCCCGCGGCACATCGAGGTGCAGGTACTGTGCGATGACCACGGACAAGCCGTGGCGCTCGGCGAGCGCGAGTGCAGCGTGCAGCGCCGCCATCAGAAAATTATCGAAGAATCGCCGTCGCCGGCTAGTTTCTTCGCAGGTGTCGCCGGCGCCGCCAAACGCCGCGCCTTGCACAACGCCGCGCTCGACGTCGTCAAAGCCGTCGCCTATAGAGGGGCTGGTACCGTCGAGTTCGTAGCCAATGCGAACGGTGAGCTGTTTTTTCTCGAGGTGAACGCGCGTCTACAAGTCGAGCATCCGGTCACTGAGGCTGTTACCGGGCTCGATTTGGTCGAGCAGCAGCTGCGCGTCGCCAGCGGTGAGCGTTTGGAACCCGCGGTGCTTGCGGTGTCTTCATCTGGTCATGCGATCGAAGCCCGCGTGTACGCCGAAGATCCGGGGCGCGGCTTCTTGCCGCAGCCAGGGCGAATCGAATCGCTGAGTTGGCCGAGCGGGGAAGGGATCCGAGTCGACGCAGGCGTCGCCGCTGGGCTCGAAGTCACCTCGCACTACGACCCGATGCTCGCCAAGATCATCGCCTACGGGCGCGATCGTAAAGAAGCCATGGCGCGGCTCGACCAAGCCCTTGCCGGTACCCAGCTGCGCCTGGTCGGTCCAAAGGCAGATCGCGTCACCAATCTGCAATTCTTGCGGCAAGTCCTGGCAGCTCCCGAGTTCGTGGCTGGCGAGTATGACACCGGGTTGGCTGAAAAATTGGTCAAGCGCACATGACCAGCTCGGCGGAGGAGCTGATCGCTGCCGCCCGCGCTTGGGTCGACGGCGATCCAGATCCGAGCACGCGCGCGGAGCTGATCTCGCTGATCGACGCCGGCGATCGCGAAGCCCTCGACGAACGCCTGCGTCCGCTCAGCTTCGGTACCGCTGGTCTGCGCGCCGCGGTCGGCGCTGGCAGCGGTCGCATGAACACCGCCGTCGTCACGCGCACCGCCTACGGCATCGCTCGCTACCTGCAGGCTCGACCAGAATCCGCCAGCCTGCCGATCGTGCTTGGTTTCGATGCGCGACCGACCAGTCGTGGCTTTGCTGAAGTCTCGGCCGCTGTGCTGCTCGCCGCCGGTTTCCGTGTCGTCGCGTTCTCGAACCCCACCGCCACGCCGTTGTGCGCGTTCTTGGGCCGCGAGCTGGCCGCGTCGATCACGATCGTCGTCACCGCTAGCCACAACCCGCGTGGCGACAACGGCTACAAAGTCTATGGTCCAGCCGCCGTGCAGATCGTGTCGCCGCTCGACAACGATATCGCGCAACACATCTCAGAAGCGCCGCCGGCGCGCGACGTGCCGCTTCAGTCGCTGAGTTTCGACGAAGCGCCGCCGGCCGCGCTCACGCTGATCGATTCGGCTAATCTGCACAGCTACTTTGCGGCCGTTTCCGCCGCCGTACCCGCTGCGCCTCACGCACGCGACCTGCCGATCGTCCATAGCGCGCTGCACGGCGTCGGTACGGCGCCGATGCGCAGGACGCTGCGCGACGCCGGTTTCTCGTGCGTCGACGTGGTACCGGCGCAAGCCGCGCCAGACGGTACGTTTCCGACCACGCCGTTCCCGAATCCCGAGGAACCTGGCACGCTCGATCTCGCGCTGGCCGAGGGCGAACGCCGAGGCGCAGCGCTTTTGCTCGTCAACGACCCGGACGCCGATCGCTTGGCGGCTGCAGCGCGGCTCCACGGTGTCTTGACGGTGCTCGATGGCAATCAAGTTGGTGCGCTGCTGGCCGACTACACGTTGTCGCAAAGCGACCGGTCGTTCACGCCGCTCGTCTTGAGCAGTGTGGTGTCGTCGCCGCTCGTCGGCCTGTTGGCAGCCGCCCGTGGGGCGCACTACGAACGTACTCACACGGGCTTCAAGTGGTTGTGGACGGCCGCGCTCGAGCTCGAAAGGCGTGGCGCGGGGCGCTTCTGCTTTGCCTACGAAGAGGCGCTCGGATACTCGGTATTTTCGGCAGTTCGTGACAAGGACGGTATCGCCGCTGGGCGTGCGCTGGCCGAGCTGGCTGCGGCGCAGGCCGCGCGCGGCGCCACCTTGTTCGATCGTCTGCACGAGCTGTACGCCGAGTACGGGCTGTGGGCGAGCGCGGCTCAGAACGTGGCGCTTCACGCTGCAGACGCCGGCGCGCGGGTTGCTCAGCGCCTGGACGCGCTGAGCGCACAGCCGGCGCTCGCGATCCATGGCCAGCGGGTCGTGCGTGCCGTGAACTACCGCCGTGGCGCTACCGAACGAGCGCCCTGGCTGGGTGCGGCGCCGCTGCTCGAGCTCGAGCTCGAAGACAGCAGCCGCCTGTTCGTGCGACCCAGCGGGACCGAGCCGAAGCTGAAGCTCTATGCGCACGTCAGGCGCAGCGTCACCCGCGAGGTTGACTTGGCGCACAACCTCGCGGCGGCCCGGCACTTCGCCGCGGTGCTCCTGCAAGAGCTCGCGGCCGCGCTTCAACTCTGAGCCAAAATTCCATCGAGCCTTGCTGGTAGCGTGTCGTCGCGGCAATGTCGGGGCCGAGCGCTCGGCCTGTGAGGGCGGGCCAGTGGTCCGTCACCGATCGACAAGGGTGACCGGAGCTACCGCGCGATTGGCCTTAACGCGGGCCTTCTGGCTTGGTTTTAGCCCCGACTAGTTGGGTAACCTGAGCGCCATCATGGGACAAATATACCGTTGGCGGTCCGCGGTTAGAATGGCACCAGGTTCGATCGATGTCGCTCTTTACGCCCTCCGGCGGGCTCGTCTATCACGCGCGTGCGTTGCGCTACCGCAGTGGTCTGTGGGCTCCGTTCCGCGACGCACTGGCCGAGTGGCTCAGCCAACACCTAGCGGTCGCGGACGAGTTGATCCTGGTCGGGCCAAGCGGCGGACATTGTTTGCCAATCACCCACCTGTCGCGCTTCGGCCGCGTGCTCGTGCTCGAGCCTGATCCGTTGGCGCGGCGGATCCTCGCGCTGCGCTTGCGGGGCGCACGTTTGCATTTCGAGCATCGCGATCTCTTGGTCCAACCGCTGCTCACCGGCCGTTCTGGCTTGGACGCGCTGTTGCGGCAAAGACCGCAGGCGGCGCTACTCTTCTGCAACCTACTCGGACAAGTGCACTTCGGACTTTCGAACGACGCGCAGCAGCATCTCCAAGCCGAGCTTCGGCGTCGCTTCGTCCCGCTGCTCGAGGGCCGGTCGTGGGCGAGCTTTCACGATCGCTGGTCACTCGACCGCGGCCTCGACGAAGCGACCCCGACCTGGCGCCGCTTCGAGCGGCTCCCGACTGACGACGAGCTCGGGGTCGCGTGGTTTGGGCCGGCAGGCGCTCCGGTCACCGTGCTCGACCACGGCACGACCAGCCTGTTTCCAGAGGCGTCACCGCGCAGCTACTTCAGCTGGCAGATCACGCCCAAGGCGCTGCACGTCGTGGAGGCGGTATCTGGCGCCATGCCAGCCGCGCGTTAACTCGGCTCGGTGTCGTACGGTACGACTTCGCTCGAGACCAGGTTCGGGATAGCTGCTCGCACGCCGTCGCCGATCTGCGTAGCGGTACCGACCACCGTAACGAGCAGATCGTCTTCCGAAATTCGTTCGACCACCGAAGCATTCGCGGCCTCGTGCGTGACGGCCTTGATGCGCTCGATGTAGTCCTCGTAGTAACCGTCAGGCAACCCGTAGAGCGCTTTGTCGAGCAGCAGGCCCACGCGCTTGGACGCCGTATCGAGCGCGAAAGCATGCGAGCGCACGAGGTACTTCTTGGCCCACGATAGCTCTTTCTTCGTGATGCCTTTGGTGCGCAAAGCGTGGAGCATCTCGAGCTGCAACGCGATGCATGGCGCGGCGTCCTCGGCTTTGGGGAACGTCCACATGCTGAACGCTTGCCGACGGCGATCGATCGGCAAGCTGGAGTAAGCGCCGTACGACCAACCGCGCTTCGCTCGCACTTCTTGGGTCAAACGCGCGGTGAAGGTGCCGCCGAACACCGTGTTGGCGACGTGGAGCGCCAGGTGGTCGGGATCGGAGGGATGAGTTCCCAGGCCGCCGATCAAGATCTGCGTTTGCGTGCGATCTGGCTTGTCGACGAGCGTCAACCGTCGCCCAGGGATGACCGCCGGATCGCTGATCGTATCGTCCGGGACCGGGCCGCCTGCGAGTTGACCGCGCAGCTGTTCAGCCAACGCTTCGGCGCGCGGGCGCTCGATGTCACCGGAGAACGCGAAGATGAGATTGTCGGGCCGCACGATGCGCCGGTAGAGCGCCTTGAGATCTTCGACGGCGATGCGCGCAAGGCTGGTGGCGGTGCCGGTCACCGAGCGCGCGTACGGGTGCGCACCGAATAAGCGATGCCGAAACCAGCGCCGCCCGAGCCCGCGATCGTCGTCGAGCGACTCGGTCAGCTCGGCCAGTGTCTCGCGCCGCAGCCGCTCCAGCTCGGCGTCGGCGAACCCGGGCCGCGCCAGAATGTCGGCCGTGATCCGCATCAACCCGTCCAGCGAGCGGGTGATGACCGTGCCTTGAAAGACCAGCGTGCTGGGCGAGACATCGGCGCCGAACGCTCCGCCGAGCGCGTCGATTTCGGTGTCGATTACCTGAGCTTCGCGGCCACCAGCCGTTCGCCGCATCCAGCGCGTCAACATTCGCGTGGCTCCGCTCATGCCCTCGGGATCGAGGATCGAGCCAGTGCGGAGCGCGATGCTGAACGAAACCAGCGGCAAAGCGTGGCTCGTCTCGACCAGCACGGCTGGCGCGGCGTGGCCGGCTTGCGTGGCAGCCGTCATTCTGCAGCCTCCGTCGCGGCCTTCGCCCCGTCGGGACGCACCAAAATCACGCTGCGCTGATTCGGATCGAGGTAACGACGCGCGGCCCTCAGCAGATCGCTCTGAGTTAGACGTCGCGTTGCGTCCAGCCGCTCGAAGGCGGCCGCCGGTCGACCCAACACCGCTTCATAGAAGCCGATCGTCGAAGCCTTGCCGTCCGCGGTTTCGAGCCCACCGAGCAGGCCGAGCTCGAAACGGGCTGAGGCGCGCGCCATCTCTGCCTCGGTCACCGGCGCGTCGATGGCTTTCTTCAGCTCTTCGTCCAGCACGGTCAGAAGTTCCTCGGCGGTGTGTCCTTCGCGGGCCGCCGCGTAGACCTCGAACAGCCCAGGATCGTGAAACGGTCCCACCGAAGCGCGCACTTCGCTCGCTAGCTCCAACTCGCGCACCAACCGTTGGTGCAGGCGGCTGGCGCGACCCCCGAACAGCACCTCCGACAACAACGAGATCGCCGGATGGTCGAAGTCGCCCAATGCCGGCGCGTGGTAGCCGACCAGCAGCTTCTCGGTGCTGGTCGGCTTCTTCACCTCGACGCGCCGCTCGCTGGTCTGTGGCGGCTCGGGCTGCGCGTCTTCGAGCGGCAAGATCGAGCGCGGCATCACGCCGTAACGCTGGGAAATCATCCGCAGCACGTCCGGCAGCTTGAAGTCGCCGGAGATCACGAGCGCGGCGTTGTTCGGCGCGTAAAACGCCCGGTAAAATGCCTCACAGTCTTCGGTCGTGAAGCCTTCGATGTCCTTCATCCAGCCGATCGTCGGCCACTTGTAGGCGTGCTTCGTGAAGGCGGTGGCCCACAAGATCTCGCTGACCGCGCCCTCAACGTCGTCGTCGACGCGGTAGCGCCGCTCATTGGCGACCACTTCTTTTTCGCTCGTGACCTGCGGCTCGCGCAGCACGAGCTTGCTCATCCGTTCGGCTTCGAGCTCGAGCACCAGGCCGAGCTGTTCCTTTGGGATCGCGATGTTGTACTGCGTCCAATCCAGCCAAGTCGAAGCGTTGCTCTCGGCGCCCGCTTCCTCGAGCGTGCGGTCGAAGAAGCCCGCGCCGCGGCCCTCGATCTCGTTGAACATCAGGTGCTCGAACAGATGGGCGAGGCCGGTCTTGCCTTCGTGCTCGTGGCGTGAGCCGACGCGGAACCAGGTGTGCACGCTCACGACAGGCGCGCTCTTGTCTTCGCACAGCAGAATAGAGAGCCCGTTGGCCATACGGTAGCGATCGATCAGCAAGGATGCCCCGAACGGAATCGTCTCGATCAGCTCGAGCTGGCCGTGCTCCGGCGCCGAAGCGTTGACGGTGGACAGGATCTTCTGAATCGTCGCCAACTGACGCGCGCTCGTGCCTTGCATCGGGTTCACTCCTCCAGTTTGAGCACGGCCAGGAAAGCTTCCTGCGGCAATTCGACGCTTCCGACCGACTTCATCCGGCGTTTGCCCTCTTTCTGCTTCTCGAGCAGCTTCCGCTTCCGCGAGATGTCGCCTCCGTAGCACTTGGCGGTGACGTCTTTGCGCAGGGCACGCACGGTCTCACGGCTGATGATCTTCGAGCCGATCGCGGCTTGAATCGCGACCTCGTACTGCTGCTGCGGCACCAGCGTCTTGAGCTTGGCTGCCAGCAAGCGCGCGCGGGGGTACGAACCGTCGCGATGCACGATGACGCTCAGGGCGTCGAGCGTCTCGCCGTTGAGCATCATGTCGAGCTTCACTAGCTGGTCGGCGCGGTAACCGGTGATCTCGTAATCCATGCTGGCGTAGCCGCGGCTGACGCTCTTCAGCTTGTCGTGGAAATCCAGGATCACTTCCGCCAGCGGCATCTCGTACGTGATGACGACGTGATCCTTCGTGGCGTAATGAATGCCGATCTGGCTTCCGCGGCGCGCTTCGCACAAAGCCACCACCGGCCCGACGTACTCCGCCGGCACGTGCACGGTCAGCTTGAGGATTGGTTCCTCGATGCGTTCCAGGTCGCCGACACTCGGCATTTTCGACGGATTGTCGACCTTCACCATCGCGCCGCCCTTGGTGAACGCGTGATAAACGACGCTCGGCGCGGTGGTGATCAGGTCCAGATCGTACTCGCGTTCGAGCCGCTCCTGGATGATCTCCATGTGCAGCAGACCCAAGAAGCCGCAGCGAAATCCGAAGCCGAGCGCGTCCGAGGTGTCCGGCTCGAACTGGAACGACGAGTCGTTCATATGCAGCTTGGACAGCGCGTCGCGCATGTTCTCGTACTCGGCCGGGTCGGTCGGGAAGAAGCCGGCGAACACCATCGGCTTGACCTCGCGGAAGCCGGGCAACGGCTCGGTCGCGGCGCCGTGGAAGGTCGTGATCGTGTCGCCGATCTTGGTGTCTTCCGTCGTCTTGATGTTGGCAGCGACGAAGCCGACCTCACCGGGTCCGAGCTCGTTGATGGCGGTCGCGTGTGGCGCGAAGCAACCAATCTCGGTTACGTCGTAGGTGCGGCCGGTGGCCATGAACATGATGCGGTCGCCCTTCTTCAGGGTGCCCTCCATCACACGCAGTTGGATCACGGCGCCGCGGTAGCTGTCGTACCAGCTGTCGAACAAAAGCGCGCGCAACGGCGCGGTCGGCGAGCCTTTCGGCGGCGGAATCCGCGCCACCACGGCTTCCAGCACCTCGCGCACGCCGACGCCGGTCTTGCCGCTCGCGAACAGCGCGCCGCTACAATCGATGCCGACGACCTCTTCGACTTGCTCCGCGACGCGGTCGACGTCGGCCGACGGCAGATCGACCTTGTTCAGAACCGGGATTACTTCCAGGTTATTTTCGATGGCCAAATAGGCGTTGGCCACGGTTTGAGCTTGAACGCCCTGCGTGGCGTCGACGACCAGCAACGCGCCTTCGCACGCACGTAGGCTGCTCGAAACCTCGTAGTTGAAGTCGACGTGCCCGGGCGTATCGATCAGCTGCAGCTGGTACTCGTTGCCGTCCTGGGAACGGAAACGCAGGCGCACGGACTGCGCTTTGATCGTGATGCCGCGCTCGCGCTCCAGCTCGAGCTTGTCCAGAAACTGATCGACCTGCTCGCGCGCCGTGATCGCGCCGGTGACGTCCAGGATGCGATCCGCCAACGTGCTTTTCCCGTGATCGACGTGCGCGATGATGGAGAAATTTCTGATTCTGCTGGGGTCGGTGGGCATGGAGGGGGACGGGAGCTGCGAGAGCCACCACTCGGGAGGGTGGCGTCGAAGCCCCTAGGGAAGGCGCGGGCGCGGTGTCTAGCGCCGGTTGGGAGGCGCGACCAGCACGGAGTGCCACGCGCTCGGCACCTAACCTTACTTCTTCGCGGCCTTGGGCGCTGTTTCCGTCAGGCTCATTTGGCCTGGCAGCGCGTGCTCGTAGCGTTTGAGCACGAGGTCGATCCCCTCGCGGATGTACACCGCGACCGGCACTTTGGTGCGGTCGTGCAGGAGCCGGAGCTTATCGCTCTGCTCCTGCGTGATGTAGACGGTCGTGGAGATCTTGTTACGTGACATGCCGCCCGAGTTACCAGCCGTTACAATAGATGCCCCTACACATGTTGTCAACGGCCGTCATTCGAGATAAATGAAGAATTATCTAATAATTCAATAGTGTTAGGATTGTCGCCGCGGACAGGAATTGGTCTTAGGTCGTTCGGCCGGGGCGCCGTTGGGGGGTATGGGGAGCGTCCGCCAGCGTCTTGCGGGCCGTCGCGACCAAGCGGGCGGCGGGCCTACCGCCACGCTCTCAGTCGGAGCCGGACCCCGGCTGTACGGGCGCACCTGGTCGGGGTAAAACGCAAAGCTCGGGCGTGTGAGCCATGGCTCGCGCCTAGGGAACAATCCGATGAAAATCACTGAGGAGTCGAGGAGTTGGACAGCGCTCGGTGGGGTCCTGCTTTTGGCTATGGGCTGCGGCGGCTCGGCCGCGGCGGGTGGCGGCGCCGCGACCGGCGGGATCACGAAGCGCGATACCGCCATCACGCATGACGCGTGCGACACGGCGGGCGCCAGCGAAAAAATCGACGCCAACAACGACGGCCGCCCGGACATCTTCATCGTGCGCAAGGGCTCGGTCGAGTCTTGCCGCGCGATCGACCTCAACTTCGACGGTGTGATTGACTCGTTCTCGTACAACGACAGCTCGGGGCGGCTACGGCGCCGCGAGTACGACTACGACCGTGACGGGCAGATCGACGAGATTGCGACGTACCAAGGCGGCGTGCTGACCGAGAAGGATCAGGCGACGTCGATGGCGCGCAAGCTCGACACCTGGGATTTCTACCAGGCCGGCGTGTTGACGCGCAGCGAACGAGATTCGAACGGCGACGGCGTCATCGATCAGTGGTGGGAGTACACCAAGCCGGGCTGCCCGATGATCCACTCCGACGTGAACAACGACGGCAGGCCGGATCCGGGAGCTACCGTCGACTACTGCAAAGAGACGGGTTATGTGCCGCCGGAGCGTCAAGGTCCCGCAGTGACGCAGAGCCCCGACTTCGCCAAGGCAACGTCGGCGCCAACCGAGGTAGAAAACAAGGCTGCCGACGAAGCCAAGCCAGCGGGCGATGCGACCAAGCCGGCTGACAGCAAGGGGCCCAGCAAGTGAGAACGTCTTTCATGTCGTGGTGTTTGCTGCCGGCGCTGGCCGCGATTGGCTGCGGTGGTTCGGCAACGACGCAAGTCGCGCCAAAAATGAGCGACAAGCAGGTTTCGGGTGTGGCGTCCGACGACGCATCGCGCTGCGACTACAAGGGCCGCTCGGATCGCGAGGTCCAGGAGGTACGTGGACCGGGCGCGATCAATCCCAACATTCGCCGCGTGTTCTCGATCGTCGGCGAAGGCGAAGATCGCAAGAAGGTGCTGCTATGCCGCGAGGTCGATACGAACCTTGATGGCGCCAAGGACGTGATGCGGACGTACACCGACAAGGGTGAGCCGCTGAACGAGCTGGCCGACACGAATTTCGACGGCAAGGTCGACACGTGGATCACGTTCTCGCGTGGCCGCATCTCGAAGGTGCAGCTCGATAAGTCGGGTAGTGGCCGGCCCGAAGAGGTGAAGTTCTACGTCGGCGGCAAGCTGGCGCGCGCGCAACGCGACACCAACAAAGACGGCAAGCCCGATCAGTGGGAAATCTACGACGACGGTCGGCTGCAACGCTTGGGAGTGGATCTGGATTTCGACGGCCGTGTCGATCGTTGGGACCGCGATGAGATCGCCCTGCGCGACATCGAGGCCAAGGAAAAGGCGGAAGAGAAGAAGGCCGCCGAGATCGAAGAAGCCAAGAAAAAGGCCGACGAAGCCGAAGGCAAGCCGGTCGAGGGTCACGTGAGCCCGAGAAAGCGCTAGCGCTTCTCGGTTTTGTTCTGCGGGCTCGCGTTCTCCTCCGCGCTCACTTCAGCGTCCTGCGGTCTTCGTGACCTGCATCGCAACCAGCAGCTGAGAGAACGGAGCAACCAGGCGAGAGCAGCAATCTGGGGGCTTGGGGCAGGAGGTTTGGGGTTCGCGTACCCTAGAATTGTCCTCCGCTCTCCCTGACTCCCGCTGACCATTGGCAGCCAGAAACCACGGTCGGCGGGCGGCAATAGCTGAGATGAGACCAATGAGCAGCCGACTCCCTGTCTCCTTGTGATTCTCGTGCTACGGACGGCGCCAGATGGAACGGCTTCAGAAGGTGTTGGCGCAGGCGGGGCTTGCTTCGCGTAGGGCGGCGGAGCAGATCATTTTGGCTGGGCGCGTGCGCGTCGACGGGAAGGTCGTTCGTGAGTTGGGCACGCAGGTCGATCCGCGCACGAGTCGCATCGAGGTCGATGGTAACAAGATCGTCGCCGAAAAGTTGATCTACATCGTGCTGCACAAGCCGCGCGGCGTCGTGTGTACGCTGAGCGATCCCGAAGGCCGCCCGACAATCCTGGAGTTGCTCAAGGATGCTGGTGCTCGCGTGGTTCCGGTCGGTCGCCTCGACTTTCACACCAGCGGCGCCTTGATCTGCACCAACGATGGCGAATTCGCCCAAGCGCTCGCCCACCCGAAGAAGGCCGTCCCGAAGGTGTACGTCGCCAAGGTGAAGGGCGCCGTCGACGACGAGGCGCTCGACCGCTTCAGCGAGCGGCTCGTGATCGATGGCCGCCCGACCCAACCAGCGCAGGTCAAGCGGCTGCGCTTCGAGGGCGACAAGACGTGGCTCGAGGTCACGCTGCGCGAGGGACGCAATCGTCAGGTGCGCAGGCTCGGCGAAGCCACGGGCTTTCCGGTCATGCGTTTGGCGCGCATCTCACACGCCGGGGTAACGAGCGAAGATTTGCGACCCGGTCAGTGGCGACCGCTCAGCGTCGATGAGCTCGTGGAACTGAAGCGAGACTATGGCGTGCCGAAAAAGGTGCGTGCGCCGGTTTTCGAACCTGCGCTCGGCAAAGGTGGTTGGAGTGACGAGCCACGGACGCCTGGCGCTCGGCGCCCCGAGCCCAAGTTCTCGGCTGCGCGTCGCCGCGACGCTAAACACAGCGAACCAGGGCGCTCGAGCGCCAAGCGCCGCGAGCCCAAGCACTCCGAGACCGCCGCGTCAGAACCCGCGCGCTTCGATCGCAAACGCAGCGTTTCGCGTCGCGACGACGCCCCTCGCGCCGAGCCCGCGCGCTTCGATCGCAGACGCACCGCGCCGCGCCGCGACGACGCCCCCCGGGCCGAACCCGCGCGCTTCGATCGCAAACGCAGCGTTTCGCGTCGCGACGACGCCCCCCGGGCCGAACCCGCGCGCTTCGATCGCAAACGCAGCGTTTCGCGTCGCGACGACGCCCCCCGGGCCGAACCCGCGCGCTTCGATCGCAAACGCAGCGTTTCGCGTCGCGACGACGCGCCTCCCGTCG